>CAZGOY010000009.1:0-92805 GCA_964527565.1 uncultured Sulfuricella sp. | reverse complement strand
TCTTCCATGCCCTCCTTTATCGGCTTTCGCCGCCTTTCCTTAACCCCGGAACAGCAATGCTATTCCGGCATACCTGAGTAGTTACAATAAAAATATATTAAGACGCTTACAATGATGCTCAAATCGAGAATCAAAAAACCGAGAAGTAGCTCCCGCATGCTTTCTTTGGGCGGTTTCTCGGGAGGCATGTCGTTCACGATAGCACCGACAACCTCAGGAGACAGCCCAATAAATAACCAAGATGAACAATCCGATATACAGAAAAAATGATAAGAAGGCCCCAAGCATAGAAATATTTTCGGCGCAAGCCTTACAGATGTTTTTCTGCCAAGGATATAACAGAAGAATAATCAATGCTGGTTGTATCCAGACAGAGATTTCACCCTTACTGTGTTTTTCCTTGCCGCAGTTAACGCAGGTAAACGGTTCCTGTTCTTTTATCTGATTCATTGTTTCTTAAGCAAACATGGTTTTGCGATCTGATGGCGTTACCAGCTGCGAAGTCTTTAAGACCAATTCGCCAATAAACAAAATTATGAATCCAACCGCTGTTAGTAGAGCCTGAGGTACGCTGCCGAAATCAATCAGCATTGTTCCAAGAATTGTTCCAATGATGCGAACCCCGTTGAGCACAGTAAAATTGAATGCATCGTTTAATGCAGCAGTTATTACCCCGAGGAAGAGGATGTGAATCCCATAAGCAAGTAGGAGCATTCCTAACCCTGCTGGAAACAAATAAAGCCCAATGATTGTCATGAGTGCGCCAATAAACGTCAATACAACCCCACCATTCGCCCCCCCCTCAATCAAATAACCCCCTGCTCCCGTAGCCGGGTCAACAATCGCATACCCCGCCCCCGTCCACCCCGCCACGGTGACTTGCCTCTCCGAAATCGTTACCTCTTTCCCCGCCGCCACCGCATTGCGGATGTCGTCCAATACGCTGGCGCTATGCTGAAGTTGCGGCAACGCTGTGGCGATATTGGCTTGCGTGATGGTAAATATCTTCTGCCCCTGGCTTGCTGCGGTCGCCAACGCCTTAACCGTACTCACGCCCTCCGGCTTGGTGGTTGATGCCGGGTCGGTGAAGAACTGCTCGGGGATTGTGGCTTCCAGCACTGACTGTTGCTGTCCGCGCATCCGGTTGTAGTTGATCCAGGTTGTGGCATCGTTATCCTTCGCCACCCGCAAATGCCTGAGGTGCCCGATGTCCATCATCACGCCGGGGAATCTCACGCTCATCACGACGCCGAAGGTCTTCATCGGCGCGACCACTGCGTGGAACAGGCCGTAGGACAGCCCCGGCAGGTCGATGGTGTTGGCTTGATTCTGGCTGAGTTTGCCCAGGCTATCCACCGCTCCGAAATACCCCCAAACATTGGCGGTGAGCAAATCCCCGGTGATTTGGTCACCGGTCAGTCCGGTGATGTCGCTGGCTTGCAGCTTCGCCTTGGTCTGTTCCATTCTTGTCTTGAGGGTCTGGAACTGGCTGGCACTCATCCCCTGCAAATTCAGCCCGATCGCACTTGCCTGCCCGGCGACCAGCGTAGCATCCGCGCTTAAATCCCACCCATCCAGCCCATTTTGCGTAAACCCGCCCTCTCCGGCCAGTTCCTGGCCCAGCGTGAAGGTGCCGCCTTGCGCTACGATTTGGCCTTCCACTTTGAGTTGGGCGGTGACTTTGATCAAATACCCCGGCAGGCTGGCCGGTAGTTCGCTGGGCTGGATCGGGCTGCCGTCCGCGTGCGGCTTGGGCAGGTAGCTTGCGATGGTGTCCGCGTCCGCCTGGCTCGCCGGGACGAACGACAGCGTCACCTTCTTCCCTGCCAGATTGGGCAGGCTTTGCTGGAAGCTCAGGATGGGCGAACCCAGGGCGCGGCTGCGCTCGTCGCTGAATACCGCGTATTTGAACTGGTGTCTGAGATTGTCCGGCAATTGGGCGAAGCGGCTTCCCGTCGCCACCGTCTTGTAAGGCAGGCTCCCGGCCAGGATGGCGGGGTTGCTCTGGATTATGCTCTTCGTGCCCAGTACGTCGCCTACGGTGGCGCTGGCATTCTGGGCGTTGACGTAGTTCTGTACTTGGGTCTGGTAATTCGTCAGGGCGCTTTGGATATTGCTCTGGTTGAGGTTTTGTACCCACCCTTCCGCTGTGTTTACGGTCGCGCCTTGCTGTGCCTGGGCCAGCAGCGCATTGGCGTCGAGCGGTACGTTGCTCTTGATGTCCATCCCTTGGGTGTAGGTGTATTGCTTGAAGCTTGCGTCCAGCGGTACCCAGGTGTCGGGCACTTTGTTCACTGCGCCTCGGCTGGGGACGTAGTCGATGTAGGCTTCTACCCAGACGTGTTCCAGCTTGACGGCGCTGATCGTTCCGCCGCTGGTGAGGGCGATGCTGGGTATTCCGCCCTGGCCCATCAGGTTCAGGGCGGCTTCGGGATTCGTTACTCCGCCTACCCAGTTCATCGCTTGGGCTATCGGTAGCTGGATGGTGCCGTATGCGTAGCGGGCGGGGATGTTGGCGGCGCGCAGGAGGGCGATTTCCAGGCTGGCGATGTCGGTGGCGTTGCCGCGTTTGGCTTGCAGGGTCATTTCCGTTCCCTGGATGCTGCCGTAGCTGGGGATGAATTCGATGGTGTTGCGTACCCAGTTGTGAATCTTCACTGGGTTGTTGCCCAATTCCTGGGCTTTGGCCTGGATGGCCGGGGTGAGCTGTATGTCTTCGGTGGCGGAAAGGTCGCCTGCTACGGGTGGGGCCTGGGGGTCGGTGACGGGGGTGTGGAGCGTTGTGCCCTCGGGCAGCGGTCCGGCCAGGCGTATGGGATTCAGGCCCAGTTGCGCGCGCAGGTCGCGGGCCGTTTCGGCGGGCGCTCTGACTCGGGAATCGGGGGTGCGGAACGGCAGCTTGTGGGGGTCGGTCCTGGCGTGGGGTTTGCCGGGCTGGTGTTGGTCGAGCCAGGTGGAGAGCTGGGTTACGCTCTGGGCGCGGGCGTTGTCGTCGTCGCGTTCGTCGGCGGCTTCGAGGGGCTGGAAGGTTCTTTTGAAGTCGGCCTGTTTGGCTTTGAAGTCGGCGACGGCGGCCTGGTGGCGGGCGAGGATTTCCGGGGGGAGGTTTTTGGCTCTGAGGTGGGCTTCGGTGGCGGTAAAGCTGTCGAGCATGTCTTGTTCGAGGGCGGCGAGCTGGGTTTTCTGGCGGCGCAGTTCGCGGACGGCTTCGCGGGTGCTCTGGCGCTGGGCGGCTCGGTCCTTGGCGCGTTTGGCGGTTTCCTTGAGGGTGTCGAGGAGCTTTGCGGCGGTTTCGGTGCGGGAGGGGGGGGCGGCTTGGGCGCGGGATGTGGGAAGTGCGGATTGTTCGAACTGACCTTGGGCCGCCGCTTGCAAGGGGTGCAGCGTCAGGCTGGTGAAGGTGACGAGGACGAGGGCGGAGAGGCGGCGCAATGCGTTGGTTGAGAACACGTTTGTGATTGATTTGTGGTTGGTGAAAGGCCGACGAAACCTCACTTTTTTACCCAATGATCACATTCAGCCCAACCTTCTACCAAACTCACGCGCCATTTTTCGCGTCTTCTCAATTGCGTCGTAGCGGCATTCTTCGAGGACTTCAGGCGCTATTTTCCCCAGTTTCAGCATGAACTTGACAGCTTTCCCGCGGCAATGCGAGCAAGGGGTATGCTCGTAGACCCAATTCAGCGCCTCAAGTAATTCCGTTCCGCAACCCAGCTTGCAGATTTCCAGAATCGTCATTCCGATGCCTTGAATGGTTTCAGTTTCCGGGTCGATTCTGCGCAATGCGGAGCCAATCAGCTCGCCATCTTCCGGGTGGTAGTTGAGAACCAGCAGTTTCAAAACACTCAAATCCGTTTCCGTTAACCCATCGGCGCGCAGTATTCCACGTGCATACTCCCCTATCGAGGGGTGGCATAGCTGGGCCAGAGCCTCAAACGTAGCGTCTCGGAGTTGTTCGTTTGCGGATGCTGCAAACTGCCAGAGCCGGGGGTCGAGCCTAGGCATTTGCGCTCTGCGGAATATCCATAATAACCGGACGCAGACATCTTCATCCGGTTCCTCCAGTAAGCGTTGAAATACGATTTCAAGCTCCTCTGAAGTGGCATATTTGCCAAAGATCATATACTGGCTCGGATGTTTGCTGCTTGCGGCTGTCGCATCAGCGAGGGTTTGGTGCAGTGAATACTGATGGCGTACCCGCTCGCGCATGGCCTCCTCTGAATTGCAGTTGTGGGTACGACGCTCGCGGTCACGTAACTCATGATTCCAATAGGCCATTATCTCGGGTTCGGAAGCCGATAGCGCTTGCAGGGTTCTTGGTGTTTCGGCGGGGACACCGCCATCAATGCCGAAGTAAGGGCCGTGAAGAGCCGGAATCATCTCTTCCGGATATTGTATCAGCAGCTTGCCATAGCGGCGGGCAAGCTGAACCACGGCGTTCACCCCATCCAGTTTGACTAATTCGCTTGCGCCAACCCAGAGGTCAGACCCGCCCTCCGCCTGTTGCAACACCCGTGAGCGCAAGGCGGAACGGGCTGCCTCGTCGCCCCTGGACGCCATCCTTTCTGCAAGTTCACACAGGTGTTGTAAGTCAGAGGTTTCAGTTTCTCGGGCCAATGCTGACAGTATCGCCGCGGAAAATCTCTCATATTCCGCAGTGCAGTGAAACATATCGAGAAGCCACTCGGCGCGGCTATCCTCCGCCTGTGAATCGTATTTTTGACTATGGATGCAGGCTTCCAAAACCAGGTCGGCCATGTCCTCAAGCCCATACTCCTGGATATGCTGCAACGCCCGCCCGTGGCCCCGTTGAAGTGCGGTGCCGAACGCTTCTCTGGAGAGTCGTGTTGATGTCATTGCTTGCTTTTCTTCCTGTGGCCCAACAGTTTAGCCGCAACCAGCTATATCTCCCTACGGCTTCGCCGGATAGTTTCCCACCAGCTTGGTGTAATACGTGGTGAATAGCAAAAAGCGTCAATTCCACCGCGGTCAAAGAAGGGTGGGGAATTGAAAGCCCCCCAATTTCGTAACAAGGTGTAATTTAATAACTTACTTCCATGTGACTCCGGTTGATATAAAGTTTTTGGTGCGGCCACAGGTACCAACCTCGGCAATCACAATCGCCCCGTCTTTGCATGCGCAAATATCAAAAAGGCTTGATGGTCCCCCTGTCCAATCCACTTTAAATTCCTCTTCAATACCATCTAACCCTGCCATTTTCAATTGATCCTTGGTTGCTTTTGAACACTCCGTTTTGCACTCGCGATCCTTGCTGCCAGCTTGTGCGGAAGAAGTAGCCAATACGCCCGCTATGGCTACAGAGGCATACCCGACTGCGGCGCCAACCGGACCACCTTTGGAAAGCATACTTGCAAGAAGTCCAGACCTGATTGGGCGTCGTGGGCGCGAAGTTCCGGTCAAGCAGGTTCGGCGCGACCGGCAAGCCGTGCTTCGAGTCCGTGGTCACCTTGTAGCGCCGCTTGTGGCGGGCATGGATACCGTTTTCCCGCATCAGCCGTTCCACCCGTTCCTTGCTCGCCGAGAATCCACGCAACCGCAGTTCCCGCACCATCCGCGGGCTGCCGTAGGCACCCTTGAATTCGGCGTGGACAGCCCGAATCAGCGCCAGCATTTGAGCATCGGTCAGGCGCTTGCGCTCAGGTGTGCCGCCACGCTTCCAGGCACGGTAGCCGCTAACGCTGACATCCAGCACGGAACACATTCGGGAGAGTTCAAACTCGTGTTGCGCATCAATCCAGGCGTACTTCACAGTGCATCTTTCGCGAAGTACGCCGTCGCTTTTTTTAGAATCGCGCACTCCTGCTTGAGCCGTATATTCTCTGCCCGTAGCCGGGACAGCTCCACCTGCTCCGGCGTGACCGGCTTGGCTCCCGCCCCGTTGAGTTTGCCGGATTTCTCTGCCTTGACCCAGTTGCGCAACGTCTGTTCGACCAGCCCCAACTCCTTGGCTGCCGCACCAACCGTCAACCCTCCCTTCACTCGCTTGACCGCCAGTTCCTTGAACTCGGTGGTGTATTCCTGCTTCGGTATCTTCATCGCCTTCCTTTCCATTGTGAGTGATATTTTACGTCACCCTTGGAAGACGAAGTTCCGGGGGAAGCTCATCCGTTTGCTGCACCGAAATATAGTGCGTAATGGCGGACTTAACTAAATCCCATGAGTCAGTTATAAAATCAATAGACTTTTTGTGGTTTTGGGACGCAGCTTTCCTCAGCCATTCATCGGCCTTGTTTATGTCGGATACGGACTTCATTTTTCGTGCGCGAGAAAGATAGAGTTGTGCCAACTCAAACTGTATTTCTGGGGAAGCATTATCTTCCTGCGCAATAATTTCATTTGATTGAATAAGGTCGTCAATATCTTTAGCCAATTGTTCTTCAATCTGGGCATCTGATCCAAAGAATGCATTTTTTGTCCCTGACAACAAGAACAAAATCGGTTCACCAATCCATTGCCCCGCGCCACTTACCCCCATGGGTTTTAGCGTGTTCAATTCAAATTGCAATAAGAGCATTCCGTGATGTCCTTCTACGCCACTCGAATCGTAGATTTCAATTCGCTCTTGCTTTTCATCATAACGCACACGAATTTCGTTTCTAAGATTACTCATATTGGGGTTTCCACTCCGGCCAAGGGGGTTGAAATGCCATTTATGCCGTTCCGAAGACATTGCGAATATCGCGCCATTGCAGAGCTTTCGCAGATGGTGGCACCTTGCGCTCCATATCTTGAGCCTGACCTGCCCCCTCTAGCCATACCACCTGTTTGGCTTTGAAGTCGGCGACGGCGGCCTGGTGGCGGGCGAGGATTTCCGGGGGGAGGGGGTGGCACATTCTATCTCTGTGGTTGGTTTTGCTTGCTTAAGGGGATGAGATAGTAATAACCAACCAAAAATAATGTAATCAGCAATATGACTGATATGGCGGCACAGCCAATTCCACATGATAAACCTAAGAATTTTTCAATATCGCCAAGAAAAAGCCCAAAGGGAAGTCCAAGCATTCCTATCCAACTATATTTACCCATTGGCTTTGAAAGTATAGACCCACATTTTCTGCAAATTACCCTGTTGTTCTTACCACGAATGCCAGGAAGAACGATAGCCGAAAGATCTAAATATTCTTTACATACAGGACATCTTCTTCTCATTACGCACCACCCTTACAAGCTGCGGAATCCTTTACAAGATCAATGAAATAGTTTTCTACTCGTCCATAATATGGCTCCGGCTGAAAATGCGGCCTGTTTTTATTTAATTTCATATTGTTACGAAGAAATTACTCGGCGAACATCTATTGGAGCCATAAGGTTTTTAAGTGATTAACTTATACATAGGGTTTTAACAATAGCGAGCATGCGAACCCAAATGACATGAAAGGAAATGGAGCGCCATCTAACGAATAGTTCTCTAGTGAGGAGGCGTAAGATCGTGGCTATTTTTTAAATAAGCTAAACACGATGATCAGAAGAAGCATCAGAATTTCAAAAGCTATAACCAGTCCAAAACTTGATGACTTTTGGTTTTCCTCTTTATCTTTCTTATTGCCATCCACGACCCGCCTCCGCACAGAGATTTATAGCTGAACCTTCAATAAGTTACAATGGCACAGCATTTTGCCTAATTTAATCGGCGAATTCCTTGATGCTCGCAAGAAAGAACGACACCATATCATTCACGGTAGTACCGATGCCCTCAGGAAACCGCCCAATAAATAACTAAGGAAACATGGTTTTGCGGCTGCTCACGATTTTCCTACGGAACTATTGGCAACTTACCTCATTTTCACGGCGCACGGAATATCTGGGATAATCATCGCAATACCACAGGGGGATAAATCAGCAGGATGACCACTAAGCTCGTCAAGATCAAGGACCTGATTCCCGGCATGTATGTCGATGAAATCATTTGCGGGATGAAGGAACGCGAGCGTATCGGAGAAACGCGCAACTTTCTGGTCATCAGCCGCAACGAGATCGACCGCCTTGCCGCGCTCGGCGTCCAGGAACTCTATATCAACCCGGAAAAGGGCCTCGATCATTTCGACGAGGACGAGGAACGCCGCAAGGCCAACCAGGCCATCGCCGAACTGGCGCGCCTGAGAAACGCGCAAAACGGCCCCGCAAAATCGCTGGCCGACGAATTGTACGATGCGCGCATGCTGCTGGCGAAAGCCCACGCAGAACTGGAAAACGCCAATACTGCCCTGCGCGCCGGCAAGAAAATCAGCCTCGCACCGCTACGCCCCTTGATCGTGGAAATCCACAAGTCGGTCAGCGAGAACCGCGACGCCATCGTCACGGTATGCCGCAAGAAGAAAAAGGGCGGTTACGCCATCGAGCATTCAGTGAGCCATTGCGCGCTGATGATGGCCTTTGCCCAGACGCTGGAGATGGACAAGATCGCGGTGCTCGACCTGGGGCTGGGCGGCCTGTTCCACGACATCGGCAAGCTGCGCATCCCCGAACACATTCTGGAAAAACCGGAAAAGCTGACGGCTGAAGAACTGGAAATCGTCCGCCGCCATCCCGCCTGGGGCGGCGAATTCGTGAAAAACATCGAGGGCTTCCCGGAAAAAGCGCTGGCGGTGGTGATGGAACACCACGAGCGGCTGGACGGCACCGGCTATCCCAGCCAATTGAAGGAACACGGCATTTCCCTGTTCGGCCAGATGGCCTCCATCGTCGATGTCTACGACGCCTGCATCTCGATCCGCGCCTACGGCGCCGCCGCCGACCCCTGCCTGGTGATCCGCCAGTTGTTCGAGGGCGCGGGCAAGCTGTTCCACAAGGAACTGGTGCAACAATTCATCAAAACCATCGGCATTTTCCCGGTCGGCACCCTGGCGCGCCTGGAGAGCAACAAGCTCGCCATCGTCATCCGCCAGACCAAGAGCCTGACCCAGCCGATGGTGCGCGTCGTCTACGACCTCAAGCACAATTGTTTCATGACCCCGGAAGACATCGATTTGTCACGTCCGCGCGTGAAAATGGACAAGGTGGTGGGACACGAAGCGCCGGAAAAATGGAACATCGACCCCTTCCGCTTCATCTCGCCGGAACTGGCGAACATGTGACGGCCAATGCCGGACACTTCATGCGGGGGTTCCCGCTGTTCCGGGAACAATCCGGGTTCAACGCTTTCATAAGCAGGGCGAGCTCGCCAAAATAATGCATTCATGACTCTGTTCCTTGCTGTTCTCACCCCCTTCATGGGCGCGGCGCTGGTCGCCTGGATCCGCCGTTTCGGGCGTTGCGCCGCCGCCTGGAGCGCCGCCCTGATCACGCTGCTTGCCGCTGCCCTGCTGGCCGGAGCGTCAGCGGCGGCCCTGTCCGGCGCGACATTGGTGCAGCGGACGGCCTGGATGCCGGACGCCGGGCTGGATCTGGCATTCCGCCTCGACGGCCTGGGCCTGCTGTTCGCCGGGCTGATTCTGGGCATCGGCCTGCTGGTCATCCTCTATGCCCGCTACTACCTCTCCGAACGCGACAGCCTGGGGCGCCTGTATGCCTACCTGCTGCTGTTCATGGGTTCGATGCTGGGCGTGGTGCTGTCGGAAAATCTGATCCTGTTGCTGGTTTTCTGGGAACTGACCAGCCTGAGTTCCTTCCTGCTCATCAGCTACTGGCACGGGCGGGAAGAAGCGCGCCACGGCGCCCGCATGGCGCTAGCCGTCACCGGCGCGGGCGGGCTGGCGCTGCTGGGAGGCATCCTGCTGCTGGGCAAGATCACCGGCAGCTACGAGCTTTCGGTGATTCTGGCTTCCGGCGACCTGATCCGCGCTCACCCCCTGTATGTGCCGACCCTGATATTGGTCCTGCTGGGCGCATTCACCAAGTCAGCGCAGTTTCCCTTTCATTTCTGGCTGCCCCACGCCATGGCCGCGCCGACGCCGGTCTCGGCCTACCTGCATTCCGCCACCATGGTCAAGGCCGGGGTATTCCTGCTGGCGCGCCTGTTTCCGGCGCTGTCCGGCACCTGGGAATGGTCGCACCTGGTGGGCGGCATCGGCATGGCTACCCTGCTGCTCGGTGCCTTTGCCGCCTTGTTCAAGCATGATCTGAAGGGACTGCTGGCCTATTCCACCCTCAGCCACCTGGGCCTGATTACCGTATTGTTCGGCATCGGCACCCCTCTGGCGGCGGTGGCGGGCGTGTTTCACATCATCAACCACGCCATTTTCAAAGCCTCGCTGTTCATGGCCGCAGGCATTATCGACCACGAAACCGGCACCCGCGACATGCGCCGCATCAACGGCCTGTGGAAATTCATGCCCTATACCGCCACGCTGGCGATGGTGGCGGCGGCGGCCATGGCGGGCGTGCCGCTGTTCAACGGCTTTCTGTCCAAGGAGATGTTCTTCGCCGAGGCCGCCAGCATCGCCAGCCGCATGCCCTTCGGCTGGCTGCTGCAGGTGGCGGTGACCGTGGCCGGCATCTTCGCCGTGGCCTATTCCCTGCGCTTCATCCACGATGTTTTTTTCAACGGCGACCCCATCGACCTGCCGCGCACGCCCCATGAACCGCCGCGCTGGATGAAAGTGCCGGTGGAAATCCTGGTGACCTTGTGCCTGCTGGTGGGCATCCTGCCCGCGCTGACCGTGGACCCCATCCTGGCCATGGCTGCGGCCAGCGTGCTGCAAGCCCCGCTGCCGGAATACGACCTGGCTATCTGGCACGGCTTCAGCCCGGCGCTATGGATGAGCGTCATCGCCTTGCTGGGAGGCGGATTGCTGTATGCCGGACGCCAGCCGGTTTTCGCGCTGCACGCGCGCCTGGGAAACCGCATCGATGCCCGCCGCATCTACCATGCGCTGCTGGAAGGCCTGTTTGCCCTCGCGCAAGGCGTCACCCGGCGCCTCGACAGCGGCTCGCTGCAACGCCTGCTGGCGCTGTTCTTCCTCTCCGCCCTGGTGCTGGGCACGACCGGCTGGCACTCTGCGGACAGCCCCCTGACGGGCGCGCGCGCGCTGCTGCCCGTCGATGGCGTCAGCCTGCTGGCGGCGCTGGCCATGGCTGCCGCGACCCTCGCCACGCTGCTGCTGCACCGGCAACGCTTCGTCGCGCTGGTGCTGATCGGCGCGGTGGGGCTGGTGGTCTCGCTGGCGTTCGTCAAATTTTCCGCGCCGGACCTGGCGCTGACCCAGCTTTCCGTCGAGATCGTCACGGTAGTGTTGCTGTTGCTGGCGCTGTATTTCCTGCCCCAGCGCACCCCGCAGGAATCCTCCCCGGCACGGCGCGCCCGCGATGGCCTGCTGGCGCTGCTGGCCGGCCTCGGCACGGGAAGCCTGGCCTGGGCGGTGTTGACCCGTTCCCCGGCCGACGGCATTGCCGCTTATTTCATCGACAACAGCGTTTCCGGCGGTGGCGGACACAACGTGGTCAACGTCATCCTGGTGGATTTCCGCGGTTTCGACACCCTGGGCGAGATCACCGTGCTGGCGCTGGCCGCTCTGGCGATTTACGCCATGCTGGAAAAACTGCGCCTCGACGGGCGAGGCTGCGATGAGCGCGGGCGCAGTTGGGACCCGGACATGCACCCGCTCATCATGGCATCGCTAACCCGTTTGCTGCTGCCCCTGGCGCTGCTGGTATCGATCTTCATCCTGCTGCGCGGCCACAATCTGCCGGGCGGCGGTTTCATCGCCGGACTGGTCACCGCCGTGGCGCTGATCATGCAGTATCTGGCCAACGGCGTGGCATGGACCCATGCGCGCCTGCCGATGAACCTGCACCCGACCATCGGTGCGGGCCTGGCGCTCGCCGCGCTGACCGGGCTGGGCAGCCTGGCTTTCGGCTACCCTTTCCTGACCTCCACGTTCGGCCATTTCCATTGGCCGCTGGTGGGCGATTTCGAGTTGGCCTCGGCCATGGCCTTCGACCTGGGGGTCTATCTGGTGGTGGTTGGCGCCACCCTGCTGATCCTTATCCACCTGGGACTCATGCATGACGCCAGCCACGGCCCGCAAGCCTGCCCCGTGCCGGGTGGCCGCCATGACGGAAAGGGGCGCTCATGGAAGCCCTGATGGCGTTGCTGATCGGCACCCTTACCGCTTGCGGGGTCTATCTCAGCTTGCGCGGACGCACCTTCCCGGTAGTGCTCGGCCTGACCCTGCTGTCGTATGCCGTCAACCTGTTCCTGTTCGCCATGGGGCGCCTGCTTATCGGCCAGCCGCCGGTCATCGGCAGCGGCCTGCCGGGCTATGCCGACCCGGTGCCTCAGGCGCTGGTGCTGACGGCCATCGTCATCGGTTTTGCCATGACCGCCTTCGTCATCATGCTGGCGCTGAAAGCGCGCGCGGAACTGGGTAACGACCACGTCGACGGCGAGGAAAATTCATGAACCACCTGGTCATCGCGCCGCTCCTGTTGCCGCTGCTGGCCGGCATCCTGCTGCTGCTCGCGCGGCACGGCGGCATCCGCTGGCGGCGCGCGCTCAGCCTGGCCGCCGTGCTGGGCCAAATCGCCCTGGCGGCGGCATTGCTCCATGCGGTGAACGGCGGCGCGATCCTGACCTACGCCCTGGGCGACTGGCCGGCGCCTTTCGGCATCGTCCTGGTCGCCGACCGCCTCGCCGCCTGGATGCTGCTGGTCACTGCCCTGCTCGCCCTGTTCCCCCTGCTTTATGCCTGCCGGGGCATCGACATCGGCGGGCGGCATTTTCACGTGCTCTTTCAGATGCAGTTGTTCGGCCTGTACGGCGCCTTTCTCACCGGCGACCTGTTCAACCTGTTCGTCTTCTTCGAAATATTGCTGCTGGCTTCCTACGGCCTGATGCTGCATGGCGGCGGACGGCGGCGCACCAAGGCCGGCCTGCATTACGTGGTCATCAACCTGGCCGGATCGGCACTATTCCTGATTGCCGTGGGAACCCTGTACGGCCTTTTCGGCACCCTGAACATGGCCGATCTGGCGCTCAAACTGGCGCGGGTTTCGCCGGAAGACCTGGGGCCGGCGCGCGCCGCCGGACTGCTGCTGTTTGCGGTATTTGCCCTCAAGGCTGCCCTGCTGCCCTTCCATCTCTGGCTGCCCGCCGCCTATGCGGGCACCAGCGCGCCGGCGGCAGCGCTATTTGCCATCATGACCAAGGTCGGCGCCTACGCCATCCTGCGCGCGAGCACCCTGTTTTTCGGTGCCGCAGCCGGTGACATGAGCCGGCTGATCGAACCCTGGCTGCTGCCCCTGTCCCTGGCGACGCTGGCCGTCGCCCTGCTTGGCGTCCTGGCGGCGCGCACCCTGCGCGAACAGGCGGCCTACCTGGTGCTGGCCTCGGTCGGGTCGCTGCTGGCCGCCTTTTCCCTGGGCAGCGCCGCCGGTATCGCCGCCGGCCTGTATTACCTACCCCACTCCACCTTTGCCGCTGCCGCCCTGTTTCTGCTTGCCGACCGCATCGCGCAAGGCCGGGGCGAACTCGCCGACCGCTTCGAGGCGGGGCCGGTCATGGCCGGGGCGCCCTTGCTGGGCGGCCTGTTTTTCGTGACGGCCGTGCTGCTGGCGGGGTTGCCGCCCCTGTCCGGCTTCATCGGCAAATTTCTGCTGCTGAAGGCGGCGCTGGACCACCCGGCCTGGGGCTGGATCATGGCAACGGTGCTGAGCGGCGGATTATTTGCGCTGATTGCCCTGGCGCGCTCCGGCAGCCTGCTGTTCTATCACACCCTGCCGCCGGACCCGGATGCCACGCTGCCGGTGGTGCCCGCCCCCCAGACCTCGCTGCTGCCCGTTTTCGGCCTGCTGCTCCTGACCCTGGCCCTGACCGGCGCGGCAGGGCCGCTCCACGCGCTGACCGGCGCCATTGCCGAGCAATTGCTGCACCCCCAGCACTACATCGATGCCGTCCTGGGAAAACAGCCATGAGCCTGCCATCCCGCTCCCTGCTGCCCCACCCCCTGCTCAGCGCCGCCCTGACGGCCACCTGGCTGCTGCTCAACAACAGCCTGGCCCCCGGACAGCTTATTCTGGGCGCCGTGCTGGGCTGGCTGATCCCGCTGTTCACCCTGCGCTTCTGGCCGGAATCGGTGCGCATCCGCAAACCCTGGGTGTTGCTGCGTTTCACGGGCGTGGTTCTCGCCGACATCGTCCTCGCCAACCTGACCGTGGCGCGGCGTATTCTGGGACACCCCGGACGCCTGCAACCGGCCTTCATCGAATTGCCGCTGGAACTGGAGAGCGAACTGGCCATCAGCCTGCTGGCCAACACAATCTGCCTGACGCCGGGCACCGTCTCGGCGCAACTTTCCCCGGACCGGCGCACCCTGCTGGTACACGCGCTGGATGCGCCCGACCCGGACGCCGTGCGCGCCACCCTCAAGGCGCGCTATGAAGCCCCCCTGAAGGAGGTGTTTGAATCATGATGAGCATGGTTATTCCCATCGCCTTCGCCCTGGTCAGCGCCGCTGCGGCACTGAGCTTCTGGCGCCTGCTGCGCGGCCCCAGCGCGCCGGACCGCATCCTGGCGCTCGACACCCTGTACATCAACACCATCGCCCTGCTGGTCCTGCTCGGCATTCACCTGGGCAGCGCCCTTTATTTCGAGGCGGTGCTGCTGATCGCCCTGATGGGCTTTGTCGGCACGGTGGCGCTATGCAAATATCTGCTGCGCGGCGACATTATCGAATAGGAGAGTGACTTGCTGGACATCCTGTTGTCTTTTCTGATCCTGGCCGGCGCCGTTTTCACCTTCATCGGCTCCCTGGGGCTGGTGCGCCTGCGCGATTTCTACACCCGGCTGCACGGCCCCACCAAGGCCACCACCCTGGGGGTGGGCTGCCTGCTGGTCGCCTCCTCGCTGTATTTCAGCAGCCGGGGCGAAGGCATCAGCCTGCATGAGGTGCTGGTCACCCTGTTTCTATTCATCACCGCGCCGGTATCCGCCCACCTGCTGGCCAAGGCGGCGCTGCACCTGGAATTGCCGCACGTTGACGAAAAGCCGCGTCAGCCGCCTGCGGACGGGCAATAATGTTTGCCCTTACCCAGCATTGTTGCCGGATTCTTCACTGAGTGAATTCTACTTTGTCAGATTTCAAGACAAGTGGCGTTAGAACGTCCCTTCCCCCCGCGGGGGAAGGACAGGATGGGGGCGAGCAAATCATTCAACCGCTTGATTTAACGCCCCCACCCCAACCCTCCCCCGTTGGGGGAGGGAGCCAAAAACGTTACAAGGCAATCTGACAAAGTAGAATTAATTTCTTCAGAATACGGTGCAATCATGCGCTTTTATGCTTGGATGTTTTTGGCCTCGTTCATGGCGGTTTCCGGGTCAAAGGCCTAATTCTTCAAGTGCCGCACGGGGGGACAATATTTGCAAATCGCCCAAGGGATGCAAGCACAGCAAATCGTTGTCGCCGGTGACAAGCCAAGGTGATTGGGCTGTTAGCGCCGCGTGGACAAACATGTCGTCTGCCGGATCGCGGCTGAATTTGGCGGCTGATATTGCAGGCGGAACCTCAACCCAGAGGGCGCTGGATTCAATGTCACCCAGCAATTTTTTTCGCTGTTCTATCGTGATGTAACGGTCAAACTTGGGCCGCCACAAGCGGTCTTTCAACTCAGCAAAGGTCTGGGCTGTAAAAACAGCCAGCCCGTCTTGCACGACCTTGCGCGTCAACAGTGCCGGACTGCCGATTCTGGCCAGCACGCCGCTGATCCAGACATTGGTGTCAATAACTACCTTGAACTGGCTGACGTTCACCGATCTCTCAGCTTTCGTCCGCCAGCAACGCGTCAAGTATTTCCGGCGTCAAACCGGCGCGCTCAGCCATCTGTGCCGTTTCATCCATGGTTTTGCGCAAACGGTCGGCGTAAAACGCACGCATCGCTTCATAGTCTTCGGCACTGACCATGACGCCCACCACGCGGTCATGGCGCATTACGCGCACCGGCTCACGCTGAACACGGTCCAGAAACTCGCCAAAACGGGTCTTGGCTTCATTGGCTGTATAAGTTTGCATGGCTTGGATTCGACCTCAAAGAACGACAATTCCACTATAGGAGAATCGCGCGATTCGGTCAATTCGTTCGATTCAGCCGGTGACATTCCGTGATATTCCTGAAGGCTTGTTCGAACATGGGGGGGCGATGGTTCCAGAGACAATCTGCCAAGGCCGCTACTCTACTGGAATGCCCCCCGCTGGACAAAGATTCAGACGTTAAACAGGAAATTCAGCACGTCTCCGTCATGCACCACGTATTCCTTGCCTTCGGAGCGCATTTTTCCGGCTTCCTTGGCGCCCTGTTCGCCCTTGCAGGCGATGAAATCCTCATAGGCGATGGTCTGGGCGCGGATGAAGCCGCGCTCGAAATCGGTGTGGATAACACCGGCGGCTTGCGGGGCGGTGTCGCCGATGTGGATGGTCCAGGCGCGCACTTCCTTGACGCCGGCGGTGAAGTAGGTTTGCAGGCCGAGCAGTTTGTAGGTGGCGCGAATGACGCGATTCAGGCCGGGTTCGTCCAATCCCATGTCGGCGAGAAAAGCTTTTTTGTCTTCGTCTTCGAGGTCGGCAATCTCGCCTTCCAGCGCGGCGCAGATGGCCACCACGGGGGCGTTTTCGCGCTGGGCGAATGCTTCCACCTGGGCCAACAGGGGGTTGTTGTCGAAACCGCCCTCGTCGACGTTGGCCAGATACATCGCGGGCTTGGCGGTCATCAGGCACAGCGGCTTGAGCAACAGGCGCTCATCGGCGCTCAGATTCAGGGCGCGCACCGGCTGGCACGCGTCGAGCTGGGTGCGGACTTTTTCCAGCAAGGTCACCAGCAGGGCCGCTTCCTTGTCGCCGCCGGATTTGGCCTGTTTGCTGGAACGCGCCAGCGCCTTTTCGACGGTTTCCAGGTCGGCCAGCGCCAGCTCGGTGTTGATGACTTCGATGTCGGAAATGGGATCGACCTTGCCCGCCACGTGCACCACGTTGTCGTCGGCGAAGCAACGCACCACGTGGGCGATGGCGTCGGTTTCGCGGATGTTGGCGAGGAACTTGTTGCCCAGCCCTTCGCCCTTGGAGGCGCCCGCCACCAGCCCGGCGATGTCGACGAACTCGACCACCGCGTGCTGCACCTTCTGCGGCTTGACGATTTCCGCCAGCGCGTCGAGGCGCGGGTCGGGCACTTCGACGATGCCGACATTGGGCTCGATGGTGCAGAAGGGATAATTTTCGGCGGCGATGCCGGCGCGGGTAATGGCGTTGAACAGGGTGGACTTGCCGACATTGGGCAATCCGACGATTCCGCATTTCATGACCGATATATTCCTTTTTTCTGCAAAGCCGAGCGCAATTGAAAAAGGGTTAGACTTTCGCCTAACCCTTTGTTTTTTGGTGCCGACACCACGAATCGAACGCGGGACCTGATGATTACAAATCAACTGCTCTACCAACTGAGCTATGTCGGCCAAGGCGCGCATTATATTATCTTGCGCCGCAATCCGCCACCACCGGGGCTTGTTTTCTCCGATTTCAGTCGAAGGTGAAGTTGTAGAACACGTCAACGGCATTATCGCCGCCGGCGCGGGTGACAATGGAAATTCGCGGCGTCAGCGTGACGGTGAGTTTCATGACGCCGGCCGATGCCATCAAGCCCTGTTCGTAGCTGAGAAAGGCGCGCGCGGAAAGGCGTTTGCCCATGGTCAGTATCTGGCTGGTGAGCGGGTCGCCGCCCTTTCCCTGGCGCAGCGATAGTTCATCGACCCCGAGGGTTTGCGCGATCTTCTGGGTGACGCCTTCCCCCTGACCGCCGAGGATGGCGCTGGCGGCGGCGAAGAGCAGCGAGGCGTCGGCGCCCCCTGAATCCGGCGCGCGCCCCAGCACGATCCACGAGAGCTTTTCCGCATCCGGGACGGGCGGGGTCGAGATCAGGCGCACTACCGGATGTTGCGCCGTGCCGGTGACGGCGACGCCGGCCTCGACCGCGCCGCCCTTGCGCAATGCCTGCACGTTCAGCCCCGGATCATCGAGCGGCCCCTGGAAATTGACGATACCGCGTTCCACCGTCAGGCGCTGGCCGTAGGCTTCGAACCAGGCATCCTGGGCAGCGATGCTGCCGGTGGCGGAAAGCGGTCCGCTACCGTTGCCGCGCACCCGCAAGCGGCCGGAGAGCCGTGCGCTGAGCCCTGCGGCGCGCAGATGGAAGTGCTCGCCGAGGTCGAGGCTGATGTCGCTTTCGATACGCGGGCCATGCTGCGCGGGCTTCTCGCGCCCGACAATTACCACGTCATCGGCGAGTTGCGGGTAGCCGGAGGCCGCTTGGGCGATGAAGCCGGCATCGGCACGCAGATCGGCGCCGAATTTCAGGCGCTCGCCGGCATAATCCAGGCGCCCGCTGCCGGAAGCCACTATCCAGCGCTCCGGTCGTTGAACCAGCGGCAGGCGCGTGAGCGCGGCAATCAGGCTGGCGCGGCGGCGCTGGAGATCGAGCGTGCCGCTGACGGCGATCCGCCCCGCTTCGCCCTTCGCCGAAAACCCCGCCGCACGGGCGGAACGGGCGGGCAGATCGTGGCTGGCGCTGAACTCCAGCCGCTCGATATGGAGAATTTCCCGCTCGAAGCGCAGCTTGAGCACGCCGTCGCGCAGGTTGACGTTCTGGTCGATAAAGCCGACGGCCAGCCCGCTGCCCAGAATGTGGCCGCGCATCCACGGGGCCTCCAGGGTACCCGCCAGTTGGGCATCGATTTCGAGGGTTCCGGCGCTGGTCAGGTTGCCGTCGATGGCCGGACCGGCCCAGGCAATATCCGGCACCACGGCCCGCACCTGCCCCTCCAGCGCGGCGTGCGGCGCCACCCCCCAGCCGGAGGGGCCGCGAGCGAGCGGCAGCGTGGCGCTGGCCTGCCAGCGCCCGATGCGCGCGCCGTTGGCGGCAAGCTCGGCGCGCAGGCGCCCGCCTGCGCTTTTCGCCTCCAGCCGCAAATCATCCAGGCCCAGCGGGCGCGGCAAATCGCCGGGCAGCACCCAGTCGCCCGACTCGCGGGCAGCGCGCAGCCAGCCGTCGAGATGCCCGGCACCGGCGAGCGACCACTCGCCGCCCATGCGCAACAAAGGCGTTTCGCCGTCCCCGCCGCCCAAGCCGCCGGGGCGTAGCGCAATGCCGCTGAAACGGCCGCGGCTGGACCAGCGCTGCGGCGTCCAGGTGCTTTCCGCCAGCATGATGCGGCCATCGGCGAAGGCGACCTGGGCCTCGCCGAGCGAAATCCGTTGGCGGCTCGCTTCCACGCGCGCCGGTGCGCTCAGGTGGAGCGGCAGCGCACCGGAAACGGCCAGGGTTTCGATTTCCCCTTGCCAGGCCGTGTCGCGCCAGTCCTCCGGTGCCGCACGTAGCGCGCCCGCCGCCGCCAGCGTCACGCTGCGCGCGGCATCGAGACGGGCTTCGGCATGCACCCGGTTGCGTTCGCGCGTGCCCGCCACCGTGAGGTGCAGGCGCGCCAGGCGGGCGTTGCCTTCCTGGCGATAGCCTTCCGCCGTCACATCGAGTTCCAGCGCCTCGCCCTGCAAGCGCCCCTGCACGTCGAAACGTTCGACGGCGTGGCCTGGCAGCCCCAAGCCGCGCGCGCTGGCGGACAACAAGATGTCCGGGCGGGCGGCCCCGCCGGACAGGGTGGCGGAAAGTTCCAGCGCGCCGCGCAGCCCCAGCTCGTGCCGCGCCAGGGCCGGAGCCTTGAGTTCCACTTGCAGCCGTTCTTCCTTGCCGCCCCAGCCGCCCGTCAGCTTCAAACGGCTGTCGCCCAGCCGCAAATCCACGCTTCCCCGCACGCGAGCCGCTCCCTGCGCGGCAAGCAATCCCGCCGCTTCATCAAGCGCGCTGAATGCCAGATCGCCGCTGCCGTCAAGCGCTTCGCCGGCAAAGCGGCTTTTCGCAAAAAGAAAACGCAGCCTGCCGTCGTATTGCGGCGCGAGACGCCCGCTGCCCGCGATTTCGGCATTGAGGTCGGAACGCGGCGCCTTGGCGAACGCGGCGAGGTCGAAGTGCCGCAGCCGCCCGTCGAAACGCCAGGCGCGGGGCGCGTCGAGTTGCACCTGGCCGCTGCCGGACAATTCGGCGGCGCCGCGCACCAGCAGCAGGCGGGAAAAATCCAGCGTTTCCCCGCGCCGGACAATTTCCGCATCCAGACGCTGCACGCCGTCGCTGAGCGCCAGCACGGCATTCTGCACCGCCGCGTCGCCGGATAGCGCCACGCGGCCATCAAGCCGCGCGCTGCGCAATACGGAATACAGGGCGGCGGGATCGAAGCGCGCCACCCGCAGGTCGGCCTGTGCCTGCGGCCAGGCGGCGCCTTCCGGCCACGCCAGCGCGATGTTCCCGGAAAGCGTGCCGCCGGAGGCGCCCGCAGATAGCGTCAGCGCATCCAGGCGCAGGGTGCGCAATGCCTCGCCCAGGCGTAGCGCCAGGCGTGCCTCGATACGGGAGAACGGCAGGCCGCCCCGGTCAAACGGCTGCGGGGCGCCGTTGTCGAGGCGCAGTTGGCCTGCCAGCGTGCCGTCCTTTTCCGTCAAATCGGCATCCAGCGCCAGTTGCGCGTGGGGCGCCCGCAAGGCGAAGGCGCGGGGATCTAGCCCGCGCACCACGAGGCGCAGCGCGGCGAGCGGCTGCCCGGCGAGGGGCCGCAGACGTGCGCGGCCTGCGGCACTGAAACCTTCCCCCCGACCTTCGAAGTCGGCAGCCAGGTCCTCCAGCGTCCCGGCGGCACGCACGCTTACACGCATTGCCGGTGTCCCGGCGCCGCGCAGCTGCACCGCTGCGTCCAGGGCGAAGGGCGATGCGGCGCCGAGCGACGCCTGCGCCGTCAGTTCGCCGACGTCGAGGCGGGCGGACAGGGCGTCGACGCGGTGCCGTTCCCCATCGCTGGAAAGCGCGGCGCGCACGTCGCGAGCCAGCACCCGCACGGCTCCACCCGCCGTATCGCGCCTTTCCAGCACGCCGATCTCCAGCGCTTTCACGTTCACGGCCAGCGGCAGGCGCAAATGTGCGGGCAATAGCGGCGGCGCGTCATCGGGCGGCAAGCGCATCTCAAGGCGCGCTGCGGACAGCGAATCGACCGCCAGACGGCCTTCCATCAACGCCGCCGGGTTCCAGGCAAGACGGAGATCGTGGACGGTGTAACGCGCATCTGCGCTCTCGATGTGCAGGGCACGCGCCGACATGGGGCCCGCCAGCCGTCCGCGCGCATCCTCGATGCGCCATTGCCCGGCGCTGGCACGCTCGATGGCGGCGGCCGCCCAGGCAAGCCCGCCTTCGCTGAACAGCAGCCAGGCCAGCGCGCCGAACAGGATGGCGCAGACAACGGAAAAAAACCCCGCCGCCCGCAGCCAGCGCCGGAAAACGGGCCCGTGCCGCGCCATCAGAAGGCCACCATGATCGAAAAATGCAGGTGCCAGCGCCCGCTTTCGAGGCCACGCGCAACGTCGAGCGCGAGCGGCCCGGCCGGGCTGCGCCAGCGGGCGCCGACACCGCTGCCGAACAGCGGTTTCATGCCGCGCCAGTGGTCGGCGGCATTCCCCGCATCGACGAAGAGGGCGGCTCCCCAATCCCTGTCGAACCAGTGGGTATATTCGAGGCTGCCGGTTAGCAGCGCGCGCCCGCCGACGGTGGCCGAACCCTCGCGCACGCCGAGGCTGTGGTAGGCATAGCCCCGCACCGACTGCGCGCCACCGGCGCGGAACAGGTAATTTTCGGGAATACCGAAGCGCGAACCGGCGACGGTGGTGCCCGCCTCGCCGCGCAAGGAGAGCGTGTCGTAACGGCCAAGCGGCCACCAGTGCTGGGCGCGCAAATGGGTGCGGACGAAATCGCGGCTGGAAAGAAGGTGTTTTGACGCGCCGCCCAGGCGAAATTCGACGAGATTGCCGCGCCGCGGGTTCAAGGTATCGTCCACATTGCGACGGATCCAGCGCCAATCGGTGGTCAGGGCGTGGTCGGTCCCGGCGGCGGCACCGCTGGGGCGGCGGTTTTCGCGCTGCCATTCGAGACTCAAGCGCGTCTCGATGTGTTCGCTGGCGCGACTGCGGGCGATGCCCAACTGTTGGCGGGTGCTGGCAAGCCCCTGGATGTCGCTGCTCTCCAGCCGACCGCCGAAGGAAAGGCGGTAGCCGCGCTCGTCGGGCAGCAGCCCCAGGTCGGCGAACAGGGTCTGGCGCATTTCCTCCAGACGCAGGCCGCTGCCGAAATCCCAGGCGCGCCCGAGAAAATCGTGGTCGTGGTAGTTGACCTCGCCGCGCGCGCCGCTGTTGGTGCTGTAACCGGCGCCGAAGCCGAGGCGGCGGGAAGGCGTCTCGGCAAGCGCCACCTCTACCGGTATCTCGTTGTTGACGGCGGCGGCGGGGTCGGCGCCGACCAGCACCGAGTGGAACCACGGCGTATTCTGCAAACGGGACTGGAAAGCCAGCAATTGGTCGCGGCGATAGGGTTCGCCCGCCGCGAACGGCGCCAGGCGCCGAACCAGCGCCTCGTCGTAACGCTTCAGCCCCTGGATGGTGAGCGCGCCGAAGCGGTAGGGCTCCCCGGCATCGAGCATCACCGTAAGCCGTGCCGCCGCGCGCGCCGGATCGACCGCAGCGCGGCTGGCGGCAATGCGCGCCCCCGCGTAATCGGTCTCGACCGCGCCGGCCAGCAGGGCGGCCTTGGCTTCCTCCCAGACCGGCGAACGGAATGGAGCGCCGGCCTGGAGCGGCCAAGCCGCACGCAGGGCCGCGCGTCTGGCCGTTTCTGCGCCCCCCTCCCCCGCCAGATGGCCGGAAAATTCGAGAGCGACACTTTCAATGCGGGTCTGCGGGCCGGGTTCGACCTCGATCACCAGGCCCTCAGCCCCAGGCGCGGCCGGGTGGACTTCGACGCGCGGCGAAAAATAGCCCTCGGTGGCCAGCAGTTCGGCAACCTCGCGGCGCGCGCGCCGGGTCAGCGCTGCCCGCGAATCGACGATGGCAAAGCGGGCGGGCAGATCGAGATGCCTGGCGAGAAAATCCCGCACCGTGTCGGGCGCTACCAGCATCACCGGCGGCCCCGGCACGGGCGGCTCCTGCGCCCGCAGCGGCAGAGGCATGCCTGCCAGCGCAAGGCAGCAGACGGCGAAGATCAGGTCACGAAGAATATCCGGCCCGCGCATCCGACACCCGCTCACGCATGGCGCACCCTCCCTCAACGGAAAACCAATAGCGCAATTCCTGCAGCGGGGCCGGTTTTGCGCATTTTCTAACGCGCCTTTTCCTGATCGTTCCCGCCATCCGGCGCCGACGAAACGGCGTCCGTGTTCACTTCGGCCTCGCCGGTGAGCAGCGCCCGCAAGCCGACGTAGGGCTTTTCCGCTTCCAGGGTGAGGGAAGAGGGGTTCAGCGCCTCAAGTTCGCGATTGCGCTTTTCCTGTTCGGCCAGTTTCATTTCCAGTTCGGCGACCTGGCGGCGCAGGCGCGAAGCCGCCCACTGTCCGCGAATCACCGCAGGTGAGGAAAGCAGGCCGGCAATCAATGCCCCCAGGCCAAGCGCCATCAACAGCACCAGCGCCAGCGACCCTTCGAAACGCCAGACGGCGAGCGTCACCGCCACCGTTGAATTGTTCTGCAAGGCAAAGCCGACGGCGGCAATGGCAAAAGTGATACCAAAAATCAACATGAGCTGCATGATGCTTCCTCCTATCCGGCGATTATGAACCTAACCCGGACCATCTTACTCCCGCAACACCGCCAGCGGCGGATGACGCAGCGCACCGCGACACGCCCACACGCCGACCAGCCCGACCAGCAGCGCGCCACCCAAGGGGGCGGCCAGCAGCCAGGGATTGAGGGTGTAGGGCAACTGGAACACCTTCACGCTCAGCACCCAGCCCGACCCGGCCGCGCCCAGCGCCGCCACCAGCCCGGCCAGCAGGCCGATGCCGGCGAATTCGGCGAACTGGCTGCCCGTCAGGGTGGCGCGCCCGGCGCCGAGGGCGCGCAGGATGGCGGCTTCGCGCGCCCGTTCGTCGGCGGTGGAAACAATGGCGGCGAACAGGACCACGAAGCCCATCGCCCAGGTGAACAGGAAGACGAAGCCCAGCGCTCCGGCAAGCTGGCCCATGATGCGCCGCACCTCGTTCATCACCGCCGCCACGTCGATGACGGTGAAATTGGGAAAGTCCCGCACCATGTCGTCGAGCAGGCTTTCGCGCGCGGGCGGCAGGTAAAAGCTGGTGATGCGGCTGGCGGGCAGGCTTTCCAGCATGCCGGGCGCGGCGATGACGAAGAAATTGACGCGGAAGTTGTCCCACGCCACCTTGCGCAGGCTGGTGACGCGCGCCTCGAAACGGCTGCCCGCCGCCTCGTAGCGCAAGCTGTCGCCGACCTGGATGCCCAGCGTTTTGGCGATGCCCTCCTCCACCGAAAATTGCGGCGTGCTCCCCTGCACCCACCATTGCCCGGCAACGACGGTGTTGTCCGGCGGCAGGGTGTGCGCCCATGAGATGTTGAATTCACGCTCCACCAGGCGCTGCGCGCGCTCGTCGTCGGGATAGCTGCGCGCATCCACCGGCTTGCCGCCGATGGCCGTCAAGCGGGCGCGCACCATCGGATAAAGCGGCGCGCCGACGATGCCGTGACGGGCGAAAAAGTCCCGCAGCGGGGCTTCCTGTTCGGGCTGGATGTTGATGACGAAGCGGTTGGGCGCTTCCGCCGGTAGCGCGGACTGCCAGTTGGCCAGCAGGTCGCCGCGCACCAGCGAGAGCAGCAGCAGGACCATCATGCCGATGCCGAAAGCCGCCACCAGCAGGGCGCTGCCGTGGCCGCCGCGCAGCAGGTTGGCCAGGCCCAGGCGCCAGGCGCCGCCGTGGCCCGGCAGCAGCACGATCAGGCGCATCAGGGCGAAGGCCAGCAGCCACGCGCCCGCCAGCGTGGCCGTCAAGCCCGCCAGCACGTATGCGCCGAGGCGCACCTCGCCCGCCTGCCACAACACCAGCGCGGCCAGAGCGCCGATGCCGCAGGCCAGCGCCAGCAGGCCGGAAGCGCGCGGCAAGCCGATTTCGCGGCGCAGCACGCGCAAGGCCGACACCTGCTTCAACTGCATGAGCGGCGGCAAGGCCACGCCGAGCAGCACCGCGAAGCCGGTCGCCATGCCCTGCGCGGCGGGCAGCCACGACACCGGGGGCAATGCCACCGCCACCAGCCCGCCCAACTGGATGGCCAGCCCGTGTTGCGCGGCGTAGCCCAGCAGGCAGCCGCCGAGGCTGGCGAACAGCCCGAGCAACAGGAACTGGTAAAGGTACAGGCGCAGCATCAAGCCCTGCGAGGCGCCCAGGCAGCGCATCACCGCGCAATTGTCGAGATGGCGGCGCACGAAGCGGCGCACCGCCAGGGCAATCGCCACCGCAGCCAGCACCATGCCGGTGAGCGCCGCCAGACCGAGGAAGCGCCCGGCGCGATCCAGCGCGGTGCGGATTTCGGGGCGCGCATCGGCCACGCTTTCCAGGCGCTCGCCGCGCCCCAGGCGGGGTTCCGCCCAGGCGCGCCAGGCGGCCACCGCGCCCTCTTCCCCGGCGAGAGAAAGACGGTAGGTGACGCGGCTGCCGGGGGCCAGCAGCCCGGTGGCGGGCAAATCGACGAGATTCATCATCAGGCGCGGCGCGATGTTGAACACGCTGCCGGCTTGGTCCGGCTCGCGTGTCAGGCGTGCGGCCACCGTCAGGCTACGCTCGCCGACCAGCACGGCATCGCCCGCGCTCAAGCCGAGCTGGCTGATCAGGCGCGGCGCCAGCCAGACTTGCCCCGGCGCGGGAATGGCGCGGGTTGCGCGCCCGTCCACCTCCACCTGACCGCGCAGCGGATAGCCGTGGCTGACCACGCGGATGTCGGCCAGCGCGGCATGGCCGTTGCCCTGGATCATGCTGGGGAAAGTCAGCACGGTGTTGTGTTGCAGGCCGCGCTTTTGCGCTTCCAGGGAGAAGGACGCCGCCGGTTGGTGGTCGGCGATCAGCGCAAGGTCGCCGCCGATGAGGAAATTGGCCTGGCGCGCCAGGGCGCGATTGACGCGGTCGGTGAAAAACCCCACCGAGGTGACGCTGCCCACCGCGATCAGCAGCGCCAGCACCAGCACGCGCAGCTCCCCGGCGCGCCAGTCGCGACGCAGCAGGCGGATGGCAAGGATGAGATCGTTCACGCCACCGGCTCCAGTACGCCGTTCGCCAGGCGCAGGCGGCGTCCGCAACGCTGCGCCAGGCGCTCGTCGTGCGTCACCAGCAGCAGGGTGGTGCCCTGCTCGCGGTTGAGGTCGAAGAGGATGTCCATGACCTGCGCGCCGGTCTGCGCGTCGAGATTGCCGGTCGGCTCGTCGGCCAGCAGCAGCCGGGGATGGGTGACGAAGGCGCGGGCAATCGCCACGCGCTGCTGCTCGCCGCCGGAAAGCCGCGCGGGCGTGTGCGACAGGCGCCCGCTCAGGCCCACCCGCGCCAGCACCGCCTCGGCCTCGGCGCGCGCGTTGGCGGCACCGGACAGCTCCAGCGGCAGCATGACGTTTTCCAGCGCGGAAAGCGCGGGCAGCAACTGGAACGACTGGAACACGAAACCGATCTGCCTGCCGCGCAGGGCGGCGCGGCCATCCTCGTCGAGGGCGAAAATCGCCTCGCCGCCGAGCCGCACCTCGCCGGAGGTCGGCAGGTCCAGCCCGGCCAGCAAGCCCAGCAGGGTCGATTTGCCGGAGCCGGAAGCCCCCAGAATGGCCAGCGATTCCCCCGCTGCCACCGTCAATTCGAGAGCGTCGAGGATGGTGAGCGCAACGCCACCGGAATCGACTTGCTTGCACAGGGCGCTTGCCTGCAAAATGGGGTTCGTCATGAGGGGCTTATGAGAAAAATAGGGTTGTGGATGGGGATGCTGCTATTCCTGGCGGCCGGCAGCGCCGCTGCCGCGCCGGTGATCCTGGTGTTCGGCGACAGCCTGGCGGCGGCTTACGGCATCCCGAATCAATCCGGCTGGGTCGAACTGCTGCAACAACGGCTGGCGCGGGAGAAATGGCATTATAGCGTGGTCAACGCCAGCCAGAGCGGCGAAACCACCGCCGGCGGTCGCACGCGCATCAATCAGACCCTCGCCGCCCAGCGCCCCGCCATCGTCATCCTGGAACTCGGCGCCAACGACGGCCTGCGCGGCCTGCCTCTGGAAGCCAGCCGCGCCAATCTCGCCGCCATGCTGCAAGCCTGCCGCGACGCCCAGGCGCGCGTGCTGCTGGTCGGCATGCGCATCCCGCCCAACTACGGCCCGCGCTACACCCGCCAGTTCGAGGAAAACTACCGCGAACTGGCGCGGCAATTCCGCGTGCCACTACTGCCCTTCCTGCTGGAAGGCATCGCCGAAAACCGCGAAATGTTCCAGCCCGACGGCCTGCACCCCACAGCGGCGGCACAGCAAGCAGTGCTGGAAAATGTATGGCGGGAATTGAAACCGCTACTGGACGGCAAGACGAAGTGACGGGCTGGGGAAGCGCCTTGCCGTGGAAGGGAATGTGGCGTTTAATCCAGTTCAGCAGTGACGAGAGAAATAATGAGATGAAAGGGGCCTCTTTTGCCTGATGCTTCGCCACGTATCGTCCTCGACACCAATGTCCTTTATGCGGGCCTGTACTCCGCCAGCGGGAAATCGTACCAACTGCTCAGGGCCGTTGCTGAAGGCAAAGTGAGGATCGCCCTTTCGACCCCTTTGCTGTTCGAATACGAAGAGGTACTCAAACGCAATCAAGCGGTGTTAAACCTGAACGACTTGGAAGTTGACGATGTGCTGAATAACCTGTGTGCTGTCGCTGATTTTCAGAGCGTGTATTTCCTATGGCGTCCCTGCCTGCCGGACCCCAAGGACGATATGGTTCTGGAACTGGCTGTCGCAGCGCAAGTGCCGCGTATTGTAAGCTTCAACGCCAAGGACTTCCGCCTGTCATCCAGGTTTGGCGTTGACGTGATTACCCCGACAATCATGCTGGAGTTTCTAGAATGACCACCTTGAATCTGACTCTGCCCAATTCCATCCAGCGCCACCTTCAAGAGATGGCCGACATGGAGGGGGTGGCTATCGACCAATTTATCATGAGCGCCGTGACGGAAAAAATTTCCGCGCTGACGGCAGAAGGTTATCTGCAAATGCGGGCTGACCGTGCCAATCCCGCCGCGTTCCGTGCCATTCTGGACAAGGTTCCCCAGCGCCCCCCGATCACCGGGGACGAATAATGGACATCAAAAGCCATCGGCTTCCCCACATCCAGAATATTTGGACTGGCGGATTTAGCGTAGCGTAATCCGCCGGATGTTTCTTCCATGCGGCGCAATGCCCTTCGGGGATTGCGCCCTACTACCCTACGGTAGTTCGCCGTGCGGCAACACGACAACCATTTTAGCCAAGGAGATAGCACCATGAACTCAACTTACACTGCCGTAATCAAGCAAGACGCGGATTGGTGGATTGGCTGGATTGAAGAGGTGCCCGGCGTTAACTGCCAGGAATCGTCGCGTGAAAAGTTATTGAAGTCACTTCGGGAAACGCTGGCCGAAGCCATCGAATTAAATCGCGCCGATGCGCTGGAAGCGGTCGGTAGCGACTTTGAAGAACTCGCCATCGCCGTATGAAACGGCGCGATTTTCTGTCGCATCTCACTGCGCAGGGCTGCGCTTTGCTCCGCGAAGGCGGCAACCACTCCTGGTGGCGCCATTCAGCCACAAATAGGCGAAGCGCCGTCCCAAGGCACAATGAAATCAACAATCACTTGGCGGTTAAAATCTGCCTCGACCTTGGCATACCAGAACCGAAGAAGTTTTAACCTATTTTCCTCAGCAGCGAAGGGTGCAACGTGCTTATCCGGTTAGCACACCCACCGAACGCGAATCCCCACTTGCGGGCCATATTTGCGGGAACATCAGCGGAGCGACAATCCGTGAGCACCCGAAATCGTGACGGCACACCACTACCAGGCTGAAAAATGGCGTCTATTTCTGTCGGGTGCAACAACCGGATAAGCGCGGGGTGCAATAACCAGCGGACATTGCGCCTGATGCTCGCAGTGCCGGTACAATGCCCTGCGCTTATGCACCCTACGCTTGCTGCCCCCAGCTTAACTGGCAAGGAGCTGTTGTTGGCCTTGAAAAAAGCAGGGGTTGTGCCGCTCCGCGTCAAAGGTAAGTTTCAGGCGAATAGCTCCACACAGGCCAACCCATTGGCAAAGGCAACTTCAATGTCCTGAGGGCTCTCAAGCAACCGGCTTAACACCAGCGCCTTATCTGCATTACCCGTTTGAAGCCAGATCACGAAAGGCGGTGCACCCAACAGCAGGCTCAGGTCGTAGTAATCGGCATCCTTGGTAACAATGACGAAATCGTGCTCCCGCGCATAGCGCCAAACAGTCCGGTCATCCGCCCGTTCAAGCCCGGCAAGGACAACCTGGGTGCTGCCCGGATAGGCGGATTGAAGAAACGGTACCAAGCGGCGCGACAAATTCTCGTCAAGCAGGAGTTTCATCAGTGCACCGCCAGCAACCTGCGCTCGCGGTCGGCGGCGAACGCGAGGCAAGCCTGAACATCGGCGGCTTCGATTTCCGGGAAATCCGTAATAATTTCCTCGACGGACATGTTGCCGGCGAGCATTTCCAGCACATCGTAGACGGTGATGCGCAAACCGCGGACGCACGGCTTGCCGCCCCGTTTTCCCGCCTCGATGGTAATCCTGTCCTGATAACTCATTTCTCCTGCTCCTGTCGCGTGAATTCACCAAATTTGACCCGTAATTCAGTCAGCACAATGCGACCGAGCACAGGTCAATTCGCGTCAGTGTAGCTGCGAAGGGCGCAATAACCAACGGGCATTGCGCCGGATGTTCTGCGTCACGTAAATTTAGCGTGACAGGCTGCTAGCGCGCGTCGCCCACATAGACCTCGAACAGCACCCGTTGCCAGGGGTTGCGGCTTTCGCGCAGGCGCACGATGCGCGCTTCCAGGGGCGTGCCCTGGTCGAGCAGGCGGGCGACGGCTTGGTTGTCGGCGCGCGGCACGTAGCCGAGAAAATGGCCGCGCCATTCCACGCGTACCGCGCGGCCATCGTGGGCATTATCGGCCTCGCGCTTCAACTCCAGCGCATCGCCGACGCGCAATTCCGGCCACAGGCGCTTGCCCTCGTGAAACTGGAAACCGGCCAGCGGGGATTCCTGCAACAGGATTTTCGCCGTCACCCGCCCCTGGGCCGCCGCCGGGAGGGCGATGGCGAGAAGCACCGCCAGCAGCAGGCGGCGCGGCATGGTCAGGGTTCTGCCAGCTGCGTGACGATGGAAAACTCCGCCCCGTTTTCGACGTTACGCGCTCCGATGCTGCCATCCATATTGCCCTCGACGATCATCTTGGACATGTACAGGCCGATGCCGGTGCCCTTTTCCTTGGTGGTGAAGTAGGGGTCGAATATCTTGGGCAATACTTCCTCTGGAACGCCGCCGCCATTGTCGCGCACGGTCAGCACGGCATGACCGTCAGCCCGCGCCAGCCGTAGCGTCACGCTGCCGTCCGCCATCTGCCGTTGCAGGATGGCCTCGCGCGCGTTGCCCAGCAGATTGAGCAGCACCTGCGAATACTCGTTGGGAAAACCGTAGGTGAAAACCTCCTCCCCACTTTCCTGCCAGTCCACTGCGATCTGGTGGTTGCGGAAACTCGCCTCGACCATGGAGAGCGCTTCGCGCACCGCCTGATTGAGGTTAAACACCTGCTTTTCGCGGTTGGGACGGAAAAAATTGCGGAAATCGTCGATGGTTGTGGACATCTTCTGGATGATCTGGTTGCCCTTGCCGGTCGCCTCGTTCATGTAATCTCGCGTCAGGTCGCCGAAATCGTGGGCGTCCTTGATATTGGCCAGAATCAGCCCCAGCGTGTTCAAGGGCTGGCGCCACTGGTGGGCGATGTTGCCGATCATCTCGCCCATTGCCGCCAGACGCGATTGCTGGATCAGCAGGTGATCCTTCTCGCGGCCCCTGGCAGACTCTTCCCGCACGCGCTGCTCCAGCGTCTCGTTGAGCAGCGCCAGTTCCTCATGCGCTTCGCGCTCTTCTTCCAGCGCCTGCTTGAGCTGCTTTTCCCGCTCCTGCAACACGCCCACCAGGGTATTGATGCGATAAGCCATTTCATTGAAGGCGCGGGCGGTGGCGCGCAATTCCGGCGCACCGGACAACGCGACGCGCACGTCGAGGTCGCCGCCGCCCAGCGCCTTGCTGGCTTCGCTCAGGTCATGCAGGGGTTTCAGTCCCGAGCGCAACACCAGCCAGATGCCGAGAAAATCCAGGCCGATGGCCAGCAGCAGAATCGACAGATGCTGGACCAAGCGCTGCCAGGCGCGGTTGATCGCCTCCTGCGCGGAAAGGGTGATTTCGATGGCCCCGTAATGGCGCCCGCCGAAATTCGCTGCGGCAGTGCCGCCGATTTCGGCAAAGCCGAACCAGCGCGCGAACCAGGCTGGCGCCATTGCCCGAACCGGTGTGTCGCGGCTTTCCACCAGCGTGCCGCTGGCTTCCAGATAGCGGATGCGCAAGATATTCTTGCGCAGCACCTGATTGTCCAGCATCTGCTGCAAGGTGGAAAAATCGCCGATCACCAGCGTTTCCGCCAGCGCAGGGGGCAGGGTCTGGAGTTCCGCCTGAAGCTGGTCGCGCAGGTCGGCCTCCGCCTCGCGCACGTCCCAGCGCACCGAGGTGTAAAGCATCACCAGCCCGGCGACCAGCAGCGCGGCGCTGGCGGTGAACAGCAGGCGCCCGGCGAAGGGGAGACGATCCCAGATTCTGCTGACGATCATCGTGGATTACTCGATGTCCTTGACCACCGTGGCACGGTAAAAGTCGGTGTAGTTCTGGTAGTCCTTGGGCGTGGCCGACAGGAAGCCGAAAGGCGGTTTCTGCTGGATGATTGCGGCGCTGGCTTCCAGCACGCGCGCGCCTTCGGCATCCTTGTCCATTCCGGCGAAGGCCTGGCGCACGGACTCGGCGACGGCGCCCGGCACGCGCGGATGCACGGAAACCGGCAGGTTGTGATAGGACTGCGACTCCCACAACACCCGGTAGGACAGGTTTTCCCGCGCCGCGAAGCCACGCATCACCTGGCTGTTGACGCCGGCGGCAAGCACCTTGCCCACCTTGAGCTGCCCCATGATGCCCTCCTGGTTGCCGCCGAATACCGGCGTCACGGCGATATTCCGGCGCAGCAGATGATCCATGGGCACGGCATAGCCGACGAAGGCGGCCTTGGAGGGGAAGCCCACCACCTTGCCTTCGAGATCCGCCAGGGTTTTCACCGGCGAGGATTCCAGCGTGACGATCTGCGCGGAAATGGCGGCCGATTGCGGACGCAGGATGACCTGGTAGCCGGGTGCGGAAGTCGCGGGCAGGAAGATGGTGTTGGAATAGACGAAATCGTATTCCCCGGCGGCGATGGCGGCATTGGATTCCGGCGCGGTGCGAGCGATCTTCAGTTGCAGGGCGGCACCGCTCTTGCGCGACAGGTAGTCGAGGATGGGGTTCCAGTATTGCGCCGTCAGCACGGCGCTACGCTGCGACAGCACGCCGAAGGTGTAGGGCTTCTCCTGATGGGCTTTTTCCTGCGCCTGGCACGGCACGCCGCCCAAAAGTGCAACGGCAAAAAATGCTGCCTTGATCCACGGGTGTCTCATGCTAATTCTCCTTTTAGCAATCGTAGGGTGCAATCCGCGCAGCGCAGCGCATTGCACCGGAACCGCATAACCTCTGCGGGTCATCTCCGGCCTTGCGGCCTCCCCAAACGTCCGGCGTTATACCCTTCGGGGATTGCGCGCTGTCAATAGTGCTTTCGTATTCCCGGCGAGCCCTTTAGCAATGCGCGTTTTCAGTTCTTCGCAAACGCTTTTTTCAGGTAGTAACCCATTGACCACAGGGTGAGCACGGCGGCGATGTAGATCAGCCAGGTTCCCCACCAGTGCGCGTCAATCACTTTCAGTAGCGGGTCGTGGTAGAGCAGCAGCAGGATGGCGGTCATCTGCGCGGTGGTCTTGAGCTTGCCGACGAAGGATACCGCCACGCTCTTGGCCTTGCCGAGACCGGCCATCCATTCGCGCAGGGCGGAGATGGTGATTTCGCGCCCGACGATGATCAGCGCGATGACTGCGTCCACCCGCCCCAGTTGCACCAGCAGGATGAGTGCGGCCGCCACCATCAGCTTGTCGGCCACCGGGTCGAGAAAGGCGCCGAAGGCCGAGGTCTGGTTGAGCGCGCGCGCCAGGTAGCCGTCCAGCCAGTCGGTGGCCGCCGCCACGCCGAAAATGGCGGTGGCGGTAAAATTGACCCAGTGCGGGTGCAGCCAGCCCGGCGGCAGGTAATAGACCGCGACGAATACCGGGATCAGCCAGATGCGCAGCCAAGTGAGCAGATTGGGAATATTGAGCGGCATGTGCCTTTTTAGTGCAGTTCCTGATAGATATGTTGCGCCAGCGCCTGGCTGATGCCCTCGACCTGCGCCAGTTCGTCGGCGCTGGCAGCCAGCACGCCCTTCAGCCCGCCGAAGCGGGCCAGCAGCTTCTGGCGGCGTTTCGCGCCCACCCCGCGCACGTCTTCCAGCGTCGAATGGGTGCGCGCCTTACCGCGTCGCGCCCGGTGTCCGCTAATCGCGAAACGGTGCGCTTCGTCGCGGATTTGCTGGATCAGATGCAGGCCGGGGTGGTCCTTGGGCAATTGTACTGCCTTTTCGCCCCCCGGAAAAATCAACTGTTCCAGCCCCGGCTTGCGTTCCTCGCCTTTCGCCACGCCGATCAGGGCGATGTCGTTGAGGCCGGTTTCCGCCATCACCTCGACGGCCACGCCGAGTTGCCCCTTGCCGCCGTCGATCAGCACCAGGTCGGGCATCTTGCCCTCGCCGGCGGCGATCTTGCCGTAGCGCCGCGAGAGCGCGTCGCGCATCGCCGCGTAGTCGTCGCCCGGCGTGATGCCGCTGATGTTGTAGCGGCGGTATTCGCCGTTCTGCATGGCGAGCTGGTCGTAGACCACGCAGGAAGCCACCGTCGCCTCGCCGAGGGTATGGCTGATGTCGAAACATTCGATACGTTGCACGCCCTCCGGCAGCCCCAGCGCTTCTTGCAGGGCCGCCAGGCGCGCCGCCTGGGTAGACTGCTGGCCGAGGCGCTGTTGTGCGGCGATGCGCGCGTTCTCTCCCGCCATGCGCAGCCACACGCGGCGCTCGCCGGCGGGATGGGCGTTGATCTGCACGCGGCGCTGCGCCTGTTCGCTCAACAGGGTTTCGAGGATTTCCCGCGTTTCCACAGGCAGCATTTCGCCCACCACGATTTGCGGCGGCACCGGGCGATTCAGGTAATGCTGGGTCAGAAAGGCTTCCAGCGCGGTTTGCGGGTCGCAGCCTTCGGCGTTTTTCGGGAAGAAACTCTTGTCGCCCAGGTGGCGCCCGCCGCGCACCATCACCAGGTTCACGCACAGGATGCCGCCCGCCTCGACGCACGCCACCACGTCGGCGTCGGCGCCATATTCCGAGCTGACGAACTGCTTTTCCTGCACCTTGCGCAGGGCGGAAATCTGGTCGCGTAGCGCCGCCGCGCGTTCGAAATGGAGCGCCTCGGCCTCGGCGTGCATGGTTTCGCCCAGTTCCTGCAACACCTGCTGTTGCCTGCCGTCGAGAAACAGCGCCGCCCGCGTCACGTCGCGGCGATAGCTTTCCTCGTCGATCAGCCCCACGCAGGGCGCGGTGCAGCGCTTGATCTGGTGCAGCAGGCAGGGGCGGGTGCGGTTGGCGTACACGCTATCCTCGCAGGTGCGCAGGTGGAAGACCTTCTGCAACAGTTGGATGCTCTCGCGCACCGAGGCGGCGGCGGGAAAGGGGCCGAAATACTGGTGCTTCTTGTCGAGGGCGCCGCGATGAAAGCCCAGGCGCGGAAAACGGTGGCCGGTGAGCATCACGTAAGGATAGGATTTATCGTCGCGGAACAGCACGTTGTAGCGCGGCGACAGGGCCTTGATGAGGTTGTTTTCCAGCAGCAGCGCCTCGCCCTCGGTGCGCGTGACGGTGGTTTCGACGCGCGCGATCTGCGCCACCATCACCGCCGTGCGCGGCATCAGGCCGCTCTTGCGGAAATACGAGGCCACGCGCTTCCTCAAGTCGCGCGCCTTGCCGACGTAGATCACCTCGTCCGCCGCGCTGACCATGCGATAGACGCCGGGCAGGTGCGGCAGGGAAGCGAGCACCGGCTTGTGGTTGAAACTCACGCTTCGTCGAGCAGTTTTCCGCCGAAGGCCCAATTCTCGAAGGGCGATTCGTCGAAGGCAATCACGCAATAGGATTTCGGCTTGTGGGCGATGCGTTCCAGCGTATCGGTGACTTCTTCGGCGATCTGCTTTTTCTGTTCGCGCGTCAGTTCGCCGGCGATGCGGATGTTGACGTAAGGCATGGCGGAGTTTCTCCCGGACAATTCATGACAGGCGGATTCTCGCATGCGCCATCCGCCTTTCCAAGCAGGAAGAAACAAGGCCCCCTCTCTTCGGGAAGGGGGCGGTCAACCTAGCCGAAGCGTCCGGTAATGTAATCCGAGGTGCGGGCTTCCTTCGGGGTGACGAACAGCGTGTCGGTGTCGCCGAATTCGATCAGGTCGCCCATGTACATGAACGCGGTGTAGTCGGACACGCGCGCCGCCTGCTGCATGTTGTGGGTGACGATGATGATGGTGTAGCTGCCTTTCAGGTCGTAAACCAGTTGCTCGATTTTCGAGGTGGCGATGGGGTCCAGCGCGGAAGCCGGTTCGTCGAGCAGCAACACCTCGGGTTGCAGGGCGACGGCGCGGGCAATCACCAGCCGTTGCTGCTGGCCGCCTGAAAGACTCATGCCGCTCTCCTGCAAGCGATCCTTGACCTCGTCCCACAGGGCCGCGCCGCACAAGGCCCTTTCCACGGCCTCGTCGAGAGTGGCCTTGTCGTTGACGCCCATGATGCGCAAGCCGTAGGCGACATTTTCGTAAATCGACTTGGGAAACGGGTTGGGCTTCTGAAACACCATGCCGATGCGCCGCCGCAGCAGGGCCACGTTGACGTCACGGTCAAAGATATTCTTGCCGTCCAGCAGGATACGGCCATCAATCTTGCAGATGTCCACCAGGTCGTTCATCCGGTTGAAACAGCGCAACAGGGTCGATTTTCCGCAACCGCTGGGGCCGATGAATGCGGTGACGCGGTTGCGCGGTATTTCCAGGTTGACGTTGTTCAGCGCCTGCGTGTCGCCGTAATACAGGTTCAGGTTTTCCACGCGCAGCACCATGTCGCTGGTGGCTTCCATCGGGGTGCGCCCCAGGTCGCCGAGTGGTATGGCGTGCGTTTTCTTGCTGGTATCGTTCATCGAGATCGTTCCTTAAAACAGAGTAAGTTCAGCCAGGTGGAAGGTCACACCCCATCCAGCCCGCGCAGTCTTTCGCGCAGGCGGTTGCGCATGCGGATCGCGGCCAGATTGAGCACCACGATGATAATCACCAGCAACAGGGCGGTGGCATAGACCAGCGGGCGCGCCGCCTCGACGTTGGGGCTTTGGAAGCCGACGTCGTAGATGTGGAAACCGAGGTGCATGAACTTGCGTTCCAGATGCAGGAAGGGAAAGTTGCCGTCCAGCGGCAGGCTCGGCGCCAGCTTGACCACGCCGACCAGCATCAGCGGCGCCACCTCGCCCGCCGCACGGGCGACGGCGAGGATCAGCCCGGTCATCATCGCCGGGCTGGCCATCGGCAAAACCGTGCGCCACAAGGTCTCGGCCTTGGTGGCGCCGAGCGCGAGGCTGCCTTCACGCACGGAACGCGGCACGCGTGCCAGGCCTTCCTCGGTGGAAACAATCACCACCGGCAGGGTCAGTATCGCCAGGGTGAGCGAGGCCCAGAGAATGCCGGGGCTGCCGAAGGTCGGCGCCGGCAGCGCCTCGGGAAAGAAAAGCTGGTCGATGTTGCCGCCCAGGAAATAGACGAAGAACCCCAGGCCGAACACCCCGTAGACGATGGAGGGCACACCGGCCAGATTGTTCACCGAAATGCGGATCACGCGGATCAGCGGCCCCTGCCTGGCGTATTCGCGCATATACACCGCCGCCATGATGCCCAGTGGCGTGACCATCGCCGACATCAGCAGCACCATCATCACGGTGCCGAAAATCGCCGGGAAGATGCCGCCTTCGGTATTGGCCTCGCGCGGGTCGTCGGCGACGAACTCGCTGAACTTGTGCGCGTAAAAGGTGATCTTGTCCCACAGGTTCATGGCATTGGGCAGGTAAACGTCGGCCACTTTGGACATCGGAATATCCACCAGCGCGCCGGTCATGATCTCGACGCTGATACTGTCCTGCTCCAGTTCGTGCCGTATGCTTTCGAGACGCCCCTGCAAGGCGGCGAAATCCGCCTCCCGCGCTGCGCGCTGGCGCGAAAAATCGGCCTTGTCCGCCTCGCCGAGGCGCCCCTGAAGCTCCAGCTTGCGTTCGCTCAGGCGCAGACGTTCCAGAGCGAAATTGATCTTGCCGATGTCGGATTTCTCGATGCGCAACGCTTCGTTGAACAAGGCATTGGAGCGCGCCAGGCGCTTTTCCAGCTCCGGCCAGGCAGCCGCCCCCTCGGCAACCACTTTGCCGGAAGACTTGAGCGCCTTCAGATGGCCGTAGAAATTGCCCCACTCGCGGCGCTCGATGGTAATCAGGTCCAGCGGCTGGGTGAATTCACCCAGCATCGGCGCGGCGAACCATTTGAAATCGACGCCGTATACGTCGCGGTTGCCCTGCTTGAACAGATAGCGATAGCTGAAGCTGTCCTGGCTGTCGATGGTGAAACCCGCCTCGCGCAGGCGCGCCACCGAGACTTCCTCTTTTTCGCGCAATTCGCCGATCAGCCTGCCCTGCGCGCCGTCCGGCATTTTCACCACGGTCTCGACCAGCGGTTTCGGCCAGAAGTGCGTCAGACCGCGCGCGGCGGTTAGCCACACCACCGCATACACCGCCACCAGTGACAGCGCTACCGCGCCAGCGGTCGTCCAGATCCAGGGTTCCCCGCTCTTATACCAGTTACGCATGCCGATTCATCCTTTTATCCTTTACAGAGAGCTGTATTTTTCGCGCAGACGCTGGCGCACCAGTTCGGCCACGGTATTCACTGCGAAAGTGAAGGCGAACAGCACCAGGGCCGAGAAGAACAGCAGGCGATAGTGGGTGGTGCCCACCGCCGCTTCCGGCATTTCCACGCCGATGTTGGCGGACAGGGTGCGAAAGCCGGTGAAGATGCTCAAATCCATCACCGCCGTGTTGCCGGTGGCCATCAGCACGATCATGGTTTCGCCCACCGCGCGCCCCATGCCCACCATGATCGCCGAGAAAATGCCGGGACTGGCGGTCAGCAGCACCACGAAGAACAAGGTCTGCCAGGGCGTGGCGCCCAGCGCCAGCGACCCGGTGGTCAGATGCTTGGGCACGCTGAACACCGCATCCTCGGCAATCGAGAAAATTGTCGGGATTACCGCGAAGCCCATGGCGATGCCGACCACCAGCGAATTGCGCTGCTCGTAGGTAATGCCCAGTTCGTTGGACAGCCAATGCGGCATGTTGCCGCCGAACAGGGCCGCCTCGACGGGATGCCCCAACTGAATGGCGATGGCAATGACCGCGATAATCACCGGCACCAGCAGCGCCGCTTCCCAGCCCGGCCCGACGCGTTCGCTGATGCGGCGCGGCAGCCGGTGCCAGAGATAGGCGGTGATGACGAAGCTGAACGGCAGCAGGAAAATGGCGATCAGGGTGCCCGGCAGATTGTTGTCCACCCAGGGCGCCAGCCACAGACCGGCGAGAAAACCGAGAATCACCGTCGGCAAGGCCTCCATGATCTCGATTGAAGGCTTGACCACGCCGCGCATTTTGGGCGACATGAAATAGGCGGCGAAAATCGCCCCCATCACCGCCAGCGGCACCGCCACCAGCATGGCGTAGAACGCCGCCTTGAGCGTGCCGAAGGTGAGCGGGGCAACGCTGAACTTGGGCTCGAAATCGGAAACCGCAGCGGAAGACTGCCAGTTGTATTCCGGCTCCGGGTAACTCTCGTACCAGACTTTCTGCCACAAGGAATGGAAGGACACCTCGGGGTAATCGTTTTCCACGCGCGCCGTGGCGATGCTGCCGTCCCCCGCCTCCAGCAGGATGGCGTTGCCGCGCGGCGCGAAACCCGTCATGCGCACCGGCGCATCGCCGGTGGAATGTTCGAGCAGCAGGCGCCGGGAGGTGGCGTAATACAGGGCGATGCCGCCCTTTTCGTCGCCCGCCAGGAAACCCTTGCGGTAGTGTTCCGGCGCCAGCGCGGTAACGCGCCCCGCCATCGCCTTGAACGAACGGATGTGCGTCAGGTGGTTTTGATTATCGGCATCGCGCACCTGGAACCACTGCGCCAGATTCCCCTTGCTGGTGCCGACGACGAGCGAGAAGCCGCCGCTAAGCATGGTTGCGGCGCTGATGCTTTCGCCCTCTGGAACCAGGGCCACCGTCTGCACCAGGCGCGGCGCGTCCTTGTTCATGAGGTCGTAGTGGCTGACGTAGCGGCCGCCATGCAGGACGTAGAGGTCGCGCTGCTTTACTTCCAGCAACAGTTGGGTAATTTCGCCCTCGACCGGCGGCAGCTCGATCTGGGCGCGCTCGCTGGTGCGCTCGCCCGTCAGCAGATTGGTTTGGCTCTTGAAGCTTGCCAACACCAGGCGCCCGTCTGCCGTGAGCGCGACTACACTGGCCTCATCTTCGTGATGCTGCATGGCCAGCAGCTTGAGCGGCTGGCCGGAGGCATCGACCAGCAGCGGCGTCCTGCCGAGGGGATAGGCGAGGCCGGGCGTGATGGTGCGGATGTCCTTGGCGGCATCCGCCAAGTCCTGCTTGAAAGACGTGGTGAACGCCTGCTCGACCGCCAGCATGCGCCCGTCGGAAAGCCCATATGCCACGGTGCGCTGCGACAGGTCGCCCGCCGCGAAGCTGGTGATTTTCGTGCCGCTGGGCAGGGCGACGCGCTCTTCCGCCAGGACGCGCCCGTCGCGCAAATCGAAGAAACTGACACCGCCTTCCCCGGACAGGCGCATGCCGATCTCGGCCTGCTCTTCCGCCGTCAGATGGACCGTTTGCTCCGACGCGGTGCGCGGCACGGCAAAGCGTTTCAACGCCTCCATTTCCGCCGGCATGAAGATCGGCACGACGACGCTGGCGAGATAGAAAAAGATGGCGCTGATGGCGATGATGACGCTCAAGCCGCCAATCGTCATCAAGTGCTTGAACAGCTTGTCCTTCGCCATGCGGCGGCCGGTATGGCCGCCCACCTTGCTGATGCTGGTTTCGATCTTTTCCATGAGTCACCGCATTACCGATGCCGCAGCACACCGCGCTGCGGCATCGGCCTACATAAAAACGGGCTGAACCGCCGGTTCAGCCCCGCCCCGCCGGAACGGAGCACCCGGAACACCTTACCTGGCTTGCCGCAGTGTCTTGAAGGCCTCGATCAGCGCCAGCGGACGGCCCTGGTCCTTGGTCTTCTTGTTCAGGGCGTAAATCACGGTTTCTCCCTTCGGGCCGGTACCGATTTCGGTGAAGGTGAAGGTGATTTCCTTGTGACTCAGATAGTCCTTGAAATCCGGCCATTCGCCGAAGACGTGGTAGCGACCGCCGCTGAACACTTCACCGTAAAAGGCGCCCACCTCACCCATCTTGCCGTCGTAGAACATTTCGCCGGCGGAAGGCTTGTCCAGGCTCTTGCTCTCTTTGCCGGTAATGCCGAAAACCACGGTTTCACCGTTCGGCCCTGCGCCGATACGAGTGCGGGTCAACGGCACCTCGCCGTTCTCCATGAACAGGAGGTAATTCTTGGCATCGCCAAAGGCGTAAAGGCGGCCGCTTTCGTGACGCACCAGGAAGTAATGCTGTTTTTCGGCAGCTTGCGCGGCGCTCCGGGTGTCCGAAGGCTGGCCGGAGCCGGGCTGGGTGGCGCAACCCGCGAGGGTGCCCAACGCCAGGACGGAAACCAGGGCGTAAGGCAGGATGCGTTGCTTGATGAATTCCATAGTTGATTTCTCCATCGTTGCGCTCGCCCCGCCGACGCGCGACGCGGCGGCGGGGCGAACAGCATGACTGTGTTACTGGATGCCCAGATCGGTCAGCGCTTTTTTCGCCATGGCGGCGGGCATCGGCACGAAGCCGTCCTTGACCACCACTTCCTGGCCTTCCTGCGACAGCACCAACTTGACGAACTCGCGCTCCAGCGGCTGGAGCGGCTGATTCGGGCGCTTGTTCACGTAAACGTAGAGCACGCGGGAAAGCGGATAGGTGCCGTCCAGCGCATGCTTGGCATCGGCCTCAACGAAGGGCTGGCCGTCCTTGCTGGACAGCGGCAGGGCGCGCACGCCGGAGGTCTTGTAGCCGATGCCGGAATAGCCGATGGCGTTAAGCTGGCCAGTCACGCTTTGCACCACCGAGGCGGAGCCGGGCTGCTCGGCGACGTTGCGCTTGAAGTCGCCCTTGCACAAGGCTTTTTCCTTGTAATAACCGTAGGTGCCGGACACCGAATTGCGGCCATACAGCGCGATGTCGCGGCTGGCCCATTCGCCGCTCATGCCCACCTGGCCCCATTTACTGATGTCGGCAGCGCCGCCGCACTTGCGCGTGGCGGAGAAAATCGCATCCACCTGGGGAATCGACAGCCCCTTGATCGGATTGTCCTTGTTGACGTACACCGCCAGTGCATCGATGGCCACCGGCACGGGCGTCGGCTTGTAGCCGTGCTTCTTCTCGAAGGCTTCGATTTCCTTGGCGTTCATCATGCGGCTCATCGGGCCGAAGTTGGCGGCGCCTTCGATCAGCGCGGGGGGCGCAGTGGATGAACCGGCGCCCTGGATCTGGATATTGACGTTAGGGTAGTTGCGCTTGTAGGTTTCCGCCCACAGCGTCATGAGGTTGTTCAGCGTGTCGGAACCGACGCTGGTGAAATTGCCGGAAACGCCGCTGGCCTTTTGATAAGTGGGCAGGTTCGAATCGACCTTGACCGCTTGCGCCAGGGCGCTTTGCGCAATAAAGGCGGAACCGGCGGCAAGGCCGAGCGCCACAATGATTTTCTTCAGATGCATGCTTTCTGACTCCTTGGATATTAAAAGGGAGAAACGAATCGCGGCGTAGTGACAGCCTGCGCCGCCGAACAATCAGCCTCGCATTCTAGGGACGCTGTGTTACAGATTCGTGACACTGCCGATACGTCGGCAAGCTATAATCCCCCATCAAGTTTCCAGGAGCAGCCCGTGAGATACCGCCTTGTCCAGACCCTGGCCGCCACCGTTATGGCTGCCGGTTTTGCCGCTGCCGCGCTGGCCGCCGACATTACCGGCGCCGGCGCGACCTTCCCCTACCCGGTTTACGCCAAATGGGCCGAAGCCTACAAAAACCAGACCGGCATCGGCATGAATTACCAGTCCATCGGTTCGGGAGGCGGTATCAAACAGATCAAGGCGCGCACCGTCGATTTCGGCGCCTCCGACAAGCCGCTCAAGTTCGACGAACTGGAAAAACAGGGGCTGATGCAGTTTCCTGCCATCATGGGGGGAGTGGTGCCGGTGATCAACGTCAAGGGCATCGAAAACAACCAGTTGAAGCTCAACGCCCCACTGCTGGCGGACATCTTTCTCGGCAAGATCAAGAAATGGAACGACCCGGCCATCGCCGCGCTGAACCCTGGGCTTAACCTGCCCGCCCAGGGCATCGCCATCGTGCACCGTTCCGACGGCTCCGGCACCACCTTTGTTTTCACCCATTATCTGTCCAGGGTCAGCCCGGAATGGCAGGCCAAAGTCGGCAATCACTCCTCCGTCGCCTGGCCGGTGGGCACGGGCGGCAAAGGCAACGAGGGCGTGGCCAATTTCGTCAAGCAGATCAGGGGGTCCATCGGCTATGTCGAATCCGCCTTCGCCAAGCAGAACAAAATGAGCGTGGTGCTGCTGCAGAACCGGGACGGCCAGTTCGTTGCCGCCAACGACGATAGTTTTATGGCCGCCGCCGCCAACGCCAACTGGGAAAAGGCACCCGGCTTCTATGAAATCCTCACCGACCAGCCCGGCAAAGCCAGTTGGCCGATCACCGGTGCCAGCTTCATCCTGATGCACAAAAGCCAGGCCAAGCCGGAACAGGCCCGTGAAGTGCTCAAATTCTTCGACTGGGCCTTCAGCAACGGCGCCAAAATGGCGGCGGAACTGGACTACGTGCCGATGCCGGATAATGTCGTCAAGCTGATACAAAGCGCCTGGAAGGCCCAGATCAAGAGCAAGGACGGCAAGCCGGTTTACAAGTAACAAGTTGTTTTAACTCGGATATTTCATAAATCCCACCCAACCCTGTAGGAGGGGCCTTGGCCCCGAGTTTTGACCTTCCCGCAACCGAACGGAAAGACTCGGGGCCAAGGCCCCTCCTACCGGCAAGGCAGCGTTTTTATGGAATGTTCTGCTTAAGGCGCTGTAGCCGAAATTCCGGCCCGGAGCCTGCGCTAGCGGAACAGTTGCGCCACTTTCTCGCGGTCCGGCTGCAACACCACGCCTTTTTCGGTAATCAGGCCGCTCACCAGCTCCGCCGGTGTGATGTCGAAAGCCGGGTTGCGGATTTCAACGCCCTGCGCTGCCCACTGGCACTCGCGGAAGCCGGTTACTTCGGCGCCGTCGCGCTCCTCGATAGGGATATCCGCACCACTGGCGATAGCCAGATCGATAGTGGAAAGCGGGCAGGCGACATAGAAAGGGATATGGTGGCGGCGCGCCAGCACGGCCACCATGTAGGTGCCGATCTTGTTGGCGACATCGCCGTTGGCGGCAACGCGGTCGGTGCCCACCACCACCGCGTCCACCTCGCCGCGCGCCATCAGGTGGCCGGCCATGTTGTCGGTAATCAGGGTCACGGGAATCTGCTCCTGCACCATCTCCCAGGCGGTGAGGCGCGCGCCTTGCAGGAAGGGGCGGGTTTCGTCGGCAATCAGCGAAATTTTCTTGCCTGCCGCCACCGCCGAACGGATCACCCCCAGCGCGGTGCCCCAGCCCGCCGTCGCCAGCGCCCCGGCGTTGCAGTGCGTCAGCACGCGCGCGCCATCCGGCAACAACGCCGCGCCGTGCGCGCCCATGGCGCGATTGATGCGGATGTCCTCGGCAAGGATTTCATGGGCTTCTTCGAGCAGTCGGGCGGCAATGGCGGTAGGCGTAGCGCTTGCACAGGCGCGCCACACCCGGCGCACGCGCTCCAGTGCCCAGAACAGGTTGACCGCTGTGGGGCGGCTGGCCGCCAGCAGCGCCAGCCCGGCCTCCAACCCGGCGGCAAAAGCGGCGGCGGGCTGATTCTGCAAACGCTGCGCCTCCAGCGCCACGCCGTAGGCCGCCGCGCAGCCGATGGCCGGCGCGCCGCGCACCACCATGGCACGAATGCCCTCCGCCACACCTTCAGCGGAATCGTAGGGAAGATATTCGAAGCGCGCGGGCAGCACACGCTGGTCGATCATTTCCAGGCGGCCAGCGCGGAAGCGCAGGGTTTCGATGTTCATATCAAAACGAGGCTACAAAGGCTCATGATCTATTTCATAGGCCTCGATCAGATCACCGACAACGGACAGCAATGAATACAGCGGGTGTCGCGCATCATCACGCACCACATCCAGCAGGCAATTAAGCAAGGCGGTTGCTTGCGCATAGCCCAGAGTTTCAATGTTCACGGGAAGGGCAGATCAGAAGAATTGTTTGGCGAAGTTTGCCAAGGCGATGGCCAGCACGGCACCCAACATCCACTTGACAAGGTTGACATCCCCCTTGAGGGTGGCAATTTCGGTCTTGATTTCAGCCACGGCCAGTGCAACATCCTTGCGCGTGGCGATTTCGGCATCACTGCTGGCATCCTTGAACGCTTCGGCAAACGCCTCCGCTTGCGTGGAAGGCACGCCCGCCTTTTCAAGGGTCTTGGTGAATTTCAGGGTATCGAAAGTAATGGCGCTCATGCTGCAAATCTACTCCAGGCAAGGCAGAAGTCAAGAAGGAGGCGTGTTTTCTCTGGTTTCGTTCTCATGGCCAGCGGCAAAATTTGCCGCCTTGAGCTTCTCGGCCTTCTTGTAATCGTACTGCGAGGGGGTCATGAAGAATCGGCACTCGTCCAGATATTCCGCCTGCGGGATGAAGGTCTTGAGATGCAGGCAGAAAATGCGGGCGATGCGCTGGTTGGTCTGGTTGCGGCGGCTTTCTTCCTTGACCTCCAGATCAATCACGTCAATGGGGCGGTAATCCTTCTCGCCGAAGCCGCTGGGGTGCAACCAGGTGAACAAGCGCGACGACACGCAATGAAAGCATAGCGTGAGGGTTTTTTCGCCCTGCCGCTCGCCCTTGGCGATGACATTTTCGAAATAGGGCAGGTATTTGTGGTCTATCGGCATGAATTCAAGCGCCTGCACTCACACGCCACCCCTCTGGTGCAAGGGCAGGTAGACGCCAATGTACAGCAGGATTGCCACCAGCAACATCAGCACGATGATCGTGATGATGTTGATGACGGTCTGTGTCGGCGTGCTGCCGATCAGGTTGCGCATGGCCACCGGCGCCCCGCAGTGGGGGCAACGGTCGGCCAGTTCGCTCACTTTGTTGCTGCATTCCGGGCAATTGATCAGTGCCATCTGAATCCTATCGAAAAAATCAGGTGCAACCCAGCGTGGTGGCAGAGACGGTCACGACGCCGGAAACATAGTCGGCATAGCAGGTGGCCGAAGTGACGACGCCGATCGGCGCGAAACGCCAGCCCAGACCGAACGCGCTGCTTTCATAGCCGCTGGTATTGTCGAGCGCCAGCACGATGCCGGGGTGGGTAGCGGTCGGGTAACCCAGAATATTGGGTGTGGAGCCTGGAGTCATGGCATTGAACACCGTCACCCTGATGGCACCCATCGAAACATAGGTTTGATTGGCGCTTTGTGCTACCAGCCATTGCGATTTCGCCAGCGCCGCCGCCGAGCGCAGGCCGCCGGCCAGGCCGTTGATGGAGGCCAGGCGCGCATCCTGCGAAAGATTGACGAACTTGGGCAGCGCGGTTGCCGCCATGATCGCCAGGATGATGATCACCGCCACCATCTCGATCAAGGTAAAGCCGGATTGCCGATACGCTTTCATGTTGTTCCCCTGTGGTTTATCCGTGGCTCGAACCATCGAAAAAGAGCCAAGCCGGGATGGTAACGCATTCCCCGGCTTGGCTCCAGTGCCCGACGGCAGTACCGTCGGTTAATGGCTCAAATTACGCGCAAGCAGCGGCTGCCGTTTGCCCGTTAGCCGGTGTGATATTCACCACTCCGGTGGAAGAAACGTAATCCACATTGCAAGAGCTGGAGGTGGTTACCCCATTCGGCCACCAAGCAATACCGGTCGCCGTGGTACCGCTGGTATAAGTCCCCCACGAATCCATAGCGGCAATAATACCCGTCGCGCTATCAAGAGGAATGCCCAGATTTATCTGAGCAGAAGCCGGCGTAGCAAAATGGACCACGCTCACCAGTGTGCCGTTAAAGTTCACGGAGTTGAGGTCACCGCTTTGTGCAACCAGCCACTTTGCCTTGGACAATGCTACCGCCGAACGCAAACCGCCCTGCAGGCCGGAAAGGCTCGCGTAGCGCGCCTCGCCGCTGAGGTTGGTAAACTTCGGCAGCGCCGTGGCCGCCATGATGGCAAGGATGATGATCACCGCCACCATTTCGATCAGGGTAAAACCTGATTGAGATTTCATGATTACTACTCCTTTTTAAAGGTACTTCAAAGTTTCCACCACCACCACAAATCGACCTGCCGCCGCGCCTTGCGCAACGGCCAAAAAACGGAATGCCCCTCGCATAAAACTTTTTACTTCACTTGAATTCCCACTTGTAAGGCTCTGCCACAACAAGAGAAATTCCTCCCACAACATGGTTAACGGACAAACTCCGGTTTTCTTTAACCGCCCTGGCCAGAAAGGGGGTGTGCACCCGGTAACGCACCCGTTTCAAGCCTTCCGCATCCGGCGTAAAGTCACGCCCGTTATCCACCAGGTACACCAGTTCGCGGCTGCTCCGGTTCCAGTACCACTGGCCGCGCGCAATCGACCCCGGCTGCGGGTCGCTGAATTCCCCGGCGTAGTTCGGCGGCATCTCATGCAGCCATTCCATCGGATTGGCGCGCGCCAGCCGTAGCGCCTCCTGCGTGTTGTTGCTCACCAGCACCTCCGCCAGACGCAGATTCAGCGAACTGCGCAGGCTCACCACGGTGTTTTCCATGGCGCCCTTTTCCGCGATCTCGATGTAGCGCAGCATGTAATCCAGCACCACCATCGACAGGGTGCCGACCAGCAGCACCACCCAGATGAACTCGTACAGCTTGGAGCCGCCCTGCTGGCGATAGCGCGTACTCACCCTTTACCCTGTCTTGCGATGCATCATGGCGTTGCCCAGCTCCCAGATCGGCAGGAACACGCCCAGCGCCAGCACCAGCACGATCACCGCCAGGCTGACGATGAGGATCGGCTCGATGCGGTCACTCAATTTCTTCACGTCGTACTCCACTTCGCGCTCGTACATTTCCGCCACGTCCTGCATCAGGCTGTCCAGTTCGCCGGTTTCCTCGCCCACGGCGATCATCTGCAGGACGATGGGAGAAAACACGCCGGTGGCGACGGCGGTGCGCAGGATGCTTTCGCCGCGCTCCACGCTGTTGCGCATCTGCTCGATGCGGCTGCCGATGTGGTCGTTATCGACCACCAGAGCCACCACGCTCAAGCCCTGCACGATGGGGATGCCGCTCTTGTAGGCCAGCGAAAAGCTGCGCGCGAAACGCGCCAGGGTGGCCTTGAGGATGATGTTGCCGGCCAGCGGCAGGCGCAGCTTGAATTTGTCCCAGCGGTATTTACCGTTGCGGGTATTGATGTACAGCCGGAAGCTGAGGTAGATGCCGATGGCCCCCACCAGCATGGCCGGCCAGTAATGCACGGTAAAATCTGACACCGCCAGCAGGATGCGGGTCATCAGCGGCAATTCGACCTTGATCGAGCTATAGACCTTGGAGAAGGCCGGTATGACCATGATGTTGATGATCACCAGAGCAATAACGATGGCCGTGACGACAAAGGAAGGGTAGCGCAAGGCGGCCTTGATCTGGTCGCGCGTGCTTTTCTCGAATTCCAGGTAATAGAACAAGCGCAGGAACACGTCCTCCAGCATCCCGGTGGCTTCGCCGACGCGCACCATGCTGACGTAGAACGGGCCGAATACCTTGGGGTGACGGCGTAGCGCGACGGACAGCTCGCGCCCGGTATCCAGGCTTTCGCGGACATCGGCCAATACGCGGCGGAAAGCCAGGTTGGCGGTGGATTCACGCAGCCCGGAGAGCGAACGCAAGATCGGTACGCCGGCCTTGAGCAGGGTATACATCTGGCGGCTGAACATCATGATGTCGATATCGTTGACCTTGCCCTCGGTCAGCCGCACCGACCAGCCCACATCCATGCCGACCGCCGGCTTGCGCGTGGTGACGATTTCGATGGGGGTGACGCCGGTGTTGAACAGCTGGTCGGCAATGGTGCCGCTGTTCACGCCTTCCAGCACGCCGCGCACCATTTCGCCGTAGGCGTTGCGCCCCTTATAGGCAAAGAAAGGCATATCCCCCTCCGTTTGCCGCTACAGCGAAATTTTTCAGAAAAGCGTTCATGATGCACTCGTATGCGTTTGGCATTTTGAGCATCACGAAGCAGATTTTATGCCATCATTATTTTCTATTGAAAATCAATGGATAAAAATTGAACAAAACGATTTTGGCAGATTACCGAGGAGGGGAAAGGACATTCGCAGCAGGCGGGGTGGCAATAATTGCCGCCTACAAAAAAATGCGGCTATGCAATGCACTCTATATGGTTTTTATGCACGATCACCAACTTGCATGATTCGACAAGCTCAAGGACTTTAGGCCACACCCGTACCGCAAACAGGTGAAATTCCCTGATTTTCATATTGCCGACGCGAAAATGCACCACACGGGGAGGGGGCCCGGCAAGCATCACCCAGTCGGAAAAATCTGCATCCTTGGTGACAATAACCAGATCGTGACGACGGGCGTAGCGCCAGATTTCCGAATCAGGCCAGGCATCGTTCAGATCAAAAACATGCTGATATTCTTCCCCATGCCAAATCCCGAACCGGTATGGCAGATTGGCATCGATCAGGAAACGCATGTCTCACGCGACCTGGGCCAGGTCATAGCGCCTGTCCATCAAGCTGGCGGCAAAGCGCAAGCACACTTTGATGTCTTCCGCTTCCAGGCTGGGATACTGGTTGAGAATTTCCGCCTCGTTTTCTCCGGCGCTCAAAAACTCGAGAATGGTTTGAACGGTGATACGCTTTCCGCGCAAGGTAGGCTTGCCATTGCATATTTCCGGGTTGATGGTGATTCTTCCATCGAAAAAGCTCATGCCGCTGTCAGCCATCTCTCTACCTCCCTGTCCATGTACGGCGCAGTATAGCCCATCAATCCTCAAGCTGCGCGGCGATGCGCATGGCTTCGGCGACGGTGGTGTTGCCGTTGACGACATGGCCGACAGCGTGGCTTTGCAGGGTGCGGCCGGCCATCTGCATCTGCGCCAGGCGCGTGAACTCGGCGGGGTCCTGCCGACTGGCGGCGGCGACCAGCGGCGCGCTCATTTCCAGCATCTCGAACACACCGAAACGCCCCTGATAGCCGGTGTTGTTGCAATGCGAGCAGCCGCGCCCGTGGCGATATTCGAACTGATCGACCTTGTCGCCCAGCTCGATGCGCAACCACTCGCGCTCGTGCGCCTCGGGCTGGTATGGCTCGCCGCAGCTTTCGCAGATCCTGCGCAACAGGCGCTGCGCGATCACCAGTTGCAGCGAAGTCGCCACCAGGTATGGCGGCGCCCCCATGTCCATGAGACGGATCGGCGTGCCGGCGGCATCGTTGGTGTGCAGGGTGGACAGCACCATATGGCCGGTCATGGCGGCGCGCAGGCCGATCATGGCGGTTTCCTCGTCACGCATTTCGCCGACCAGGATGACGTCGGGATCCTGACGCAAGGTGGAACGCAGCACGCGCGAAAAGGTCAGCTCGATCTTTTCGTTGACCTGCACCTGATTGATGCCGGGTAAACGGTATTCGACCGGGTCTTCGACGGTGATGACCTTTTTTTCCATGCGGTTGGTTTCCGCCAGCGCGGCGTACAGAGTGGTGGTCTTGCCGCTACCGGTCGGCCCGGTGACCAGCACCATGGCGCTGTTGCGCTCCAGCATCTTGCGGAAGCGCAACAGCATGTCCGGCGGCATACCGAGTTTTTCCAGCGCCAGCACGCCCTCGCTCTGGCTCAGCAAACGCATGACCACCGATTCGCCGAATTGGGTGGGCATGGTGGAAATACGAATATCGACCTGCTGCTGGCGGATTTGCAGGTTGAAACGCCCGTCCTGCGGCAGGCGGCGTTCTGAAATATCCATTTTCGACATCAGCTTGAGACGCAGCACCAGCGCGGAGGCGATCTTGCTGTCCGCCTGGCTTTGCAGGTGCAGCACGCCGTCGATACGGAAGCGGATTTGCAGGCCGGCTTCCTGCGGCTCCAAGTGCACGTCGGATGCGCGCACCTGCATGGCATCCTCGAATACCGATTGCAGCAGCTTGACCACCGGCGCATCTTCCAGGCCGACACCCGTGCCGAGTTCGCCGAAATCGACCTGCGATTCGCCGAGTTCCTGCTCCAGTTCGCGGGCGAAGCCCTTGATTTCCTCGGTCTTGCGGTAAAAACGGTCGATTTCCTGCAACAGCTGAGTCTTGGTGACTACCGCCAGATCGATGTCCCGTTTCAGAACGCGGGTGATTTCGTCAAAGGCGAACAGGTCGGTGGGGTCTTCCATCCCCACCAGGTATTTGTTGCCGCGTTCTTCCAGCACCAGCGCGCGGAAGCGGCGCGCCAGATTTTCCGGCAGCTTGCGCGCCACATTGATGTCGACGATGAACTGCTTGAGATTGACGAAGGGAATGTTCAATTGCCGCGCCAGCACAGGCGCGATATGCTCTTCCGAGGCAAAGCCGTTGTGCACCAGCACGCGCCCAAGCTTGAGGCCGGTGCGCTTCTGCTCGTCAATCGCCGTTCTCAGTTGCTCTTGGGAAATGATTTTTTGCTGCACCAGCAGGTCGCCCAGCCGGATTTTTTCTACCGCCATACTCCCCCCCCGCGAAACCAGGCCACGCTCATGGCTGCCGCGCCGCCGAAACCGGCGTGGCACTCACCGGCACCGGAATTATGCCTTTTTTTGCGGCGGCAGCGGGATGCGCCTGCAACCAGCCTTCGGCATGCTGCAGCAATGGCATGAAACCGGCCTCGTCCTGCGCCGCCTTGCGCCGGATCAACGACACCACGGCGGCTGCGTCCCGCGGGTAGGCCGCCGCCGCCAAGTCGAATTGCCGTGCGGCCGCCTGATGCTCCCCGTTCAGGCCCAGCAACACGGCCTGGCGATAAACGACTTCATTGATGGGCGCCACGCGCATGGCGCGCCCGTTGACTTCCAGTTTGCTGGCGATCTTATCCTTGTCGAGCGAAATCCCCCGGCTCATGGCGATTTCCGCGTAGGAACTCAGCAGCGACTCGCGGTGAATATGCATCACCTGGCTGACCAGTTCCTGCGCATCCGCCTCCAGCGTGGCCATATCGCTATTCTTGCTCAGGCTCTTTCCGAAACCATAAAAGGCCCGCTCGAAATTGCCGTAGCTGTTGATCAGGTTGAACACGCTGATGCCGCCGAGGATGAACAGCAGCACGAAGATTTTTCGGCCAGCCCCCTGCATGTTGAGGCGCAGGGCGCGCGTCTCGCCCGCCCCCAGCAGGACGGCGGCGATACCGAGAAAATAGGCATACCACAAGGGATATTCCAGCATGCTGTGGATGGCCAGCACCGACACCAGCGCCAGCAGCCACCATTTTTCAGCCGTAAAGGTCCCGCTGCGCGCTAGGCGCAGCAGCCAGGCCAGCGTACCGCCCACCAGCAGCAGCGCGGCGAAGATGCCCAACTCGGCAAGCACCTGCATGACGATGTTGTGGGAATGGTTGTATAGCAGCCCGCGAATCACCTCCGGCGCCTGATCGGAAAACAGGAAATGCTGCCAGGCGAACTCGCCGAAGCCGGTACCCAGCAGCGGCGCCTTCAGAAAAATTTGCCAGGCTTCCAGCCAGATTGCCAGGCGGTCGCTCTTTGAACCGGCCAGTTCGAACAATTTGTCGGTAGGGGTTGCAATGCTGACTGAAGCGACAAGTTGCGACACGGCAAGTTGAGAGGCGAGATACTGCACCAGGATAAATCCCGGCACCAGCAACACCCCGGCCAGCGCCAGCCGGGCGCCGTCTTTCCTTCCGTTCGCCCACAGGTACAGAAGCGACAGGCCAGCCATCGCCAACACATACAACCAGGAACTGCGCGAGCCGGAAAACGACAGCACGTACAGCAGCATAGCCCCGCTCGCCAGTGCCGTGGCCCAATGCAGGCAACGCCGGGAAAACAGCAGCAACAGGGAACCCAGCGCCAGCGCGATAAAATCGGAAAAATGATTGGGCTGCGCGATGTTGGCGAAGGGAACGCGCACTTTCTTGATGATGTAGGCATCGAAAAGCGTATTCACATTGAAATGCTGGAATATCGCAATACCAGCGTTCAACACCCCGCCGAACAACAGAAACCAGGCCAGCGTCCGCACCACTTCCGGCTGGCCCAGCTCGCGCACCAGCGTTCTGGCCAGCATCATCAGCAAGACCGCCCACAGCAGGTAGGAGGCGCCCAGGATGCTGCGTTCGGGAAACAGGACACGCTCGATGGGAATCTGGATCAGCAGGATCACCACAAAACCCAGCGGCACTAGCGCGATGAGCGGCAGTTCCATATCCTGCCAGTAGCGGTTGCGCACGAACAGGATCAGCGCCGCCAGCCCCAGCGCTGCGGCGAACCATTCATTGTAGAAACTGGGGATGGGCAGGTAGTGGTGGTAGCCGAAAAACGGCAACACGAACATCAAACCAAGCAGCCACAGGCTGATGCGCGCAAAGGTAATTTTCAGCAGGAAGGTCTTGAGCACGGATGAAGGGTTTCGGCAATGAACCGCTGACATTCTACCGGAAAAGACCGCCACCGCCCCTGTCGGCCTGATTCCGGCTAGGGAAATCACGCCATGCGAAGAAACCGCGCTTTTCCGCCATGAAATACATCCCCGGTTATACTTGCGCCATCCACCGAAGGAGACTGACATGGCAAACAGCACAACGACCGGCAACCCCGCCCCTGCATTTCCGTGGCGCTTTTTTCGCGCCGGCGGTTTCGATCAGGTGCGGCTCGATTCGGGCAGGGAACTTCTGGCGCTGGAAGCCCTCGACCAGAAACTGTGGGTAGCGCTGAGTTGCCCGACGCGAGGACTGGAGTTCGACGGTGCCACCCTGGAAATGATCGACAGCGACCATGACGGCCATATCCGCCCGCCGGAGTTGATCGCGGCGCTGAAATGGGCCGACAGTCTGCTCAAGGATCCCGACGCGCTGGTCAACAGCGCCGATGGGCTGGCGCTGGCGGCCATCGACGACACCACGGAAAACGGTCAACGCTTGCTGGCTGCGGCACGCCGCATCCTGCACAACCTGGGCAAGGACGACAGCCCCGTGATTAGCGCCGCCGATACCGGCGACACCGGGAAGATCTTCGCCCAGACCCGCTTCAACGGCGACGGCATCGTTCCCGCCGAAGCCAGCGACGACCCGGCGCTGCGGCTGGTGATTGCGGAAATCATGGAATGCGTGGGGGCGGAAACCGACCGTGGCGGACTGCCCGGCCTTTCCCGGTCTCGCGCCGAAAGCTTTTTCGCCGAAGCGCGCACTTACATCGAATGGCAATCGCAGGCGGAAAACGATGCCGCCGTGCTGCTGCTGGGAGAAAACACGGCCCGCGCCGGAGCCGCCGTGGAGGCGGTGGGCGCCAAGGTAGAGGATTTTTTCCTGCGCTGCCGCCTGGCCGCCTTCGACAGCCAGGCACTGGCCGCGCTGAACGGATCGGAGGCCGATTTTGCCGCGCTGGGACGCCAGCGCCTGGATGCGGATAACGCGGAAATCGCCGCCCTGCCGCTGGCCGCCGTGACTGCGGCAGGCGTGCTGCCGCTCGAACACGGCGTCAACCCGGCCTGGCAGGCCGCCATCGCTGCCCTGCACGCGGATGCGGTGCTGCCGCTGCTGGGTGAACGCAGCACTCTGAACGAGGCCGACTGGAAAGCGCTGCTGGCGCGCTTGGCGCCTTACCGCAACTGGCTCGCGGCGCGCATCGACACCCCGCTGGAGAGCATCGGGCTGGCGCGGCTGCGCGAAATTCAGGGCGGCGGCCACGAACAGGCCATCGCCGCGCTGATTGAGCAGGACCTGGCGTTGGCAGCGGAGGCCACCTCCATTTCCGAGCTTGACCGGCTGGTGCGCTATTGCCGCGACCTGGCGGTGCTGGCCAACAATTTCGTGTCGTTCCGCGACTTTTATGCGCGCCGCGCTAAGGCGGTGTTTCAGGCGGGCACGCTGTATCTGGACGGGCGCAGTTGCGATTTGTGCCTGCGCGTCGCGGATGCCGCCAAGCATGGCGCGCTGGCCGCACTGAGCGGCATTTACTTGGCGTATTGCGACTGCACGCGCAATCAAGGCGCAGAGAAGATGACCATTGCCGCCGCCTTTACCGCAGGCGATGCCGGGCAACTCATGGTGGGGCGCAACGGGGTATTCTACGACCGACAGGGGCGCGACTGGAACGCCACCGTGACCCGGCTGGTGGAGCATCCCATCAGCGTGCGCGAGGCATTCTGGTCGCCTTACCGCAAATTTGCCCGGCTGGTGGGCGAACAGGTACAGAAATTTGCTGCTGCCAAGTCCGGCGCCGTCGACGGCCAGGCAGCGGGCATGGCGGGAGGCGGCGCACAGCAAGTCGTAGCGGGCAAGCTGCCTGCCGCGCAGGCGTTCGACATCGGCAAGTTTGCCGGCATTTTTGCCGCCATCGGTCTGGCAGCAGGCGCCCTCGGCACCGCGCTGGCCGCGCTGGTCGGCGGCCTGTTCGGCCTTCCCGTCTGGCAATTGCCGCTGGCGCTGGCCGGGCTGGCGCTGGTGATTTCCGGTCCGGCCATGCTGCTGGCCTGGTTCAGGCTGCGCGCCCGCAATCTGGCGCCGCTGCTCGACGCCAACGGCTGGGCGGTCAACGCGCGCGCCAAAATCAACATTCCGTTTGGCAGCGCGCTGACCCAGCTTGCCGTCCTGCCGCAAAATGCCGAGCGCTCGCTGAAAGACCCGTATGCCGAAAAATCGACGCCCTGGGGAATTTACCTGCTGGCCGTCATTCTGACGGTGGCGGCGTATTTCTGGGTGCGCGGCGCCTTGTAAAACTCACGATGCCGGGCAGCAGGGAAAGGATCACTATGCCGAAAATCACCAAAGTGAGGTTTTGCTTGATGAACGGGATGTTGCCGAAGAAATAGCCCGCCAGCACCAGCGAGCCGACCCAGGCGATGCCGCCCGCCAGGCTGTAGGGCAGGAACAGGCGGTAGTTCATTTTTCCGACCCCGGCGACGAAGGGCGCGAAAGTGCGGATGATGGGGAAAAAGCGCGCCAGGATAATGGTCTTGCCGCCGTGGTCGCGGTAAAACTGCTGGGTGCGTTCGATGTGGCGCGGATTGAGCAGGCGCGAATGTTCGCGGCTGAATACCCGTGGGCCGAGATGATGGCCGATCCAGTAATTGGTGTTGTCGCCGAGGAAGGAGGCGCAGATCAGCAGAAAAATCACCGCATCCACCTCGAGCACGCCGGTGGCCGCCAGCGCCCCGGTGACGAACAGCAGGGAGTCGCCCGGCAGGAAGGGGGTGACCACCAGCCCGGTCTCGCAGAAAATGATCAGGAACAGGATCAGGTAGATCCACTCCCCGTAGTCCCGCGCCAGCGCCAGCAGGTGCTTGTCGAGATGCAGGACGAGGTCGATGAAGGCGGCCAGCAGTTCCATTGGTGTCGAACTAGCCTGAACGTTTCATAAAAACATGGCTTTTCTGGTAGGAGGGGCCTTGGCCCCGAGCTTTTCGGTTCGGTCGGGAAAAGTTCAAAATCTCGCGGCCATACCCGACAGCCTGTCGGCTTGGGCACAAGAGGCCGCTCCCACGGAGTTGGGTGGTATCCATGAAGATTCCTGTCAGGGCAACACTTCCGCCTCTTCGCCTTCCTTCTTTTCCGGCTTGACGAAATCCTCGCGCGACACGCCCAGCCACAGCACGATGGGGCTGGCGACCAGCACCGAGGAGTAGATGCCGAAGACGATGCCGATGGTCAGCGCCAGGGCAAAGTAAAACAAGGCCTCGCCGCCGAAAAACAGCATGGACAACACCATCAGTTCGGTGGAGAAGTGGGTGATGATGGTGCGCGACATGGTGCGGGTGATGGCGTTGTCGATAATCTCCGGTACGCTGGCCTTGCGCATCTTGTGGAAATTTTCGCGGATGCGGTCGAACACCACCACCGATTCGTTTACCGAATAACCCAGAATAGCCAGAACGCCGGCCAGCACGGTAAGCGAAAACTCCCACTGGAAAAAGGCGAAAAAACCCAGGATGATGACCACGTCGTGCATGTTGGCGATAATCGCCGCCACCGCGAAGCGCCATTCGAAACGCATCGCCAGGTAGGCCATGATGCCCAGACACACGACAACCAGCGCCAGGGAGCCGCTTTCGTAGAGTTCCTTGCCGACCTGCGGGCCGACGAATTCGACGCGTTGCAGGTTCACTGCGCTATCCGCGCTTTTCAGCGCCACAAAAATTTGCTCGCTCAGTTGCGCGCCGCTCACGTCCTGCTTGACCGGCAGGCGTATCAGCACGTCGTGCGAGGTGCCGAAATTCTGTACCGAAGCATCGCCGTAGCCGGCGTGTTCCAGTGTGGCACGGATTTTCGGCAGATCAGCGGCCTGCGTGTAGGACAACTCCATCACCGTGCCGCCGGTGAAATCGACGCCGAAATTCAGGCCCTTGGTGGCCAGCGCCGCTACCGCCAGGACGAAAGTCAGCAGCGAAATGAACGTCGTGACCCGCGCATAGCGCATGAAGGGGATGTCGCGTTTGAAGGGGAAAAGTTCCAGCATGTTGATTTCCTTGGTTGCGGGTCAGATCGACACTTTGGACAGGCGCGCCTGGCGCCCGTAGGTCAGGTTGACGATGGCGCGCGACACCATGACCGCGCTGAAGATCGAGGTGAGGATGCCCAGGCACAGCACCACGGCAAAGCCGCGCACCGGGCCGGAACCCAGCCAGAACAGCGCCACACCGGCGATCAGCGTGGTGACGTTGGCGTCGAGAATGGTGTCGAAGGCGCGGTCGTAACCGGCATGAATCGCCGCCTGCGGGCTGTTGCCGTTACGCAGTTCTTCGCGGATGCGCTCGTTGATGAGCACGTTGGCGTCGATGGCCATGCCGACGGTGAGCGCGATGGCCGCCATGCCGGGCAGGGTCAGCGTGGCCTGCATCAGCGACAGCAGCGCCACCAGGAAGAAGATGTTGGCCCCCAGTGCTACGGTGGAGATCACGCCGAACATGCGGTAATAGACCATGATGAACAGGGCGATGGCGATGAAGCCGTAAATGTTGGAGTTGAAGCCCTTGGCAATGTTTTCCGCGCCCATGCTCGGGCCGACGGTACGCTCCTCGATGATGTCCATGGGCGCCGCCAGGGCGCCGGCGCGCAACAGCAAGGCGGTATCGCTGGCCTCGGCGGTGCTCATGCGTCCGCTGATCTGCACGCGCCCGCCGCCGATTTCCTCGCGGATCACCGGGGCGGTGATCACCTCGCCCTTGCCTTTTTCGATGAGCAGAATCGCCATGCGCTTGCCGACATTCTCGCGCGTCGCCTGCTTGAACAGGCGCGCGCCGCGTCCGTCCAGGCTCAGATGCACGGCGGGCTCGTTGCTTTGGTTGTCGAAGCCGGGCTGGGCGTCGCTGATGTAGTCGCCGGTCAGTACCACCGTCTTCTTCACCAGCAGGGGCAGGCCATTACGTTCGGTATAGAGTTCCGCGCCGAAAGGAATCTGGCCCTTCATGGCGGCGGCCACGTCGTGTTCCTCGTCGACCATGCGAATTTCCAGGGTGGCGGTGCGCCCGAGGATGTCCTTGGCCTTGGCGGTATCCTGCACGCCGGGCAGTTGCACCACCACGCGGTCGGCGCCGTGCTGCTGGATGATGGGTTCGGCCACGCCCAGTTCGTTGATGCGGTTGCGCAGGGTGGTGATGTTCTGTTGCAGGGCGAATTCCTGCAATTTCTTTTGCGCCTCCGGGCGCAGCGTGGCGGTCAGCTTGAACTCGCCGCCTTCGCCGGTTTCCTTCAGGATCAGATCGGGGAAATTCTTTTGCAGTTCGCTCGACGCGGCGGCGCGCAGGGCATCGTCGCGGAAGCGAATTTCCACCGACTGGCCAGCGCGGGCAATACCGGCGTACTGCACCTTCTTTTCGCGCAGGGTGGTGCGGATGTCACCGTTGTAGCGTTCCAGCGCGCGCTCCAGCGCCCCGTTCATATCGACCTGCAAGAGGAAATGCACACCGCCGCGCAAGTCCAGACCGAGATACATGGGCTGCGCGCCCAGGCTGGAAAGCCAGCGTGGCGAACTGGGCAGCAGATTGAGCGCCACCACGAAATTCTCGCCGAAAGCGGCCTGTAAAATATCCTTGGTACGGATCTGCGTATCGGTATCGGCCAGCCGCACCTTCACGCCGGAGGAATCGAGAAATACCCCCAGGTGGGGAACGTCGTTTTTCTTCAGCGCCTCCTCGACGCGCGCCAGCAGGGTCTGATCGACCTTGGACAGGCTACGCAGGGGGGAAACCTGCACGGCAGGCGTTTCGCCGAAGAAATTGGGCAGCGTGTAGATCAGCCCGAGCAACAGCGCCACGGCAATGACGATATATTTCCACAGGGGGTAACGATTCATGGGGGGGTGTCCTTGAAACGGTTTATTTTTCGATGTCCTTGATGGTGCCCTTGGGCAACACCGTGCTGAGCAGGTTTTTCTGAACGTGCACCACGGTATCCGGCGCCACTTCCAGGCTGACGAAATGGTCGGTCACCTTCACCACCCTGCCCAGCAAGCCGCCGGCAGTTGCCACTTCGTCGCCTTTTTGCAGGGCACTGACCATGGCGGTCTGTTCCTTGTGCTTCTTGATCTGCGGGCGGATCAGCATGAAGTAAAACAGCGCGAAAATGACGATCAGCGGCAGGAAGCCCAGCAGTCCGGGGTCCTGGGGGGCGGCGTCGGCGGCATGGGCCAGATTGATCAGCATGTTGGCTCTCCTAATGCGAAAATTAAACGGCGGATTCTAGCATGGATGCGGCGCGCACCTGCCGGAATTCCGCCGCGAAATCAGCGAAACGTCCGGCTTCGATGGCGCCGCGCATGCCCTGCATCAACTCCTGGTAGTAGTGCAGGTTGTGGAGGGTATTGAGGCGCGCACCGAGAATTTCGCCGATGCGGTGCAAATGGTGCAAATAGGCGCGCGAAAAGTGGCGGCAGGTGTAGCAGGCGCACTGCTCGTCCAGCGGGCGCGTGTCGAGGCGGTATTGCGCGTTCTTGATCTTCACCGCGCCGAAGCGGGTGAACAGCCAGCCGTTGCGCGCGTTGCGCGTGGGCATCACGCAATCGAACATATCGACCCCGTGCGCCACGGCATTCACCAGGTCTTCCGGCGTGCCCACGCCCATCAGGTAGCGCGGCTTGTCCGCCGGCAATTGCGGCGCGGTATGGGCGAGAATGCGCTGCATGTCGTCCTTCGGCTCGCCCACGCTCAAGCCGCCGATGGCATAACCGTCGAAGCCGATGGCGGCCAGCTTGCGCAGGGATTCGTCGCGCAAATGCTCGAACATGCCGCCCTGTACGATGCCGAACAGCGCATTGGGGTTGCCCTCGTGGGACTTTTTCGAACGCTTCGCCCAGCGCAGGGAAAGACGCATGGATTCCGCCGCCTGCCGTTCGTCGGCGGGGTAAGGCGTGCACTCGTCGAAGATCATCACGATGTCGGAATTGAGCGTCCGCTGAATGCGCATCGATTCTTCCGGCGTGAGAAAGCAGCGGTCGCCGTTAATCGGCGACTGAAATTTCACCCCCTCCTCGCTGATCTTGCGCAACGCGCCCAGGCTGAACACCTGGAAACCGCCGCTGTCGGTGAGGATCGGCCCGTCCCAACCCATGAAGCGGTGCAGCCCGCCGTGCGCCTCGATCACCTCCAGGCCGGGGCGCAGCCACAGGTGAAAGGTGTTGCCGAGCACGATATGCGCGCCGATGTCGCGCAGTTCCACCGGCGACATCGCCTTGACCGAACCATAGGTGCCCACCGGCATGAAGGCCGGCGTCTCGACGCTGCCGTGGGCAAGTTGCAGGGTGCCGCGCCGGGCGGCGCCGGAAGTGGCGTGGAGGGTGAAATTCATTGAGTTCCAGAATAATGAGCGTTACATGAACTGCCCGCCATGGGGCCGGAATCCGGGAACAAGGTCACTCCCATGGGTTGAGCAGCGTGAGTCCCGCGATCCCATTGAAATCCTTGCCGTTGCGTGTAGCCAGAGGCAGCCCATGACTCAGGGCGATGGCGGCGATCTGCCCGTCCTCGGTGGATATCGCGTGTCCGCGCAAGGTACGCCTGGCGACGAGCAAAGCGTACTCGGTAGCACAGCTTCCGTCGAAAGCCAGGCTGTACCCGGCGAAATCCTCGTCGAACATCTTCTCGGCGGCGCCTGCAAGCCCGTCGCGTCGCCTGCCGCTGGGCAGCAGCGCGATACCCAGCAAAATCTCGGCACGGGTGATGGCGCTGACGAAAAACGAAATACCTTGTTGCCGCCCGAACCAGCCCAACACTTCGATGGACGGTTGGGGACGCATGAGTTCCGAAAGGACGTTCGTGTCGAGCAGGACGCCGCTCATGATCAGTCTTTGGGAACGACCGGCAGGCGCGCCGGGCGGCGCGGCGGAACCGGCAGTTCACCGGCATCCAGCCCGGCGAAGCGCTGGTGGATTTTTTGGGCGAAGCCGACCCCGGCGGGCTGCGCCCAGCCTGCGTCCACGTCCGGGAATGCTTCGTCCAACGGATCTAGCGTAGCCAGCAAGGCCAGCAAGCCAGGCTTTTTCATGAGCGGTTCCACAATCAAGCGGTCGCCGTCCTTGTGGATGATGACCTCATCCCCCGGCAATTCGAATTCGCGCGGAATGCGCACGGCCTGGTTGCGTCCGTTACGAAATAGCCGTGCGTGGCGTTCGGTGTGCATGGTTTCTCCCGGCGACAAATGGCCTATGCCAGCATAGGCCGCCGCGCATGGCGCGTCAATCGAAAATCACCGTCTTGTTGGCGTAGAGCAGGATGCGGCTTTCGATGTGCCAGCGCACCGCGCGCGACAGCACCACCTTTTCCAGGTCGCGCCCTTTCTGGATCAGGTCGTTGAGTTCGTCGCGGTGCGAAATGCGCGCCACGTCCTGATCGATGATCGGCCCGTCGTCGAGAATTTCCGTGACGTAGTGGCTGGTCGCGCCGATCAGCTTGACGCCGCGCTCGAAGGCGCGGTGGTAAGGCTTGGCGCCGTGAAAGGCGGGCAGGAAGGAATGGTGGATGTTGATGATGCGGCTGGGATAATGCTTGATGAAATCGGCCGACAGCACCTGCATGTAGCGCGCCAGCACGATCAGGTCGACATGATGGTGGCGCAGCACGGCGAGCTGGTCCTTCTCGGCCTCGTGCTTGCTGTCGCGTTCCACCGGAATGTGCTGGAAGGGAATCTTGTAGGCTTCCGCCAGCCATTGCGTGTCGGTATGGTTGCTGAGGATCAGCGGAATGTCGCAATGCAGTTCACCGCTCTGGTGACGGTAGAGCAGATCGGCCAGGCAATGGTCGTAGCGCGACACGAAAATCGCCATCTTCGGACGCTGGCTGGAGAGCGCCAGGCGCCAGGTCATGTCGAAAGGCTGCGCGATGGGGGCGAAATGCCGCTCGAATTCCCCGATGTCCAGCTTGAACCCTTCGAGATCCCATTCCACGCGCATCAGGAACAGGCCCAGCTCGCTGTCCTGATGCTGGTCGGCATGCAGGATGTTGGCATCGTGCTGGTAAAGGAAATTGGCGATGGTGGCGACCAGTCCCTTGCGGTCGGGGCAACTGATGAGCAGGATGGCGGTGTTTTTCATGGGTGCGCTAAAGTGCCGACGAAAAAAACGGCATTATAACCGCATGGCGGGCTTCGCGAGGCCGCGCCCTCGACGCGGCATGACAAATGCATGAACCCCGGTGCTATGATGAGCGTTTCCCTTGGCAGCTGATTCAAATCACTCTCTGGAGAATGTCATGAACCTGTCCAGCAAAATTTTTTTTATCGCTGCATCCTTGTATTCCGCCACCGCCTTTTCCACCGACCAGCCGGGCTACCGGGACGGCGTGCTGACGATACCGCGCGTCGATACGCCGGAAAAGGTCGGGCAATATCAGGATGTCACGTTCCAATCGGCGACAGACGGGACTTGGCGGCTGACCGACGGCCAAGTTGCGGAAACCCCCAAGCTTGTACGTGTACACATTGATCAAACCAAGGTAATCAAAAGCGACACCTTTCCCGTGAGCATACATTTGCGTGTGCGTGGACAACAGGGAGGGTGCGACTATGAAGGTTCAGGACGGATACATCAGCGAATCAATGGGACAAATTTCGACGTGGGGGTCAGCGTGATCCTTTCGGATGACGCCGCAAACGGGTTAATTGCCTGCACCGCAAATTACAGGGTATTCAGGATGACCGTCCCCCTGGAAGTCTACGGTCTGAGCGCAGGCACCTATACCTACAACGTGAACGGCATCACCGGCAGCTTTACCCTCGACAGCGACAACAGGTTTTCCGACGACTGCGACGTGGCGGCTGCGGGCAGCTGCACAAGCAACACCGGAAATTTGTAGATTCAGCGCCAATTCGCTGGCATGGGTGTTGCTTATAAAAATTGGGGTGCGGCGCAGCTTTTCATGTGGTGCTGAAGATCGGTTAGCCCCTGTTTTGGCGACTTCCATTTGCAGGAGATCAAGATGAAAACAGTATTCGTGCGTTTGTTAGCAGCACTCTCGCTGGCGGGCTTCACTTCGTGGGCCATGGCCGTCCAGTTTTCCGTGGAAGACATTTCAAACCGGGTGGTAACGTGCGACTCGCCGCTACTCGTCAACGCGCGTCCCGGCTCATGCCTGGTCGTTCCCAGCGGAACGCTATGGGTCACCGCCACACTGGAAGCGGAAGACCAGCCGGATGTTCTGGATAATCTCTATTTTGTCTTTCAGGACAATGGGCGGTTCTTTCAATACCGTTCCGACGCGAATGTCGCGCCAACGGAACGCTGGCAAGAAACGTCCATTGACGGAAGCGCCGGGATGCCGCCGCTGGCATCCTCTTCGCAGCGTTTTCCGTTTGAAACCACGGCGGTTGGCCGGAAAGTCAACCTGGGCCATTTTTCATCGCGGAAAGGCGCGAAGCTTTTCATTGGCGTCCGTTCAAACAACTCGGCTGAGTTCGCGCGCGGCACGGTAAGGGAAATTTTCACAGTCCGTTAAACAGCATGGGTTGACCGGTTGGACAGTGGTTGGGGAAATCGGTCAACCCGCGTGTGACATTTCACGGAGGTTATCATGACAATTGAAATGCTGAACTTGAATTCCCCTCAAAGAGATTTAAGGGATAAGCGCAACGCCCCCCTGAGCGGACAGAACTCAGGACAATCCTTCAGCGAGCTATTGCGTTCCGCGCAATCCGCTTCCAAGGAAACGCCGCAGATGCAAAATCCGGCGTCCGCGAATACCGTCACCGGCAAAGCCGTTTTTCCCAGAAGCGGGGATGAAAATGACGTGGTGAAGGAATATCTCGAAAACCTGTGCAACCAGCCGGGAATCAGCAATGCGCAAAGGTTATTCCTGTCTTCTGCATGCTCGATGGCAATAAGCAAGGCAAGAGCAAGCGGGGAGCAACTGGACCCCGCCACCCTTCTCCAGCGCATCATTCAACTCGCCTCCGAATTCGATCAAGAGTTAACCGGCAAACCTTCCGAACTACCGGATATCGCTCAGAAAATGGGAGGGCTGTACCTTGCGTGATGCCTTGTCTGGAACATGCCTGGCAGCCGCATTCCTGTATTCCGCCGCCGCCCTTTCCGCCGACCAGCCGGGTTACCGGGACGGCGTGCTGACGATACCGCGCGTCGATACGCCGGAAAAGGTCGGGCAATATCAGGATGTCGCCTTCCAATCGACGGTGGATGGAACTTGGCGGCTGACTTCCGGCCAGATACTGCAAGACAGAAACATACATCCGTTACCCACATCGGCAATTCAGACGGTAGAGATCATTAAAACGCCCTCCTCTCCGGTCAGCGTATATATGCGCGTGAGCGGCTCGTGGTGGGCCTGCGGCCTTGACGGCCCGGAGCGGATTCATCAGCGGCTGGAAAATATGCGGTTCGACGTGGGAATCAGCATCGCTTATTCGGATGCCATGATCAATCACGAAATTGCTTGCGTGGCGATGATGTCCTCTTTCAGAATGACCGTCCCCCTGGAAGTCTATGGACTAAGCGCCGGCACCTATACCTACAACGTGAACGGCATCACCGGCAGCTTCACCCTCGACAGCGACAACAGGTTTTCCGACGACTGCGACGTGGCGGCTGCGGGAAGCTGCACAAGTAACACCGGAAATTTGTAGACCGGGTCATTCGAATGGTTGAAGTGGGTTCAAGCATAACGGCAACTTTTATTTGCAGGCGAGTAAATTGAAAACGGCAAAAGATGACAAATCCTGAAACTGCCTTGAACACAGCCTATTTCGTCACCGGCACCGATACCGGCGTCGGCAAGACGCTGGCATCCTGCGCGCTGTTGCGCGCCTTCGCGGCGAGGGGCCTGCGCGCCGTCGGCATGAAACCGGTTGCGGCCGGTTGCGAAGCGCTTGCAGGCGACATGCTCTGCGACGACGTGGAACGCCTGCGGGCGGCGGGTAACGTCGAAGCGCCCGGCGAACTGGTCAACCCCTACGCTTTTCTGCCGCCGGTGGCGCCGCACCTCGCCGCCGCCCAGTCCGGGGTGGAAATCAGCCTGGGGGTCATTGCCGCTGCTTGCGGGCGCTTGGGCGCCCTGGCCGAGGTGGTGATCGTGGAAGGTGCGGGCGGCTGGCGCGTGCCGCTCAACCCGCGCGAAGACACCGCCGACCTGGCGCAACGCCTCGGTCTGCCGGTGATTCTGGTGGTGGGCATGCGCCTGGGCTGCCTTAACCACGCGCTGTTGAGCGCCCAGTCCATCGCCGCCTCCGGCCTGCCCCTGGCCGGCTGGATCGCCAACCGCATCGACCCAGCCATGCCGCTGTTCGACGAAAATGTGCAAGCGCTGCGGGAACGCCTGCCCGCCCCGCTTCTGGGCGTGCTGCCTTATCAAACCAACGCGGATGATGCGCGGATGGCAGAATATCTGCGTATTGACGGCTTGAAGCCAAACAATCCCTGACCAAGCTGCCTCACAGCATTTCGACGACCCACTGGGTGACTGTGCCGGTGGCGTGGGCGCACTGCCTGCCGCGCGCCTTGTCGAAAGCCTGGTATTCCTCGGCATTCCACATATCGTAGGTTTTTCCGGTGAAGTTTTTCTGCAATTCCTCGCAGGTGATGCCGCCGAATTCGGCACGGAAACGCTCCACCAGTTCCTTGCCTTTCTTGAAGTTATTGATGAAACGCCCCTTGTCGAGCTTGTCGCGGTCGCGCCCATATTTGGCGGAGAGCGCGATCAGCCCGCCGGTCAACGCGCCGCAGGCCCCCAGCCCGGCCAGTCCGCCGCCGCCCGAGAGTCCGTGGCTGGCCTTGATGGTGGCGTCGTCAACCACTCCCACACACTCCTGAACGGTCGCCAGCACGCACTGCGGGCAACAGCCGAAATCGAGCTCGTACTGGAGTGCCTTTTCGTAGGCTTGGGCGGCGAGCGCCCGCTTTTCTTCGCTATTCATGTTCGCCTCTGGAAAAACGTTGAGAGGTCTGGATTGTAGCCGGGTTTGCGGCGGGGGAAAAATTAGGTGATTCCCGGATGCCGCGCCAAAAAAGGCCATGTTAGTCTTCGTGCTTTCCAACTCCTGAACGAGAAACCATCATGATTGAAATCTGGCTGAACGGAACCCGTCTTTCCATGCTGATGCTTGCCGCGTGGGGCAAAGACCCGGAAGAAGGGCAACCCTATACCCATCTCGGAAAGAACTACACGGTCGCCAAGGTTTCCATCGACCCCAAGACCCGCAACCACAAGGTCGAGCTCGCAGTGGCCGCCTAGCGGTAAAGGGGGCAGTTCCACTCGCGTGGATTTGAAACTGCCGTTCGCATGAACACCTTGATCAAAGCATTATTCGTCGCAATGGCCTGCTTCGCTCATGCCGCCCTGGCGGTGGGGCTGCTGCCCATTCCGGTGCTGAAGGACGTGCAAATCCGTGCCGAAACACGCCTCGATGCATCGCGCGGCTGGTATTACTACGCCTATGCCGTCAACAACCCCGCCCAAAGCACAGGTGAAATATGGGACATCAAGATCGACATCCTGAATCCATATAACACTCGCCTGGAGGCGACGGGTCTGACGATTGCGATAGGCAACAAACGCAGCAGTTTTCAAGGCGAACTGGATGCGTTGCGCAGAATCGCCACCCCGCAAAACTTTATTCCGGTGGGGCAAAATGTCCCGCCCGGCTGGCATGGCGGACTGGGGCGCGAGGGCGTGGCTTCTTTCAGTAGCGGAAATGATGCGATTAATATATTGCCTGGCACCGGACTGGACGGCTTCGAGCTATACAGCCCAGGCCTGCCGACAATCCGCAACGTGCAACTCATACCTTGGTGGGTGTTTCTGGTGGACGATCATGAAAATGTCACGCTTGCGGAACGGCAAACGGCAGGGCAATCCGAACTGGACATGATATACAGGACCGTCACGCTCGGTCCCTCCGGCGTGGAGCGTGGGAACTTCGCCCACTGGAACCTGTTGCGCGACGACCTGGCGCGCGCCATCCAGTTGGGCTGGTTTCCCGACGCGGGGCTGGCGTCCGCCTTGACCACCCAACTGGCCGCTGCCCGTGAGGCGCTGGAAACGCGCGACCTGTATCTCACCCACCAGCGGCTGAACGTGCTGCTTGCCACCATCGCGGCGGCCACCCCGACCCAGCGTACCAGCGAGGGCTATGGGCTGATGTATTTCAACGTCAAGGCGATCATCGAGTCCACCACGCGACCATCTCGCCGTGCCAAGGGTTCGGCACCGGCGATGTAACGTTAAAAACCATACAAGCAAGCCATGTTTTCCTTGACACCACTTTTGCCGTGTGGGTAAATGACCATGTCATAATCTCGGCTGTCTTCCTGCTTATGACGCGAATGCCTTTTGGGTTGTTGAAGTCAATACTCACGGGAGGTGCGATGAATACCGATAAGTGTTACCTTGTTCTGCCAGCCTTGATGCTGGTCTCCGCAATCGGGACGCCTCCGGCGTTCGCCTTGGGGGGTGTCAATGAAAAAAGCGCTGCCGTTTTTCCCTCCAAGCTTTTGGGCACGAACCCGGACTCCTCGCAGGTCAGGTTGCTGTTGTCCTGTATCAACGGTGCCACCGGCGCATTTCTGGATTGCCCTTTTACGGTCGATATTCCCAGGGATTCCCAGCCGCCCAACACCTCCGCCAACAATGGCGGTCATACCCACGATGCGACCAATAACGCCAACGCCCGCCCTCTGGGGGGATTGGCTTACGGCGGCGCCAAGGGGGTGCCCCTGGTTTCCGGCAGCACGGGGAACAGTTGGGCCGTCGTGACGCATTCCATGCCGGAATTCAGCGGCAAGATCATGACCCGCGTGGATTTGAAAGTGCCGCCACCCACATCGAATTCGTATTGGCTCTGCCGAGAAAGCTATAACCACCACTGCCTGGACAGCACGACTTCACGCACCCTGGTGACGATGGACGTGCGGGTGCCGAGGCTGGAAAGCCTGCCCGATGGCGCGGCGGCACCATACATCAAGGTGCGCGGCGGCACAGCGAATCACAAGGACGCCGATGCCTATTATGGCTTGCCCGTCGCCAACTCGGCTCTGACACAAATGGCGAATATGTTCAAGAAGAGAACTGGGGGGGCCCTCAGCATCAACGACATGAGCCTGCCCAAGGGCGGCAAATTCGACGTGGACGGTTCGTGGGGCGGAGACCATCGTGAACACCGCATCGGCTTGAGCGCCGACATCAATCGGCGGATACAGGCCAATGGGGAAAAGATGCCTTGTCTGGAAAATGAGGCCTTGCAAGAAGCGGTCGATAGCGTGATCCCGGCAACCGGGCCCAGGGTGCTGGTCAATCCCAAAGCCAAAGGACGTACCCTCAGCCGGCTTTACTGCGAGCCGACTACTTATCAGCACATCGATTTCGACGGCATCCCCATTTTGGGCAATTGATCCATCCGGAGGCTCTCATGAACACCTTGATCAAAACATTACTCGTCATAATCGCCTGCTTCGCCCATCCCGTCCTGGCGGTGGGTCTGCTACCGATACCGGTGCTGCGGGACGTGCAAATCCACGCCGAAGCGCGTCATGACGCCGCGCGCGGCTGGTACGTCTATTCCTACACGGTCAGCAACCCCGCGCAAAATACCGGGGAAATTACAAGAATCGAAATCGACATCCAGAATCCTTACGGCACCCGCCTGGCCGCCGATAGCCTGACGATTTCCATGGGCGGCAATCCTTACGACTATCAGAGTGAATACGAGGAAATGAAGGCCAACCCCTACTGGGGGAGACACCTGCCGCTCTTCGTTCCGGTAGGGCTGAAAGTTCCGCCTCGCTGGAACGGCGGTCTGAAAGTGACGGAAGTCGCCTCGATGAGTCCGAGCGCGGGCTACGATTCGATCAAACCCGGGATGAGCCAGGGCGGCTTCGAGTTGACCAGTTACGGCTTGCCGGCGATCCGCGACGTATGGTTCAAACCCAAGTGGGTATTCATGGTGGCAGACCACGACGCGGTGACGGAGGCGGACAGAGAGGCGGCGGGGCAGATCGAGCAGGACATCAAGTATCAAACCGTGGTGCTGGGTCCCTCCGGCGTGGAGCGTGGGAACTTCGCCCACTGGAACCTGTTGCGCGACGACCTGGCGCGCGCCATCCAGTTGGGCTGGTTTCCCGACGCGGGGCTGGCGTCCGCCTTGACCACCCAACTGGCCGCTGCCCGTGAGGCGCTGGAAACGCGCGACCTGTATCTCACCCACCAGCGGCTGAACGTGCTGCTTGCCACCATCGCGGCGGCCACCCCGACCCAGCGTACCAGCGAGGGCTATGGGCTGATGTATTTCAACGTCAAGGCGATCATCGAATCCACCAACTACAACACCGAGGAGCCCAAGGTCACGATTTCGCCGCGCGCTGCGGGTTATTCGCTGGGAGAGACCCATACAGTGACCGCCACGGTGGTTGATCTGGCCAACGGCAACCGCCCGATGCCGGGATTGCGCACCCACTTTTACGTGGACAGCGGCCCCCATCAAGGGCTGTTCGGCACCGACACCCGGACGGACGACAACGGCGTGGCTTCCGCGAGTTATACCGGCACGCGGGAAGGTATCGACAATCTCGTGGCGCGCATCGACTATTGCGGCGAATGCTCGATGGAAACCGTTGAAACGGTGAGCTGGGTCGGCGGGCCTGACCTGACCGTGCCGTTTTTCAGCCCGCCGGCGCTGATTACGGCGGGCGGCAGGAACTTTTTTCTCAGCGATGAAACCGAGAACGTCGGCAGCACGGCATCGCCGCCCAGCGTCACCCGCTACTATATTTTCCCCAACCAGAATACCGATCCCTATGCCGCGCTGCCCATCGGGGAGCGCGCCATTCCCGCTTTGCAGCCGGGGGAATCGAGCGTGTCGTTCAACCAGGTTTTCGTCATTCCCGACACGCTCCCGGCGGGAACGCATTATCTGTCCGCCTGCGCGGATGCGGCCAGGAGCGTGGCGGAACTCGACGAGGACAATAACTGTTCGTTCAATACGCTGGAGCGCCGTACCTCGGTGATTCATTTGCTGGAGCCGCCCAGCAACCAGCCCCCCGTGTGCGGCCAGGCCGAGCCCAGCGTGGCGATTCTCTGGCCGCCCAACCATAAGCTGGAAACCGTCACCATCCGTGGGGTGACCGACCCCGACAACGATCCGGTCGCCATCCGCATCACCGGCATTACCCAGGATGAGCCGGTCAACGGCCTGGGCGACGGCGATACGGCTCCCGATGGTTTCGGTGTGGAAACCAGCCAGGCGCAGGTGCGCGCCGAGCGTTCCGGCACGGGAAATGGCCGGGTCTACGCCATTTCCTTCATGGCGGACGACGGCAAGAACGGCACCTGTAGCGGACAAGTTGCCGTGGGTGTGCCGCACGACATGGGCAAGGGCAGGGTGCCCGTTGACGACGGACAGAATGTCGATTCGACGCTCATGCCTTAAATTTGCGTGAAAAACAGCGCCCCCGTGGGAGCGGGATTTTGTGCCCAAGCTGTCAGGCTGTCGGGTATGCCTGCGAGCTTTTTACTTGTGCGCACCCAAGATACTCGGGGGCAAGCCCCCTCCCACCTGGTTGAGGCAAGTTGGGTAGAATGCCGGTTTTTCAATCCATTCCGCCATGCGCCTGATACTCGCCCCCATGGAAGGTCTTGCCGATGCGCCGATGCGCGACGTGTTGACGCGCATCGGCGGCATCGACTTGTGCGTGGCCGAGTTCGTGCGGGTGACCGATCATCTGGTGCCGCGCCAGAAATTCCTGCGTACCGTGCCGGAACTCGCCAGCGGCGGATGCACGCCGTGCGGCACGCCGGTGCGGGTGCAACTGCTGGGCCACGATGCGGCTTGCCTAGCCGACAATGCGGCGCGCGCGGTGGCGTTGGGCGCGCCGGGCATCGACCTCAATTTCGGCTGCCCTTCTCCCACCGTCAACCGCCACGGCGCGGGGGCCATCCTGCTGGAACAGCCGGAACGTTTGCATGCCATCGTCGCGGCGGTGCGCCGCGCCGTGCCTGCGCACATTCCGCTGAGCGCCAAGATGCGCCTGGGCGTGGATGACGCCGCCCGCGCCGTGGAGTGCGCGCGCGCCATCGAAGCCGGCGGCGCGACGGAACTGACCGTGCATGCGCGCACCCGCGCCGACGGTTTCAGGCCGCCGGCGCGTTGGGAGTGGATTGCCCGCATCCGCGAGGCGGTGGCGTTGCGCGTCGTGGCCAACGGCGATGTGTGGTTGCCGCGGGATTGGGAGGGCATCCGCGCGGTCAGCGGTTGCGAGGACGTGATGCTGGGGCGCGGGCTGATCGTCCGGCCCGACCTGGCGCGCTGCATCCGGGAGGGTGAAGGCGCGCCGCCGATGCCGTGGCAGGCGCTGTTGCCGTGGCTGGGCGCGCATTATCGCCAGGTACGCGCCGCCACGAATCCGCGCCATGCGCCGGGGCGTCTCAAGCAATGGCTGGGCATGCTGCGCGCCGCCTATCCGGAGGCGGTCGCGCTGCACCGCGAGCTGCGCTTGCTGCACGATCCGGAGCAGGTGTCGCAATGGCTGGAGCGGGCCACGCAGACGCGGGAAGGATAAACCCGCCTATCCGGGTTAGAATCCCCCTTTTTCACCATGGATTATCCTATGCCGGATTTCAAACAGGATTTCATACGCTTCGCCATTGACGGGCAGGTGCTGTGCTTTGGCGAATTCAAGACCAAGGCCGGGCGCCTCAGCCCTTATTTTTTCAATACCGGGCTGTTCAACGACGGCGCTTCGCTGCGCCGCCTGGGGCAGTTTTACGCGCAGGCGGTCCTGTCCGCCGGGCTAGAGTTCGACATGCTGTTCGGGCCGGCCTACAAGGGCATTCCGCTGGCGTCGGCGGTGGCGATTGCGCTGTCGGAGGCCGGACGCAACGTGCCCTTCGCCTTCAACCGCAAGGAGGCCAAGGACCATGGCGAGGGCGGCACCATCGTTGGCGCGCCCCTGGCGGGGCGGGTGCTGATCGTCGATGACGTGATTTCGGCGGGCACTTCGGTGCGCGAGTCGGTGGCGCTGATTGCGGCGTCCGGCGCGACGCCGTGCGGCGTGATGATCGCGCTTGACCGCCAGGAGCGCGGCACCGGCGCCTTGTCGGCGGTGCAGGAGGTGCAGCGCGATTACGGGCTGCCGGTGACGGGCATCGCCACGCTGGAAGACATCGTCGCTTACTTGCGCGCCCGGCCGGAATTGGCGGAGAATCTGCGGGCGGTGTTGCGTTACCGCGAACAATACGGAATTTCGGGAGAATGACATGCGCCTGATGACGACTTTCATGCTGCTAGCCCTGGCCAGCCTGCCAGCGCAGGCCGGCACCATCAAGAAATGGGTGGACGAGCGCGGGGTGACGCACTACGGCGACACCATCCCGCCGCAATACGTGGATAAAAGCAGCACGGAAATGAGCGCGCAGGGCATCGTGGTGAAAAAGCACGAGCGCGCCTCGACGGCGGAAGAGCGCAAGGCGTTGGAGGACGAGAAGCTGCGCCAGCAGGAGGCGCAACAGAAGGAGCAGGAGCAGCAGCGGCGCGACCGGGCGTTGCTCAACACCTATACCAGCGAAAAGGAAATCGACCTGGCGCGCGACCGTAACCTGCAACAGGCGGAAGTGCAGAGCAAGAGCGCCGAATTACGCGTTGTCCAGGTGGAGGAGCGCTTGGCGAAATTCCGCCGCCAGGCCAATGCGGTGAAGGCGGGCGGCAAGCCCCTGCCCGCCGACCTGAGTGACGATATCACCGAGACCGAGCGTGAAATTCAGCGCCTGCGCAACAGCATCCAGCAGAAGAAAGCGGACATGGAAGCCATTCGCGCGCGTTTCGAATCGGATAAACAGCGTTTCCGCGAGTTGACGCTGAAGAGGCAGGGTTCCTAGCCGACGGAAATGGAAATGACGCCAGTGAAGGCGTAACCGATGTTGCGGCGCGCCCGGATGGGCAAGGGAATAGTGGTAACGGCAGCGGTCTTGGCGCGCAGGCGGCTGATCAGGACATCCAGCCGGTGTTGAGAAAAATATTCGCTGCGGTGTCCCAGCGCGGCGACGATTTCGTCACGCGGCACGGTTTCACCGGGCTGACGGGTCAGGCAACTGAGCAGGATGCTTTCCGCGCCGCTGAGTGAAATCGCCGCGCCGTTGGGCGGTATCATGCGCCACTGCACGGTGTCAAGTGTCCAGATTTCGGCTGCTGCGGCGACGGGGGTGCGCAGGCGGCGGTGCAGGCTGCGCAGGGTGGCCGCCAGTTCGCGCATATCGACGGGCTTGGTCAGATAAACATCGGCGCCGGTATCCAGTCCCTGCACCTTGTCGTCCAGTTCGCTACGGGCCGTCAGCATGACGATGCCGATGGCGGACGCGGCGCGCAGCCGCGTGGCGATTGAAAAACCGTTCTCCCCGGGCAGGTTGACATCCAGCACCGCCAGTTCAATGGCGCTTTCGCGGGCGAGAACGGCATCCAATTCCCTCCCGGACTCTGCCGGGAATACTTCAAAACCGGAACGTTGCAGCCCCAGTGTCAGGAGTTCGCGCAAAAGGGTGTCATCCTCGACCAAGGCAAGGCGCACGCTCGGCAGGGTTTCCGTTGTGGTCTGCATAACCCGGATTACTCCGCAGCCAGTTCAAGCCCGAGACGGTATTGCGCACGCGCCCCCTCCTCGCGGCCCATTTTTTCCAGCAGGCGCGCCAGCGCCAAGTGCGTTTCGGCGCGGCGTTCGATGCTCAGGCTGGCCTCCAGATAGCTTTGCGCCTTGCCCCACAGCTCGCGTTGCGCGCACAGCCGCCCCAGGGTGAGCAGCAGGGCGGCGTCCTGGGGATGTTGCGCTATCCAGTTTTCGGCGCGCTCGATCTGTTTCAGGACATCGCCCCGGCATTCCGCGAAGAGGCGCACCAGGTTGCCGTCCCAGTATTTTTCCAGACTGTCGGTGACGATCTGAATCGCCGACGGGCAATCGCCGAAAACCAGGAACTGGCGTGCGGCAGCCAGCGCGATCTTGCCGTCGAGGCGGTCTGCCGCCGGTATCTTGCGCCAGTAATCCTTGAGCGTGGCGAGGTCCGGCATCCCGCCCTTGAGATTTTCCTGATGCGCGTTGATCTTGAGCTGGGTGGCGTAGACCGGGTCGATGGCTTCTTTTTTTTCCAGTTTAGCGATCAGCTCCAGCACTCTTTCCCAGTTTTTGGCCTGCTGCTGCGCCTTCAGTTCCAGGCGCACGGCGCCGGTAAGACGCGCCAGACCGTGCAGGCGCTTGAGGACGACAAGGGCTTCCTGATGACGGTGCTGGTCGAGCAGCAGTTCGGCTTCGGTCATCAGGCGCGCGGCAGCTTGGCCGGGAGCAAGACGTTCGGCCTGCATCAGGTAGCCGTCGCGCGCGTTGAAATTTTTCATCTTGTGCGCAGCACGCGCCGCCAGCAGGGCACCGATGGCGGCAAATTCCGGCAGGTCGAGGGTGGCGGCAGCGAGTTTCTCCGCCTTGCCGTAACGCCCTTCGTGGTAGGCCAGCAAGGATTCCATCATAGCGCTGCGCGCGCGGTCGCGGCGGCGTTCCAGGCGAAAAACCTGCACGTAGGAAGGCAGGTTGAGCGTGTGAAAAGTCAAACGCGCCAGAGCGTAGCCTGCTGCCAGCAGGGCCAGCAGCAGGGTAATCAGCAGGTTGAGGGACAGTTCGACGCGCCACGGCGGATAGACCAGCAGCGCGTAACCGGCATTGTGGCGGGCTGCCAGCGTGAGCGCCACGGCTAGGCCGGAAATCGCCAGTAACCAGAACAGGAATCTCACCGGTTGCCCCTGTCGCGCGTCAGTTTGAAGGTTCTGGCCGCATCCAGGCTGCCGGAGATGTCGGGTAGATCGACGGCGACTTGGCTGCCCGCCAGTTGCCTGAGGACGGTCCGCGCGTTCTTGACCTGCTTCGCTTTGCCGTCGAAATAGCGCCGCAGCCATTCCTCGGCCACTTTCAGGTCGGACTTGTAGGCCGCCTCGTCATGGCGCAGCACGGCGAGCCGCGCCGCCAGCAGGCGCAGCTTGAGATTCTCGCGCAGGAAATAGGCTTGCGTGGGCAGCAGCAGCGGCACCTCGGCGTTCTCCATGTTCTGGATGCGCACCAGTTGCTTCATGTCCTGCCAGATTTCGCGCGTCAGCTTACTCCACGGGTTTTCGTCCGGCACCTGGCGCGGCGGCACTTGGCGCTCGACCGGCGCCTCTTCGCCGATCATCAGCGGCAGCCCGTCGATGTCGGCGATCAGGCTATCCAGCTTGAGGGTGACGCCCGCCACGTCCACCAGGGGAAGCGCTTGCAGACGCTGGATATCCTGGGTGATGGCCTTGCGCAGGGTGATGAATTGCGGTTTGTCGTGGCGCTGCAGACGGCTGTCGGCGGTTTGCAGGGCGACCAGCGCGGCCTTGGCGTCCCCCGCCAGTTGCAGTTGCTGGCTGGCGGCGAGCAGGATTTGCTCGATTTCCGTCAGCACCCATTCATCGCGGTTGCGCGACAGTTCCTGGTACATGGCCTCCAGCGCCACCTGCTGATTCTGGGATTCCGCCAGTTTCTGCTCCAGCAAGCCGGTCTGCACCAGCACCTGCTTGACGTCTTCGTGAGCGCGCGCGGCGGTCACGGCGCTTTCCTTGTTGCGGTTGTCGAATTCGCCCAGGCGCTTGCCGACGGTCTGTTCCAATGCGCTCATCTGGCGGCTGCCGTCGAACCATTGCCATAACGTCAGCGCCAGCGCCAGTGCCGCCAGCGCCAGCGCGGGAGTGATGCGGCGCAATTCGCCTCCGACAGGCTTTTCCTGCGCGGCGGCGGGCGTTGCATCGCCTTGTGCCGACAAATTTGCTGCCGTTTCCGGCGGGATTTCGCTATTCATTGCTGTTTCTCTCGATTGCGCCATTCGATCAGGCATTCCACTAATCCGTCGTCGCCGTGGTTAGCGGAAAATACCGTTTCCCATCCCAGTTGTTCGGCCAGGGCAGCGATGCGCGGGTGCGCGGCAAACAGCGGCGTGCGCTTCACCAGCACTTCCGTCTGCGCGCCGAACATGGCGGCCAGATTGCGCAAGCTGTCGCCGCTGGTCACCGTCACCGCGCCGATTTCTCCGCTCTGCCAGCGCGCCAGCAATGGTGCGGTATCGCGTTGCGGCACCTGGCGCCGGTAGCACTCCGCATAGGCCACTTGCGCGCCGCGTTGCCGCAAACCTTCGGCCAGCGTTTCGCGACCGCCGGTGCCGCGAAAAATCACCACGCGCCAGCCGCTTACGTCCCGCAATTGCGACAATGCCAGCAGCGATTCGCTGTCGTTGCCTTCATCCGGCGCCAGCACCTCAAGGATGCCCAGCCGCCGCAGTTCGCGCGCGCTGCCCTGGCCGACGGCGGCAACCTTGAGGGCGGGCGGCCAAGGCCGCTGCGCACGGACCTTCTTCAGACCGATCTCGGCAGCGTTGGGGCTGACGAATACCGCCAGATCGAACTGCTCCAGTCGATCGATGAGCTCGCCAAGCGGTGCGCTATCGGCAATCTCGACAATTTCCAGTGCGGGAAAGAGGATGGCGTTTCCGCCCGCCTCTTTGACCAGCCGCGCCAGATTCGCCGCCTGGTGCGCAGGACGGGTGACCAGCACCCCCACCCCTTCCAGCGGGCTCATTGCAGGCTATCCAACTCCGCCAGTATCTTGTCCGCGCCCATCTCCACCAGTTTTTGCGCCAGCGCTGCGCCCAGCTTATCGGCATCCTGCGGGGCACCGGCAACCTCGGCGCGCACCATGCGCACGCCATCGACGCTGGCGACGAAACCGCGCAAATGCAGAATGCCGTCACGCAGTTCGCCGAAGCCGCCCAGCGGCACCTGGCAACTGCCCGCCAGAGCCCGACTCATGGCGCGCTCGGCACGCACACAGACTTCACTTTCCGCATCGTTGAGCGGCGCGAGCAGCGCGGCCAGGTCATCGCGCCCGGCGACAATTTCAATGCCCAGCGCGCCCTGCCCTACCGCCGGCAAACTTTGTTCAACCGGCAGCAGCGCGGTGATGCGCCCGCCCAAACCCAGGCGTTTCAGCCCGGCAGCGGCCAGAATGATGGCTGCGTACTGCCCTTCGTCCAGCTTGCGCAAACGCGTCTGCACGTTGCCGCGCAGCGGTTCGATGAGCAGCTTCGGAAAACGTGCCTGCAACTGGCTCTGGCGGCGCAGGCTGGAGGTGCCGACCACGCTGCCGTCCGGCAGGGCTTCCAGGTTTTGGAAACGGTTGGACACGAAGGCGTCGCGCGGGTCTTCGCGCAGACCGGTGGCGGCAAGGGTAAAGCCCTCGGGCAGCGTCATCGGCACATCTTTCATCGAATGCACGGCAAGGTCGGCGCGGCCTTCCTGCAGGGCCTGTTCCAATTCCTTGACGAACAGGCCCTTGCCGCCGATCTTGGCGAGCGGGGAATCGAGAATCTGGTCGCCGGTGGTGGTCATGCCGAGTATCTCCACCCCGATTTCTGGATATAATGCCCGCAGGCGCGCCTGGATATGTTCCGCCTGCCATAGGGCAAGGGCGCTTTCGCGCGAGGCGATTACGAGTTTCGTGATGCCGGTTTTCAAGAATGGTCTCAATGCAAAAAATGGTAAAAAAACTTTTCCGGCGGCATAAAGCCGCCCTACTGGCGCTGATTCTAGCATGGATGGCGCCCGCTTTGGGCCATGCTGCGGGCAAGAGCCAGGTGGTTCCGGCGCAGGATCTGACGCAGGATGCAAAAATGGCGGAAACGCGCCACCTGCCGGTGCTGGTGATGTACAGCCGCCCGAATTGTGCCTACTGCACCCAGGTGCTCAAGGAATTTCTCGAACCCATGCAGCGCAACGCTGAATACCGTGGCAAGGTCGTCATGCGGTTGGTGAACGCCGGCAGCAATGCGCCGCTACGCGACTTTTCCGGCGGCATGACCACCCATGCGGAATTTGCCCTGGAACACGGCGTCGGCATGGTGCCGGCAATTCATTTGTACGATTCCTGGGGCGCTTCGCTGGCCGAGCCGCTGGTCGGCTTGTCCACGCCCGACTACTATGGCCACTTTCTCGATCAGCGCATTGATGAGGCGCTGGCCAAGCTGCGCAAGAAAAAGTAATTCCCCCTAACATTTCATAAAAAACCACATTGTCCGTGGGAGCGGCCTTGGCCGCGAGTTCTTTGATCCGGTTGCGAAAAAGTCAAAACCTCGCGGCCAAGGCCGCTCCTACAGTGTTTGTCGAAATTTATGTTTCTTCCGTTACTCCTCCAGCAGCGGCGCCACCAAGTCTTCCAGCCGCGCGTAATGGACCTGCCCGCTGATTTTCTTGCGTAGCCGACCTCGCTTGTCGATCAGGAAGGAGGTCGGCAGGCGGCTGACCCCTCCGAAAGCCTGGCTATGGCTGGCGTCAGCCATCCCTGCCGGAAAGCGGTAGCCCTTTTCCGCCATGAAGGCGCGCACGCTTTGCGCGTCGTCGTCCTGGCTCAAGGCGATGATTTCGAAGCCGCGCGGGTGCCAGCCGTCGTAAAAGCGCTGCATGTCGGGCATCTCGTGTCGGCAGTAGGGGCACCAAGTGGCCCAGAAGTTCACCAGCACCACCTTGCCGCGCAGTTCCTCCAGCGTGACGCGCCGCCCGTCCAACAGATCAAAGCGCAGCGGCGGCAGCGCAGGCTCAGTATCGCTTACCCAGGCCGGCGGGCGGAACCAGAAATAGACCAGCAAACCGAGCAACAGCAGGGTCAGCGGGTCGGGGCGGAATTTTCTCAGGCGCTGGGGAATGTTCATGGGGCGCTATAATCCGTTTTCAATTTCAATATTTGGGGTCATCGTTACCATGCTCTGGGTCAAAGCCTTCCACATCATTTTCGTCACCTCCTGGTTTGCCGGTCTGTTCTATCTGCCGCGCCTGTTCGTCAACCACGCGATGGCGGAGGATGCGGCCAGCGCCGAGCGGCTGGCGCTAATGGAGCGCAAACTGTACCGTTTCATGACCATTCTGGCGGTGCCCGCGCTGGGCCTGGGCCTGTGGCTGTGGCTGGGCTGGGACATCAGCGGCGGCTGGCTGCATGCCAAACTGACGCTGGTGGCGCTACTGATCGGCTACCACTGGCATTGCGGCAGGCTGGTCAAAACCTTTGCCGAAGGGCGCAACGCGCGCGGCCATGTCTTCTACCGCTGGTTCAACGAATTGCCGGTGCTGATTCTCACCGCCGTGGTGATCCTGGTGGTAATCAAGCCGTTCTGAGGCACAGCGCCGCATCACCCGCCGCTCAAGCCCCGGATCGCATGCGCGACAGCCATTTCCATAGCGTGCCGCTGGGACGTTCCTCGCCGGTGCACAGATAATCGAATACGTTGTGGTTCCGGCTGATCCACTCCATCTGGTTCCAGGCGTCGATCCGCCCGCACAATAGCAGGTGGTCGCCTTTTTCCAGCGGCACCTCGTCGCCGGGCAGCACAATTTCCTTACCGATGCGCTTGATGAACAGCACCATGCAGTCCAGCTGTTCGTCACGATTGCGCGGATTGCGGCACAGATCGCCGACGGTGGGGCGGCTGCCGCCGGCAATTCCGGCATAGAGGGCGGGGGCACTGGCCGGGGTGATTTCCATGCCCCATTTGTGCGGCGCTTCGTCGCCGACGATACCGCCGATGCGGCTGACTAGCTGGTTGGCCCAGGCATTGCCTTCCTCGCGTGCCCGGCGCAGGAATTCGGTGAGTAGCGGCGTGGTGACCAGGGCGAAAATCTTGCGCGCTGTGACGCTGCCGCGCTGCATCACCAGGCTGGGCCGGGCGGCTTCGAAAATGATGTCGTTGTGGTGCAGGTTCTGGCGCGCCACGGTAAACAGCGAACGCTTGATGTTCTGCGCGGTCATGATGATCGACAGATTGTTGGCATCGTTGTCGGTACCGGCCACGATGCCGACGGCATCGGTGATGCCCGCTTCATGCAGCGTGCGCGCTTCCGTCCCCCGCCCGACGACGACATCCGGCGGCGCGTCGGTCAGGTCGGGGCGCAATTCGATGATGGTTACCGGAATGCCTTCCGCCGACAGGCGCCGGTACACCGCCTTGCCGAAACGCCCGTAGCCGCACAGGATCCAGCGTCCGCGCGGCGGAAACAGTGGCTCGCGCAGGATTTCGCGCGGCACTGCGGTCATCCATTCGTAGAGCAGGAAGAGTCCCGGCGCGTGCAGCGCCAGCGCCAGGCGCCCGGCAAAGGTGTCGAAGGGGTCGATAATGGTGTCGGTGCCGAAGGAATCCATATTGGCGCCGGTTTCACGCGTTTCGGCACGCGCCACCACCGGCAGGTGCGGTTTCAGCAGCTTGGCGGTAATGGCGATCTTGAGATTGGCGTTGTCATCATTGGTCAGCGCCAGCACGCCGAGGCAGTTGGAACGGGTAAGTCCGGCCAGCGCCAGATTGTCCGGCAGCGCCGCGTCACCGACAAATCCGGGAATCGGCGCGCCCAGGTCTTCGAGCTCCAGGTTGTTGATGCAGGCCGGGTCGATATCGATCACCACCGTGCGGAATTTGGCTTCGGCCAGCGCGTGTACCAGCATCCTGCCGGTGTCGCCGTAACCGCACACCAGGTAAAAAGGCTCGCTGATGCGCCGCACCCCGCGGCTGAAGGCGCTGCGCCGCAAAATGGCGCGGAAGGAGGATTCCTGCAACAGCGCCATGGCGGCGCCGATGCCGTACAGCCAGACGATGACCGTGGCGTAGATGGTGACGGTGGCCCACAGGCGCTGGCCGGGCGTGAAAGGGTAGGGAATCTCGCCGAAGCCGATGGTCGTCCCCATGTAAGTGACGAAATAGAAGGCATGCAGGAAATCCATGCGCCACGGCTGGCCCTGGTCATCCACGCCGGGAATCAGTACGAAACCCAGCACGGCGACGGCATATACGCACACCAGCACGATCAGCGGTGCATGCAGCCGCCGCAGCAGAATGTAGATGATGTTCTGCATGGCGTCGGGGCCAAGCCGCCTAGCGGCGCACCGCCATGGTCTCCGCCACCAGCAGAATCACCGAGGTGACGTTGGCCAGCAGCGCCCCACCCGACAGGGAAACGATGATGGTCATGTTGTAGGGCGTCAGCCCGGTCTGGGTGACGTGCTCCACCACGCCCCAGACGATGGCGGCGGTGAGCAGTTGCAGGTCGGCCACCAGGCTGGTGGCCAGCAGCACCGCGCCGAGATGGGTGCGGTCGCCGAATTTGAGGATGGTGGCGATCAGGCTGACGACGATGGCGGCAAACAGCTCGTAAACGCTATGGTGCTCCGGGTTGTCGATCTCACCGAGGAAAAAGCCGAAATTCAGCGTCAAGGCCAGCACAATGAAGAAGGCAAAAATCACTTTTTCAAGATTCATGATCGTATTCCGGTTGGGTTGGGATGAGCAATTTACAGGTTCTCGGATTTGGGGTCGCGGCTGAGCAGGGCTTCCACGGCCTTGCCCGGCGGCAGGGCTTCGAAGAGTACGCGGCACACGGCCTCGGTGATCGGCATGTCGATGTTTTCCCGCCGCGCCAGACGCCGCACTTCGGCGGCGGTATTGACGCCTTCGGCGACATGCCCCAACTCGCCCAGCGCCTCGTCCAGACGCTTGCCTTGCGCCAGCTTGAGGCCGACGGTGCGGTTGCGCGACAAGTCGCCGGTGCAGGTGAGGATCAAATCCCCCACCCCGGTCAGTCCCATGAAAGTTTCCGGGCGCCCGCCGAGCGCGCAGCCGAGCCGGGTGATCTCCGCCAGGCCGCGCGTGATGAGCGCGGCGCGGGCGTTGTGGCCGTAGCCCATGCCGTCGGCAATGCCGGCGGCAATGGCCATGACGTTTTTCACTGCGCCGCCGGTTTCCACGCCGATCACGTCGGTGCTGCTGTAAACGCGCAGCCGCGCGCTGTGCAGTTGCAAGGCCATGCTGCGGGCGAATTCTGCGTCGGCGCTGGCCAGGGTGAGCGCGGCGGGCAGCCCTTGCGCCACCTCCCTGGCAAAGCTCGGGCCGGACAGCACGCCATGCGGCACGCCCGCCGCCAGTTCCGAGGCGGCAATCTGGTGCGGCAGGCAGGCCGATTCCGCCTCGAATCCCTTGCATGCCCAGATCACCGGTATGGTCGGCGCCTGCGCGGCAATTGCGCGCAAGGCCTGGCGCAGCCCGGCAGTGGGCGTGACCACCAGCGCCAGGGCGGCACCGCCCAGGGCGGCATCCAGCCCGGCGGCAAGGCACAGGCCGACAGGAAAGGGGAAATCCGGCAGGTAGCGGCGGTTGCTGCGCTGTTCCGCCATTTCGGCGCGGTGGGTGCCGTTGCGCGTCCACAGGGCGACTTCATGGCGCTGCGCCAGATTGAGCGCCAGCGCCGTTCCCCATGCACCCGCGCCGAGCACGGCGATTTTATTCATTCAGTTCACAAACCCCAAACCTGGGAGATGGCGACGTAGCCGCTCTGCCCGCCGACATGGCGCACTTTGGCCCAGCCGCTACGGGTGGTTTCGAGCAGTTCCAGCGCCACGTCGCGCTCCGCCTGGAAAACCAGCGGCGCATCCTTGTCGGGCGTCTGGCGGATTTCGGCGCGCGGGACCGTCACCACCACGGTGCGGGATTCTCCCAGATTTTTCCGTTCGATCCAGAACAGTTCCCCGGCGCTGTCGCGCACCTTGGTAAAGGAATCGAGGCTGACCAGCACCTCGACCGGGAAAAATCTGCCCACGACATAGAGTTTCTTCGCCTGCACGGAGGGGGCGTCGAACAGCACGGCGCGCTCCGCCGTCACCGAGCGAAAATCCAGCGCCGCCGCCCAGCCGGGCAACAGCGCCAGCAGGAGCGCCAGCGCCGTGGCGGATTTAATGGGTGGTAGCGCCTTCATCGGCGGCAGCTTGCGCGTGATTTTGCGCATACATCGCCTCGAAGTTGACCGGGCTGAGAATTACCGGCGGGAAACCGGCACGGCTCACCAGGTCGGACACCGCTTCGCGGGCGTAAGGAAAAAGAATGTTGGGGCAGGTGATGCCGAGGATCGGCTCAAGATCCTGCTGGGGAATGTTGCGCAGGGTAAAGACGCCGGCCTGCCCGACTTCCACCAGGAACATGCTCTTCTCGCCTTCGATTTTCGCCGTCACCGTCACCGTCAGCACCACCTCGAAAATGCCGTCATCCACGGCGCCGCCCTGGGTGTGCAACTGCACGTCCACCTGCGGCGTTTCGCGCGAGAGGTAGATCTGCGGGGCGTTGGGCACCTCGACGGAAGCGTCCTTGAGATAGATTTTTTCGATGGTGAATACGGATTGCTGTTGTTCTTCGCTCATTGCCGGGGTTCCTGAAAATTAGAGAATAAAGGGGGTATTTTACCGCGAATTGGCCAAGAATCAGCCCTTCAGCAGGGGATCCAGCTTGCCTTCCGCATCCAGCGCGGAAAGATCGTCGAAGCCGCCGACATGGAAGTCGCCGATATAGATTTGCGGCACCGTGCGACGCCCGGTGCGCTCGATCATTTCACCCTGGCGCGCGGGGTCGAGATCGATGCGGATCTTGTCGATCTGCGTCACGCCCTTGCGGTTGAGCAGTTTTTCGGCATTGATGCAGTAGGGGCACACGGCGGTGCAGTACATGGTGATGTTGGGCATGTCATTTCTCCAGGGGCAGGTTGGCCTGTTGCCAGGCGCCGACGCCGCCCGACAGGTTGTAGACTTCCTCGAAGCCTTGCTTCTTCAGCATCCCGCAGGCGCTGCCGGAGCGCGCGCCGCTGCGGCACACCACCACCAGCGGGCGGTTCTTGTAGCGTTCCAGCTCGGTGTGGCGCTTGCCCAGCGCCCCCAGCGGGATGTGGCGCGAATGCGGCACGTGGCCGCTGTAGTATTCGCTGTCCTCGCGCACGTCGAGCACGACGGCGTCCTTGTGGTTGATGAGCTGGATCGCCTCGGTGACGCCGACTTCCTTAATACCGGAAATCTGGCGGCTGATCGGCGGCCAGATCAACATCACGGCGGCGAATACCGCCAAACCGATCAACAGCAGGTTATCTTGCAGAAATTCCAAAGTTCGATCTCCTTGTTGCGTGGTAGCGAAAGTGCGCCAGTTTAGCCGATTTTGGGCGGCAGGCGTATTTCAGGGAGCAAGACAAAATAGGGAGCTGTTTGTTTTTTGGTGCGAGGGGCATGGTCTACCAGACAATGGCAACGCCGTAGTCGCGAAATACGGCATCGCGGGTGACGACTGGATAACGGGTGACGAAATGCTGAGCGATCAGCATACGGTCGAAAGGGTCGCGGTGCGGGCCGGGCAGCGCCCCAGCCTTGAGACTGTGTTCAATGCTGATCGGCAACTCGATAAAGCGCGCCCGACGCAGGTAATAAGAGAATCTCTCGGCAATTTCGGCGGCTTCCGGTAATTTTCCGATGCGGTGTTTGGTGGCGACTTCCCAGCCCGATGCCGCGCTGACCCATATCCGGTTGCCGGGTTCGGCAATGGCGGCGCGCGCCGGGGCGGAGAGTTGCGCGTCATCAAGTAGCCACCACAACAGCGCGTGGGTGTCGAGCAGCAGGTCGCTCACGCTTCCCACGCTTGCAGCTCGTCCTCGGGCAGCGGCTCGAAAAATGCGTCGGTAAGGCGCCCCTTGGCGATTCCGGGGCGACGGGGCGCCGGTTTCTCCAGGGGAACCAGCCGCGCCATCGGCACGCCGGATCGGGCAATGATGATTTCTTCCCCGGCGGCGGCGGCGCCGACGAGTTCGGAGAGATGGGTTTTGGCTTCGTGCAGATTAATGGCGCGCATACAAACCTCCAAAATTGGACCAACTTGGTTGACCAAGTTTAATGTTATGGATGTGGTGAGTAAAGCAAGCGCTGCAACTGTTGCACCGCCTGGCGCTCAGTCCGCAGCAATACAGGCGACTTGCCGGAGCCACAGCAAAGTCGGGAAATCAGGGCAGCAGCGATTCCGGCGCCACCGTCGAGCCGGCGATCTCCACCACTTTATGGCGCCCGATGGCGCCGTGTTTCAGGGTGATGCCGGCGGCGGGCACGGCAAAGGCTTTTTTCAGGAAATCCAGCAGGGCGGCATTGGCAGCGCCTTCCACCGGGGGCGCGGCAACGCGGATCTTCAGGGCATCGCCGTGCAGCCCGGCGATTTCGGTGCGCTTGGCGCCGGGCTGGACGTGCAGGGTGAGGGTGAGCTTGCCGTCCCCGCGCCGGTACCAAGCCGCTTCCGCGCATGCCATTAGCGCATCCCGGCGGCCAGGTTTTCCAGCAGCGCCACCGGCAGCATCAGCGCCAACTGGCAGAGGACGAAAATCACCAGCGGCGACAGATCGATGCCGGAGATTGGCGGGATCACACGCTGAAGCGGGCGCAGGAAGGGGCGCGTCAGGCTGTTCAACACCGGCGCGGCGGCATTGTAGGGGCTGACCCAGGAGAGAACGGCCTGGACGAGCACCGCGCCGATCAGCAGATAAATGCTGGCCTTCAAGAGGTGCACTGCGGCAAGAAACGCGGCGGCGGGCAGCAGGTTGCCGCTGAAGGCGGCGGCGCCGCCCAACCACAGCAGCGCCAGCACCAGCACGAATTCCACGGCCCAGGCCAGCAGCAGCGAGGCCAGATCCATGCCCCACAGGCCGGGGATGAAGCGGCGCAAGGGTTTGACGGCGAAATTGGTCAGCGTGGCGACGAATTGCGACACCGGGTTGTTGAACGGCGCGCGGAACAGTTGCAGGTAAAAGCGCAGCAACACCACGTAAACAAACAGGCCGAGCACGGTGTCGAGCAGAAATTGGGCGGCTTGAGCGAACATGAGAGATACCCCTCCATGATGAACACGGCGCGAATATACACGCATTTTTCATTTTACCGGTTCGACAGGGTACTTGGCGGTTGCCTTTCTTCAGGCGTGGCGCCGATAATGCGCTGATACCGAAATCGGGGGCAGCTGGATTATATCGGCAAGCCGACCCGCCCATCATCCGGGCGGGCATTCCGCCTGAAGAAACGGACGTAACCGCGAAACTGATTGGGAATCGCCATGAACAAAGTCATTTCCGCCCTGGAACGCCTGAGACTCGAAACCAAGCTCATGCTGGGATTTGGTTTCGCCCTGCTTATCGCCCTGGTTATCGGGCTGTACAACGTCTATTCTCTTGCCGGCGCAAACAAGGCGGCACAAGTTCTCTATGTGGAAGATGTGCTCGGCATATCGCATATCAAGGAGGCCAATATCAACCTGATCCGCCTCGGGCGCAACCTGCGCCAGATGATGCTGGTAAACGATCCGGCACAGCGGGAAAAGGCAAAAATACAGCTTGAGCAGGCCCGGACGAACGTGCAAAAGGAACTGGAGGAAGGGCGCGCACGCGCCTTGAGTCAAAAAAACAAGGCCTTGCTATCAGATTTTGATGGGCTCCACGCACAACACATGCGCAACATCGACCGCTCAATCGTCCTGCTGAACGCCGGAAAGTCCGCCGAAGCAGTGCAGTTTATTTTGAGTGCCGAATTCAGCGACATTGTCGACCAGGCCAGCAACAAGCTCACGGAAGTGACCCGCAACAAGGAGGACACCGCCCGGCGATATGCCATGCAGGTCAACGCTTCGCACCAACAAAGCCGCCTGCTGTCGGTGGGGCTGCTGTTCTTTGGGGTTGTCGGCGGCGGAATTTTCGCCTGGCTGGTCGCCACCTCGATTCGCCGTCCCACGGAAAACCTGCGCCAGGTCGTGGCGCAACTGGCCCACGGACAACTTGACGTGGCGGTGCCCCACGTTGGCCTGAGCAATGAACTCGGCAGCATGGCCCGCTCGGTATTGGCGCTTCAGGACGGCATGCGGACACTGGAACGGCAACGCCGCATCAAACAAGGCCTGAACGAGCTGGACGAGTCCTTGCAAGCGACGACTTCCTTCGCCGAATTCGGCAATATCTTGTCTGCCCGGCTGGCGCCGGTGATGGGGCTGGTCTACGGCGCCCTGTATGTTGCCGATGCGAACCAGAGCGAACTGCGGCGTGCGGGCGGCTATGGCTGCGACGATGCCATCCATGCCGGACATTTTGCCTTCGGGCAAGGCTTGGTGGGGCAGTGCGCCGTCGATCGCCGGCAGATTGCGCTGGCACTGGGCGGGGATGAAATCGTCCGCGTGACGACCGGAATCGGCAGACTGGCCGTCCATGCCGTGCTGATCGCGCCCATCGCGCTGCGCGACGAAGTCCTGGCGGTGCTCGAACTGGGGTCGCTGGAATCCTTCAGCGAAGAACAAACTGCCTTTCACGAGGCCTTGTTGCCGTTCCTCGCGGTAAAAATGGAAATCCTGGCGCGCAATATCGAAACCCGCGAACTCCTGCAGCAAACCCAGGCCCAGGCCCAAGCGCTGGCAGCTTCCGAGCAGCAACTGCTGGCGCGCCGCGACGAACTGGAAGAAATCAACAGCCAGCTTGCCGAACAGGCGCGCATGATGGAAGCGCAGGCGGAAGAGTTGCGTCTGGCCAAGGAAGTCGCCGAGGAAGCGACCAAGATGAAATCGGATTTCCTCGCCAACATGAGCCACGAAATCCGCACGCCGATGAACGCCATCATCGGCATGTCGCATCTGGCGCTGCAAACCGACCTGAATGCCAAGCAGCGCAATTACATCGGGAAAGTCGATTCCGCCGCCAAGAACCTGCTCGGCATCATCAACGACATCCTCGATTTCTCCAAGATCGAAGCCGGCAAGATGTCGATGGAGCGCACCGATTTCTATCTCGAAGACGTCATGGAGCATCTGGCTGACCTGTCCGTCATCAAGGCGCAGGACAAGGGGCTGGAACTGCTCTTCAACATCGGCACCGACGTGCCCACCGCGCTGGTCGGCGACCCCCTGCGGCTGGGCCAGATTGTCATCAACCTGGTCAACAACGCCATCAAGTTCACCGAGAAAGGCGAAATCACCGTCGGCATCCACAAGATTGCCGACGAGCACGACGGCGTGCGCCTGCGCTTCGACATTACCGACACCGGCATCGGCCTCACCGAGGAACAGCGCAAGAAACTGTTCAGCGCCTTTTCCCAGGCGGACGGCTCGACCACCCGCAAATACGGCGGCACCGGCCTGGGGCTGACCATCAGCAAGAAACTGGTGGAAATGATGGACGGCGAGATCGGCGTTGACAGCGAGCCGGGGGTCGGCAGCACCTTCCATTTCACCGCCAGGTTCGGCGTGCAAACCGAACAGCGCCGCCTGGTGACCACTGCCGACGACGTATTGGGCTTGCGCGTGCTGGTGGTGGACGACAATGCCAGCGCCCGCGAAATCCTGATGTCCATGCTGACCGCGCTCAGGTTCGACGCCACTGCGGTGAGCAGCGGCGGTGAAGCCATCGGCGAACTGGAACAGGCGCAGATCGAGAATAAACCTTACGGCCTGGTGTTGATGGACTGGATGATGCCGGGCATGGATGGAGTCGAAACCATCAAGCGCATCCGCTCCGATCATCATCTGGCGCACACCCCGTCGTTCATCATGGTGACGGCCTACAGCCGCGACGAACTGTTGCAGCGTGCCGAGGGAACCCATATCGACGGGCTGCTGGTCAAGCCGGTCAGCCCGTCCACACTGCTCGACAGCATTCTCAACGCGTTCGGCAAGGAAGCCGTGCAGCGCCCGCGCAAACAGCAGCGCCAGGCGAGCTATCAGGAGGCCGAAAAAGCCATGCGCGGCGCCCATCTGCTGCTGGTGGAGGACAATGCCGTCAACCAGGAACTGGCGCTGGAAATCCTCGGGGCTGCCGGCATCCGCGTCGATGTCGCCAACAACGGCGCCGAGGCGCTAGAGAAGCTCGAACAGGCAAAAGTCGCGCAAACCGATTACGACGGCGTGCTGATGGATTGCCAGATGCCGGTGATGGACGGTTTCGAAGCCACCCGCAAGATACGCGAAAACCCCCGCTATGCGAGCCTGCCCATCGTCGCCATGACCGCCAATGCCATGGCGGGGGACCGGGAAAAATGTATCGAATGCGGCATGAACGACCACCTTGCCAAGCCGATTGATGTCGGGCAGCTTTTTTCCATCATGGCGCAATGGATCAAGCCGAAAAATGCTGCCGTCAGCGTTGCCGCGCCGCAGGAAACAGACCGCGAAGACGGCGTCCCCGGCATCGCCGGTCTGGAGACCGGCAAGGCGCTGGTCCGGGTGGGCGGCAACGTCAACTTATTGCGCAAGCTGATCGGGCGCTTCAGCGAAACCCAGGCCGATGCGATGGCGCGCATCCAGGCTGCCATGGAGCGCAGCGATGCCGACGGCGCCATGCGCGAGGCGCATACCGTCAAGGGGCTGGCGGGCAACATCGGCGCCGCCGGAATGGCCGAACGCGCCGCCCAGGTCGAAGGCATGCTGAAGCGCCGGGAAACCGAAGGATTGCGCGAAGCGCTGGAGGCGATGGCGCAGGAACTGAATGGCCTGGTCGGCAGGATAAATGCCGCAATGGGGAACGCGGCAAGCGCCTCGGCCGCACCGGCGGCGCTGACTGTTGATATGGCGGCGCTGGGCGAGGAGCTGCGCGAACTCGCCACCCTGCTGGCGGATGATGATTCCCGCGCAGGCAAGCTGGTGGACGGCATCGCCGAAAAGCTCGCTTCGATCGGCCAGGACCTCGCCGCCAGGCAACTCAAAAAACTCATTGCCCAGTACGACTTCGAAAGTGCCATGGATAAGCTGAAGGAAACCGCGCAGTCTTTGGATGTCGCGCTCTGAATGAAGTTGAACTGAAGCAGCCGAATTTGACAAAGAAAAGGAAAAAATCATGCACCCCTTACTGAGTAGACAAACGATTCTGGTGGTGGACGATACCCCGGAAAATATCGAGCTTCTGACCGAGGTGCTCGACCCCTACTACCGCACCAAGATCGCCACCAATGGCGACAAGGCGCTGAGAATCGCCTTTTCCGATACGCCGCCCGACCTGATCCTGCTCGACATCATGATGCCCGGCATCAGCGGTTACGATGTCTGCAAAAGTCTCAAGGACAATCCCGATACGCGCGGCATCCCGGTGGTTTTCGTGACCGCCATGAGCGAGGTGGCCGACGAACAGAAGGGGCTGGAACTCGGCGCCGTCGATTACATCACCAAGCCGATCAGCCCGGCCATCGTGCTGGCGCGGGTCAAGACCCACCTCGCGCTGTACGACCAGACGCGCGAACTGGAGCGCATGGTGGAAGTGCGCACCGCCGAACTGGAAAAGACCCGGCTGCAAGTCATCCGCCGCCTGGGGCGCGCCTCCGAATTCAAGGATAACGAAACCGGCAACCACGTGATCCGCATGAGCCATTATTCGCGCCTGATCGCGCAAGCCGCCGGAATGGGCCAGGAATCCGTCGATATTCTGTTCAATGCCGCGCCGATGCACGATGTCGGCAAGATCGGCATCCCCGACCATGTACTGCTGAAGCCGGGCAAACTGGACGATGCCGAATGGGAAATCATGCACCAGCACCCGCATATGGGGGCCGAAATCATCGGCGAGCAATATGACGACCTGCTACAGACCGCCCGCTTGCTGGCCCTGACGCATCATGAAAAATGGGACGGCAGCGGCTATCCGAATAAACTCAAGGGCGAAGAGATTCCCCTGGGGGGGCGCATCGTCGCGATTGCCGACGTGTTCGACGCGCTGACTTCCGAGCGGCCCTACAAGAAAGCCTGGCCTGTCGAAGACGCCGTGCGCGTGATCGAGGAAGGCGCCGGTTCGCATTTCGATCCGGGACTGATGGCGCCATTCAAGGCGGCGCTTCCCGACATGCTGAAAATCAAGGCAAAATACGGCGAAGAGCACGGCGCCCTGACCGATAGCGACCTGGGTTTCACCAAGGGCGCCGTGTAGGAAAAAACGGCTATTTGTAATTCAGGGTTGAAAACTGGACTCCAAAAATATCCAGGAATTACGCCGTATTGTGCAAGCTGGGGTTGGGTAGCCAAAATCCTGATGGCCCGTTTCGTGTGACATGGTCGAACATCGAATTGCCAACGGCTCCTTCGCAGCGTCAAGAATCATTCAAGTTTAGAATGTCAGTGAGTGCAGAGTGCCATAAGCAGACGGATAGCATCCGGCTCTGACTGGCTCGCCGAACCGGACTCGAACTAGAGATTGCCGCTAGTGGAATATGGTTTTTCCTGCCATGTTTCTGGTTGACGTATCCGTAGCCCCCCGTGTTACTTGAGCGGGGGCGTGGAAGCAAGGCTGGCGATCTTACTTGGGGCAGAATCGAGGAAGTGAAAATGCGGCGCCAGACCACACGGTGGTCGGCTTCGATGGTGCGCGTTTGCCTACCCAGCTCCACCAGGAGGCGGGTAGCATGGTTTCGGGCTGATGCAATCCAGCACGCCTCATCTTTGGTAGAGCGGCATCAATATGAATTCGAAGGCACTCAAAAAAAGCGGCTCAAATCTGCCAGCCACAAGAACTGCAGCCAATTGGCAATTCCGCTGCATGTTAAGTGCGCGAGGGACATGCGTCATCAAGCCGTGGCTTGCCGATATTTCCATGACCGGTCAAGCCAATCTGGATAGATCAATCGAGCACCTGTACCAGCTGCCGCAACAAGACTGGCACAAACCACACCCAGCCAGCAAGATTGGTGATAGCATATATGTGATAAGATTTAGAGATGAGGCAAGTAAACAGCATCGCATTTATGGTCATTTTCACAATAGTAACAATTCATTTGTAATGACACTCGACGGGTATGAGAAAGATGGAAAATACTATCCCAGCAAATACGACGAAACTTCCGCTAAAAATCGGGACTTGTGCAACGTTGAACACGACACAAAAACTATTCGATGCCGCTATGCAGCAGACGCCTGCGGTAAAGTCGTATCCAACGCAGACAATTTCCACATGGAATGTAGAACCTGCTTTGTCCCAGATAACCAGTGAATTAAAATATTTTGATATCACTGGCCCGGACATCTACATCATCGTAATAAACGACGAAAAAATGATACAAACCACGCCGCGCCAATGGTTGGAAAAACGCAGGAAGTGGCGCAAACAAGAATATCGTCATGCCTACATGGAAGCTGCTATAGAGCAGGGCGTTGCTTGGCAAATCAAGATCAATCGCGAAAAACGCAACCTGAGTCAGGGCGAACTAGCGAACATGATCGGCTCCAGGCAATCAGCAATTTCACGCGTAGAGGACGCGTCATATGGTCGTCACCGGCTTGAAACTCTTACGAAGATTGCCAACGCTTTCGACTGCGCACTTCAAGTCAGATTTATTCCTTACTCGAAGCTTGCGAGGGATAGCGATGATCTTTCGCCTGAAGCTTTATATGCCAAGTCATACACTGAGGAGATTGCACAATGAAGCCAAAAACCAACCCTTCCGAGCCGAACGTCCAGCTGACCAATGTACCATTGATGTACGCCGATTCGCTTGTAGGCCTAGCCATTGGCCCGTTCGTATCGAAGATAATTCTGGGCGTGGAAGACCCCGCGCAACAACATACCCCTTCACTCCAAATATCCATGCCAACGAATGCACTACATAACTTGGCAAAACATATTATCGAGTTACTCCACGACCCAGAGGCTCAGAAAAACCTTGCGAGGGGACACAAAGATTTTCAGGATAGTATGGCTGAATAAGTCAGATTGCCTAATTTTATTAGGGTGACCCCGCAAACCCGCAGCTTCCATCAAACGAATAGCGTTTATCCGCCGCCCCGCCCAAGCCTGCGAGAGCCACCGAACTTG
>CAZGOY010000008.1:28331-97833 GCA_964527565.1 uncultured Sulfuricella sp. | reverse complement strand
ACCAAACATCACCAAACGTGAAAATCAGAACATCAAATTAGGTGACCACACTCACAAATCGACGTGGCGCAAATGGATGTAGTCGTCAAAGGCGTGGTGTACGAAGTCAGCAACGACAAAAAAGAAGGGTCGGCGGTCGGCCTGGCCATGTCCATCCTCAATGGCAAAATTGGCATCAGCGGCGGCACCATGCGCGACCTCGGCAACGCCGCTAAAGTCGCCTTGACCGGCGGTATCAACCTGGATGCCGTTTATTCTGCCTTCAGCACCGATAGCCGTTTCCGCAATATTTCCAGCCCGACTGTTCGAGTTCGATCTGGTGAAAGCGCCTACCTCGAAGCCGGTGCCAGCGTCCCGGTCAGAAGCGAATCCAGCCTGGACCGCAACGGCAACCCGGTGGCCAGCGTCAAATACCAGCCGTCCGGCATCATCTTCGACATCCGCCCGACAGTGCGTCAAGAGGTGATAGAACTGGTCATCAACCAGCAAATTTCCAGTTTCACCGCCACCACCACCAGTGGCATCGACAGCCCGACTCTCAACAAGCGCCAGGCGACTACCACCATCAGCGCCCAGCCTGGCGAACTGCTTGTAATCGGCGGCCTGGAAGAAAGCCGAACGTCCAACGAGGATAGCGGTCTGCCGTTCCTTCCGCGCTTCCTGCGCACCAACGGCGAGCAGGACAGCAAAACCGAAATCCTCCTGGTCCTTCAAGTGCAAAAACTGTGATAAGCCATTTCTATGGATTTCGCACCCGTCGCAGCTCGATCTGACCGGCGCCGAGTTGGCCATGAGCGAAATTGCCCAAGCTGGCTCGCCTACTGCGGCCACTGCGGCCCCTGTTTGTAAGGAGCGATGGTGACAAAAGAAGAATGGAAAACCCGCTGCGCTGCGCAGTACATGAAGCGCGCTGGCCTTACGCAGTGGCAAGCCAACGACGTGGCCGAAGTGTGCTTTGAGTTACAGGACGGCGAATACTCGGAGCTTGCCGACTACGACCCAGAGCAGTGCGCCGACGAGGACATGGATTGCTGGACGGATGAATGAAAAAAATTAATTGGCCGAGCGAAAAAGAAAGCGACCTTCTTGATGTTATTGCATTCCGTTACCATAACAAAAAGCCTTTGCCTTTCCCGTTTATCTGTTATTATAACTATAAATCAACGAAGGGGGGGGGATTATGAAGTCGCAACCAAAACAAATCTTCGAATGTGACATTGCTGAAGCGCGTTTATTGTGTGCGTGTGAAGAAGATTTTCAGATTGTTAACGATGCGGTTTTCTTTTGGGAAACGAAGAGATATTTAAGGGCGCGGCGCTTATTAACTGATTTTCTCGTTTCTTGTGACAGATGGCCTCTCCGTAGGCAACCAAGAACAGAAGTAGAGCCTCCAAGCCTCCCGCTTCCCGGCATTCCCGCCAAGCGTGGCCGGCCACCAGTCGCAAACCCCAAAAGCAATTCCGCTAGGCAAGCTGCTTTCCGCGAGCGAAAAAAAGCCAAGGTCGCCAAGGTGTTGACCGAAGTGGTCGAATCCTTCGAAGGCGAAACCGATATACAAGTGCTAGAATGGCTTGCAACAGGTGGCCCGAAACTTAAAGAAAAGGCATGGGTAGAACTGGGTCGTCGCAACGGATACAAGTTTCCGTTATCGTAACGATTAGGAATAAAGGTTTTTACAGCAAAACCGAAATCCTCCTGGTCCTTCAAGTGCAAAAACTGTGATAAGCCATTTCTATGGATTTCGCACCCGTCGCAGCTCGATCTGACCGGCGCCGAGTTGGCCATGAGCGAAAATTGCCCAAAAAATAGACAATTCCCCATTTTCCCCCAAAAAAAACTTATACCCTGCCTGTTTCCTGACCACATAAAAAAGCCCCTGAAGAAAGGGGCTTTTTTACACTTATCCCCGGAGTTACCCCCGGCGATTGTGGATTAGCTCATCATCTTTGAGATACCAGCAAATATTGCGGCCGCCCCGGCAATGAATGCGCCCAGCTTAATGGTCAACCTCATTTCCATTTCCTGAATATCTCTGCGTATCATCTCGACCTGGTGTTCCAGATCACTTTTTGTTACTAAATCTTTCACGTTGGTTTCCAGAACATTGGATAGAGCCCTCGCTTGTGCTTCGGCTTGCGCGTCCGGCACCCCGGCGCTTTCCAGTTCCTTAACGAATTTCAGGGTATCAAATGTTATCGTGCTCATGGCATATCCTTTCCTGTTTCAGATAGTCTACCCGTTCAAAGGTTCAAGCGGTAGATCAGCGCTTCCGCAACAATTGCGAGCGGATTAACTTTTCCACAATGGCGCTTTTGCTCGTATCCTTGAACTTCAGGAAATCCTCAAGCTGATTGTATAACTCCGCCGGAATTTCCACCGAAAAAGACTTCAGGTTTTTCCGTGCCCGGTATGCCGCCACCCGTTCGGCGGTGCTGCCATAAATCCGTGGCCGTCCTCTTTTGCTTTGCATGTTCAACCCCTTCCTTTAAATTCGTTTGATGTAACGTAATCACCTTGGAATAACCTTTGTATTATTTTTGTACCTGTTGAACTACTGGTTGAATATCTATATGTTCCGTTGCCCATAGAATGGCTATCATCTCGGCTTCGTGTCGGTTGTTGCATTCTGTCTTTTTCGCTCCCTTACCTTCTGCGTATAAAGACCAGAATGGCACCCATCGCACTGGCTTCTGTCGCCCGTTGCCTGTGCGGATTATTGATGCCACCAATTGCTCGCCGCACATTACGTGCGATACTGGTTTTAGTTGCGTCATGGTTTTTCCTTTTGCATAGGTTTTGCGCGTGCGATTGCGGCTCTGGCTGCTGTGTATTCTGGCCATTGCCTCTCACTGAAACGCGGCATGTCATCGCGCATTGCGATGCACAATTTGTTCAAAGAATCGAGCAAATCCGGCGCTGCCATAATTAGCGCCATCATTTCAGCCTTGCTCATTTCGCGTCCCCACAATGCCATCGGGTCAAGTAGGTCGCCTTTTTCACTTGGCCAGGTAATTTTTCGTTTCATTGTTTTTTCTCCAATCGTAAAAAAGTGGTGCTGCTGGTTTATGAAAATGCCTTCTACGGACCTCCTCTAGCCCGCCCGGCAATGAGGGCAATTCAAAAAATGGTTTTCTGCATGTAATCCCCCTTTCTGTCCGTGTTTAAAAACGCCCCCGCCGTCCCCCTCGCATTTATTGGGGGGCGGTGGGGGCGTTTTTGGACAGAAAGGGGGATGGAATGCAGACAATTGAATTGCCCTCGTTGCGCACCACCAGCGCAGGCATGACGAAAGCTTGACCTGTGCCAGCAGCCGCACCGCTGGCGCTGGTCAAGCCGTCATGGCGTATTGGGACAGCGAGAGTAAAACCGTAGACGTTTTTCGCGCCCGAAGCGCACCTAATCAAACGCCCCACGGGGCTCCTAGCCGTCTGCAAGGACTCAAGCCCATCGGGCGCGAAGGCGGAGCGCAAGCCAACTTAAAAACTTAGCGCCGAACGAATAGATAAAAACCTGCTTTTGATTTTCCAGCGAGCTCCACCCCGAAACCGGGAAGCCTCCACAAGGTCGAGCGCAAGGAATTCAAGGAACCTGCTGGAATAACCGCCTTATATCCGTGGCATGTCACGCATTGTTTTGCGACTCACTGATAAGACATGTTTTGCTGTCAACAGACTGTCAACAGCAAAGATTTACAATGGGCGGTAAAGGATGCATACAGAATATAATTGATTGTATTGCCGTATAATGGCGGATAAAGTAGCGCGATGATGGGAACTTAAAATCCCTCGGCCTTACGGCTGTACCGGTTCGATTCCGGTTCCGGGCACCAGGAAAAGTTGGCAAAAACCAAAACCGTATCCATTTGCAAGCATCGCCCGTAAATCACGTTCAATTCAGGGGTCAATCCGGGAAATGGTAATGGAAAAAGAGCAGGTGCCTTCGGAAGGCGGCTTTTCTCTTTTCGATCAGGAAGAGCGCGTTCTGCAAAGTGCGGCTTCCATGATCGGGATGCTGGAAAACGTGGCGGGCGGCGTGCGCGAGTTGGCGGACGCCTACGGTCAAAGCTATCGTGAGCAACGCCGTCTGCTGCGTATCAGCGACCGCTTGCAGCTCGATCTGCATCAAGCCAACCATACTTTGGCCTCACAGGCGGAAGAGCTGAAACAACTCAATAGCGCGCTACAAAAGGAAATCGATTTGCGCGAGGCGCTGGCCGAGGAACTACGCCTGCTCAATGAAAATCTGGAGCAGCGAGTGAGAACCGAGGTAGTGAAAGGCCGCGAGCAGGAGCATCTGCTCATTCAGCAGTCGCGCCACGCGGTGTTGGGGGAAATGATCGGCAATATTACCCACCAGTGGCGCCAGCCTTTGTTTGCGCTGAGCCTGATTGTGCAGAGCATCGAGTCCGAGCAGCAGGACAATTTTCTTGATGACGCCTTGTTGCAGGAGCATCTGGCCAGCGCCAACCGGGTGATTCGCCAGATGAACGAAACCATTGATGATTTCCTCAACTTCTTCAGGCCGAACAAGAAAATTTGTGCTTTCAGCTTGAAGGATGCAGTGCAAAATGCATGGCAGTTGGTGCAAAGCAGCATGAACTTCAGGATGCAAATCATCGATGAAGGGGTTGAAGCCATATTTGCCAGCGGTTTTTCCAATGAATTTTCGCAGGTCTTGATCAATATTTTCGCCAATGCCAAGGACGCCATTCGGGAAAGAGATGTCAGCCCCGGACGGGTCGAAATCCGAATCGGGCAGGATGCGCAGCGCGCCTGGGTGGATATACGGGATAACGCGGGCGGCATTCCCGAGGCGGTGCTGGGGAAAGTGTTCGACGCCTATTTCACCACGAGGGAAAAAGGAACGGGCATCGGTTTGTACATGTCGCGCATCATCATGAGAAATATGGGCGGTGATATTGAGGCGCGCAATGCGGGCAACGGCGCCGAGATTCGTGTGATTCTGCCCAAGGCGGATGGTACAGATTCGGTTTGATGCGGTAGGGGGCATTCATGCTAGTACAAGAATATTACGGTTTTCAGCAGGAACTTAACGGTAAGGGGATTGTTTTTTCTTTCACAGGATATGTTTCAGAGGGCATCCTGTTCGCTCTGGGAGAGGCGCTGAAACAGAAAATGGTGCTGGATGAAGCCGACGCCAATGTTACCCGCAAGGTGTTTTCCGTTTTTGTCGAGCAGGTGCAGAATATCATTCGTTATTCCGCTGACCGGGTGGCTGGCGATGTCGGTAAAAGGGTCGAGTTGAGTTCCGGCATGATCGCCGTCGGGCGTGAAGGGGAACGTTTTTTTGTGGTGTGCGGCAATGTGGTGCGTCGCGAGGATGCCGGCGTGTTGCGCGAGCGTTTGCAATTGCTGGCAACCATGGACAAGGACGCGCTGAAGTCCTATTACCGGGAAAAGCTCAAGGAACCGCCAGAGGAACAGAGCAAGGGGGCAAGCATCGGTTTGATCGAGATTGCCCGCCGGGCCAGTGTGCCTATCGAGTTCGATTTTATGGATGTCGACAACGAGCACGCTTATTTTTGTCTGAAGGCCTATATTTGAAGAATTCATGATGGAAAAAATACTGATTGAAGCCAGTGAGCGCACTCCACATGTCGAGTTCGATTTTGAGACGGGGAAGTGGCTGATGCGCGGGGAGTCCTATCCCGAGGACGCTGCGGCGTTTTACGGCCCCATCCTGCAGGCGGTGCGTGAGTTTGCCGGGGGCAGTGGCGGTTGCAGCGTGATGCTCGATCTGGAAATGAGTTATTTCAACAGCAGTAGCGCCAAGGCATTGATGAACCTGTTTTTGATCCTGGAAAAATCCGCTCGGCAGGGTAGGGAGGTCGTCATCAATTGGCATTATCACCAGGATGACGATTCCATGCAGGAATCGGGTGAAGATTTCTCGGAAGATTTCGAGAAGGCCGTGTTCAATCTCTGTCCGTCCCACTGAATTAGGCGGCGGGAATCCCCTTGCATACTGCATACATTACCCACCCTGCCTGTCTCAAGCACGACATGGGCAGTCATCATCCCGAGTGCCCTGAGCGCTTGCGTTCCATCGAAGACCAGCTAATTGCCGCCGGGCTGCTGCATTTCCTCAACCATCAGGAGGCGCCTCGCGCCACCGATGAGCAGCTTGCGCGCGCGCATACCCCGGACTACATCGAACTTATTCAGCGGCTTGCGCCAAAAAGTGGCATGGTGTACCTGGATGGCGACACAGCGATGAACCCGGATACCCTGGAGGCCGCCTACCGTGCCGCCGGGGCGGTTGTTCGGGCGGTTGACCTGGTGATGAGCGGCGAGGTGGAAAATGCCTTCTGCGCCATTCGGCCACCAGGCCACCATGCCGAGACAGCGCGTTCCATGGGGTTTTGTATTTTCAACAACGTTGCCGTCGGTGTTGAACATGCTCTTGAGCATTATGGGCTGCAACGGGTGGCGATAGCCGATTTCGACGTGCATCACGGTAATGGTACAGAGCAGATTTTTCATGACGATGCGCGCGTCATGTTATGTTCGACCTTTCAGCATCCCTATTATCCTGGATGCGGGGCGGACAGCGGCAACCAGCACATCATCAACGTGCCATTGCCGGCGGGCACGGATGGCCCGGCTTTTCGCGCTGCGGTGGAAACACACTGGCTACCTGCTCTGGAACGCTTTCAGCCGCAGATGCTGTTTATCTCGGCGGGTTTCGACGGCCATTGGGAGGATGATATGGCGCAATTTAAGTTACGAGAATCCGATTACGCTTGGGTGACCGGCGAACTGAAGGGAATCGCTGCCAAATATTCCCGCGAGCGCATCGTTTCGGTGCTGGAGGGCGGTTACGACCTGCATGCGCTGGGGCGTAGTGCTCTGGCGCACGTCAAGGCCCTTTCCGGGCTGTGAGACGTTTTATCCTGACCCAGAAGTATTGGCTCTGGCCGGTGCTTGCATGGATGGTTTTGGTGCTGCTTTCGCTTGGATGGAACTGGCGCGAACTGGATCGCCATGCTCGCGATCTGGCGCTAAACGAAGGGCGTTTTGTGTTCCGCATGGTGGAATCAGTGCGCCTGTGGAACGCCGGTCACGGCGGGGTATATGTCCCGGTCAGCGAACATACCCGCCCCAATCCCTACCTGGAAATTCCCGAGCGCGATATGACGTCGCGCACCGGTAAACAATTTACCTTGCTCAATCCCGCTTACATGACGCGCCAACTGGCCGACGTGGTGCTCGATCACAGCAGCATCCTGGTGCACCTCACCAGTCTGAAGCCGCTCAACCCCGGCAATAAGGCCAAGGATTGGGAAGCCGCTGCGTTGGCTTCCTTTGAACAGGGGGTAACCGAATATTCGGCCTTTGTCACGGAAGAAGAGCGGACTCTGTCGCGTTACATGGCCCCCTTGCGCGTCAAGGAAGCCTGTATGAAATGCCATAAAAAACAGGGTTACCAGGTGGGCGACATCCGCGGAGGATTGAGTGTGGTGTTCCCGGCGGACGCCTTCCTGGCGCCGTTGCGCGCAGAGAAGCGCAGCCTGGTTGTCGCACACATAACGGTGTGGTTACTGCTTTCAGCGCTGACGGTGTTGTTCCTGTGGCGTTTTCGCCGCCAGGTGCTGATGTTGGAAGATGAACGTGCGCAGCAGGAAACCCTGGTCGAGCAACGTACCGCTGAATTGAAGGAGCAGGTCAGGGAGCGGGTGGAAGCCGAGGAAAAGTTGCGCCTGATGATCAATTCCTCTGGCGAAGGAATTTACGGCGTGGATTTTGACGGCAATTGTACTTTTTGCAATCCGCTGGCCTTGCGCTTGCTGGGATATCGCGATGCAGGCGAGGTGCTGGGCAGGAACATGCATGACTTGGTGCATCGTCCGACCGGGGATGTGGTGCATCTGCCGCATTTATGCCGTTTGCGCTCTTACCTTGAAGGCCTGCCATCGCATAACGAGAACGATGTGTTCTGCCGTGCGGACGGCGAAAGTTTCCAGGTGGAATACCGCTCGCATCCGATCTTTTCCGCAGGCCGGGTCATCGGTGCGGTGGTAACTTTTTCGGATATCGGCGTGCGCTTGGAAAAACAGAAGGTCATCTGGAAACAGGCCAATTATGACGAGTTGACCGCCCTGCCCAATCGCAACCTGTTCTATGATCGTCTCGACCAAGCGATTGCCCACGCCGGGCGTAGCGGGACGCAGGTGGCGTTACTGTTTGTTGACCTCGACGGCTTCAAGGCGGTGAATGACCGTTTTGGGCATGAGGCGGGCGACGAGTTGCTGCGCATCGCCGCAGAGCGTTTGGGCGGGTGCGTGCGCGATAGCGACACCGTGGCGCGCCTGGGGGGGGACGAGTTTACGATTGTGTTGCCTCAGGTGGCGCGGGACGAAGAGGTGCGCACCGTGGCTGCCAAGGTGCTGGAGCAGCTCTGCGCGCCCTTCCTGTTGGGAAATCAGGAAGTGCGGGTATCCGCTTCCATCGGTATCGCATTTTATCCACGCGATGGCGGCAACGGCATTACCCTCATCAAGCATGCTGACCTGGCGATGTATCAGGCGAAGGCGAGCGGGCGCAATGCCTGGCGCTTTTTCTCTGACGAGAATGACTAAGCAGGGTTTCAGCCTTCCAGATAATCCACCAGTATCCCGCTGGTGCGACGCAGGCGCTGGCTGAGCAGGCGCGCAACCTTCATCAGGATTTTCACCGCCAATGCGGGTTTTTCCTGGATCAGGCGATTGAAGTTGTGGCGCGTGAGCATCGCCAGCTTGGTTTCCGTCGCGGTAATCGCAGTGGCGGAGCGTGGTTCACCGTCAACCATGGCCATTTCCCCCAGCGTTTTACCGCGGTCGACCGTGGAAACCACTTTTTCCCCGGCATCCTGTGCTTCCTTGAGAACATTCACCTGGCCTTCGAGAATCAGGCACATGTAATCGCCGATCTCGCCCTCGTGGAACAGGGTAATGCCACGTTCGGCGCGATAGGCCTGCATGTAACCCGATAGTGCTTCAATTTCCTGCCATTCCAGATCGTTGAAGATATGGGCGCCTTCGAGCAGACCGCAGAACTCATCGTGAAAGGCGGAACCGGCACCCAGCATTTCCATGTTGTTGGAGGGGGCGGAATTCTTGGAAGGTGTCATCATCATGGTGCGCAACCGGTTAAAAGGAGTAAGACAGTGGGGAATTTAACATGGCGGGCGCAGCTCCGGGAAGGGATACGGTAAAATCACGGGTCTCAATAATTGTTTGTGTGGAAGGTAAAGAACGCATGAAAAAACTGCTAGCCCTGTTTGCAACCCTGTTGTTGGCACTGGTCCCCGCCGCGTCGGCCTGCGCCGCTTCCGATGGCGATGAACTGGTCCCCGTCGAACAGCTCGTCAAGCCGGACGACGGGAAGGCAGTCAAGCCACAGTCCTACCGCAAGGCAGACAAGGCGAAGAAAGCAAAGAAAGCAAAAAAGGCAAAAAAAGCAGTAAAGGCTAGCAAGTCAGGCAAAAAGCCCGTCCGTAAGCATAAGTAAGGTCTGACAAGGGGCAGGGGTTACACACCCTGTTTCAGGCTGGCGCCGATGAAATCGTCCAAGTCGCCATCCAGCACCGCCTGGGTATTGCCGACTTCATGATTGGTGCGCAGATCCTTGATGCGCGACTGATCCAGAACGTAGCTTCTGATCTGATGTCCCCAGCCGATGTCGGTCTTGCTGTCTTCCATCGCCTGTTTTTCCTCATTACGCTTGCGCAGTTCCAGCTCGTAGAGGCGCGCTTTCAGCATGGACATGGCCTCGGCACGGTTTTTGTGTTGCGAACGATCATTCTGGCACTGCACCACCGTGTTGGTGGGCAGGTGGGTGATGCGGATCGCCGAATCGGTTTTGTTGATATGCTGGCCGCCGGCACCGGAAGCGCGGTAGGTGTCGATACGCAGGTCGGAGGGGTTGATTTCCACCTCGATAGAATCATCCACTTCAGGGTAGACGAACACGCTGGAGAACGAGGTGTGGCGGCGCGCATTGGAATCGAAAGGCGATTTGCGCACTAGGCGGTGAACGCCGCTTTCGGTGCGCAGAAAACCATAGGCGTAATCGCCGCTGACCTTGAGTGTGGCACTTTTCAAGCCGGCGACTTCACCGTCGGATTCTTCCAGAATCTCCACCTGGAAGCCCTTGCGCTCGCAATAGCGAACGTACATGCGAAACAGCATGGCCGCCCAGTCTTGCGCCTCGGTGCCGCCGGAGCCAGCCTGGATGTCGATAAAGCAATTGTTGGGGTCCATCGGGTGGGCGAACATGCGGCGAAATTCCATGTCCGCCACGGTTTTTTCCAGCTTCTCAGCATCTCCGGCGACGCTCTCCAAAGTGGCATCGTCGCCTTCTTCCCGGGCCATCTCGAACAGGTCGGCGCCATCGCGCAGCCCCTGTTCAAGTTCGCGTAGCGTGAAAACGATGGATTCGAGTGCGCGGCGTTCCTTGCCCAGGTCCTGGGCACGCTTGGCATCGTCCCATACCGTTGGGTCTTCCAGCAGTTGGGTGACTTCGACTAGACGTTCCTGCTTGGTATCGTAGTCAAAGATACCTCCGCAGGTCGGTGGCGCGGACGGACAAGTCCGCAAGACGGTTGGCGATGGCGTTGAGTTGTTCTGCTTCCATGATGTTTCCACCCAAAAGCGACCATTATAGGAAGCTGCGCGATGCGCGGCAATTTTCCGATTTAAAAAATCCCCTCGTGGCGGGGTTCCGGTAGCTGCACTGGCTGTGCTAAAATCGCGCCAATTGTGGGCTTTGGTGATGGTTTCTGGAGGCCGGCCCACCGACACTCTGCGGCACCCCGAATTTCAGGGTGCCGGTTTTTTTGGAAAAGACGTTATGCCAACAGTTCGCTTGCCGGATGGTTCCGAGCGCAGATTTGACCAGGTCGTGACCGTTGCCGGGGTGGCCGCCTCCATCGGGGCAGGCTTGGCGCGCGCCGCATTGGCGGGCAAGGTGGATGGCCGTGTGGTCGATGCTTCATACTTGATCGAGCGTGACTGCGACCTGTCCATCATCACCGACAAGGATGCCGAAGGGCTGGAAATCATTCGCCATTCCACCGCCCATCTTCTGGCGCAGGCGGTCAAGCAACTGTTTCCTGAAGCGCAGGTGACGATCGGCCCGGTGATTGAAGACGGTTTTTTTTACGATTTTTCCATCAAACGTCCGTTCACGCCGGAGGATCTCGATGCCATCGAAAAGAAAATGGCGGAGATCGTCAAGCTCGATTTGCCGGTGACGCGCAAGGTGTTGCCGCGCAACGAAGCCATCGACTATTTCACTGGCCTGGGTGAGCACTATAAGGCGCAGATTATCGAGGCAATTCCCGCTGATCAGGAGGTTTCTCTCTATACCCAGGGGGATTTCACTGATTTGTGTCGCGGGCCGCACGTTCCCGCGACGGGCAAGCTGAAAGTTTTCAAGCTGATGAAGGTGGCCGGTGCTTATTGGCGCGGCGATTCGAAAAACGAAATGCTGCAGCGTATTTACGGTACGGCCTGGGCGAAGAAGGAAGACCAAGAAGCCTATCTGCATCGTCTGGAAGAAGCCGAAAAGCGCGATCACCGCAAGCTCGGCAAACATCTCGACTTGTTCCACATGCAGGACGAGGCGCCCGGGATGGTGTTCTGGCATCCCAAGGGGTGGGTTATCTGGCAGCAGGTCGAGCAGTACATGCGCGCCAAATTTGTCGAATACGGCTATCAGGAAGTGCGTACCCCGCAGGTGATGGATCGCACGCTGTGGGAAAAGTCCGGCCACTGGCAGAATTATCGCGATAACATGTTCACGACATCCTCGGAAAACCGCGATTACGCAGTGAAGCCGATGAATTGTCCGGGGCATATCCAGATATTCAATCACGGCCTGCACAGCTACCGTGATTTGCCGTTGCGCCTGGCGGAGTTCGGTTCCTGCCACCGCAACGAGCCATCCGGCGCGCTGCATGGTCTGATGCGCGTGCGCGGCTTCACCCAGGATGATGCACATATTTTTTGCACCGAAGAACAGATCGAGTCTGAAGTCTCGGCCTTCATCGTCATGTTGTACCAGATATATGGTGATTTTGGCTTCAGTGACGTGCTGGTCAAGCTTTCCACGCGCCCTGAGAAGCGAGTGGGCTCCGATGAAACCTGGGATCGGGCGGAAGCCGGTCTGGCCGCCGCATTGCAACAAAATGACTTGGCTTATGACCTGCAACCGGGGGAGGGCGCCTTCTATGGCCCCAAGATCGAGTTCACGCTGAAGGACAGTCTGGGGCGCCTGTGGCAATGCGGTACCATCCAGCTCGATTTCAATCTGCCCGAGCGCCTCGGCGCGGAATATGTCGCCGAGGACAACACCCGCAAGATTCCCGTGATGCTGCATCGCGCCATCGTCGGTTCGATGGAACGTTTCCTCGGTATCCTCATCGAACATTACGCGGGGGCTTTTCCGCTGTGGCTGGCGCCGGTGCAGATGATGGTGCTGAATATTTCTGAAAATCAAGCGGAATATGCCCGTGAAGTGGTAGAAATCCTCAAGCAAAATGGCTTGCGTGCGCAAGCGGACTTGAGGAATGAGAAAATAACCTATAAAATTCGGGAACATAGTTTGCAACGCTTACCTTATCTGCTGGTTGTCGGCGACAAGGAAGTGGCGACACGGCAGGTTGCCGTGCGCAATCGCAAGGGCGAAGACCTCGGCCAGATGCCGCTGGATGCCTTGATGGGACGGCTAAACACGGAAATGTCGCAAACCAGCGGCATGGTTTAGTTTTTTGTTTTTTTTCTGACTTGGAGATTTAGCTATCGCTCAGGCAAAAGAATCGCGGATTAACGGCGAGATTACTGCGCCGGAAATTCGTTTGGTGGGGGTGGAAGGGGAGCCGCTGGGTATTGTCAGTCTGGCAACCGCCCTCCAGATGTCGGAAGACATCGAAGTCGACTTGGTGGAAATCGCGCCGACCGCGCAACCCCCGGTATGCCGTTTGATGGATTACGGCAAGTTCAAGTACCAGGAGAGCAAGCGGCAGCACGATGCCAAGCTCAAGCAAAAGCAGATCCAGGTCAAGGAAGTGAAGTTTCGTCCGGGAACGGACGAAGGAGACTATCAGGTCAAGTTGCGTAACCTGATACGTTTCCTCGAAGAAGGCGACAAGTGCAAGATTACCTTGCGGTTCCGTGGCCGGGAAATGACCCACCAGGAAATTGGTTTACGGCTCCTCAAGCGGGTCGAAGCCGATTTGCTCGAACAGGGTGTGGTTGAACAATTTCCCAAAATGGAAGGCCGCCAGATGATCATGGTGTTGTCGCCCAAAAAGAAGTAGCGACCAGTACATGAAGTGTCGGCATGACCGGCCACTGAGCGTTATGTTTATAAACCAGCAATACTAGGAGCAATCATGCCCAAGATGAAAACCAAGAGCGGCGCCGCCAAGCGCTTCAAAGCTCTGGGTGGTGGCGGTATCAAGCGTACTCACGCCAACCTGCGTCACATCCTCACCAAGAAGACCACCAAGCGCAAGCGCCAGTTGCGCGGTACCACGATGCTGAATCCCAGCGACGTGAAGTCCGTGCGTGCCATGATGCCCTACGCCTAAAGGAGAGATGAGATGCCAAGAGTAAAACGTGGTGTAACGGCACGCGCCCGTCACAAGAAAGTTCTGGAACAAGCCAAGGGTTACCGCGGTCGTCGTGGTAACGTATTCCGCGTCGCCAACGAGGCGGTGATGAAGGCGGGGCAGTATGCCTACCGCGACCGTCGCCAGCGCAAGCGTCAATTCCGTGCCCTGTGGATCGTGCGTATCAACGCCGCCACGCGTGAGTTGGGCATGACCTACAGCGTTTTCATGAATGCCATGAAAAAGGCTGCGATCGAAATCGACCGTAAGGTGTTGGCTGATCTGGCAGTATTTGACAAGCCCGCTTTCGCCAAGATTGTGGAACAGGCCAAGGCCAGCCTCGCCTGATAAACCCGGCATGAGAAAGGAGGCTGGTGCAGCCTCCTTTTTTCACGCCTGAATACTTTGTGAGGCTGGATGCCAAGTATCTTCCCGGTATGGACATGGGGAGAAACTTGGCATCCAGTATCTGGTTTCCGCTAGGAAAATGCAAAATCTCGATCAACTTCTAAATGAAGCCGTTGCCGCCTTTGCCGCTATCGACAATGTCGATGAACTGGAGCAAGGCAAGGCGCGCTATCTGGGCAAGAGCGGTGCGCTTAGCGAGCTGCTCAAGCAGTTAGGAAAGATGCCGGCGGAGGAACGCCGCGAAGCGGGCGCGCGCATCAATCAAGTCAAGGATGGTATTGAACAGGCACTGCAAGCACGGCGCGACGCCTTGCGCGAGCAACAACTGCAAGCGCAATTGTCCAAGGAGTCTCTGGATGTCACTTTGCCGGGGCGCGGCTCGGGCAGCGGCGGTCTGCACCCGGTCACCCTGACCCTGCGTCGCATCGAAGAGCTGTTCCGGTCCATCGGCTTTGCTGTTGCGGAAGGCCCGGAAATCGAGAGTGACTTCTACAATTTTACCGCTCTGAATACGCCGGAAGACCACCCCGCGCGTTCCATGCACGACACTTTCTATGTCGAGGGCGGCGATCTGCTACGCACGCATACTTCGCCGATCCAGGTGCGCTACATGCTGGAGCATCAACCGCCCATCAAGGTTATTGCCCCAGGGCGGGTTTACCGTGTCGATAGCGATGCCACCCATTCGCCGATGTTCCACCAGGTGGAAGGGCTGTGGATCGACCGCGATGTGACTTTCGCCGATCTGAAAGGCGTGGTGGCGGATTTTCTGCGCCGCTTTTTTGAGCAGGAAGCACTCAAGGTGCGTTTTCGCCCCTCGTTTTTTCCCTTTACCGAACCTTCCGCTGAAATTGACATGGGCTGCGTATTTTGCGGCGGTGCCGGTTGCCGCGTATGTAGTCATACCGGCTGGCTGGAAGTCGGGGGGTGCGGCATGGTGCATCCCAACGTCCTGAAGCACGTCAATATCGATTCGCGCCAGTATCAGGGTTTTGCCTTCGGCATGGGGCCGGACCGCCTCACCATGTTGCGTTATGGGGTGAACGATCTGCGCCTGTTTTACGAGAACGACTTACGTTTTTTGAGGCAATTCAACTAGCCCATTGAGGTACTGGGCGGTTTTGGCCGTCACTTTCCTTCGTTCCAAGCGGTAATACGATCATGAAATTTTCCGAAAACTGGCTGCGAACCTTTGTTAATCCGCCGCTCGATAGTGCTGCGCTGGCGCACGCGCTGACCATGGCCGGTCTGGAAGTGGAAGCGCTGGAGACAGTGGCGCCGCCCTTTGACAAGCTGGTGGTAGCCCAAGTGCTGGAAATCACCAAGCATCCGCAAGCCGACCGCCTCAACGTGTGCCAGGTGGATGCCGGGGGCGAGCCGCTGCAAATCGTCTGCGGGGCATCCAATGTCGCTCCGGGATTGAAAGTACCCTGCGCCTTGGTGGGCGCCCGGTTGCCAGGTATCGAAATCAAACAGGCCAAGCTGCGTGGCGTGGAGTCTTCGGGCATGCTGTGCTCGGCTAAGGAATTGGGACTGGCGGAAACCAGCGATGGGCTTCTGGTATTGCCGGAAGATGCGCCGGTGGGAACGGATATTCGCTCCTATCTCGATCTCGACGACAAGCTGTTTACCCTGAAACTCACGCCCAACCGGGCGGATTGTCTGTCGCTGCTGGGTGTGGCGCGTGAAGTTTCAGCGATCAGCGGTGTACCGTTTGCGCGCCCGGCAATCTACACAGCCGTTGTAACCTCGGATAGAAAAATCCCGGTGCGCCTCGACGCGCCGCAAGCCTGCCCGCGCTATGCCGGACGCGTGATTGCCGGGGTGGATGCGCGGGCGGCAACGCCTTCATGGATGGTGCGGCGCCTGGAGCGTAGCGGCTTGCGCAGTATCAGTGCCATCGTTGACATTACCAATTACATCCTGCTTGAGCTTGGGCAACCGATGCACGCATTTGATGCGGCAAAAATCAGCGGCAGTATTACGGTACGCTTTTCCCGTGAGGGCGAAACCCTCAGGCTTCTTAACGATCAGACTCTCACCCTGCAAACCGACATGCTGGTCATCGCCGATGAGCACAAGCCGCTGGCGCTGGCGGGGATCATGGGCGGAGCGGAAAGCGCGGTATCGGATCAAACTGTCGATATCTTTCTGGAAAGCGCCTTCTTCAACCCGGCAGTGATTGCTGGAAAATCGCGCCGCCTGGGTTTCGGCTCGGATTCCTCTTACCGCTTTGAACGGGGGGTGGATTTCGCCTTTGCCGTTGCTGCGCTGGAGCGCGCTACCGCGCTGGTGCAGGAAATCTGTGGCGGCCAGGCCGGCGAGATCAGTGAGGCAGTGGCGCAGTTGCCGCCGCGCGAGAAAGTGACCTTGCGCGCAGAGCGTGTGCGCCGCATTCTCGGGATCGACCTGGATGACGCCCGCATTGCCGGATTGCTGGGAAATCTGGGGTTGGATTACAGCGGAAGCGGGGGCGTTTTCGAGGTCGTGCCGCCGAGCCACCGTTTCGACTTGGGTATTGAAGAGGATTTCATCGAGGAAGTCGCACGCCTGCACGGCTATGACAGCCTGCCGGAGAATCCGCCACACGGCAACCTGCGCATGCTGCCGCTTCCGGAAACGACACGTGACGTCCATGCGCTGAAAATCCTGCTGGCGAATCGAGACTATCAGGAAATCGTCAGCTACGCTTTCGTTAACGAGGAATGGGAAGCCGACCTGGCGGGTAACCTGCAACCGGTACGCCTGCTCAATCCGATTGCCAGCCAGATGAATGTGATGCGTTCCACCCTGTTCGGCGGTTTATTGGATACGCTCTGTTCCAACCTCAACCGCAAACAGGAGCGGGTGCGCCTGTTCGAATCCGGACGTTGTTTCCAGCGCACTGAAGGGGGCTATGACCAGCCTGAAAGAATCGCCGGCTTGTGTTACGGCAATGCTCGCCCGGAACAGTGGGGCGAAGTGTCGCGCCCGGTCGATTTCTATGATGTCAAGGCCGACGTGGAAGCCTTGTGTCATCCACTGCCCTTGCGTTTCGAGGCAGCCGTACACCCCGCCTTGCATCCGGGGCAATCGGCCAGAATCCGGGTAGGGGGGGAGGGGGTGGGCTGGATCGGGACACTGCATCCCAAATGGCAGCAGAAATATGCCTTGCCAGGTGCTGCGGTCATGTTTGAACTTGATCTGAAGCCGCTATTGCAGCGTGCCGTACCGGTCTTTAGCGAAGTGTCTCGCTTTCCCCCGGTGCGGCGTGATATTGCCGTCATGGTGGACGAAGGCGTAAGCGTCCAGGCTATGCTGGATTTGCTCTCCGGGCAACTCCCGTCCAGCATTACGGATTTAAACCTGTTTGACGTATATCGCGGCAAAGGCATTGATTCAGGTAAAAAAAGTCTTGCATTCCGGGTGCTGATGCAAGATACTCAAAAAACTTTGACAGACGACGAAACCGAAGCAGCCATTTCGTCTCTGGTACAGATTTTGGCGACCGGATTCGGTGCCAAGCTACGTGGTTGAGGAACTGTAATGACACTGACAAAAGCCGAGTTGGCTGACCTGTTATTCGAGAAGGTTGGATTGAACAAGCGGGAAGCCAAGGATATGGTGGAATCCTTTTTCGAGGAAATCCGTACCTCTTTGGAAAAAGGTGAAGGGGTAAAGCTTTCCGGGTTCGGTAATTTTGAATTGCGCGACAAGCCCGAGCGCCCCGGACGCAACCCCAAGACCGGCGAGGAAATTCCGATTACCGCCCGCCGCGTGGTTACTTTTCATGCCAGCCAGAAACTCAAGGGCCTGGTAGAAACCGCCAACCATGGAACAGGCAACCAAGTCTGAATTGCCGCCGATTCCGGCGAAGCGCTACTTCACCATCGGTGAAGTGAGCGAGCTTTGTGACGTCAAGCCGCATGTGCTGCGTTACTGGGAGCAGGAATTCACCCAGCTCAAGCCGGTCAAGCGGCGCGGAAATCGTCGCTACTACCAGCACCACGAGGTGCTGCTGATTCGGCGTATCCGCGAATTGCTCTATGAAAACCGCTACACCATTGATGGTGCAAGGCATATTCTCGAAGGCGGTGAAGATGTCAAACCGCAACCGGAAGTCATATTGCCAATTCCCGCTTCCGTGGAGGTGCCTGTTCAGATGGCACCCGTTATTCCTCCCGCGGCACCCGCGGTGGACGTGGCGCTATTGCGCGGCGAAATCAAAAGTGTGCTGGAATTGCTGAGAGTCTAGCCCCGCTCGAGAAGTTCGGCTATAATGCGCGTCTTTCGGGGCGTAGCGCAGCCTGGTAGCGTACTTGCATGGGGTGCAAGTGGTCGGAGGTTCAAATCCTCTCGCCCCGACCAAACAGAGACGGGACTTTCAAGAAAGCTTGGAAGTCCCGTTTTTTTATCCGTGAAATCCCGGGTAAATACGGAAGCATCCGTGGAGATTGGTCTTGTACATTGCCAGGAAAATGACTGTGGAAAAACGGTTGCTTGAGATATTTCGTGCCCTGCCGGACGAATCGCGCGGCAATCTGCTGGCGTTTGCCGAGTTTCTTGCCGCTCGCGATGCCACTCCGATGATGACGGCTTCTGAAACAGCGCCCAGGGATATTCCGCGTCCGGCTGGAGAGTCCGTGGTGAAAGCGCTCCAGCGCCTGCGCGACACCTATCCCATGCTCAACCCGGACAAACTGCTGCATGAGTCCGCCGGACACATGCAGCGGCACTTGTTGCAGGGACGTCCGGCGGCGGAAGTGATTGACGATCTGGAGGCTATGTTCGCCCGCCATTATGAGGAACAGAGGAACAAGCCATAAGTCGGTCATCTGGCTTGCATGGTTTTCTTGAGCATCTCCTCCAAGGTCGCTTCACTGAAGCCAACCATCTTCTGCTTACCCACCAGAATCAAGGGAACGCCTTTGGCGCCGTGCTCTTTCATCTTCGCGCGCGCAAAGTTGGATTTGTCGATATCCCATTCTTCGAAATCAATCTTGTGGCTGCGCATGTAGGCTTTGGCGCGCGTGCATACGCCGCACCATTCCGCTGAAATAATCACCACCCGCTTGACGGCGCTGTTCGATGAAGAAACCACCGGGTCGCCTGCATAAGTCTGCAATTTGAGCTTTTCCGTCTTCTCTCCTGAAGTGCTTTCCGGTGGTTTGTCGGTGTAGGAAATCCTGCCGTCCGCACCGATGATCTTGTAAACCTCGGCGTGAATGCCGTGGCTGTTGCCCAGTAGCAGCAAAAAGCAGATTGTCAGTATGTCGCGCATGGCTCCCTGAACCAGAGTGTCTTGTAAACTAAAGCACTTCTGCCGCGTGATCGGCGAGCCGCGAGCGTTCGCCACGCATCAAGGTGATGTGGCCGCTATGTTCCCAGCCCTTGAAACGATCCACCACATAGGTCAGGCCGGAACTGCCTTCGGTGAGATAGGGCGTGTCGATCTGCGCGATGTTGCCCATGCACACGACCTTGGTGCCGGGGCCGGCGCGGGTGATGAGGGTTTTCATCTGCTTGGGCGTCAGGTTCTGCGCTTCATCGATAATCAGGAATTTTTTCAGGAAGGTGCGTCCGCGCATGAAATTCAGCGACTTGATCTTCACCCGTGAACGGATCAGGTCCTGCGTTGCCGCGCGCCCCCAGTCGCCCGCTTCGTCGTCGGTCTTGTTGAGCACGTCGAGGTTGTCTTCCAGCGCGCCCATCCATGGCGCCATCTTTTCTTCTTCAGAGCCTGGCAGGAAGCCGATATCTTCGCCCACCGGAACGGTGACGCGGGTCATGATGACCTCGTTGTAGATTTTCTGGTCGAGTGTCTGGGTCAACGCCGATGCGAGCGTCAACAAGGTTTTGCCGGTTCCTGCTTGGCCCAGCAGGGTGATGAAATCGACTTCCGGGTTCATCAGCAGGTTGAGGGCAAAGTTCTGCTCGCGGTTGCGCGCGGTGATACCCCATACGCTGTTTTTCTGGTGCGCGTAGTCCTTGGTGGTGCGTAGCACGGCGGTGTGCCCTTCCGCCTCATGAACGAGGGCGTGGAAAGACGGGTCGTGCTCGAAGAACAGGAATTGGTTGACCATCAGGCTGGAGCACAAAGGCCCGCGCACGCGGTAAAAAGTGTGGCCATCGGCCTGCCAGGATTCCATGCCCTTGCCGTGGGTTTCCCAGAAATCGGCGGGTAAGGCTTTTAGACCTGTGTAGAGCAGGTCGGTGTCTTCCAGTACCTTGTCGTTGAAATAGTCTTCTGCCGCAAAGCCCAGCGCGCGTGCCTTGATGCGCATGTTGATGTCTTTCGACACCAGGATCACCTCGCGCTTGGGAAATTCGTCCTGCAGGTGCATGACCACGCCGATGATCTGATTGTCGGCCTTGGTGGTGGGCAGCGCCGCCGGAAGGTTGCCGTTCATGATGCGTGTTTGCAGGAACAGCCGCCCGCTGCTGCCCTGGTTGCGCCGCGCCAGGGTAAATCCCTTTTCGATGTCGGCAGGTGTGCCGCTGACGATCTCGTCGAGAAAACGGCTGGCCTGGCGCGCGTTGCGCGCCACTTCGGTCATGCCCTTCTTGTGATTGTCCAATTCCTCCAGGGTAATCATCGGCAGGAAAACATCATGCTCTTCGAAACGGAACAGGCTGGTGGGGTCGTGCATCAGCACGTTGGTGTCGAGAACGAAAATCTTGTTCAGGGTGCGGGCTTTGCGTGCCATGGGTATCCTTGTTATTTGAGAGCGTTGACGAAATCGAGCACTTCCTGGGCGTGTCCGGGTACCTTCACTGCGCGCCATTCACGGCTGATTTCGCCGTTTTCATTGATGACGAAGGTACTGCGTTCGATGCCCTTGACCTGTTTGCCATACATATTTTTCAGTTTGATGACATCGAACAGGGCGCAGGCCTTTTCCTCGGCATCGCTGGCCAGTTCAAATGGCAGTTCCTGCTTGCTCTTGAAAGTTTCGTGCGATTTCAGGCTGTCACGCGAAACACCGACGATTTCACAGCCAGCCTGCTCGAATTGCGCGTGTAGGTCGCGGAATTGCTGCGCTTCGGTAGTGCAGCCGGGGGTGGCGTCCTTGGGGTAAAAATACAGCACCAGCTTCTTGCCGGAGCGTTTCGCGGTGCTCAGTATCTTGCCGGACGTGGCGGGCAGTTCGAGTTGCGGGGCAGGTTGAACGGACATCGGGAATTTCCTCCGTGTGAAGCATCATTGTTGAACAAAAATCGCTGACAAGGCAAGCTTGCCGCCATGAGCGAAAAATTGGCATTACCCAGCCCAAACTCCAAAGTCGTGCGCCTGTTTCTTGCCTTGTGGCCGGACAGCGTGACTCGTGCCGCGCTGGACAAGGCCGCGATGAAACTGTTGCCGCAGTGCGGCGGGCGTAAAACCCGTTCCGAAACGCTGCACATGACGCTGGTGTTTCTCGGCGACGTACCCGAGTCGCGGCTCGAAGCATTGCGCGCGTCAATGGCCGACATCGCCATGCCCGCTTTCAACGTGCCTATCTCCAAGGTGGGCCGGTGGTGCCACAACCGTATCGTCTGGGCAGGGACGGATGCGGCGCCAGCGGCCCTTGCCGCCCTGGTCGAGCAACTTCGGGAAAGGTTGGCTGCGGCAGGATTCGCTTTCGATGCCAAGGCTTATGTGCCGCACGTCACCTTGTTGCGCAAGACGCACAGCCCGGAACAGGCATTTTTTCCGCTGGCGCTGGAATGGCCGGTACAGGAATTCGTGCTGGTGCGCTCGGTATTGGGGGATAAAGGAGCGGCCTATGAAATCATAGGCCGCTGGGAACTTCAAAGATAAATCACTTTTTCCAGGTGGGTTGCCAGTTCCTTTTCGCTCAGCTTGGTATAGTCCTTGTCAATGCTGTCAGTTACCAGGCCGTTGACCTGGCTGTTCATGGCATGCTTCAGCAGGCCGCGAAAGTGCGGTTCAGCAACGACGATCAGGCGTTGGTAACTGTTGGATGTGCGTCCCTGGTCGAGTTGTTGCGCCAGTTCGCGGGAAAAAACGTCATGTTCGTGCTGTTTCGGGTCGGTGGCCGGCTGGCGTGAACCGTGGCCGTTGCCAGAACCCGCCATGTGGCCGGGGCGGTCGGTGACCAATTCGGAGGCTTTCTTGCGGCTATCCGGGTGGCTTAATTTTGTGACAACCTCCAGTCCTTTGCCGATACCCTTGTTGGAAAAAATTTTCGCTTCACTGGCGTTGGCGACGAGAATCCATGCAGTAGTCATAACTCCTCCTTGTGGTGTAATACCGGTAACTAAGGTATCACCTACAGCTTTTGCGTCAAGTCAGCGCCATGATTTTCTGCGCCAGTACCGTGAATTCTTCTTCGCCGATGCCGCTGGTCTGAAAAACCGGGGCCTCATCGTAATGTGGATAATGCTGGCGGCTGGAGCGATTGTAGGCTGGGTCGTAATGCCGGGTAAGCAGTTCCGCCACCAAGAGGTTCCACTCCTGCCGACGCGCCATTTCCTGCCAGCGTGTTACCTGTTGGTGTCCGTGCAGATGTGTCAGACCATCGAGTTTGCCGTTCAGCAACTCCGGCTCATCGAGAAAATGGCGGTATTCCTCCATCAGCAGGTCGACGCGCAATCTGACATCGGCTTCCAGGCGCAGGCATGCGCTTTGCCACATGGCATCCAGCAAGGCGTCGGGCGCGCGGATGTTGCCGATTTTCCGGCTTTCCGCTTCGACGAAGATCACCTTTGTCGGGTCGAATTCCTGTAATTTTGTCCATAAACGGGTATCAAACAGTTTTTGCGGAGGTTGGGGTTCGTCAGGCAGGTTGCCGAGCAGGGAGCCGCGATGCGCCGCCAGGCCCTCCAGGTCGAGCACCTGGGCGCCCTGTTTCTCCAGTGCCGCCAGCAAACGGCTTTTTCCGGTTCCGGTGGCGCCGCATACCGCGCAAAAGCGCAGTGTTCCCGGCAGGGTCGACAGCATTTCCAGGACGGTTTTACGGTAATTTTTATAGCCGCCGGGCAATTGTTCGGAACGCCAGCCGACCCTGCCCAGAATATGGGCCATCGCGCCGCTGCGGTTGCCGCCGCGCCAGCAGTAGATCAGCGGGCGCCAGTTCTTCGGCTTATCCAGCAGATGTTCTTCCAGATGGCGGGCGATGTTTCTTGCCACCAGCGCCGCACCGATCTTTTTGGCCTCGAATGCGGATGCCTGGGCGTGGAGGGTGCCAACACGCACCCGTTCCTCATTGTCCAGCACCGGCAGGTTGATTGCGCCAGGGATATGATCCTCCGCGTATTCGGCAGGCGAGCGGGCGTCGATGATGTCGTCAAACTGCGCCAGGTATGCTAGGGTTACGACCGTTTTCGCGGTTTCCGGCAGTTTTTCGTTCATGGTTTCCAAAAAAATAATTAGGTCTTGCCGATCAATTGTAATTCATTAGCGACACGATGATTTCCTGGAATTTTGAGCATGCAGATTAAATTGACAGCGTTTTCCCACGGCGGCGGCTGCGGATGCAAAATCGCCCCTTCCGTGCTGAGTGAAATTCTCGCTTCCGCCCCGCAATTCGCGCATCCCGACCTGCTGGTGGGCACCGAATCCAGCGATGATGCGGCGGTGTACCGCCTCAACGAGCAGCAGGCCATCGTCGCCACTACCGATTTTTTCATGCCTATCGTCGATGATCCCTTCGATTTCGGGCGCATCGCCGCCACCAACGCCCTGTCCGACGTCTATGCCATGGGTGCCAAACCCATCATGGCGCTGGCACTGGTGGGCATGCCCATCGACAAGTTGCCGGTGGAAGTGATCCGTGAAATTCTCGCCGGCGGCGCGGCGGTATGCCGTGCCGCAGGAATACCGGTTGCCGGCGGCCACTCTATTGATGCGCCCGAGCCGATTTACGGACTGGTGGCGCTGGGCTTGGTGCATCCCGACCATGTCAAGCGCAATGACCAGGCGCGCGACGGTGACGTGCTGATTCTTGGCAAGGGGCTGGGCATCGGCATCATGAGCGCGGCCTTGAAAAAGGGCGAATTGTCCGAAGACGGCTACCGCCAGATGCTTGCCAGCACCACCCAACTCAATACGCCCGGCACGCAGCTTGCCGCCATGCCCGGCGTCCATGCGCTGACCGACGTGACCGGCTTCGGCCTGCTTGGCCATCTGCTGGAAATCTGCCGCGGTTCCCGACTCGGCGCCCAAGTCGATTTCGAACGGCTGCCGCTACTGCCCGCCGCCGCTACCCTGGCGGAGCAGGGTTATGCTCCCGGTGCTGCGGCGCGCAACTGGAGCAGCTACGGCGGCGAAGTAACCTTGCCTGCCGAATTTCCGCAATGGCGACAAAACATCCTGTGCGACCCGCAGACCAGCGGCGGCCTGCTGGTGGCCTGCGCGCCGGAAACGGCGGATCAGGTGCTGGAACTATTCCGGCGTGAGGGGTTCGATTATGCCGGGGTGATTGGTCGCATGACGGCGGAACCGGGGGGCGTGACGGTGCGCTGATTGACGCTGCCCCAGATCGGGAACTGGCCGTCAGGTAACCGCGACAGGGGCTGCTCGCCGGGCTTTACATCGCCCCCATCCACGACAACGTGTTTGAGCTGCGCAAAGCCCGGAAGGCTTCGTCAAGCGCCTCGGTGTTTTCCCTACAACTCTTCCTTCATCGCAATGAAGCCGCACGGACATTCGTGGGCGCACAGGCCGCAGCCCTTGCAGTAGTCGTAATCGAACACGTAATGCGTGCCGTCGGCGGTGGCTACGGGAGTTTTCAGCACGGCGGAATCCGGGCAGAAGGTCCAGCAGTTGTCGCAGGAAAAGCAGGTGCCGCAGGAAAAACAGCGCTGGCTTTCGGTGTAGATGGCCGACTGGTCCAAGCCGCCTTCCACTTCGTCGTAGGGCTTTCGCGAGTCCACCGGCAGGACGGGGGATTTTGCGCGCGGGGTGTGCTCAAAATAGTTCAAATTGATCTGGGCATAGGGCACCACGGCTTCCTCGCCGGGGTGGGGGAGTTCCAGTCCCTGAATGCGCGCGGCGATAGCCTGTGCCGCGCGCCGCCCGTCGCCGACCGCGCGGGAGAGGCTGCCGCCCGCACCGCGCGCGTCGCCGCCGACGAAGATGCCGGGGTGCTTTGCCAGCGCGCCCCATTGGTCCACATTGAAGAAAGGCCGGTTTTCCAGTAGCGATTCCACGCCAAATGGCAGCACTTCCTGGCCGATGGCGGGAATCACCTGCTCGACGTGCAGCACGGTTTCCGTGCCCTCAAACGACTTGGTTTCCAGCTTGCCGTTGGCGTTGGGCACTTTCTTCATGTGTACCAGTTCCAAGCCAACCACTTTTTCGCCGCGCAGGATCAGGCGGTGGATGCCGCGAAACTCATGGAAAACCACGCCTTCTTCCTGGGCCTGGGCGATTTCGCGCGGGATGGCGGTCATCGCCATTTCCGCCGCCACGCCAGGGGCGGGCAGGGCATGGTGGGTGATGACGTGAACGTCGCGTGTGCCGTTGCGCTTGAGTACGCGGGCGGTATCCACGGCGGTGTTGCCGCCGCCGACGATGGCCACGCTCTGCGGCACGGGCACCGAGCCCATGGCCACCCACTCTTCCAGGAGCTCCAGCCCATTGTGCAGGCCGCGCGGGGTGGCGCCATCGACGTTCCATTCATGCCCGCGGCGGTTGCCGATGGCGAGAAATACCGCAGCGTAATCCCTTTGCAGGTCTTCGATATGGAAATCCCGTCCCAGGCGTTGTTGCGGTTCGAATTTGATGCCTGTCGCCAGAAGGCGGTTCACTTCCGCACTCAGGATGTCGCGCGGCAAACGGTATTGGGGAATGGCGGTGCGCAGCACGCCGCCGGCTTCCGGCAGTTCGTCGAAGAGGGTGGCGTTGTAACCGAGGCGGATCAGGTGATAAGCCGCCGAGAGACCGGCCGGGCCCGCGCCCACCACGGCCACCGTGGGCGCGGATTTGGCTGGCGTCTGCACGGGATACGCCCAGTTGTTGCGGATCGCTTCATCGCCGAGGAAACGCTCGGCGTTGTGGATGGACAGGGCTTCGTCATATTGGCCGCGATTGCAGGCATTTTCGCAGGGATGATGGCAGACGCGCCCGGTGACGGCGGGCAGCGGGTTGATGCGCACAATGGTTTCCCAGGCTTCCTGAAAATGGCCTTCGGCGATTTTCGCCAGGTAAGCCTGGGCGTCCTCGCCTGCCGGACAGGCGGCGTGGCAGGGTGCTGCGCGGTGCTCGTGCACCGGCTTTTGCACGCGCCAGGTGCCGGTGTGATATTGCAGGGAGGAGGCCGGGTTGGCGTAAGAGCCACGGGGGATGACAGCCATTTCGTTACCTTTCGTTTGTTGCATTCATGGGTAAGCAGGACAGTGTTTTCAAGCCCAGCGCACGCCGCCGCGCCGTACCGTGTCCGCGCCTTCGCTGTCGAACGGGTCTTCCCCGTCGCCGCGCAGGCCGTAAATTTCAATATTGTGGTTGGCCAGGGCCTGCAAGTGTTCCAGTTCTTCGCGTGCGCGCGCTTCATCCTTGAACAGGTGGGCGAAACGCTGCTGCGCCTTGAGATATTCGGCCACCGGCTTGGGATTGCGGAGCGGCATGGCGCCGGTGAGCTCGCCGCGTTCCAGTTCGATCAGCGGAAACAGGCCGGTCTGCACCGCCAGCCGCGCCACCTCGATGCCCACCGCGCCGTCATGGCCCCAGCCGAGCGGGCAAGGGGCGTGGATTTGCAGGAAGGTCGCCCCCTCGATGGCCATGGCGCGCCGCACTTTCTTGCGGATGTCGGAAGGGTAGGCAACCGATGCCGTGGCGGCGTAGGCGACATGGTGCGCGGCGATGATGGAGATGATGTCCTTCTTCAGGTGGCGCTTGCCCATGCGTTCCTTACCCACCGGCGAGGTGGTGGTGGAAGCGGCGTGCGGCGTGGAACTGGAACGCTGGATGCCGGTGTTCATGTAGGCTTCGTTGTCGTAGCACACGTAGAGCACGTTGTGGTTGCGCTCCAGCATCCCGGACAGCGCCTGGAAACCGATGTCGAAGGTGCTGCCGTCGCCGCCCATGGCGATCACCTTGGTGGCCTTGCCCTGCGCTTTCATCGCCGCTTCCATGCCGGAGGCGATGGCGCCGGCGTTCTCGAACAGGGAATGGATCCACGGCAGACGCCAGGCCGATTCCGGCCACGGGGTGGTGAAAACTTCCAGGCAGCCGGTGGCGTTCGCCAGCATCACGTCCGGCCCGGCGGCCTCGGTCACCAGGCGGGCGGCCAGCGCCTGCCCGCAGCCCAGGCAGGCGCGGTGGCCGGATTCCAGCCCGGAAAAGCGCGGTTGCTTGCGGCGCAGTTCGCTTAAGGAAATGGGAGTTTCATTCATGATGGGTTCCTCGTAGAGGTCAGCGGTCGGCTTCCGGCAGCTTTTCCATGTTGGCGTCGAAAATCGCGAAGGCAATCGGGGTGGGCGTCTTGATCGCAGCCATCAGGCGCGGGTAAATGTCGAGCGGGATGTCGCGTCCGCCCAGGCCGACGGCAAAATTATGCACGCGCGGCGCGCCCTCCACATTCGCCAGCGCGGCACGCACTTCGGTGCCGATGATGCCGCCGCTGCCCGGCGAGAGCGCGCGTTCCAGCACGATCAATTCAGTTAATCCGGCGCAGGCCTCAATCAAGGCTTCTTCGGGGAAGGGGCGGAAGGCGCGCAGCTTGATGAGCTTGGCCGAACCGGCCTCCGGGTACTCTGCCAAGGCGTCTCGCAAGGTGCCGACCACCGAGCCGATGCTGAGGATGCCCACCTTGGCGTCCGGGTCGCCTTCCACGCTCAACAGCCCGCCGCTGGCGCGTCCGGTGACGGCGGCCCAGTCGGCGTCGGCGGCAAGAATTTCCGCCTTGGCTTTGAGCAGCGCCTGGTGGTGCGAATGGCGCACCTCGGGGAAATAATCCGGCGACACCAGGGTGCCGATGCTGATCGGGTTTTGCGGGTTGAGCGTGCGGGAAAACTGATAAGGCGGCAGGAAACCGTCGGCCTGTTCCTGGGTGGGCATTTCGATGGCTTCCAGCGTGTGCGTCAGTACAAAGCCATCGACGCACACCATCACCGGCAACTCGGTGCGCTCGGCGATGCGGTAGGCCTGGATGGTGGCGTCCACCGCTTCCTGGTTGTCGCTGCAATAAAGCTGAATCCAGCCGGCATCGCGCACCGCCATGGAATCCTGCTGGTCGTTCCAGATCGACAGCGGCGCGCCCACGGCGCGGTTGGCGCAGGTCATCACCAGCGGAATGCGCAGCCCGGCGATGTTGTACAGCACTTCGCTCATCAGCAGGATGCCCTGCGAAGAACTGGCGGTATAGGCGCGCGAACCGGCGGCGGCGGCGCCCAGCACCAGCGAGGCGGCGGAAAATTCGCTTTCCACGCTGACCAGTTCGCAGTGCAGCTTGCCGTCGGCCACCAGCTTGGAGATGTTTTCGACGATGTGGGTCTGCGGGGTGATCGGATAAGCGGCCACCACCTGCGGGCGGCACAGGGCCACCGCGCGGGCAATGGCCTGCGAGCCTTCAAGCATTTGCGGCATGATTTATTCCCTTCCACAAGCCGGCCGGCACCATGTCGGCAGCTTCGTTGACCAAACGGGTGTTGCGCTCCAGCACCTCGCCCTTGAAACGCTGTTCCAGCCCTTTTACCAGCGCTTCCAGAGAAACCATGCCGGTCAGGGCGAGAAAGGCGGAAAGCAGGGCGGTATTGGGTACCGGACGCCCCAGTATCTTGCGCGCCAGGGCATTGGCGGGGAGGGCGACCAGTTCCAGCCCCATCTGCTCTTTCAGTTCTTCCGATGAGCGGGTGGAATTGACCAGGATGCCGCCGCCCGGCAACAGGCCGTCGGTGACGCCGGGCACATGCAGCAGCGCCTCGTCCTGCACCACCAGAAAGGCCGGGTGTATCACCTGGCAGCGGCGGCTGAAGGGTTGCTCGGCAATGCGCACGAAAGCGGTGACCGGCGCGCCGCGCCGTTCCGCGCCGAAATTCGGGAAAGCCTGGCTATGGCGTCCGTCCTGAAAGGCCGCGCTGGCCAGAATGTAGGCGGCGGCGACATTGCCTTGCCCGCCGCGCCCGTGAATGCGGATTTCGATCATTGTTGTCGATCCTTCCATCGTTGCTAGTCGGCTTCAATGTACCACCGAAGCCCCCATTAGGGCAAAGCCGTGTTACGCCGGTATGACGCGGCGGGGGACGGAGGCGCTTCGGGGGCTGCGCGTTACGCGGGTTGTTCCCGAACCAGATGAGGCAAATACTCTTCGGCCAGTTGCGCGACGATATCCGCCTGTAGACTATCCCGTGAAATTTTCATCGGGTCGCGGTCGGGCTGGGCCGCCATCCAGCGCTTGAATGTGACGAAGGCCAGCGGGGAGATCGTTTCCATCCTCGCCATATAGCCGGTGGAAGATACGATCATGCTGGAAAAACGCGGGCCGCTGAGCAGTACTCCCGCCCGCTTCGCCTGAGTCGCCCAGATGTCGTCTTCGTCGTCCGTCAGACGTAGCGGGTGCGGATCGCCTTCCACTGCTTCGCGGCGGATGAAATCGATCTCGAAGCCTTTGCTGTTGACCGCTGTGTAACGCTGATCCTGCCGGATATCGAAGGTGGAATCGATTTTCCGCAGCAACCCCAGCATCGACGATCCCACCACTTTCATACGGGTCGCAAAACTGATTCTCTTGCGCGTATCCCACAGCAAATCCACATCCTGGGTCGCCAATGCGGCGGAACTCCCGATCCGCACGCCCGCCGCAGCCTCATAGGCATACAGTGCATGGGTACCCACCACTGTGAAGTGCTCCGCAATACCAGCACGCAACAACGCGTTCAGGATGTCCACCAGGATTTGCGGAGCGCGACCGACGAATAAGGCCCGATTCATCCGCTGGTGACGTGTAAGCTCGGCTTCGAGTTGAACCACCCGCGCCTCCGCTTCCATCTTCCTGGTAGTGAACTTCCCGTAGATCGCCTCGGTTTCGAGCGATCTCGGCCCCAGGCTTTTCTGGGCGTTTTTCGGCGATGTCCTGACAAGGTAATCGGCCTTGCCCTGGCGCTTCCAGTACATCCCGCCGCGCACCTCGGCCGCGCTCGCGCGCGCCTCCTCCAATGCCGTGAACACCGATAGCGCGTCGATAAACTGCCGCCGCGCATCGGCACCGATGTCGATCAGGCCAATATTTTTCCGTGTATTTTCCATGTTTCGTTTTTTATACGGAAAAACACGTTAAGTCAATGTGTTGTAAAAATCGTTCGGGCGGCTGGCTACCGTGTGTGAGATTTGCATCCGGCGCAATGCCCTTCGGGGATTGCGCCTTACGGGGGTTGAAGGTTTGCCCTTAAAGCCAATACTGTCTTGACAGAGGGGTCCACTATACCAGGCAAACAAATGCAAAGGCTTTGGATAATTTAGCTATTCCCCCGACGTCATGCGCAGCTTTGAAACTACTGTGATTGGAAATTTATTCTGCCCTTGAAGTGGGCAATTTCCTTGTCGACCAGGCTACGAATATCACCCGTGCGACAGGATGCCTTAGGACGCAGTCCCCATACCTGTAGCTCCAGTTCAGTTGGATAGTCCTTTCCATCGAAAGAGACTTGCTCTGGTGAAAATATATTGCAAAATTCTGCATGGCGAACCGTGTGGTATGTGTGGACAGCCATCAGAATTTGCCGGGGAGATGCTCGTGAACATAATCTACATGCATCAACTACGCCGTGTCCCACTATTATGGGACCATTTGCCCCCGCGAGAGACCAGTGAGCATTTCCTGATGCGATTCCTACGCTCGCGCCAAATCTCTGACTCTCATAGCGTAGATAAGGACGAAGTGTATCAAGATAAATTTCTGTAGCTTCAATCATTTCCGCCGCGCAGGAAACCGCACTGAGTTCTGGCTTGCGCGGGTTGTTATCTCCAGGCATGTCGTTTTCATCAAGAAAATGGGCTAAAACACCATCGCCAGTAAACTTGTCAAAAACCCCGTAATTGTATTCAATAAGCATCTGAAAAATATTAATTAATCCATTCATCCACTCAGAAAACACACCATGGTCAATGGCTTTCTCCATGGCAAAAGTAGATCGCCGCAAGTCCAAAGATAGCGTTACTGTTTTCGGTGAATTGGAAGGAAAAACGAATCCATTAGATGGCTTTCCATATGTTGTCATAGCCTGACGCCACAAAAATTCTGAGAAGCCATGTGGAAAATAACTAAATTTTGAGTCTCGGGATGTAATAGCGGCGCTAATCGCGCAAGCCAAAGTAATCCAGTAGTTACTCCCCGCGCCAATAGCGGCCACATCTGCGAGTATCGCGATTCGGAAATAATAATCCCGCCTATCCTGTGCCAATTCCTTTATTGCTAGCCCGCGCAACGGACGACTTTGACCAAACCGTTGCGCAAGAATCGGCTCGATATCATCTGGCGTAACAAAACGATAATCGTTGGGATCGTCATCTCGATGAGATTCCAGCTTTTCAAGTATTTCATTCAAAGTTGCGAGTTCTCGCTCTTGAGCAGTGCCGCTACGTGAAACTGAAAAGAACCGCCGGATATGTTTGTTTTTCACTCTGTACCACGTATCTATAACAAATGCGTGGAACCCTAAACTTTGACTTACCGTGAATATTATTTGTACGAAGTATCTGTCTATCTCCGAATCAGGGCGGTGATGGCAAGCGTATAAACCGCTTACCAGGCTCGGAAGGTTTTCAAGCAATCGAAGCTCCTTACGATTCGAGGGAGTATTAGCCTGCATTCGGCAACCTCAATTCGTCTAGGACCGCATTCGCGAAACTATTGACGTTCACAGGTTTTGAATAGAGATGGTCCCTTCCTATTTTTTGCTCAATTTTGGGTGGGACGTGAGATACATACCCGGACAAGAAAAAAATATTTGCCATCGGGAAACGCGATGCTATCTTGTCGTGACACTCCAAACCCAATAGTTCCAGATGATCGGAACCTTGTCCCATCAGGTCCAGTACGAATACCGAGTGTTGGAAATCAGAAACGCCATTCAGCGCACCGGAGAACTGTTCCAGGGTTTCGCATATTTGGTATACAAGCTGAAAAGCGCTGGGGTTTCCAACATCAACCTTATACACAGTGCGCCGGTTTTCACCGTCCCAAAACACGACATTTAGCTCGTCCTGTGTCGCCCAGTCCGGATAAAGCTTGCATAATCGTAGATTGATGGATTCTCGAAGCCAATCTACGGTCAGGGGTTCGTCTTCATAGTGGAGGATGGTGTAAGTGTCCATTATTGCAATCTTTCTGTATTAAATTGGCTTTTCAAGTGGGCGTCGTACCATAGGTATCTTGAACACGGTTCGAGCGGCCCCCTTGTCACCCGCCGGGCGTGAATCAAAGGTTATTCTTCGGGTGCGGTCATGGGCCTTGAGAATACGCTCAGCTACGGCCAAGCCGAGTCCCGTCCCGGGGCGACGGGCATCTGGTGTGGTCATTGACCCGCCACGCACGAAAGGCTCAAAGATTTGCTTGGCTCTGTCTTCCGGAATTGGAACGCCAACATTGGTAATCTCGACGAGCCAAGTATCGGATGAGCAGGTTAGGGAAATCCGAATATTTTGGTGTCTATGTGAATACTTCACAGCGTTTTCCAAGACATTGAACAAGAGTACATAATAAAGCTGATAGTCAGCTTTACCCTTGAAATATTCCTCAGGCCCCCTGATATCGGTAACAATTCGACATTCTCTATCTTCAGCCTCGGGGGAAAGACACATTGCGACGCTCTTGATAACTCCCCATATGTCGAAGTGAGTGATTTTCAACTTGTCTTCCGACAAATCATCAAGCAAGAAGCGTGGCTCCTCCAACAATATTCTTGTTTTCTCGGCAAACATGTATGCGCGTTCGAGGCTACGGCGCATTGCTGAACTCGAAACGATATTTCTGTATGCAATTTCTACCGGCTCTTTTCTAAATTGATTGTAGCGTTGGTGAGCAAGACTAAGGTGCCCGCTTACGCCATTCAGGCCTGATCGAACCGCGTGACGTATTTCGACTATTTCCTTTAAATTCTTTTCATAACGAAAACGTTCCAGCATATGAACTGCGGCCCCTTGGCAGAGATAGCGAACAATGCTTTGCCGATATTGCGGCATCTCGTTCCCCATAAGTCCAATTACCAAATGCGCATAATGAGAATCTGAACGGTAAAAGCGGCTTACGAAAATATGCGGCTTATTTTTGGAGTCGCGAGGACTGAGCGTCAATATTTCCTGGTCGATTACATTGGCGATCCTGCTAAAGTTTTCCTCAAGCAAACGATGGTTGCATCCTTGGGTCGTTTCTAAAATCCCTTTTTCCGAAATTACCGCAGCATGCGTTGCGCAGGGCAAAAGCATTGTCACTTGGTCAAGAATTCCAGCGACATCGAAATCGATAGCGATACCATCACGTTCCCGATTGAAATTCTCGGAGATGCTTTGCAAGGCCAGCCGTAATTCGGTAACTGGTAGAATCTGGGCAAGGGCGTCGGCAATAATTTTCGCCAGTCTGAAATCGGTGTCGCTGAAATCGCAATAGATATATCCGGGTAACGATTTACCGTAGGCGTGGATTGCACAAACGGGGCAGAGCTGGGTTGTTTCAACTTTATTTGTTTCATGTGCAGTGGGGGTCGAAACTGGTATTCCCATCCAAGCCAACTTTTCGTTTCTCTTAGGCCATGGCCCAAACTCCTTAGGAATAACTTCACCTAATCGGCTTCGCATTTCTCTTTCGTCATAAATGTTGTCGATCCGAATCGGACACCGGTATTTTGTTAGTGCTCTTACAAGGATGCTGTGTAATTTCTCGTCAACATCAAAAGGTATTCCGTCCACCGGTTGGTATTCTCCGTGCCAGGCATTTGGACAATTAGGAGAGGTGAGATAATCGACGGTGACGTATTCGGCTCGTGAGGCCTGTCCAACTGTTCTGGCGGCAATTTCAAGGATTTGGGGAATTTGGTTAAGATTTTCCCCAATTCGAGACGGCAGGGCGGTGACTTCCCGGTGAAAATCTGCTTGTGCATTCCATATACGGTAACGCCGACTGCTCTCGATTCGTCCCGAGATGGCTCTGGCCATTAGTCTAAATTCTGAATCAGATGCGGTTGCCTCAGTTCGGCTTACCGTTAACATCTGAAGCACCCCAACATCCCCAAGTCCATGATCGTCAATATTTTTGCTGTCTGCCATGACTGCCGATGGGTGACTTTCGAGCAACTGAAGCATTTCTGAAAAGTTGCCAACAGCAACGCCTCTATCGATAAGCCATTGTTGTAGTGGGGTGGGGAGGTGAGGTAAGCCGATGATTTCCTTAATTAGTGTGGCATCAAGTCGAGTTCTGTCGTCAACGGGAAGTACTTTTTTGACCCCGCGCAGATTGTCGATCTCCCGAATAACGCTGCAACCGTCGACTGGCTCGCAAGCGAACATTTGATCCAAGCGTAGCTCCGGCGCTTTTGCCCCTTGGTCGCGTAGCCACACCAGCAGGTAAGACGTACTTTTCAGCGAACGAAACATGCTGGCAGTGAGACAAAGTAATTCCTGCCGCTCTTGATAATGTTCTTTTTCGGAATCCCGATGGCTTATAAGATCAATTAAGTACTCAAGCGGCAAAATTGTATTGCGTTCATTTTGTTCTTGGTTCGGATTAGCCGTAGGTGGTATGTTCCTTGGAAAAATGGATCGCGTAATACGCCGCAAAAATGAAATGATCGACAATGCACTATTTTGTTCCAAAGTTTTCCCTTTTAGTGCCGGGGTATTGTCTTTTGGGATACATTTTTCCGCGTGGGCGGGGATGTCGGAGGTAGGGTGAATATTTTTTTCCTGATAATCAGAAGTGTTCTTCACTATGCATCCCCCACGCTAGAATCCACCGTCAGCAGTCGTGCCGGTTCGGTGATCGCCTGCGCGACCAGAAGGCGGTCGAACGGGTCGCGATGGTGCAAAGGCAGTGAACGCACGGCAGCACCATGTTTTGCACTGACGCACAATTCCATGAAGCCGGTTTCCTTGGCGGCAGCCGCGATCTCGTCCGGCGACACAGGGAAATCGATGCGTCCCGCTTGGGCCTTGATCGCGATTTCCCAAATGCTCGCCGCACTGAACTGGATTTCGTTGCTGTCGTCTTCAAGCAGGGAACGCGCTTTCCTGGGCAACTTGGCAGGTTCGGCCAATGCCCACAGCAGAATGTGGGTATCCAGCAGGAAGCGCATCAGCCGCCCTCGAAGGAAGCCAAAACATCTGCGGGCAAGGGCGCGTCGAAGTCATCCGGGACAACCATCTTCCCGGCCAACAAACCGAGCCGACGGCGCCCCGCCGGCTTTGCCAGGGAAACCAGGCGCGCCATCGGCTTGCCAGCCTTGGCGATAATCACCTCTTCACCGCCGACCACGTCTTCAACCAGGCGGGAAAGGTGGGTTTTTGCTTCATAAATATTGATGGTTTGCATGCCGTCCTCCGAGTAAACCAAGTCTAGTTTAGTTCCAGCAAGCGCATGGTGCAAATGATATGAGCCATCGCAGCGATGACATCCGGCGCAATGCCCTTCGGGGATTGCGCCTTACGCGGGTTGCAGCTTGGTAACCCTTGCCGTTTACCGGTAGGCGGTATACTATTCCCTGATGATAAAAACTTTCGATTGCTCGGATATTCAGGCGCTGTTCCAAGGGGCGCGGGTGGCTCGCTTCGCCAACATCGCGGCGGTAGTGGAGCGCAAGTTACAGCAAATCGACGGTGCGGAAACACTGGAGGCTCTGCGCTCACCGCCTGGCAACCGCCTTGAGGCACTAAAGGGTGACCGCGCCGGACAGTACAGCATACGCATCAACGATCAATGGCGGGTGTGTTTCCGCTTCGAGAATGGCGATGCGTACGACGTGGAAATCGTGGACTACCACTAGGAGAAAGAAATGACGGCACCTGTAAACGGAATGCGTCCGATACATCCGGGCGAGATATTGCGTGAAGACTATCTCAAGCCGCTGGGCATGAGCGCCCACGCCCTGGCTGTCGCGCTGCGCGTCCCACCCAGCCGGATCAACGACATCGTGCTGGAGCGGCGCGGCGTGACGGTGGATACCGCCATGCGCCTGGTACGCTATTTCGGCGGCGACGTGAAAAGCTGGTTGAATTTGCAGATGGTCTATGACATCAAGATTGCAGAAGCTACGAAAAAAAGTGAAATCGAACGCGAGATCGTGCCGAAGGCGGCTTGAAGGGGGGGATTCGCAGTACGGGCTGAACTGAAAATTGGCCGGAGTCCTGAGGTCATTACATCCGGCGCAATGCCCTTCGGGGATTGCGCCTTACGCGGGTTGTCAATGCTTAGCCTTGCTTACTAGGCCACAGAACTCATAGGATGCGCTTCCTTCGTCAGCGCATCCTACAATGACTACCCCTTCAACGCCTGCCGGTACTCGTGATGGAAATGGCGGAAGGAGCTGGAAAGTACCTGGGTGGCGCCGCTGATCAGGTGGCAGCGGCCGCTGCCGGGCAGCATGGCGCAGAGGTTTTCCAGGGTGGCGAGGTCGGCGGCGGTGCCGCGCCCGGTGTCGATTCGGTCGAGCAGGCGGCTCATGGTGGCGGTGCCGGTCTTGCACGGCGGGCACTGGCCGCAGGAGGAGTGGGCGAAGAAGCGCATGTATTCGGTGACGCGCTTGACGATGCCGGTGCCTTCGGAGATGACGATCATGGCGCCGGTTCCCAGGCTGGCGCCGATCTCGCGCAGAGAGTCGAAATCCAGTTTGGCGTCCAGGTTGACCGGGGTAAGCAGGGTGCAGGAGGGGCCGCCGGTGAATACCGCCTTGAGCGGTTTTCCCGAGAGCAGGCCGCCGCCGTGGACGAAAATCAGCTCGCGCAGGGTCGTGCCCATGGGCAGCTCGTAGACGCCGGGGTGCAGCACGTCGCCGCTCAGGGAATAGAGTTTGGTGCCGGTGCCGGGTGAGGTTCCCAGGGCGCGGAACGCCTCGGCGCCGTGCGCCACGATGTACGGCACGTGTGCCAGGGTTTCCACGTTGTTGATGAGCGTGGGGCAGCCGTGGATGCCCAATTGCGCCGGGTAGGGCGGCTTGCCGCGCGGGAAGGGGAAGCCGCCTTCGATCCAGGCCATGGTCGCGGTTTCCTCGCCGCCGATATAGTGGCCGGAAGCGGGCAACAGCTTGAGTTCCAGCGGCCTGCCCAGCGCGGCTTCGGCCTGTCCGGGCAATTCCGATGCCTGCCATTGGGCGAGCGCCAGTTTCATTGCCGCGAGGGATTGCGCGAGTTCGGGGTTGACGTAGAACACCACGCGGTTGGCGCCTACCGCCAGCGCGGCGACCAGCGCGCCCTCGATCACCTGATGCGGGGTTTCCTCCAGCAGCAGACGATCCTTGTAGGTGCCCGGCTCGTCTTCGTTGCCGTTGACCACCAGGTATTTGTCCGGCTTGGGCGCCTCGGCGGCCACGGCCTCCCATTTGCGCCACACGGGAAACCCGCTGCCGCCCATGCCGCGCAGGTCGGCTTCGCGAATCACTTCACGCGCGGCGGCGGGGTTTTCCATGGCGCGCGCCAGCGCTTGGCCGCCGCCCGTCGCGCGCCAGCGCGCCATGTCGGCGCCCACGCGCCGCTCGGGGTGGAGCAGGATGCTCTTTACCGGTTCCATATGCCCTTCGCTGCGTAGTCGGGGAGAATCTGCGGCGCCCGCTGGTCGAGCGGCATGCCGGCCAGGGTCAGGTCGCGGCGCGCCCGGTTGACGTGTTCGAGCGTCACTTTCTTGGGGCCGCGCTCGTAGCCGGAGATGGCGGCCACCCCGGCGCGCCGCCCGAAGCTGATGATGTCCAGCAAGGCGTTGCCCATGATGCGGTTGCGCCCGTGGATGCCGCCCGCCAGTTCGCCGATGGCGAAGAGGCCGGGCACCGTGGTGGCGCCGTTGACGTCGATCACCACGCCGCCGTTCTGGTAGTGCAGGGTCGGGTGGATCAGCAGGGGGTCGCGGCGCGGGTCGATGCCCGACATCTGCGTGCGCGCCAGCAATTTGGGAAACTGCCGTTCCAGCAGCCCCGGCTGGGAGCGTTCCAGGTAGGGGGTGTCCAGCCACACGCCGATGGTCTGGTCGTCAACGCGGATACCGCGCCCTTCGGCGCATTCGCGCAGGATGGCGGCGCTGACGATGTCGCGCGGCAGCAGTTCGTCGACGAAGCGCTCGCCTGCCGCGTTCAGCATGAAGGCGCCGGCGGCGCGCACGCCTTCGGTGACCAGCTTGCCCGACAGGTAGGGCGGGTGCACCAGCCCGGTGGGGTGATACTGGAAGGAATCGAGATCGCGCAGGCGCGCGCCGATACGGTAGGCCAGCACCAGGCCGTCGCCGGTGGCGCCCAGATGGTTGGAGGTGGGAAAGCCGTTGAGATGCAGGCGCCCCAGCCCGCCGGTGGCGAGGATCACCGAATGGGTGCGCACGATGCGGAAGCTGCCGTCGAGCAGCGAGGTGAATGCCGCGCCCACGCATTTCTGGCCGCGCTCGTTGGAGAGCAGTTCCACCGCCGGGCTGTGTTCCCAAACCTCGATGCCGCGGTGCTGGGTCACGGCCTCGCGCAGCACGCGCATCATTTCCAGGCCGGTGTAGTCGCGGCAGTGCATGATGCGCGCGGCGGTCATGCCGCCGGCCTTGCGCGTGTGCAGGTCGCCGTTGGCGGTTTGTTCGAATTGCATGCCCTGGCGGATCAGCCAGCGGATCACGTCCGGGCCGTCTTCCGCCATTGCCGCCACCAGTGCCGGATCACCGGCATGATGGCCGCCGCGCAGGGTGTCCTGGATGTGGCGCTGGATCGAGTCTTCCGGCTCGATGGCCGCCTGGATGCCGCCTTCCGCCATCACCGTGTTGCTGTCGCCCAGGCGCAGCTTGGTCACCAGCAGGACGCGCGCGCCGCGCTCGGCGGCGGCCAGCGCCGCCGCGCAACCGGCACCGCCGCCGCCGATGATCAGCACGTCGGTGTCGGTGACCGGGGCGCCGGCCAGATCTGCTTCGTCGATGAAGGCTTCGGCTTGCAGTTGCTGTGCCAGTTCGCGCTGGCAGTTGTCGCCGGCGTTGGCACCGACGGCCAGCTTGACCACGCTGCTACGCAGGCAGTCGGGATGGAAAGCGTTGAGCAAGGCATCAGGATCGGCCAGTTCGGGCGGCTTGGCGCGTTCGGCGTCGGCGCGGTAGAGGGCGCGGGCTTGCGCCAAACGGGTACTGTTACTCATGGTCGCTGGGGGAGGTGTGACCCAGCCGCTCCTTGCGCTGCTCTTCCAGGCGCTGGATCAGGTTGGGCGGGCGCAGGCGGAAATGCGCGCTGACCCGGCGGCAGAACAGCCCCACGTGCGCCGGGGCGATCTGCTCCGGGCAGGCGCTGTCGCACAGCTCGCACATCACGCATTCGAGAAAAAGCTGGCCGGCATCGCGGAAATGTCCGGCTGCCGCCAGGTTGATGGCGTGTTCGACGTCGATGCCCTTGGGGCAGGAGCGCACGCAGCCGTGGCAGTGGCGGCAGTGGGAGGCTTCGGGGAATATCTCGTGGAAGCGCGCCAGGTTGTTCCAGCTGTCGGTGAATTCGCTGATTTCGTAATGGTGCTTGGGGGTGGCCTGCGGCGGCAGGAATACCGCCTCGATGCCGTCTTCGACGAAGGTCTGGCAGGCCAGGTTGACCGTCACCTCCTTACCGCGCCGCAACATCACGCGGCACGAGCCGCACACGCTTTCGAGGCAGCTGGCCCCCGTCACGCGCGGCACGCCCCCGTGCCAGGCCGCCTCGATCAGCGTCATGGCAGGGCGCGCCGCCACCGCCACCCCGTTGATGACGAGGCGGACGGTGTGGCCGTCGTCCTTATCCGGCATGCGGGTTTCCGCTGTCACGGACGAGACAGGTCGATGATCTTGCGCAGGTCGTAGCCTGGGTTGCCGCCGACCTGCTTGACCAATTCCGCCATGTGCTCGTCGAGCGTCTGGCGTTCCTGGCGGAACAGCAGGCCCACCGGCGTGCGGCCGGTTCTGTGCCCCATGTTGACCACGTGCATCGCGGCATCGATGTCGCCGACATCGTGGTTCTCCTGCAATTCCTCGGATGAGCCCTTGAAGGATTTCGCGTCGTCGATCAGGTTGAAAGTAGGGCACTGGGAAAGCACGCTGATAAAGGAGAAGCCGCGATGCTCCATGCCGTCCTTGATCATCTGCGCGGTCATCTTCACGTTGGTGGCCAGCGTCTGGGCGACGAAGCTCGCGCCATAGGTAAGCATGTACAGCACCGGGTCCATCGGCTCCTCGACCCCGCCGTAGGGCGTGGTGTAGGCCTTCATCTGGCGCTGCGAGGTGGGCGACACCTGGCCCTTGGTGAGGCCGTAGATGCGGTTGTCCATCAGCACATAGGTCATGTTGATGTTCTTGCGCGCCAGGTGGGGCATGTGGCCGCCGCCGATGGAAAAGCCGTCGCCGTCGCCGCCGTTGACCAGGATCGCCAGGTCGGGGCGCGCCAGCTGCACGCCGGTCGCCACGGGACCCGCGCGGCCATGCAGGGTATGCATCTTGTAGGAGCGGACGAAATACGGCAGGCGCGAGGAGCAGCCGATGCCGGAAATGTTCACCAGGTAGTTGGGATCGACGCCGATTTCGGCCAGCGCCCGGTACATGCTGGTGAGCACGCCGTGGTCGCCGCAGCCGGCGCACCAGAAAGGCTTGGCGTCGGTCTTGTAGTCCTTGGTCTCCAGTTCGACCTGGTGCAAATGGGTCTGGGCGCAGCTCATTTCAGCATCTCCTTGACTTTGCCGACGATCATGGCGGGCGTGAAGGGCAGCCCGCCGCAGATGGTGTAGGACTCCGGGCGAATAGTGGTTTCGGCACGGATGAAATGGGCCAGTTGACCGAGGAAGTTCACCTCGGCCACCATGACCCTGCGGCAGGTGGCGGCGAAGGTCTCGTATTGTTCCACCGGCATCGGCCACATCAGCTTGGGGTAGAAACCCTTCACCGAAACGCCTTCGGCGCGCAGGCGCGCGATGGCCTCGCGCACCACGCCGATGGTGCTGCCCCAGGCGATGATGCCCAGGTCGGCCTCGCCTTCCCCGTCCACTTCGGCAGGAGCGTAATCCTTGATTACGGCGTCGAGCTTGCGGAAGCGTTTGGCCTGCATGGCTTCGTGGTTGGCCGGGGCGTAGTTGGGATTGCCGGATTCGTCGTGCTCTAGGCCGGTGGCGATGTGCATGCCGCCGGGGGTGCCGGGGGCCGCCATGGGCGAGATGTGGTCGTCGGTGAGCAGGTAGCGCTTGTACTCGCCTTGCCCATCCCAGATCTTGCGCGACACCAGCTTGAAGCTGGACGGCTCCGGGTAGGGGACGGTCTGGGTGGAAAACGCCAGCGAGCCGTCGGACAGCAGGATCACCGGGCACTGGTATTTCTCGGACAGGTTGAAGGCCTCCACGGTCAGCGCGATGCAGTCGGCAACGCCTTCCACCGCCAGCACGATGCGGCCGCTGTCGCCGTGGGAGCCGTGGATCGCCAGGAACAGGTCGGACTGCTCGTGCTTGGTGGGCAGGCCGGTGGAGGGGCCGCCGCGCTGTACGTTGACAATCACGCAGGGGGTTTCGCTCATGAACGACATGCCCAGCATTTCGCCCATCAGCGCCAGGCCGGGGCCGGAAGTCGCGGTCATCGCCTTTTTGCCGGCGAAAGACGCGCCGACCACCTGGCCGGCGGAGGCAATCTCGTCCTCGGCCTGGATCAGGGTGCCGCCGCGCTTGGGCAGGTGGCGCGCCACGTAGCGGGCGATTTCGGTGGCCGGGGTGATCGGGTAGGCGGAGAAGAAGTCCAGCCCGGCAATGATGGCACCCAGGCCAACCGCGTCGTTGCCGGCCATCACCACCACGTCGCGCTTGGCTTCCGGCGCCGTCATCTGCCAGGAATCGGTTTTGGGCAACGCGGCGGCCAGCTCGCGGCCGCGCGTGAAGGCGTTGAGGTTACCCTCGACCACCGTGCCGCCCTTCTTGCTGAATTTGGCGGTGATGACCTCGCGCAGCGCGTTCTCGGGGATATTGAAAAGTTGCGACAGCGCACCCAGCGCCACCATGTTCTTGGCCTTGATGTTGCCGAGTTCCTTGGCGGTCTTGGTCATGGGGATCGGGTAGCCGTGCACGCCCTCAGGGATGTCCGGCTCGAAATCGCCGCCCGGCGCATCGTAGACAAAAGCCGTACCGGGAAACAGGCGGCTGCGGTTCAGGTCGTAGGCCTCGCCGTTGAAGGCGCACAGCACATCGAAGGTGTCGCCCTGGTTGAACAGCAGTTCAGAGCTTGCCCGTGTCTGGTACATCGCATAGCCGCCCTTGATTTCGGCGGGGAAGGTCTTGAAGGTATAAACTTCCAGTCCGGCGCGCGCGCAAGCCTGGGTAACGAAGTCGCCGGTGGAAATGATGCCTTCTCCCCCTTCGCCGGCAATGCGAATAATCAGGTCTTTTTTGGTCATATTCCGCTTTCCCTCAACCCCGGTTCACATGCAGGCAACGGGGCATGGTTATCAAAACTTCGCCCGTAAACGACCCGGCGGTGGGCCGGTTCATTTACGGGCGAGCTCCGTAAAAAATCAAACAATCGCGCAAATTATACGGAAAAATCCACACTCATGCATTTCGTGAGACATTTTCAGACAGAATAGTTTCCCGCCAGTCTGACGTAATGCGCTGCGGAATAGGCGAAATGCGCCAATTCTCCGTCGGTCAGCGCGCGCACGGGCTTGGCTGGCCGCCCGATGTACAAATAGCCGCTTTCCAGCACCTTGCCTTCCGGCACCAGACTGCCCGCGCCGAGCAGGACGTGCGTTTGCAGCACGGCCTTGTCCATTACGATCGAACCCATGCCGATCAGGCATTCGTCGCCGATTTCGCAGCCGTGCAGAATTACATTGTGTCCCACCGTGACCCTGCTTCCGATCAGCAACGGCGCACCCTCGGGGTTTTCCGGGCGGCGGTGGCTGACGTGCAGGGTACACAGGTCCTGGATGTTGGTTTCGTCGCCGATACGGATCAGGTTCACGTCGCCGCGCACCACCGTGCCGCACCATATCGAGGCGTGTTCTCCGATCACTACGTCGCCGATGACCTGCGCGCTGGGGTGGACATAGGCCGAGGCGGCGATTTGCGGAAAAACTCCCTGATAGGCGGCGATATTGGAAAGCTGGCTGGACATGGTTCAGGCCGATGAATGCTGATTCTCGTAGTGTAACCTTCAAAGCCGCAGGAGGTGGGGCTCTCCGATGGAGTACTCCCATTGAGGAGGCGCATTTACGACCTCGCGGAAAACAAATCGGGCTGGCTGTCTCTGAGCGCATGGCTCATTTGCCGGATTTGCCGGTCGATGCGGCGTAGCGTGGCCGGTCTGACCGTGGTTTTTCCTTCCGCCGCCGCGCGACGGCAAATGTCGCGTACCCTTTGCACCAATTTCAATCCATTGTGATTGTCCATGATCGTGTCTCCCCGGATTAATTGAAAACCACCAGCGGCGCGATCAGCAGGGAGGCGAGCAGCACCCAGAAATCCGGGTTTTGAAGATGCTTCAGCAGGGATTGCAGGGGAAGGTTTGGTTTCATCGCAGTGGCTCCGTGTGAGTGAATGGTCGAGCCATTATGCGAGCCATGTGGCTCAAATAACGAGCCTGCCAGGGCGGCTGTGCAAATTCTTCCGGTGACGGTAAAGCGGTGGCATGATGCCACCATCCAATGCCGGAGCATTTGCTCATGAACCGTACCGAACGTTTTTACCGGATCGACCAGATGCTGCACGAGCGGCGCGTGGTACCGATCGAGGTTTTCCTGGAAGAACTCGACATTTCGCGCGCGACCTTCAAGCGCGACATGGAATACCTGCGCGACCGCTTGCATGCGCCCATCGTCTGGGATCGCGATGCCGGCGGCTACCGTTTTGAAAATATCCCGGTGAGCGGTCCGGCCTATGAGTTGCCGGGACTGTGGTTTTCGGCAGGGGAACTTTACGCGCTGCTGGCGGCGCACCAGTTACTTTCCGACATCGAACCGGGCATCCTGGCCTCCCACGTCGCCCCCCTGCAATCCCGGCTGGCCGCCTTGCTGGAGGCCTCCGGCCATCCGGCTGCGGAAATCACCGGGCGCGTGAAGCTGCTCTCCATCGGCAAGCGCGCGGTGCAGCCGCGCTTTTTTACCGACATCACCCTTGCCCTGCTGGAGAGGAAACGCATCGAAATCGACGCATGGAACCGCGAGCGGGATGAAATCAATACGCGCATCCTTTCGCCGCAACGCATCATCCATTACCGCGACAACTGGTACGTGGATGCCTGGTGTCATTGGCGCAAGGCCCTGCGCAGTTTTTCGGTAGATACCCTCCAACGCGTCAGGATTTTGCGCGAAGACGCGCGCAACGTCGCGGCAGCGAGCCTGGACGCGCATTACGCTGCGGCCTATGGCATTTTTGCCGGCCAGCCCAAGGAATGGGCCGTGTTGCGCTTTTCTCCCGAACGCGCGCGCTGGGTGCAATCCGAGCGCTGGCACAGCGAGCAGCAATCGGAATCCCTGGCGGACGGCGGCTACCGCCTGCGCGTACCTTATGCTGACGAGCGCGAATTGTTGATGGATATCCTGCGTCATGGTCGGCACGTGCAGGTCGAGGCGCCCGAGTCCCTGCGCCGCAAGGTGGCCGATGAAGTGGCCGCGCTGACCAGCATGTATCACGGGTGTTATCTGGTTGATTCGTGAAGAACGGAGGGGGAAATGCAAAAAAGCGCCTCGAAGGGCGCTTTTTTGCATGATTGCTGGCGGAGCGGACGGGACTCGAACCCGCGACCCCCGGCGTGACAGGCCGGTATTCTAACCGACTGAACTACCGCTCCGTGTTGCTGAACTGCTTGCGTGAAGCGGGGTGTGCTTCACGAGAAAGCGCGCATTATAATGGTTTTGCCGCCGATTACAACCGGATTGCGGATTTTTTTACAGGCACGCGGCTTCCTGAAGGTACAGGTCGAGTTCCGTCATGGCTGCCCACAGTTCCGGCGCGATGCCTGCGCCGTGCAGGTCTAGCGCATCCGGGAAGCCGCTGGCGGCTTCGGCGCGGGCGTCACGCACCCAAGCGGCCACCCGGTTGGCGGCGTCGAGCAAGGCCATGTCGGAAAGGCGCTGGATGGCGGCCAGCACGGTCTGGTGAAAGCCGTTGCGCGACAGCGCGGCATGCACGCGCAGGATGTCGCACAGCTTGTGTTCGGTGATGGCGGGAACCAGCAGGGCCAGGTTGTCTTCCATCACCCGGGTGCGCGCCATCGCGAGATGCTCGTCGAGCTTGCGCCGCAGTTCCTGATAGGCGGGGGTGGCCTGCTGGCCGGGGTCCGCCGTCGCGGCGACGAAGGATTGCACGGAGCTCAACGCTGCCAGCGCCTGGGCGGGCAGACGGGTGCTTTCCCGCACCATGCGGCAATAATCATCGGCCTGTTCGAGGCTGAATTTCAGGGTCAGTTTTTCCATTTTCAGCGCAGCACCAGCAACATGGGGTCGTCGATATGGTCAATGAGGATGCGTTTCACGCGTTCCTGCCACAACCGGCCGAATTCCTTTTTTTCGTCTGCGCTGGCGGCGCCTGCCATCACCAGTCCCATCAATTCCTTCATGGCCGCTTGCGGCGGGATGATTTCCGGGTGGTATTCGGTGGTCACGCTGCTGCCGCCGTCAACGCGCTCGAAGCGCATTTCACCGTTGATGGGGGTGTTGAAGGACAGCAGGCGGCGTCGGTCAAATTGGCCGGCCAGCCCCTTGAAACCGCTATCCTGGGTGGCGCCGGTGAGCAGGGTGGCGATGTTGGCCATGACGCCGGTGACCCCGCTGGTGAGATCGTCGCGAAACGTCACCCGGATGCTGCCGCGTTGCGGTAGCGTGCCGGGATAGAGGCGTTCCAGCGCCTTCAGCGTGGCCAGGTAGGCACCGGCGACGGTGGGGCAGGAATGACCGGCGAGTTTCACCGCGTCGCGGTAGGTGTATTCGATGATGCCGTCCTCGGCCGCGCCAAGGAAATCAGCGAGCGGGTCGGCCAGGGTGAGGGTGCGAACATCATCGAAAAAAGAAGGGGTATGCATGAGAGCTTCTCCAACGGCAAGAGGTGTATGTTATGCCGGTCGGCCGCAAAATACCAAGCGGCTGAAAATTTCAGTAACATGCGGGTCATGCGTTGTTTGAGAAGGCTTCATCCGTGAGTACCAGAAAAAACGTCCGTCCCCTGTCTCCCCGGCAGCTTTACCACCGTTGCGACCCCGCCCAGCTCAAGTTCAAGACCACCGCCGAACTGGAAGACCTGTCCGACATCGTCGGTCAGGCACGGGCCGTCGATGCGGTGCGTTTCGGCATCGGCATGCGCCGCGCGGGCTACAATCTGTTTGCCTTCGGCCCGCATGGCGCCGGCAAGCATACGCTGGTGCGCGATTTCATTGAACGCCAAGCCAGGGCGGAGCAGACGCCGTCCGACTGGTGCTACGTCAACAACTTTGACCAGGCACACAAGCCGTGTGCCCTGCAATTGCCGCCGGGGCAGGGGCGCTCACTCGCCCGCGACATGGAACAACTGGTGGAGGATCTGACCAGCGTGATTCCGGCAGTGTTCGAAAGCGAGGATTACCGCACGCGCAAGCAGGTGATCGAAAACGAACTGAAGGAGCGCCAGGAGAATGCCTTTGCCGGGGTGCAGCAACGTGCCGAGACGCGCGGCATCGCTTTGCTGCGCACGCCCGAGGGATTTGCGTTCGGCCCCCTGCGCGGCGGCAAGGTGCTCGGGCCGGAGGAATTCGGCAAGCTGCCCGAGGACGAACGCCAGCGCATTGAAGCGGACGTGGAGCAATTCGAGGAGCAGTTGCGCGCCCTGTTGCGCCAGTTCCCGCAGTGGGAAAAGGAGACGCGCCAGAAAATCAAGACGCTCAATCACGAAGCGGCAATTTACGCCGTGGCCCACTTGGCCGATGCCCTGCGCCAGAAATATGCCGCCTTGCCGCCCGTCGTCGCCTACCTGGATGCCGTGCAGCAGGACGTGATCGTCAATGTGCACGATTTCCTGCATCCCCAGGAGCATGCGCCGTCCATCATCGACGCCGGACAGGCGCGCGTGCTGGCCAATTCTCCCGCCTTCCGGCGCTACCGCGTCAACATGCTGGTGGATCGCGATGCCCTGCAAGGCGCGCCGGTGGTTTATGAAGACAATCCGACTTACGCCAACCTGCTGGGGCGTGTCGAGCACATTTCCCAAATGGGCACCCTGGTCACCGATTTCAATCTCATCAAGCCGGGCGCCCTGCACCGCGCCTGCGGCGGCTACCTGATGCTGGACGCCCACAAGCTGCTGACCCAGCCTTTTGCCTGGGAGGCGCTGAAACGCACCTTGCGCTCGTCGCGCATCGACATCGAATCGCTCGGCCAGGCGCTGAGCCTAGTCAGCACCGTTTCTCTCGAACCCGAGCCGATTCCGCTGGCCGTCAAGGTGGTGTTGCTGGGCGAACCGATGCTGTATTACCTGCTGTCGCATTACGACCCGGAGTTTCCAGAACTTTTCAAGGTGGCGGTGGATTTTGCCGAGGACATGCCGCGCAGCCCGGACAACCATTTGCTTTATGCGCGCCTGATCGCTTCGCTGGCGCGCCGCGAAAAGCTGCTGCCGTTCAAACGCAACGCCGTAGCGCGCGTCATCGAGCACAGTGCGCGCATGGCGGGGGACGCCGAAAAACTTTCCACGCACATGGGCGATCTGGCCGACCTGCTGCGCGAAGCCGATTACTGGGCCGTGCAGGTCGGACGCAAGACGGTGGACGCCGAAGACGTGCAACGCGCCATCGACGCGCGCATCTACCGTTCCGACCGTCTGCGCGAACTGATACACGAGGAAATCCAGCGCGGCACCCTGCTGATTGCCAGCGAAGGCGACAAGGTCGGCCAAGTCAACGGCCTTTCGGTGGTCGGCATGAATCACTTCGCTTTCGGGCGTCCCAGCCGGATCACCGCGCGGGTGTGGCAGGGTAAGGGCGAGGTGGTGGACATCGAACGCGAGGTCGAACTCGGCGGACCGATCCACTCCAAGGGGGTGATGATCCTCACGGCTTTCCTCGGCGCGCGCTATGCCGCCGAGCATCCCCTGACGCTGTCTGCCAGCCTGGTGTTCGAGCAGTCCTACGGTCTGGTGGAAGGCGACAGCGCCTCATCGGCGGAACTCTACGCCCTGCTTTCGGCGCTGGCCGAGGTGCCGCTGAAACAGTCGGTTGCCGTCACCGGTTCGGTCAACCAGCACGGTGAGGTGCAGGCCATCGGCGGCGTCAACGAGAAGATCGAAGGATTTTTCGACGTTTGCCGCGCGCGCGGACTGACCGGCGAGCAGGGGGTGATGATTCCGGCGGCCAACGTCAAACACCTGATGCTGCGCCGCGATGTGGTGGAAGCCGCGTCCGCCGGGAAATTCCACGTGTGGGCGGTGGAGACCATCGACCAGGGCATGGAGTTGCTCACCGGCATGCGCATGGGCGCACGCTATAAACACGGCAGTTACCCCGCCAACACCCTCAACCGCCGGGTTGCCGACCGGCTGGCGGCGCTGTCGGAGCGCAAACAGGTACTGCTGGCGGTGGCGGGCGATGAATAGGGCGGCGCGGCGCCGCGACTGAACCATGTGCGGACTGGCTGGCTTTCTCAACCTGAACGGCGGTTTTCACGCCGACACCGCGCGGACCGTGGTGCTGGCGATGGCGGCCACCTTGCGCCATCGCGGCCCGGACGACGAGGGAGTGTGGCTGGACGAGCAGGCAGGCATCGCCTTGTCCCACCGCCGCCTGGCCATCCTCGACCTGTCGCCCGCCGGACATCAGCCCATGGTTTCCGCTTGCGGGCGCTACGTCGTGGCGTTCAACGGGGAAATCTACAACCACCGGGAATTGCGCGGCGACCTGCGCGATGTAGCCTGGCGCGGCCATTCCGACACCGAAACCTTGCTGGCCGCCGTGGCGCACTGGGGGGTGGAAGGCGCGCTGGAACGCTTCACCGGCATGTTCGCTTTTGCCTTGTGGGACCGCCAGGAACGCGCCCTGCATCTGGCGCGCGACCGCTTCGGCGAAAAACCGCTGTATTACGGGCGCATGGGCAATGCCCTCCTGTTCGGCTCGGAACTCAAGGCCTTGCGTTGCCACCCGGCCTGGCGTGGAGAAATCGACCGCAACACGCTGGCCTTGTATGTGCGCCACAACCATATCCCCGCGCCGTATTCGATCTACCGGGGGATCAGCAAGCTGCCGCCCGGCGCGCTTCTGACGCTCGGCGTGGAAACCTGGGGCGAGGCGGTTCCCCGCTCTTGGTGGAGCGCGCGTGCGCAGGCGGAAAGCGGGGTTGCCCATCCCTTTGTCGGCAGCGAGGGCGAGGCGCTTGAGCGGCTCGATGACCTGTTGCGTGCGGCGGTTCGCGGCCAGATGGCCGCCGACGTGCCGCTCGGCGCGTTTCTTTCCGGCGGCGTCGATTCCTCGCTGGTGGTGGCGCTGATGCAGGCGCAGGGCGAGCGTCCGGTGAAGACCTTCACTATCGGCTTCAGCGAGGCGCAATACAACGAAGCGCACCATGCCAGGGCCGTGGCGCGTCATCTGGGCACCGAGCACACTGAGTTGCTGGTCACGCCGGATCAGGCGCGGGCGGTGATACCCTTGCTGCCGGAAATGTATGACGAACCTTTCGCCGATTCCTCGCAGATTCCGACTTTCCTGGTGGCGCAACTGGCCCGCAGTCACGTCGCGGTCAGCCTGTCCGGCGATGGCGGCGACGAATTGTTCGGCGGCTACAACCGCTACCTGTGGGCGGACGCGATCTGGCGCAAGGTGCGCTGGTTGCCGGGGATGGGGCGGCGGGCGTTGGGCGCCCTGTTGAGCGCGTTGCCGCCGCATGCCTGGGATGGCCTGTTCCGGCTGCTGCCCCCGGCATTGCGGCAGCAAACGCCGGGCGACAAGCTGCACAAACTGGCGGAAATCCTGGCGGCGGACAGCCCGGAACAACTTTATCTGAACCTGGTTTCCCAGTGGAAAACGCCCGCCGCCGTGGTGCTGGGCAGCCGCGAGCCGCTCACGGCGCTGACGGATCCCGCACAACGGGCGGCGCTGCCGGATTTCATCTCGCGCATGATGCAGCTCGATGCCGTGAGTTATTTGCCCGGCGACATTCTGGTCAAGCTCGACCGCGCCGCGATGGCCGTCAGCCTGGAAACGCGCGTCCCCCTGCTGGACCATCGCGTGGCCGAATTTGCCTGGAGCCTGCCGCTTGGCATGAAAATCCGCGACGGCCAGGGTAAGTGGCCGTTGCGCCAGTTGCTTTATCGACACGTCCCGGAAACGCTCATCGAGCGCCCCAAAATGGGTTTCGGCGTGCCGGTCGGCGCATGGCTGCGCGGCCCGCTGATCAACTGGGCGGAAGATTTGCTGGACGAATCCCGCCTGCGCGAGGAGGGCTTCCTGGACCCCGCGCAGGTCCGCCGCAAGTGGCAGGTGCATTTGAGCGGCAGACGCAACGAGCAGCATGCCCTGTGGAATGTGCTGATGTTTCAGGAATGGCTGGCACGGGAACACAGCATGAAGACGGGACAGCGGGACGGGTAAAAAAATTGCCGGGCGGGTGTGTGCTACAATCCGCCCCCTGATTCTTTTCCCTTTTTTCATACCGTGAAACCCACCCTCGCCCTGGTAGGCCGTCCCAACGTCGGCAAATCCACCTTGTTCAATCGCCTCACCCGTAGCCGCGACGCGCTGGTCGCCGACCTGCCGGGGTTGACGCGCGACCGCCATTACGGCCATGGGCGCATGGGCGACAAGCCTTATCTGGTGGTGGATACCGGTGGTTTCGAGCCGGTGGTGAAGGACGGCATCCTCCATGAAATGGCGCGCCAGACCTTGCAGGCCGTCGATGAGGCGGATGCCATCGTGTTTCTGGTGGATGCGCGCCAGGGGCTGACCTCGCAGGACAAGATCATCGCCGAGCGTTTGCGCAAGTCGGGCCAGCCGGTGTTCCTGGCGGTGAACAAGGCGGAAGGGATGCGCCGCGACGTGGTGGCGGCGGAGTTTTACGAGCTGGGGTTGGGTGATCCGCTGGCGATTTCCTCGGCACACGGCGACGGCGTGCGCGAACTGGTGGATCTGGCGCTGGCGGGCTTTCCCGAAGAGGTTCCCACGGAAGACCAGGAAGACGACCATCCCAAGATTGCCATCGTCGGCCGCCCCAACGTCGGCAAATCGACCTTGGTCAATGCGCTGCTCGGCGAAGAGCGCGTAATCGCCTTCGACCAGCCGGGCACCACGCGCGACAGCATCCATATCGAATTCGACCGCGGCGACAAACATTACACGCTGATCGACACCGCCGGCATTCGCAAGCGCGGCAAGGTTTTCGAAGCCATCGAGAAGTTTTCCGTGGTGAAAACCCTGCAAGCCATTGAGGACGCCAACGTGGTGGTGCTGGTGCTGGACGCGCGCCAGGACGTGGCCGAACAGGATGCGCATATCGCCGGTTTCATTCTCGAAGCGGGCAAGGCGCTGGTGCTGGCGATCAACAAGTGGGACGGGCTGGACGCGGCGCGGCGCGACGTCATCAAGATGGATATCGCGCGCAAGCTCCAGTTTCTCGAATTCGCCAAGTTCCACTATATTTCCGCCTTGCAGGGCAGCGGAGTGGGGGAGTTATTCGGTTCGGTGGATGCGGCTTTTGCTTCGGCGATGATCAAGATGTCCACGCCGAAGCTCACGCGCATTCTGATGGCGGCGACGGAACAGCACCAGCCGCCCAAGGCCGGCCCGTTCCGCCCGAAGATGCGCTACGCCCACCAGGGCGGTTCCAACCCGCCGCTGGTCATTGTCCACGGCACCTCGGTCGCCAGCATCCCGGAAAGCTACAAGCGCTATCTGGAAAACACCTTCCGCAAGGCTTTCGAGCTGGTCGGCACGCCCTTCAGGGTGCAGTTCAAACAGGGGGACAACCCCTTCGCCGGGCGCAAATCCGGCCCTAAGACCGAACGCGAGGAAAAGCAGGCCCACCGCCAGCGGCGGCGCGGGCGCAAACTGTTCGGCAAAAAGTGAGAATATAAAAGGCGGAATGCGGTTATGAATGGTATGGGATGGTTTGATACCATGCACGAAAAGTCAGGAAAAAGTATAAGCCGATAATTACAGGGGCGCAGTCCAACAACATGGCAGCCAAAGAAGCCCGCGCACGCATCAAACTCAATAAACTGCTGGAAGAATCCGGCTGGCGTTTTTTCGACGGTGCTCATGGCAAGTCCAACGTCGTTCTGGAACCTAGCCGCCCAGACTTTGCCTTAGTAGATTCTACTTTTCTAATGTCGCTATTAAATGCGCCAGAATTCATTCAAGTGCTCCTAGGCAACTCGGTAGAAAATGCTAAGGCGAATGTCAGTATGGGAGTTCTTGGAAGTCTAACGATCCCAATCCAGCGCGCTATCGTTGCCGAAATTGAAGTCGAGCAAGCCTTGGGCAACGCTAATAAGGAATTGATTGCCCGCTTCGATGCCAAGATCAAAGCCACGATTAACAGGGTATGGGGTGATGCATGACAGAAAAGTCCTCTGATAATGCCGAGGAATTTCTGCGCTTCTTCCTTGATAACCACAGATTTCAAACACGGCATGGCTGGTGCCCGGAGTATCTGGCAAATGCTTATGGGCAAAATGGTTTCATTTTCAGGGGGCATGCCGATAGCAGATGGGAACTGAAACCATCGGCATTTCGTGAGAACAACAGGTTGGACCGGTTCACGCTGCAAACGTCAGGAAAACTATCTTCTGACGATTTGAAAAGCTTGGGCTGGCAGTTGCATGCTGAGTTGCGCGCAGTATTTCTTTTTCTCGAAGAGGCTGATCGATTGGGGTTTGCCACGCCCATCGATTACACCCTGATTGACGAAGATTCCGACATTGTCCGCGCATTGTTAGATGACAAACGCCCAGAAGAAATTGATAGCCCATTCCCAAGAGAGAACTATCTGAGCGCCATCGCGATGGCACAGCATCATGGGATACCGACACGCTTGCTTGACTGGACAGAGTCCCCTTTGGTAGCGGCTTATTTCGCCGCCTTCCCCGCATCCAGTCTGTCCAAAGATCGCATTCAGAGCCATGAAATTGCCGTGGTCATGCTCAACCACCAGCACCTGAAAAAGGAGCCAAACCAGCCAATACAGTTGGTGCATGCCCCTCGCCATGAAAATCCATTTCTTCTGGCGCAAAAAGGCTTGTTCCTGCACATGCCTTACGCAAATAAATTTTTTCTTGAAAAAGCCCGGTGGCCAACTGTTTCGGATTACGTCGAAAACAGCGTGCTAACCAAAATCACGTTGCCGGCATCTGAGGCGGACGAGTTACTGCGTCTGCTTTTTGATCTGGACGTCACAACGCATTCGCTGATGCCTACGCTGGAAAATGCCGCGAATGCTTGTGCGTACAAAATCGACCTGTTCAGGAATTCGTAAAGATGGACGACGCGCTGGCGATTCTCGACTACCTGCTCAAGTCCTACCGCAACAATGACGAAGAACGGTGTGTCGTTTTTCTCTGGGAGTCGTTCGCGACCAATTACGAGAGCGGGAAATGGGTAAACGGTTTCGCAGTGTCAACATTTGCCAATCAAGATCAATAACATCATCAACCGTGTCTGGAGAGCCCCCACATGAAAATCCGTGCCATCCACACCTATGAGGCGGGGCCGCTCGGCTCCCAAGTGTTCGATTTCAAGGATGCGTGGACCGACGAAATCGCTCCTCACATTCTCTTTAGCGGCCCTAATGGCTGTGGCAAGTCGTCGGTACTGCGGGCGTCGGCGATGCTTTGGAACGCCTTCGGCCACTGGTTGCACCATCGCAAGACCCTGCCCAAGTCAAACCCGGAACGGGAGTGGTTGCAACACTGGGGCGGGGTCGCCTTGGTGCTGGAGGACTTGCCCTTCTCTGGAGGGGCCATGGTGCTGCTGTTTGGTGTCAAGGAGTTTGCCGGAGAAATGCAGCGGAGCTATCCAGGCCACGTTTTCGTTGGCGAGTGGGTGGAGCGCACGGGCAAACGCGGCGCACCGGCACGCAAGCTGTTGTGGCCGGAAAATGCAGCCTGGCTCGATCAATGGACAGAAGCACGACAAAAGATGCTGGTCTCGGCCGACAAGAGCGAGTCGCCCAACATGATTTTTCTCGATGCCGAGGAGCGGCGCTGGGTGAACCCCAAGCGGGGGGTAGGGGAGATTCGGCCCGAGAACCCGCAATTACGCTGGCTGGCCAGTTACCGTGTTACCGACCAATGGGACGGGCAGTTGGAAGCATCAATGCTGGCCCTGAAATCGGCGGCACTGCACCGGTTTCACGACTTGATCCGGGATATGAATGCTTTTTTGAGCGGCAAGGAGATACTGACTGAAATCAAGCTGGGAGAGAATCGGCTGAATGTAAAACTGAAAAACGGCAGTGGCACGACCCACGCTCTGGATGATCTGAGTGCGGGGGAGCATCAGGTGCTGATTCAGCTCTATCTCGTCAACCGCTGGCTGGAGAAGGGCGGTATTGCCCTGATCGACGAGCCCGACCTCTACCTGCACCCGTCACTGGTCGCGGGCTTTCTGGCACAACTCGAAAAGATGGTGGCTGATCGAAATGGGCAGCTCATCATTACATCGCATATGCCGGAGGTGTGGAGCCGTTATGAGGCGCTGGGTTCCCGCATCCTGCTGGAGGCTGCGCGATGAGCATTGAGAGCAAGCGCGATAGCATCCGCCAGAAGTTGATCGGCACTCAGATAAAGCGGGTTTTCCTGGTTGAAGGCGCAGACGACAAAGCTGCCTTTCACATTCTGTTAAAGCGTTTTGTTCCTGGCTGGGAGCAGCGCTGGGCGATTGATGCCGCAGGGAGCAAGCGTCAGCTTCTCGACCTGCTGGCTGTGGAGCCAGACTGGATTGGCCTGGTGGACCGGGATGAGTGGGATCAGTTGGTCATCGACCAAAGACAGGCTGAACTGCCGAACCTGATGGTGCTGCCACGCTATTGCCTGGAAAATTACTTCATCAATCCCGTTGAACTGTGGCCTGCCATTCCACCGGCACGGCAGGCAGGTGTAGCTGGGAGTGAGGCCGCTTTTCATGCAGCCATCACCAGCGAATTTGCGCAGTATTTGCGGCATGGGGTTTTATGGCGAGTTGTTGCGCCGCTGTGGACCGGGTTGCGAGCCTTGGGCTTCAAGGAGGCGCTGGCTTCAAAGGAAAGTTTGGATACAGCACAGGACGACGCCGAAATCTTGCGAATTTTAGGCGAGTGGGATGCGCTGCTTGATCCGGATCGTATTTTTTCGGAGTTTCAGGCACGGCTTGCGACTGCGAATGCCGTAACGCCCGACATTCAGTTTGCACAGTGGATACATGGCAAGGTCTTCTGGGAGCGTGCGGTTAACCCGGCCATGAACCATCTGCTTGGGCAGATGGGAGAAGATGAGCGGCGTAAGAAGATTCTGCGCAAGTTGCCGCTGCCTGCCGATTTGCAACCAATCCTTGACCGTTTGGTGTAAACGTTGCGGCACGGGTAAAAAGGGTATTGGTGCCGCCGAATTCCCGGAATGAAGCGGGTTTATCCCGCCATTTGATTTTTTTGCTCCGTGCTTTTCCGGCAATGTGGTAAAAATATCCCAGCTTGTTCGTCGGAAAAGCGCGCTAAATGATCAGCGCGCCCGGCGAATGTTTTTTGAAACCGGACCGGATCTGCCATGACACTCCCATCGCCGCGTGAAATCGTCACCCCTTTTCGCCCCATCCCCCTGGAAGTGCCGGAAGGGATGAAACCCAACGAGTTTTTCAATAGCACGGAAAACCTCAATGATCTGATGCACAACAATGGGTTGTTGAGAAATCCTGAGAACTTGCTGCTATATCGTAAGGCGTTGGGGCACAGCAACGAATTTGACACGTCCATCATCTACAACACCTCGCAGTGCATCCTCAATCCGCTGGGGCGCCCGGTACGCCGTACCCAGGTGCCGGAAAACGTCAAGCACGTGTGGAACCGGATGAACCAGATCATCATCGATTACATGCTGGAACAGTATCCCGACCCGCAGCAGCATCTGGTGCTGGCGGGCGAAGCCAGCCTGGACGCCACCTGGCCGCTGACTTCGCCGGGGGTGCCGAGCATTCGCATGCTGCACAACCATTTCATCGTGTTTCCGATGGACGACCTGCGCGCAGCCAAGCTCGCCGACCCGAAAAATCCCAACCTGACTGACGGTGGCCAGCACTCCTTGTTCGAGATGTACATGCATGATGTTTACCGCGAATTCATCTGCAAGGCGCTTCATCTGGAAGTGTTGCGCCCGGTCAGTGACGACGATGCACGCCTCGACCTGACCGGCTATCCGCAGGGCCTGCCGAGCTGGGAAGTGCCCGGTGGATCGGCCACGCTGGAAGACATCCGTTTCTGGCACGAATACGATCTGGTGCTGAAGGGCTTCATCGACTTTTACCGCACTTTCTTCTCGCAAGTCTCCACCCGCAACGCCCCCATCCTGAGCGACGTCTATTTTCCCGACCAGGTTGAAAACGTGCTGCTGTTCAACAACGATTTTCTCAAGACCGCAAAAAAGGTGCGCGACCATTGCATCGTCGATGCCAAGTACGCCAACGCCATACGTTGGCAGCCTGCCTTCAAGCAACTCATTTATCGTAACGAGGCGGGCAAGCTGATTGTCACCATCAGCCCGAATTCCATCGGCAACGCCATTACCGAGTTGCTCGGCGTGGTAGTCAACCGTGCGGCCGATGCCGCCGCCTACGAGGTGCATGAACCACAGTTGGTGGCCCGTCTGCTGGAAGTGCGCCGCCGACTGATCGAGGCGGATTTGGGGGAGGGAATCGCTACCGATTATTGGCCCGCTGCGTAGGCGGGCATCCAGAAATCCGGCGTATGTGTGACCATCCGCCGGTTTCCTGATCTTTAGCAGGATTCGCCGCTTGCCTCGTCCGTCATGAAACGCACCAGCATTGCCCGCTGCGGGTTGCTGCCCGGAGGCAGGGGGATGCGAACCACCCAGCCGTTGCCGGGCGCTTCTGCCAGGTTTTCTCCCGCCAGGGTTTCCATGCGGGCCAGCGTGAAGCGGTGATTGCCGGAAGGGGAGAGCCATTCCATCTGGTCGCCGACACGGAAGCGGTTTTTCACCACGATCTCGGCCATGCCGCTGGCCGCATCGAAAGCGGCCACATCACCGACGTACTGGCTGACCCCGCTTTCCGATTGTCCGCTGGCGTAATTCTGATATTGGGCGTGAGCCTGGCGCTGGTAAAAACCGCCGGTGTAGCCACGGTGGGCGAGATGCTCCAGAGCATTCAGACAGGAGGGGTCAAAGGGTCTGCCGGCGAGTGCGTCGTCAATGGCGCGACGATATACCTGAGCGGTGCGAGCGACGTAATAGACGGATTTTGTGCGGCCCTCGATTTTCAGCGAATCCACGCCCATCTTCGCCAGTTGCCCGACATGCTCGACGGCGCGTAAATCCTTGGAGTTCAGGATGTAGGTGCCATGCTCGTCTTCCTCGATGGGCATCAGTTCGCCGGGGCGCTGGCCTTCCTCGATGACGTGCTCCTTGTTCTCCAGCACCTTGTAATCCCAGCGGCAGGAATTGGTGCAGGTGCCCTGGTTGGCGTCGCGGTGGTTGAAATAGCCGGATAGCAGGCAGCGCCCGGAATAGGCGATGCACAAGGCGCCGTGAACGAATACCTCCAGTTCCAAGTCCGGGCAGCGTTGGCGGATTTCGGCGATTTCGTCCAGCGATAGTTCGCGCGACAGGATCACGCGCGTCAATCCCTGCTTGCGCCAGAAATCCACCGCGGCATGGTTCACGGTATTGGCCTGCACGGAAAGATGAATCGCCACGTCCGGCCATTTTTCGCGCACCAGCATGATCAGCCCCGGATCGGCCATAATGAGCGCATCCGGTCGCATGCCGATAACGGGTTCGATGTCTGCCAGATAGGTTTTTACCTTGGCGTTGTGCGCCATCAGGTTGCTGGTGACATAAAATTTTTTGCCCAGGGCACGCGCTTCGTCAATCCCTTCAGCCAATTCCGCCAGGCCGAATTCATTGTTGCGCGCGCGCAGGGAATAGCGCGGCTGTCCGGCATAGACCGCATCGGCGCCATAGGCGAAAGCGGTGCGCATTTTTTCCAGCGAGCCGGCGGGGAGTAACAGTTCAGGGGTTTTCATCGGGTGCCTCGTTGCCAAGCTTCAAGCAGGTTGGAAAATCCATAAATTAGAATGATAAACAGGATGGCCAGCACAGTGATGACGGCAATGTCCCTCACCGTGAAATCATCGAACAGGCTGACCAGCAGATAGCCGGAGGAAAATACGCCCAGCATGGCGAAATAGCCGATGCCGCAGGCAATGAATCCCAGTGGTTTTTCGGCGTTGAGAAAGAAATGCAGCCAGACGCCGAAAGTCAGGGCAATGGTCGCCGCCACCGCAAACAGTTTGAGTAAATGCCAGTCCATCAATCTCATACTGCCACAGGCTGGCAAGCCAAGGCAATCCGGGGGCGAAGGGGAGTGGTAGTCATTGCGCAGCCGCTATTGAGTGTCCAGCATTAAGGGCGACATAAAGAAACCTTGATTTTGCCGGAAATCCTGTTAAGCTGGCGACAGTCTGTGGAATTCAAGCTTCAAATTGCGGTACCTTCGTTGGTCCTTTGTGTTCTTGATTCGATAGATTTCGGGCATCCGCCCATGTTACTTATATAAACCAGATTAGGAAGATACAATGGCAACAGGTACTGTAAAGTGGTTCAACGACGCTAAGGGCTTTGGTTTCATTACCCCCGATGATGGCGGCGACGATTTGTTCGCGCACTTCTCGGCGATTCAGGGCGGCGGCTTCAAGACCCTGAAGGAAAACCAGCGCGTTACGTTTGACGTGGCGACCGGTCCCAAAGGCAAGCAAGCCTCGAACATCCAGGCAGCTTAAGCCGACAAGTTCTCGCTTTGAAAAACCCCGGCTTGCCGGGGTTTTTTTATGGGCGCTTCCCCCCCGATTCCGCAGACAGGATGGATTTGTAGGGCGGCGCGAATTTCACCAGAATGTCATAGTAGGTTCGGGTGTTTTCCGTGAAGATAACGGCTTCTCCACCGCGCGCGTAGCCATGCTTGGCGGTCTGGGCGTAGACCGGCTTGCTTAGTAGCGGCAGGGTTTTTTTCAGATCGGCCCACGAATCGGGGTTAAGCTTCAGTTGATGTGCCAGGATGCGTGCATCCTCCAGATGCCCTCGTCCGGTATTATAGGCGGCCAACGCCATCCAGGTGCGATCGGGTTCGCCGATGCGCGTCGGCAATGCATCCCTGAGACTTTGCAGGTAACGCGCTCCCGCCGGAATGCTTTCCTTGGGATCGAGCCGGTCGGAAACCCCGAGAAAATCGGCGGTGCTGGAGGTCAGCATCATCAGTCCGCGCACGCCGGTCGGCGAGGTCGCCAACGGGTTCCAGTGCGATTCCTGATAGCCCAGGGCAGCCAGCAGGCGCCAGTCGATGTCGGTGATTTCCTGTGCCTGCTCAAACAGCTTGCGAAACTCCGGCAAAGTGGTGTGCATCCTTTCCAGAAAAGTGGATACATCTGCCGTATCCAGACGCTCCAGATGGCCATAGTAGCGATCCAGCAGGCGCCGCAAGGTACCGTCGCGCCGGATTTTTGCAAAAAAGCGCCAAGCCAGCCCATACAATTCAGGGTCTGTGTCTTGTGGGAAAGCCCAGGCGAGTTGATCCGGCCCCCCCAGGTTGAAGGCCACCCCGAGATTGGGGTAATAGTTCTGGGCAAGCGTGATAATGTGGGAATCCGTTACTGTGAAGTCAATCGTTCCCTCCGCCACTTTGCCCAGCAGCCCTTCGCTCTCCTCTTTGAATTTTTCCTCCCAGGAAAGGCCCGGATATTGTTGTTTGAGGGCTTTCAGACGCTCCACGTAGCTGCTGCCGGCAATCACTTCTATGCGTTTGCCGAGCAGGTCCTTGACCCCCTTGGGACGCAAGGCATACGTGCTGTAGGCCACCTGCTGCAAAGTGGTTTGGTAGGGTGGGCCGAAACGGATTTTTTTTTCACGTTCGGCGGTAATGGCCAGGCCAGCCGCCGCCAAATGTCCCTGCCGGTCTTGTAGCATGGGGATGATCTGGTGAAATTCCGGGGCGATGACGAACTTGACCTGCACCCCCAGTTCCTTGGCAAACAATGCGGCGAGATCATGCTCTAAACCGATGAAATTGCCCTGCGCATCTTCGTAAAAGGTGGTTGGACTGTTGCGCGTGATGACGACAAGTTCACCGCTTTCACGAAACGCAGGAACTGGCTTGCTCACCAAGTCACAAGCGGTCAGGAACAGCGCGAGGAAGGGGGCGAGGAGCGCACGCATACTTCCAGTTTGCGCATCTTTGGCGAACTTGTCCATTCCGGGTGTCACAAAGTCCGGCAATGCTGGTAGAATGCCGACCTGCCGGAGAGGTGGCAGAGTGGTCGAATGTACCTGACTCGAAATCAGGCGTAGGTTCAAACCTACCGTGGGTTCGAATCCCACCCTCTCCGCCATGCCGGGAGTTTGGTGAAATTTGGTGGTTGACAAGCCGCTAAAAATAACTAGAATGTCGGCTTCTTGATTGCGGGAATAGCTCAGTTGGTAGAGCACAACCTTGCCAAGGTTGGGGTCGCGAGTTCGAGTCTCGTTTCCCGCTCCAGTATTACAGCAAACAGGGAAAGCGTAAGCTTTCCCTGTTTGCTTTCAAAGTATCGCATGGCGGGGTGGCAGAGTGGTCATGCAGCGGCCTGCAAAGCCGTCTACGCCGGTTCGATTCCGACCCCCGCCTCCAAAAAAATACCCCTTCCAAGTCAATCTCAATTTGCCAGGTTTGCATTTTTATTCTGGCGACAAGCGCTGTTTCTGGGCCTCTTCATGCCTTTTGCTGGTCATGGATTATGGGTTGTTGCCCAGCTTATGCTGGACTGCGCTCCGAAAATCCAAAATTTCATCAGGAAATCCTGAGGGTTATGTTAAAATCGCGCCCTTTTTCACGTTCAGGAAGTTTTCATGTCCCGCGCTCTTCGCAATATCGCCATCATCGCCCACGTTGACCACGGCAAAACTACGCTGGTGGACAAGCTGCTGCACCAGGCCGGCACTTTCGCCGCGCACCAGCATATCGCCGAACGGGTGATGGACAGCAACGATCAGGAAAAGGAGCGGGGTATTACCATTCTCGCCAAGAACACTTCGGTGGAATACGAAGGGGTTCATATCAATATCGTGGATACGCCGGGGCACGCGGATTTCGGTGGCGAGGTCGAACGGGTGCTGGGTATGGTGGACGGCGTGCTGCTGCTGGTGGATGCGGTGGAAGGACCGATGCCGCAAACGCGTTTCGTCACCAAGAAGGCCCTCGCGCTGGGGCTTAAGCCAATCGTGGTGGTCAACAAGATAGACCGTCCCGGTGCCCGTCCCGACTGGGTGGTCAACCAGACTTTCGAATTGTTCGACAAGCTGGGTGCGACCGACGACCAGCTTGATTTCCCGGTAGTCTACGCCTCCGCGATCAATGGCTACGCCATGCTGGAAGCCGACAAGCCTTGCGACAACATGCGCGCCCTGTTCGATACCGTCCTCGAACACGTTGGCCCCCCCAAGGGGGATGTGGATGCACCGCTGCAATTGCAGATTGCCGCGCTGGACTACTCAAGCTTCGTTGGCCGCATCGGTATTGGCCGCGTTGCCAATGGCCGGCTCAAGCCGGGCCAGCAGGTCGTGGTGATGAACGGCCCGGATAGCACGCCGAAAAACGCCAAGGTCAACCAAGTCATGGGATTTCACGGTCTGGAGCGGGTGCAGCTGGACGAGGCGCTGGCGGGCGACATCGTCCTGATTACCGGGATTGATGAAATGGGCATCGGCGTCACCATTTGCGATAGGGAGAAACCCCAGGCCCTGCCGTTGCTGCTGGTGGATGAGCCCACGCTGAACATGAATTTCCGCGTTAACTCCTCGCCGCTGGCCGGTACCGAAGGCAAATTCGTTACCAGCCGCCAGATCCGCGACCGCTTGCAGAAAGAGCTGCTGATTAACGTGGCGTTGCGGGTGGAAGATACCGATGAGGCCGACTCATTCATGGTTTCCGGGCGCGGCGAGTTGCATCTGACAGTGCTGCTCGAAAGCATGCGCCGCGAAGGGTTTGAACTGGCGGTGGGCAAGCCGCGCGTGGTTATCAAGGAAGTCAACGGCGTCAAGTGCGAGCCTTATGAAGCGCTGACCGTTGACGTGGAGGAGACCAACCAGGGCGCGGTGATGGAAGAGCTGGGCCGCCGCCGCGGCGACCTGCAGGACATGCAGTCCGATGGTCATGGCCGGGTGCGCCTGGAGTATCGTATTCCCGCGCGCGGATTGATTGGCTTCCAGGGCGAATTCATGACCATGACGCGCGGCACCGGCGTGATGTCGCACGTATTCGACGAATATGCCGAAGTGCGGCCCGACATTCCCGGTCGCCGCAACGGCGTGCTGATCAGCCAGGACAACGGCGAGGCCGTGGCCTACGCGCTATGGAAGCTGGAAGATCGCGGCAAAATGTTCGTCAGCCCCGGCGACAAGCTGTATGAAGGCATGATCATCGGCATTCACAGCCGCGAGAACGACCTGGTGGTGAACCCGATCAAGGGCAAACAATTGACCAACGTGCGCGCTTCCGGCACCGACGAAGCCGTGCGTCTGACTCCGCCGATCAAGCTGACGCTGGAATCTGCTGTGGAATTCATCGACGATGACGAACTGGTGGAGATTACCCCCAAATCCATCCGTATTCGTAAGCGTTACCTGCTGGAACATGAGCGCAAAAAGGCGTCGCGCAGTTAACATCTCATTCAGGGCCAGAAACCCGTAGACTGAAATACGGGCGCCCTGTTGAGGGGCGCCCGTATTGGTTTGGGCTACTGCAAGTGCAGTACACTCACCGTAGCGTTACCGCTACCATTAGCTTGACGAAACATGTTGCATCATGCCAATGTACTCCCATGAAAAATGAAATCGTTGAACTGGTGCAGGGTGTTGGTGCGTTGGTCACATTGCCGGATGTGTTTCTGCGCATCAATCGTCTGGTGGAATCCCCCGATAGCAGCACCGGCGACATTGCCAAGGCGGTAAGCCAGGACCCTTCCTTCACCATGCGTCTGCTGCGCGTGGCCAACAGCCCTTTGTATGGCTTTTCCTCCTCGGTCGATACGGTTGCCAAAGCGGTGTCGATCATCGGCACCAGCCAGATACGCAACTTGGCCCTGTCGACTTCAGTTGCCACCGCGTTTGAAGGCTTGCCCAACGATCTGGTATCGATGGAGAATTTCTGGCGCCACAGCCTGTATTGCGCGCTGGCGGCACGCATCCTGGCAAAGCAGGCGCGCCGTTGCGACGTGGAGGCCGTATTCACCGCAGGATTGCTGCACGACATTGGTGAACTGGTCATTTTCAACCGTTTGGCCGCGCAGGCCAAGGAAGCCTTGCTGCTGGTGCTGGATAACGTCGATGAATTGCCGGTATACGAGGCCGAATGGAAAATCATGGGGTTCGACCATGCGCAAGTGGGGGGCGAACTGGCGCGCCAGTGGCATTTGCCGACCATGCTGGAGGAGTGTATCGCCTACCATCATGCCATCGGCGAGGCGCAGCGTTTTCCCAGGGAAACCGCGCTGGTGCATATCGCCAATATCCTGGCATTGATGGCCGAGGTGGACACCCTCGACTTGAGTGATGTTCCGCCGATTGATGCGCGCGCCTGGGAATTCACCGGCCTGGATGAGAGCGTCATTGAGCCTGTGGTGCTTGAAGCGCGCTCGGAAATCACCGAAGCCGAAGCCCTCTTTCTGGGAAAATAATAACGCATCCTCTCATGAATGCCATTCTCCGCCCGCCACTGGTGCTTCCCGGCTTCGAACACATCCGCCGTAGCTGGAATACCACCTACGAAGCCTTTGCCGCACGTCTCCTGCCGGGCGAATATTACGTCACCACGCATGATGAGGGCGTCTATACCACCTTGGGTTCATGCATTTCCGCCTGCATCCGCGACCGGGTTTCCGGTATCGGCGGCATGAATCATTTCATGCTGCCGGCATCGGGCGATGCTGGCGGCTGGAAATCCACCAGCTTGAGCGCCGCCACGCGCTATGGCAACTTCGCCATGGAGCACCTGATCAACGTCATCATGAAAAACGGCGGCAAGCGCCAGAACCTGGAGGTGAAGGTTTTTGGTGGTGGGCGTATCCTGGCCAACATGACCGATGTCGGCATGCGCAACATCGAATTCGTGCGCGATTATCTTAAGACGGAAGGCCTGAGCGTGGTGGCGGAGGATGTCGGCAGCATCTACCCGCGCATGGTGGTGTATTTTCCTTCTACCGGAAAGGTGCGCGTCAAGCGCTTGCGCTCACTGCATAACAACACCATTGCCGAGCAGGAAACACGCTATCTCAGCAGCATTGAAACCAAGCCGGTGGGCGGAGACATCGAGTTGTTCTGATTTTCTTACACCGCCCGCATCACCCACCACCAGCCGGTCAGCGTGAAAAATGACAACAGCAAACCCACCGCCACCATCAGGTTGGCGAGTTGGGGGTCGAGGTCGTGTTCGCTGGCGATGATGCCTGCGGTAATCATCGGTGGCATGGCGGCCTCGAACAGGGTTACCTGGATGACCGTTCCACTGGCGCCCATCAACTCGACATACACCATGTACAACACCAGCGGCGCGAGCAGCAGTTTAAAAGCCAGCCCGGCTGCCAGATTGCGGCCGTTCCCGGACAAGTGCCCCAAGTGCAACTGGAAACCGACCGATACCAGCGCCAGCGGCGCCAGTGTGTCACCCAGCCGCTTCAATACGGTAATCAGCCACTCCGGGTAGGGGATGGGAATTAGTGCCAGCGCCACCAGCAGGGCGATGAATGGGGGAAACAGGACGATCTTGCGGATGAGGGTTCCCGCCGTGGCGCTGCCGGAGGAATACAGGTTGGCGGTAAGGATGCCCAGCGTAGAGAGCACCAGAAAGGAACCCAACTGGTCGGCAATGATGCCGGTGGCCAGCCCCTCCTTGCCGTAGAAGGTTTCGATCATCGGCAGGCCGAAAAATGAAGTGTTGCCCAGCCCACCGGTGAGCATCAGCGCGCCGATGGTGGCGCGCGGCAGTTTCAACATGCGGCCCAGCGCCCAGAAAAACCCTGCCGCCAGGGCAAAGTGCAGCCAGGCCATCGCCGCCGCCAGTCCATAGGCGGGTTCCCAGCGCAAATCGTGCACATAAAGCAGTGTGAGCGCGGGCAGGGAAATGTGGATGATGAAACTGTTGAAAGCCGCCGGAGCGCGTTCAGGCAGTTTCCCGGCGCGGCGCAGTGCCACGCCGAGCAGGAAACAGACGATGAGCAGGATCAGGTTGCTCATGGAAGAACCTGAAAAATGCAGGAAAATTGCCTTTTTTGCCGGGGTGCGTTTATGATGCGGCCTCTGTCTGAAAGTAATGTATTTTTGGACGGATTATACCGTTCCGCGAACCCAATCCGGTTTATCAGTGAATTCAGCCCATGACCAGAGAAATCACTATCGAGAGCATTCTTCATACCGGCGAATTGCTGCAATGTGCCCCGGAGACACCGGTTTGCGAAGCAGCGGCGCGCATGAGCGAGAAGCATTGCAGTTCCATGCTGGTGATGCAGGACGGGCAGATTGTCGGCATCTGGACTGAACACGATGCGCTACTGATGAACCTGTCCGACCCGCTGGCGCCGATGCAGCCGATTTCCCGCGTGATGAGTTCCCCGGTGAAAACCTTGACTGCCGGGACGACTCTGGGTGAGGCGGCCTTGCGTTTCAAGCAGGAAGGCATTCGTCATTTCATTGTTGTCGATGCGCATGGCTGTACCTTGGGGCTGGTGACCCAGACTGACGTGGTCAAGAACCAGGGCGTAGAGTTTTTCGTCCACCTGCGTGAAGTCGGCTCGGTCATGAGCCGTATGCCGGCCACTTTGTCCGGCGAATCCACGGTAGCCGAGGCCGCCCGTAAAATTCGCGAATACAAGCACGACGCCATCGTCATCAAGTCGGAGGACCGTCTCGGTATTTTGACCGAACGCGACATCGTGCGTCTGATCGGGCAAAACCGCGTGGCGTGCCGGGTTGATGAAGTGGCGGCTTTTCCCCTGATTACGGTCAGCGCCGATTCCAGCCTGTATAGCGCTGGCAGTGTTTTCTCGGAAAAGCGCATTCGCCATTTGGGCGTGCTCGGGCGCGAAGGCCAACTGGTCGGGCTGATCGCCTATTCTGACCTGCTCGCCTCCATCGAGCAGGACTACGTGCGCGAGCTTCAAAGCGCACTGCGGGCGCAGGAGCATAAGCTACAGGAGTCGCAACAGCGTTTGCAGGCGGTAGAGAAGGTTTCCGTGGCTTCGGAAGAAAAATATTCCGGCATATTCCGCAACATCGCCGACCCGGTTTTCCTGATTCGCGTGGAGGAGGGGGGAACTTTTGTTTTTGAAGACATCAATCCTGCTTTCGAGAATGTGGTTTCCCTGTCTCACGATCAAATTCGCGGCAAGACGCCGGAACAGGCATTCAATGCTGAAATGGGGGCTTATTTCAACCATAAATATCAGAGGTGTTTGGCGGCGGCCGCACCTGTCAGTTATGAGGAGCATTTGTTTTTTAATGGAAAAGAAAGCTACTGGATGACTACATTGGCCCCGTTGCGCATCGAAAACGGACGGGTACTGCGCATGGTCGGCATCGCGCGCGAAATCACGCAACGCAAGCTGGCGGAACTGGCGCTGGCGGAAAATGAAAAAAGCCTCAAGCGCCTGAACGAAACCCTGGAGCAGCGCGTAGCCGAGGAAGTCGAGAAGAACATGGCGCAGGAACGCCTGCTTATCCAGCAATCACGCCTGGCGGCGCTGGGCGAGATGATCGGCAATATCGCCCACCAGTGGCGCCAACCCCTGAATGCCCTGGGGCTGATCCTTGCCAACATCAAGGACGCTCACCAGTTCAACGAACTGGATACGGCACTGATTGAAAAATCCGCCGCCAAGGGACGTCAACTGGTGGAAAAAATGTCGAGCACCATCGATGATTTCCGCAATTTCTTCAGACCGAACAAGGAAAAAAGTGCGTTCAGCCTGAACGAAGCGGTGCGGGATGCGCTGGAAATATTATCCGCGAGCTTCAAGAATCATTCGGTTCGCGTCGATTTGCTCGCCGATGAAGAGATTACTGCCTGGGGATTTTCCAATGAGTATTCGCAGGTATTGCTGAACATTCTCAATAACGCCAAGGATGCCATCGCAGCAAGCAAGGTCAGAGACGGGATGATCGCTATCCGCATCGGACGCGCCGGGAAATTTGCCACGGTCACCGTAAGCGACAACGGCGGCGGCATGACCGAGGACATTCTGCCGAAAATCTTCGACCCTTATTTCACTACCAGGGAAAAAGGCACCGGCATCGGCTTGTACATGTCCAAGATGATTATCGAGAACAACATGGACGGCAACATCACAGCCCGCAACATCGAGGGTGGCGCGGAATTCACGGTGGCGTGTCCGTTGGCCGAGTAAAACCGGGGCGCAATCCGGAAGTTACGCCCCGCGTTTCTTCTCAGCTTGTGTGCGTCTCGATGAACCGCTTGACCGTCGCCGTATCCGGCGGCAGGGTTTCGAAGCGTTGCGGCAATTGTTCGATGCCGATGTACGCGGCGGGCCGTTCCGGGTCGCGGCCCAGCGCTTCGCGCAGGGTTTCCTCGAACTTGGCGGGCAGGGCGGTTTCCAGGCAGATCAGCGGGATTCCCGCCTCGCGGTGCGCCAGCCCGACCTTGATGCCGTCGGCGGTATGGGTATCGACCATCACACCGTATTGCCGGTGGACGCTGCGGATGGTTTCAATGCGTTCCGCGTGCGCACTGGCACCGGACTCCACGCCGAATTCCCGCGCTTTGGCGAAATACGGCGTGTCCTTGAGGTCGAAATAGCCTTCCTTTTCCAGCCGCTCCCACAGCTCCTTGAGCACCTTGGGGTCGCGGCCCACCAGATCGTAAACGAAACGCTCGAAGTTGGAGGCCTTGGTAATGTCCATCGACGGGCTGGAAGTATGCACGGTCTGCGCGCGCGGGCGATACACGCCGGTGCGGAAGAACTCGTCGAGCACGTCGTTCTCGTTGGTGGCGACGATCAGCTTTTTGATCGGCAGGCCCATCATGCGCGCCAGGTGCCCCGCACAGACGTTGCCGAAATTACCCGACGGCACGCAGAAGGAAACCTGCTCGTCGTTGCTCCTGGTCACGGCGAAATACGCCTTGAAGTAATACACCACCTGCGCCGTGACGCGCGCCCAGTTGATCGAGTTGACCGCGCCGATGCGGTATTTTTCCTTGAAAGCGAGATCGTTGGAAACCGCCTTGACGATATCCTGGCAGGCATCGAAGGGCGCGGTGACGGCCAGGTTGAAGATGTTGTCATCCTGTAGCGCATACATCTGCGCGGTCTGGAAAGGACTCATCTTGCCCAGCGGCGAGAGCATGAAGACGCGGATGCCCTTCTTGCCGCGCATGGCGTATTCCGCCGCGCTGCCGGTGTCGCCCGAGGTGGCGCCGAGAATGTTCAGTTCGGCCTGGTCCTTGGCCAGCACGTACTCGAACAGGTTGCCGAGAAACTGCATCGCCACGTCCTTGAAGGCCAGCGTCGGGCCGTAGGACAGTCCGAGGATGTGCAGCCCCGGCTCCAGCGTCTTGAGCGGCGTGATGTCCTCGTTGCCGAAGGCGGCGGCGGTGTAGGTCTTGTCGATCAGGCGCTTCAGGTCATCCGCCGGGATGTCGTCGGCGAAGCGGCGCATCACCTCGAAAGCCAGCTGGCGGTAGTCCATGCCGCGCATGGCGGCCAGTTCGTCGCGAGTTAGTTGCGGATAGGCGTCCGGCACGGCCAGGCCGCCGTCCGGCGCCAGCCCCCCGAGCAGGATTTCGGTGAAGTTCTTGGGCGGCATGCCGCCGCGGGTGCTGAGATATTTCATGGGGTTCGTTCCTTAAAAACCAAATTATTCAGTCCGCCGCGATTATCTCACGAGCGGGGTGCTTTGATCTCGTCCGCCTCGTTTTCCAGGCTGGCTGCGGTGGCTTCATTTCCCTGCGCGCGTTCGATCGCGGCAAGGCGCGTCAGGGAATAGCGCAAATCGGTGAGCGTCTGCGGCAGTTCCCCCATTACCAGCAGCAGGCGGCGGCGCAATTCGAGGCTTTCGCGGTAGGCGTTCAGCGCGTCGTCGAGGCGGCCCAGTGCTTGTTCCACTCCGCCCACTTTGTTGAGCGAGACGCTCAGGTCGCGTAGCGCCTGCGGCGAGTCGCCCGTCACGCCGCGTAGGGCGCGGCGCAATTCGAGGCTTTCGCGGTAGGCGTTCAGCGCGTCGTCGAGGCGGCCC
>CAZGOY010000008.1:0-28231 GCA_964527565.1 uncultured Sulfuricella sp. | reverse complement strand
TCACGCCGCGTAGGGCGCGGCGCAATTCGAGGCTTTCGCGGTAGGCGTTCAGCGCCGCCGGCAGTTGCCCCGCGGCCAGTTCGGCATCCCCCAGGAAATCGAGGGCGATGCCGCGTTGGCGCAATGCGCCGGAGGTTTCTTCCCGCTGCGATATCGCCAGCAGCACCTGCCCGGCCATTTCCCGCGCCGCGGCAATGTCCATGCGCGCCAACGCCGCTTCTGCCGCGGCGAACCCCGCTTCCGGCGCCAGCCTCCGTTTGTCCGCCGTGGCGTTCCACAAGCGCAGCCACTCCTGTTCCGCCGCCGCTGGCTCAAGGTTTACGGGCGGCGGCGAAGCCAATGCGGCTTGCCCCGCTCCTTGCCCGCGTTCGCGCCCCGCCGGCGTCGGCAAATCGGCGGTGACGGCGCGCACGCTCCACAGGTCGGGCGTCATGCTGGGAATATCCTTGCGCAACTCGGTGGGCAAGACCAGCACCAGCGGGCAGGCCACGTCGCGCTCCAGCAGGAAGCGCCGCTCGTTAAGGCGCGACAGCACCTCCCATACGGCCCGGCGCTGCGCCTGACGCTCATCTTCGCTGCCTGCGTCGCGCCACATTTCCAGCCATAGCGGCGGGTGCTTGCCGTCCAGGGGGCGGCTGGCCAGTACGGCGGTCAAGATTTCAGCGGTTTGCCCCGGCTCGTTCAAGGTGAATTGCCGCAAGGGAAGGGTGCCGAAGCTCAGCAATTCCTGCAGTTGCCGGCGCAACGCTTCTACCGGCGCGGGATGGCGGGTAAACAATACGGCCAGCGTAAACCCTTGCGCCCATTCCAGATGCGGGCGCAGCTTGCGCCAGATGGCGTCCAGCGAGATTTGAAAATCCGCCTCAGTCGCCACTGGCAACGGTGGCGCGCAGCAGCGGATGGACATCGAACCAGTCGTCGCCGTTGCGGTAGTTGAGAATGTATTTTCCTTCGGCCAGACGCGCGAAATCCGGCAGCTTGTCCAGGCTGGACAATTCCCGTTTGTGGCTGTGTTGTATCTTCTTCAGCCACGCCTTGTCGTCGTCCGCCAGCGGCATGTCGTTGCGCAAATCACTTTCCGCGCTGGCCAGCACCGCATCCGGCAAAGGCAGCCGTTCCTGATAAAGCGCTTGCGAAACGCACAGTTTCACCAGGCGGAAGAAATCCCGCAGGTCGCCTCCTGAATTCGCCGCCAGACGCAACAACTGCTCCCTGGTCAGAAACTCCGGCCACTCGGGGAAGCGCTTGCCGACGATCTCCACCATCGAGGAAAGCCCGGCCTCGGACTGGACAGGGACATCGCCATCATTGGGGCAACAATCATAAACATGCACGCTGGGCAGCATGTATATCTTGCCGCCGGAATACAGCGCCGCCAGACTTCCCGCCAGGGCGGAGAGATAGGGCGGGATGGTGTAAACCAGGTACAGCGGCGGAAAGCGCAGTTTGTCCGCATGGCCGGAAAACAGGGTTTCCGCGCTCTTGAATACTTCGGCGATGTTCTTGGTATCTCCCACGCCGCGCAATTGCTCCACCGAATCCACGATCAGCACGATCTTTTTATGCGGTGCGGTCTTGGATCGTATTTCCTCCAGGGCTTCGCCGACGAACCTGCGTGCTTCCTGCACCAGACGCGCCACGTGCCCGCGCGTGGCTTCCTGCAACCGTTGCTTGAAAGTCGGGTCCTGTTGCAAGGACATCTTGAGGCCGGCCTTGACATCGCTGCCGGCTGCCAGTTCGAGGCCCTCAATCTTGACGTCCGACTGGAGAAAATTCCAGGTACGCTCGAAGAAGCCGATCCCGCCGGGATTGCTGCCGAAGCGTTCCTCGATTTTTTCCGAGAGCCCGCCCAGGACGCAGATGAGAAAATCGGTGATTTCCACCGAGGTCGTGAGATTGAAATATTCGAGCATGTTCAGGTAGAACACCTCGCAATCCAGGTCCTTCAGCAACTCGGCGAGACGCATCAACTCGGTGGTCTTGCCGGTACCCCGGTTGCCGGAAAACAGGTAGGTGCCACCACCTTCATCGAAGTCGATCTGATCGGCCAACTCACGCATCAAATCCTTGTTTCCGCCATGCAGTCCCGGCACATACAGACCCCTGTCCGCGCCGTCCTTCACCAGATTGCCGGCGCCGAACACGATGGGCTGCATGGGGTTCAGGGCATTGATGCACTTCTTGACCTTGGGGCGCAATGCAGCGGCGTCAACCATGATTTTCTCCCGATTCAGGCAGCGATTACGCTAATTATTTCTCCAATTCTTCCAGGCGGATGCGCGTGACCTTGCCTGCGATGGAGGGCAACGCCTCGATTTTGGTCATGGCCTGGTCGATGAATTTTTCCACGGTTTCATGGGTGAGCATGATGATGTTGACCTGTTCCTCGCCTTCCGAGGGTTCCTTCTGGATCATGGCGTCGATGGAGATGCCCAGGTCGGCGAGGATGCGCGTCACGTCGGCGAGCACGCCGGGCTTGTCGAAGGCGCGCATGCGCAGGTAGTACGAGGTGCGCACTTCGGAAATCGGCAGGATGGCAATGTCGGACAGGGCATCAGGCTGGAAGGCGAGGTGCGGTACGCGATTTTCCGGGTCGGAGGTCAGCATGCGCGTGACATCCACCAGATCGGCCACGACTGCCGAGGCGGTCGGTTCCGCACCGGCGCCGCGCCCGTAATATAGGGTCGCGCCGACGGCGTCGCCCTTCACCAGCACGGCGTTCATCACGCCTTCGACATTGGCGATCAGGCGTTTGGCGGGGATCAGCGTGGGATGTACGCGCAACTCGATTCCTTCCGGCGTGCGCTTGGTGATGCCCAGCAGCTTGATGCGGTAGCCCAGTTCTTCGGCATATTGAATGTCCTCGCGCGTGAGCTTGCTGATGCCTTCGGTATAAGCCTTGTCGAACTGCATGGGGATGCCGAAGCCGATGGCGGACATGATCATCAGTTTGTGTGCGGCGTCGATGCCTTCGATGTCGAAGGTCGGGTCGGCTTCCGCGTAGCCGAGCTTTTGCGCCTCGGCGAGTACGGTGTCGAAGGACAGGCCCTTGTCGCGCATTTCCGAAAGAATGAAGTTGGTGGTGCCGTTGATGATGCCGGCGATCCACTCGATGCGGTTGGCGGTCAAGCCTTCGCGCAAGGCCTTGATGATCGGGATGCCGCCCGCCACCGCAGCCTCGAAGGCCACCATCACGCCCTTGGCCTGGGCGGCGGCGAAAATTTCGTTGCCGTGCAGTGCCAGGAGAGCCTTGTTCGCGGTAACGACGTGCTTGCCGTTGGCGATGGCCTTCATCACCAGTTCCCTGGAAAGGGTATAGCCGCCGATCAGTTCGACCACGATGTCGATATCCGGGTTATTCACCACGGCGTACGGGTCGGTGACGATTTCCAGAGCGGAACCCGCCAGCCTGCGCGCTTTTTCCAGATCGCGCACCGCAGCCATTTTTACCGTGATTTCGCGTCCGGCTCGGCGCGTGATTTCGCCGGCGTTGCGGCGTAATACCGTGAGCGTGCCGCCGCCGACGGTGCCCAAGCCTAATAGTCCTACATTGATGGGTTTCATAGTGGTTTCTTTCCAAGGATAAATTCGGGTTGGAGCGGGTGAGGCGAGGGGAGCGTCACCCGTTTATGAAATGCGCACCTTCTAGCTGCCATGCCGCTTGCGGTAGGTTTCCAGGAAACGGGCCAGGCGGTTCAACGCTTCGGTAAGATCGTCGAGATTGGGCAGGAATACCACGCGGAAATGGTCGGGGGTCGGCCAGTTGAAACCGCTGCCTTGTACCAGCAGCACCTTTTCTTCCAGCAACAGGTCGAGAATGAACTGCTGGTCGTTGTCGATGGGGTACATTTTCGGGTCGAGGCGCGGGAACAGGTACATGGCCCCCTGCGGCTTGGTGCAGGAGACACCGGGCATGGCGTTCAGCATTTGCCAGGCCAGGTCCCGCTGGCGGCACAACCGCCCGCCGGGCGCCACCAGATCGTTGATGCTCTGGTAGCCGCCCAGCGCGGTCTGGATGGCGAATTGCGCCGGCACGTTCGAGCACAGGCGCATCGAGGCCAGCATGGTCAGCCCTTCGATGTAGTCGCGGGCATGCCGTTTCTCGCCGGAAACCGACAGCCAGCCAGCACGGTAACCGGCAGCGCGGTAATTCTTGGAAAGGCCGTTGAAGGTGACGAACAACACGTCGTCCGCCAGCGAGGCAATGGAAGTGTGCGTGTTGCCGTCGTAGAGCACCTTGTCGTAAATTTCGTCGGCATAGACGATCAATTGATGGCTACGCGCGATTTCGACGATTTCCTTCAACACTTCCACCGGGTACAGCGCGCCGGTGGGGTTGTTGGGGTTGATGACGACGATGGCGCGGGTATTGGCCGAAATCTTGCCGCGCATGTCGTCGAGATCGGGTAGCCAGCCGCTGCCTTCATCGCACAGGTAATGGCGCGCCACACCGCCAGCCAGGGTCACCGCCGCCGTCCACAGGGGGTAATCGGGTGCCGGCACCAGCACTTCGTCGCCATTGTTGAGCAGTGCCTGCATCGCCATCACGATCAGTTCGGAAACACCGTTGCCGATGTAGATGTCTTCCATCTGCACGTCGGGAATATGCTTTTCCTGGGTGTAGTGCATGATCGCCTTGCGAGCCGCGAACAGCCCCTTGGAATCGGAATAGCCGGAAGCGTTGGGCAGGTTGAGGATGACATCGTGAACGATTTCTTCCGGGGCCTCGAAGCCAAATGCGGCGGGGTTGCCGATATTCAGCTTGATGATGCGATGGCCTTCCTCTTCCATCGCCCTGGCGCGTTCCAGTACCGGCCCGCGAATGTCGTAACAGACGTTGTTGAGCTTGGTGGATTTGAGGACGGGTTGCATGGTCGGACGGTTCCTTGGTTTGCGCTGGCGCTTCATGGGCCTCTCGAAATATAAAAACAGCCCGTAAGCTCGGAAAACTGAAAGGGTATAATGTTACCCGAGCGCCCCCCGCCCCGCAAATGGAGACCCTATGAAACTGCACTTCGGCACCGTCGGCACGCACAATCTGTTCACGGCATACGGGGAAGGCTATGTCGTGGTCAACCAGACCCGCCACGAAACCAGTCTGATCGTGCTACCCGACCTCCCGGTACAGCCTTGGGTGAAGCACGGCATGGCGGAACTGTGTCCGGCGGATTTTGCCCCGCTACTGGCGCATGACCCAGAAATCATTCTGCTGGGCAGTGGTGCCACCCTGCAATTTCCCGCCCGTGAAATCCGGGACGCTTTGGCGGAAATGAAATTCGGCGTGGAAATCATGGATACGTATGCCGCTTGCCGTACCTGGAACATTCTCGCCGGGGAGGGCAGGAAAGTGGCGGCAGCCCTGCTGATATAGGCCGGGCATGCCCCTGATGCGCTTGTGGCACGGGACAGCGAACAAAACACCTGCCACCCCCCTTGTCTGTTCGCACCAAAATTAGGGGATTCACCCATTCTTGGCATCGGCTGTTCCTGAAACCTCAAATAGTTTATACAATGACCAGACTGCGAATCTCAAGAATAACGGAGAGAATTCTCCCTGGAGTCGGCTGACATGTTTGTCATTATCGGGTACATCATTGTTATCGCATCGGTTTTCGGTGGGTTCGTTCTGGCGGGCGGGCATTTGGCCTCGCTGTTCCAGCCCATTGAACTGCTGATGATCGGCGGCGCGGCGATGGGCGCATTCGTGGCCGGCAACACCGGCAAGGTGGTCAAGGCCACGATGAAGGCCCTGCCGACCCTGTTAAAAGGTTCGCCCTATACCAAGGCGTACTACATGGAGCTGTTTGCGCTGCTCTACGAAATTCTTGCCAAAATCCGCAAGGAGGGCTTGATGTCCATCGAAGGGGATGTCGAGACACCCGAATCCAGCCCGCTTTTTTCCAAGTACCCGCTGGTGCATTCTGATCATCACGTAATCGAATTCATGGCGGACTATCTGCGCATCATGGTCGGCGGCAATCTCAATGCCTTCGAGGTGGAAAATTTGATGGACAACGAAATCGAAACCCATCACCACGAGGGTATGGGGCCGGTCGGTGCCCTGGCCAAGCTGGGGGACGGCATGCCGGCCTTCGGTATCGTCGCGTGCGTGATGGGCGTGGTACATACCATGGAATCGGTCGGTCTGCCGCCGGCGGAACTGGGCTTGCTGATTGCCGCCGCACTGGTGGGAACGTTTCTGGGGATCCTGCTTGCCTACGGCTTCGTCAGCCCCTTGTCGAACCTGTGTGAACAGAAGCTGGATGAATCGACCAAGGCTTACCAGACCATCAAGGTTACGCTGCTCGCCAGCCTGAATGGTTATGCGCCCACGGTCGCCGTCGAATTCGGGCGCAAAGTGCTCTATTCCACGGAGCGCCCCGGCTTCCTCGAACTGGAAGCGCATGTCAAACAGAAAAAATAAGCGGTCTGACCTGACGCCGGATATCCTGTCATGAGCGATGATTCGCAACGCCCGATAATCGTCAAGCGCAAGAAGGCTGGGCATGGGGGGCACCACGGTGGTGCCTGGAAAATCGCCTATGCCGATTTCGTCACGGCCATGATGGCGTTCTTCCTGTTGATGTGGCTGCTGGGCTCGACCACCAAGGCGACGCTGGAAGGTATCGCCGAATATTTCAAGAACCCCATGAAAGTCTCCCAGCGCGGTGGCGAGGGGGCCGGGGATGCGACCAGCGTGATTCGCGGCGGCGGGCTGGACATGACCAAATCCGTTGGGCAGATCAAAAAAGGGGAGACCAAAAAATCCACCACGATTGAGGAAGTCAAGGTCAAGCAGGAAAAGGCCAAGCTGCAGGAGCTCAAGGCCAAGCTGCAGAAGATGATCGACAGCGACAAGCGGCTCAGCCAGTTCCAGAAGCAGATTCTCATCGACATTACTTCCGAGGGCTTGCGCATCCAGATTATCGATGAAAAAAACCGCCCGATGTTCGACATCGGCAGGGATCAATTGAAGCCGTATACGGTGGTGATCCTGCGTGAAATCGCCAAGGTGCTCAATGAAGTGCCAAACCGCATCAGCCTGACCGGACACACCGATGCCACGCCCTATTACGGCGGCGAAAGGGGTTACAGCAACTGGGAGCTTTCCGCCGACCGCGCCAATGCGTCCCGGCGTGAACTGGTTGCCGGCGGCATGGAAGAAGCCAAGATATTGCGGGTGGTGGGGCTGGCTGCGGCCATTCCTTTCGACAAGGAGGACCTGCTCAACCCGATCAACCGGCGCATCAGCATCATCGTGCTGAACAAGCGCACCGAGGAAGCCCTGACTGCTGAAAACAGCGCTGCCGGCAAGGGAGAGGGGGCCGTTCCGGAAGGGAAGGGCGAGCCCGGCAGTGAAAAAGGTTCACAGAGCGAAGCGCCGACGCCGACTTCGGTTTCTGCGCCAGGTTCTGCGGCGGCGGTTGCGGCGGCGGCATCCACTGCGGCGGCCGCCGCTACGGGTGCCCAACAAACCCGCTGATTGGGGCGCAGCTTGATTGCCGCCCATCTGGAACGCTTTTCCTTGCGTCGGCTTCCGCCCTTCGTCAAGGCGCTTGCCGCCCAGTTGGTCGGCTTTTCGACGCTTCTGTTGTTACTGAAAATCGCTGCATGGCTGGGATACGCTGATTTTTCCATGTGGGCACTGGCCTTCATCCAGGGCAGCCTGGCGGCGCTGGTTTCACGCTGGCTGGGCATGATGCCGTGGTGGTTGCCGATCCACCTCCTCTTCGTGCCGGGATTGCTGCTGGGGCTGGTACTCGATATTCCCTCCCATTGGTATTTGTTGGTTTTTCTGGTGTTGCTGGCGGTTTACTGGAGCGTTTTCCGCACGCAAGTGCCGTTGTATCTTTCGAGCCGTGCCGCATGGCAAGCCGTTTCCCGGCTGATGCCGGACAAGCCGGGTTGGCGCGTGATCGATCTGGGATCCGGATTGGGGGGGCTGCTGGCTTTTCTCGCCAGGGAACGGCCTGCTGGGCTCTACGTGGGGGTGGAAACGGCGCCTCTGCCTTTCTTGCTGGGGTGGCTGCGCTGCGCGACCCAGGGTTGCGACATGCGTTTCGGAAGTTTCTGGAAACACGATCTGGGCGGCTACGATGTTGTTCACGCCTACCTGTCGCCCGTGCCGATGGCGGATTTATGGCTTAAGGCCAAAGCGGAAATGCGCCCGGGCAGTCTGTTCGTCAGCAATACCTTTCCCGTTCCCGGCGTTCCGCCGACACGGACCATTGCGCTGGACGATTTTCATGCCTCTACCTTGTACGTTTACCCACTATAATCCCGAAGATGAACGCATCGACTGAAGCGGGGGCACGAATGAAAAGCCTGGACGAAAGGGTCGCCGAAATTCGCCTTGAGTCTCTGCCGGTGTTGCGCAGAACGGCTCTGGCGCTGGCCTGGCTGGCAAAAAACAGCGAGAACGTCTCCGTGCCGGACATCGCCGATATCGTGCTGCACGACCCCCTGATGACCCTCAAGGTCATCGGCGGCGTGAACAGCCGTTTGCACGGGCGCTCTGAGGTGATCACGGTGCAGAGCGCGGTGCTGATGCTCGGTGTACCGCCATTCTTCAAGCAGTTTTCAGCCCTGCAGACCATCGAAGATACCCTGGTTGAGGGCAGCAAGGAAAAAACCGGGCTGCTCAGTACCCTGATGCGCGCCCATCACGCAGCCTGGCAGGCACGTGACCTGGCTATCCTGCGCGCCGATTTTAAGGCGGAAGAGATTTATGTCGGCGCCTTGCTGCACGACCTTGGGGAAATGGTGTTGTGGTGCGTGGCACCGGATGTCATGTTGAAAGTCCTGAAATCGGTGCGGCGCGACAGAATCAGCCGGGAAGATGCGGAACGCAATCTGCTCGGCTTTACCTTGTGGGATTTCCAGAGGGAACTGGCAGCGGCCTGGAATCTGCCGGAGATGCTGCTGGATTTCATGGATAACTCGAAGGTCGCCCAACCGCGCGCCGTGATGGCCATCCTTGGCGCGGCCTTGGCGCGCCATGCCACCAGTGGCTGGCATTCCCAAAAGCTGCTGTCGGACTACGAGGTCATTGCCGGTCAGTTCAATTTTTCCACCGACGAAGTCATCGCCATCGTTCACCATAATGCGGTGGTGCAGGGGCGGCACTGGGAGGCGTTTCACGTCCCGCCCGCCGCTGCCTGGCTGCCGATGCTACCGGGCGAATGGCCGGTGGAACCCGATGAGGACGATATTCATGAGCGCGAAGCAGCGGCCTGCCTGATGCCGCACTCCGATGAATTGCACCGGGTGATGGACGAAATCGGTGCGCATCTCGACGGCACGCTGAATTTGCACGACATGATTTCCCTGGTATTGCAGGGCATGCAGCAGGGAATCGGCTTGAACCGCGTACTCTTCGCATTGATGACAGCAGACCGCCGCACGGTGCGCGCCAAGTATGTCCTCGGTGCAGAGGAAGATTCTCCGCTGAAGAATTTCCAGTTTGACACCGGCGCCCCGCATCTTTTCTCGCGTTTGTTGAGCAAAATGCAAAGTGTGTGGGTCAATGCATCCAATCAGGCAAATTTTGCCAGCCTCATGCCTGAGGATTTATGCCGGGTAATAGGCGGCAACCGTGATTTCTTCGCCATGTCGATATTCGTTCACGATAAGGCAGTAGGCCTGATTTACGCTGACCGGCGTCATGGCCGTTGCGAGTTGGACGAGCATTCCTACATGGAATTCAAGCGTCTGTGCCTGAGAGCGGCGCAAGGGCTGGCGCACCTGGCCTCCAAACCCCCGGAAGCCCCCCCGAAAACCAGTTGGGTAACGAAATGAGCGCCAACCAATTATGGTTTGTCAGGCAGGGAAACACGGTGCTGGGGCAGTTTCCGCTCAAGGAGATCGTCCAGGCACTTTCCGCCGGGGAGATGTCGCCGAATGACGAGATCAGCCCGGATCAGGCCAACTGGCTCCCCCTGAGCGGGTTTCCCGGCCTGGTGCCGGAACAGCCCCCGCCGCCCGAGACGCTTGCTGAGCCGGTTTCCGTTCGCGTGCCGGATGAGGATACGGCTCCTTGGCAACAGGAGCGCGTCAAGGCGGCGCAACGCTGGGAGGCCGATCCCTCGGCGCACCAGCAAGCGATACACGCTGCGCCGCCTAACCCGCTGCTACGCTGGCTGGGAATTACCCTGGCGTTGTGTGCCGTAGGCGGGCTGGCAATGCTGCTGGCCTGGCAATGGCAGACACAGCCTGAATCAGCAAAGCTGGAGATTTCTTCGCCGATTCCTTCCTGCGGAGCAATACCCGCTCCCAAGGTCAATTGGCGCGGGTGCGACAAGAGCGGTACCCTGTTGGCCGGCAGTGACCTTGCCGGCGCCAACCTGAGCCGCGCCAAACTCAACAGCACCGACCTGAGCGGCAGTCGTCTTGCCGAAGCGAATCTGTCGCAGGCCGACCTCTCCTACGCCACGCTCAATCAGGCTGATCTGTCGCACGCCAATCTGGCAGGTGCCGACCTGCATTTTGCCGAGCTGAAGGAAGCAAACCTGAGCGGTGCCGACCTGCGGGACGCCAACCTTGCCGATGCCGCGCTGGATGGCGCCAAGCTGGACCAGGCAACGTGGCCGGATGGCCGGACATGCGCCGCCGGTTCATTGGGGCAGTGTTTGTGAAGCGGATTGCCTCGCGTGACAATCCGCTGCTCAAACAACTGAAAAAACTGTCCTCTTCGGCGCGCGAGCGCAGGAAATCGCGAAAGACGCTGCTGGACGGGGCCCATCTGGTCGCGGCTTATCTCGACCGGGGAGGAATCCCGGAATGGCTCGCCGTAGCGGATTCAGCCCTACAGAATACGGAAATCCGGGAACTGCTCGCCAGAATTCCGGAAAGCCGCCTGGCAGTGCTGGAAGACCGGCTATTCAGTGAACTTTCCACGGTGGAGAGCGCCACCGGCATTAGCGCCCTTATCGACATTCCTGCCCCACCCGCGTTGCTGGACACGAAGTTTTGTGTATTGCTGGAATCCGTCCAGGACCCCGGCAATCTCGGCTCTATTCTGCGCTCGGCGGCGGCGGCGGGGTGCGAAAGCGCGTGGCTGTCCCCGGATTGCGCCGATGTCTGGTCACCGAAGGTATTGCGGGCCGGTATGGGCGCACATTTCCTGCTGGCGCTCCTTGAGCAGCAGGATCTGGTGGCGATGGCGCGACACTTTTCCGGCACGGTTCTGGCGGCGAGCCTGCAAGCGGAAAACAGCCTGTTTCAGTGCGATTTGAGCGGGAATCTGGCGCTGGTCGTCGGCAACGAAGGCGCGGGAATTTCTGCGGAATTACTGGCGCAGGCGAGCCTGCGTGCGCGCATTCCCATGCCGGGCGGCACCGAATCACTCAACGTGGCCGCCGCCGCTGCGATCTGTCTGTTCGAGCGCGTGCGGCAGAACGCTCAATAGCCCAGCCAGCGCGCCCCCTGATAAAACACGAAGCTGAACAGCCATGCCAATACAAGCGGCCAGAGCACGGCAAAAACGGTGAAAGCCAGGCTTTTCGATTCGCTGCGTATCGTGGCGATGGCGGAAAGGCAAGGGGTATAGATCAGCGTGAACAGCATGAAACTGTAGGCCTGCACCCAGTCCAACTGCTGTGCCATGGCCCCCATCAGCGCATCGCTTTCCAGGCCGTAGATCACCGCCAGCGAACCGACCACGATTTCCTTGGCAACGAAACCAAAAATCAAGGCAATGGCCAGTTCCTGGCTGATGCCGATGGGGTCGAGCAGCGGCGCCATGAAGTGCCCGATCATGCCGGCCCAGGTTTCCGTGCCGCCCGGCGTGGCGCCTTGCGGGAAATTAGTCAAAATCCAAACCAATATGACGCCGGCGATGATGAACTTGCTGGCGCGGTCGAGGAAATGGCGTACCTCGTGCCAGCCGCGCAGCGCCATCTGGCGCAAGGTGGGCAGGCGATAGGGCGGCAGTTCCAGGATGAACGGTTCACTGTTGGCGAAACGTCCCTTGAACAATAGCGCGGTCAACAGGGCGGTGGCAAAGCTGAACAGGTACAGGCTGAATAGCGCGAGCGGCGCTGCCTGGGGGCTGAAAATGGCGGCGATGACGAAAATAAATACCTGTAGGCGCGCCGAGCACAGCGAAAAAGGGATCACCAGCATGGAAAGCAGGCGCAAAGCGTGCGAGCGCATCACCCGGGTGCCCATCAGGGCGGGCACGTTGCAGCCGAAGCCGAGCAGCATCATCACGAAACTGCGTCCATCCAACCCCAGGCGCGCCATCAGGGCGTCCATCAGAAAAGCCGCACGCGACAGATAGCCGGTATCTTCCACCACCGCCATAAAAAGGAAAAACAGGACGATGATCGGCACGAAGGTGGCGACGGTGCCGACGCCGTTCCAGATGCCGTCCAGCAGCAAGCCGTTAAGCCAGGGCGGCAACGGCGCCAGCAGCGGGTCGAGCGCGGCATGGCGGAAAGCTTCCAGCAACCACTCGACACCGTCCTGCAAGGGGCCGCCGAGCAGAAAAATGGCCTGAAACAGCGTGAACATGACGAGAAAGAACAGCGGCAATCCCAGCCAGGGATGCAGCACCAGCCGGTCCAGGCGCTGTGTCAGGTTGTTCGGCAATTGCGCGGGTATCTGCACGGCGTGGCTGAGGATGGTTTCCATGCCGCGTTCGATTTGATCGTCGGGAGCCAGCAGTTCGCGCAGGTGTTCGACCTGCACCGGCCGACTGTGTGCCAGGGCGCTGCTAATCAGTTGCCGGGCTTCTTCGAAACCGTTGCCGTATTTCGCGCTGAACAGGCCGACAGGGAAGCCGAGTTGCGCCGACATTTTTCCGGTATCCACAGTGATGCCGAATTTTTTGGCTTCATCCACCATGTTGAGCAACAACACGCATGGCAGGTTGAGCGCCTTCAGTTGCAGCGCCAGGCTCAACTGGCGTTCGATCTGGGTGGTGTTGAGAATGATGACGACCAGATCGATGGCCGTATTTTCCAGAAAATGACGAACCACCTGTTCATCATCTGAAAAACCGTGCAAATCGTAAATGCCGGGCAGATCGACCAGTTCCGCCATGCCGCCGCCCACGGGCAGGCGCGCGCTCATCAGGTCCACCGTAATGCCGGGCCAGTTGCCCACGCGCGCCGATGCACCGGTAATACGATTGAAAAAAGTGGATTTGCCGGTGTTCGGCATACCCAGCAGGGCAATGTGCTTCATGGAAAGCTAACTGGGTAGAACGCTGATATTGTGTGCCTCGCGGCGGCGCAACATGATGTCCGTGGTGCCGATGCGCACCTGCATGGGGCCGGAGAAGCGGGCGTGGCGGATGACTTCGACGCGTTTGCCAATGCGGAAACCCAGTGCCGCCAGGCGATAATACAGGCTGCGGTCAGTGTGCAGCGCAGTGATAGTGGCGCTTTCACCCGGCTTGAGATGGGTTAGTTCGATTACGCTGTGCATGATAATTCAGGTTTGTTTTGAGAACGGTTCTCATTATTCTGCCATCCAGGCTTATTTGCAAGATTTTTTTGCGGCCCGCAATGATGGCAATGGATCATCAGGCTGATAGACTCTCGAAATGACAATGGCGGGAGGAAATTGATGCGGTTTCATCGCGAAGGGTTGCTCATGGTAGCGGTCTGCCTGCTGGCGGCGGCATCGTCTGCGCCCGCTGCGGATTACGCGGCTTACGCCTACGACCGCGAGGGGGCAGTGCTGGATTTCGGCGTGCAGCCGGTGTCCTTTCCCGATGTCATGGTTACCGAGACCATGAGGCGCGACCGCATTCTTCAGCAGGCGCTTTCCACTACCGGCAAGGCCGTGAAGCAGCATGCCTATTTCAAGGGGAACGATATGCTTCCCTATCTGGGTGATCGGCAGCTCGAAGCCGCCGTGTTCGGCGACATGCCGACATTGCGTGCCGCCGCCGCTGGAGAGGTGCTGATTGTCGCCTTGCTTAAACAGAGCTTTTCCTCGGTCGTGGCGGGGACCTTTCTGCAAGCCAGGGATCTCAAGGGCAAGCGCATTGCCTACGGACAAGGCTCCACCGCGCACTACACCCTGCTGGAAGCGCTGGCCACAGCAGGGCTGCGCGACAAGGACGTGACCCTGGTGCCGATGGAAATCAGCGACATGCCTGCCGCGCTGGAGAAAGGCCAAGTCGACGCCTTTTCCGCCTGGGAGCCGGCACCGACCATCGCGTTGACCAAGCATCCGGAATACAGCGTGGTCTACCGCGGCCTGAACATGAGTTTCCTGGTCATGTCGCGTCATTTCGTCGAACACTATCCTGCAGAAACGCGGCATTTCGTCGCCGCCTACGTGCGTGCCATCAACTGGATGCGCAGCAACCGGCGCAACCTGGAAACCGCCTCCAACTGGGCGCTCCAGGCCGGAACGGCGTTTTCCGGCAAGCCCGTTGCGCTGACTGCGGAGCAGGCGGCGCAGATTACCCGGCGCGAGATTCTCGACGTGCCGTCAGCGCCGGTTGTCCCGGAGGTCGAACTTACCGAGCGCGGCACCTTGTACAAGGAGTTCCTGTTCCTGAACAGCCAGGCAAAATTGCCGGGTAATCCGGGATGGAACATGATTCGCGGCAGCTTCGCCAGGGAACTGCTGGAAGAGATTTTCACCTATTCCGGAAAATACCGGCTCAGGGAATTCGATTATTCCAGTTAGGCGTTCCCGATGAGCAAGAGCAACAAAATCATCCCGCTCTTTGCGGGCATACGCGCCAGAATGCTCCTCTCCTTCGGGGGGGTATTCCTCGCTACGCTTCTGATGATCCTGCTGTCCGAAAGTTTTGGCATTCCCTTCACCCCGTTCACCGGGTTTTATCAGGAAAAACAGCAGGAGGCCTTCCTGCAACTGAACACCCTGGCGGAAATCAAGAAGGAAACCCTGCTCCAGTGGATCAAGGAACGTCGCGGCAATGCGCGCGTGGTTTCCGATAGCACGCTTATCGGTTCGCACCTGGGCGAGATGATGCCGCAATGGCGTGAACATCTGGATGGCGGACAGCCACGGGCTGAACTGCACGAAAAGTGGAAGGCCCTGCCCGGCTACCGGGAAATCCGCAACCGTATTCTGTCGCTAAAAAATGCGCACGATGATTTTGAAAGCATCGACATCGTTGATGCCGATAGCGGGCTGGTCATGGTTTCAACGGAAGATTTTGCCTGGGGCAGCCGCCTGCCGGCCAATGAAATCTTCAGGAAGGCGACCACGGCGGGAAACACGGAGGTGATCGATGTCGCGGTGAACGCCAAGAACAACACGCTGCAATACATTTTCGTGCACCAGGTGCCGGTGGCGGCGAGAAATCTGGCCGACAGCCAAAAACACTTCGTGCTGGCGGTTTTCCGAATAGATGCCGAACGGGCGACTATCCCGCTGCTGAATCAGGGAATCCAGGCGCTGGGCATGACCGGTGAAGTGGTGCTGGTCAACCAGGACATGAAGCTGCTGGCCCCCTTGCGCCACCGCATGGCGGATGGTGTTGTGCCGCAACTGTTCGCGTTTCGCATCGATACGGAAGCGACCCGGCAGGCCGCCAGGGGTGGGGAGGGGGTGGCGGCCATGAGCGACTACCGGGGGATTCCCGTGGTGGCGGCTTACCGCCATCTGCGGGTGTCGTCCGAATTTGCCTGGGGGCTGGTGGTGAAACGCGACCAGGCCGAAGTCTTCGCGCCCTTACGCGAAAGCCTGATACGCACCGGATTGGTGGGGATTCTCGGGCTGGCAGTTGCCTTTGCACTGGTGTTTTTCATCGCTGCGCGCCTGAGCCGTCCGGTGGAAAAGCTGGCCGATGTCGCCCGCCGCATTGAGCAGGGCGACCTGACGGCGCGCACGGCAATCGTGGCGCCGGATGAAATCGGCCTGCTATCCCGTACCTTCGACGGCATGGCTGAGCGCATACAGGGCTGGCACCGCGAATTGTCCGGCGAAGTCGAGCGCCGCACCCATCAACTGGAGCGCGCCAACCGGCTCTACGCCACCCTTAGCGAAACCAACAAAGTCATCGCCCGCGTCAAGGAACGCGAGGAACTGTTCCAGGCAGCATGCCGCATCGGCGTGGAGATAGGCAAGCTGAAGATGGTGTGGGTTGCCCTCGTTGATCCACAGGACGGGCGCCTGAAACTCATCGCCGACCACGGGCTGCCCGAGGAATTCCGCCGCCTGGTCGGCGGAGCCCTGTGCGAACTTTGCTTCAATAGCCCAACCACACTTTTGATAAACGACTGCGCCGAGAACCAGCCCGAGATGTGGCGGGAACTGGGCTGCGCTTCCCTGGCCTGCTGCCGCCTGTATCAGGGCGAACATCCCATCGGGGTATTCACCTTGTGTGCGGCGGAAACACACTTTTTCGACGAAATGGAGTTGTCGCTGGTCAACGAAATAGCCATCGACCTCTCGCTGGCCATTGAGGCCCTCGAACGCGACCGCATGCTGGTGCAGCAATCCCGTCTGGCGGCGATGGGGGAGATGATCGGCAATATCGCCCACCAATGGCGGCAGCCGATAAACGCGCTCAACCTGCTGCTGGTGAATATCCAGGACGAGTATGAGTTCGGCGAACTAAACAAGGAAACGCTGGCGCAGAACATCGAGGAAGGAAAACGCCTGATCGGCAAAATGTCCTCGACCGTTGACGATTTCCGTAATTTTTTCAAGCCGAATCGCGAAAAAGTGAATTTTAGTGTCAAATCCGTGGTCAATGACGTGATGACTTTGCTGGAATCCAGTCTGCGTAACCACCGCATTGAATTTTCCTGCGAGGGCGACGAGGCGTTGACCGTTTACGGCTACCCCAACGAATTTTCCCAGGTGCTGCTCAATTTGCTGGGTAATGCCAAGGATGCCATCGCGCAACAAAATTCGGCACGCGGGCAGATCACCGTGCGTATCGCGGAAGAAGGGGGCGCCGTCGTGCTGCGCGTGCGCGACAATGGCGGCGGTATTCAGGAGAGCATCCAGTCCAAGCTGTTCCAGCCCTATTTCACCACCAAGGAAAAGGGCACCGGCATCGGTTTGTACATGTCGAAAATGATCATCGAAACCCACATGGGCGGCGACATACGGGTGTGTAATGTCGAAGGCGGTGCCGAATTCGCGGTACGCTGCCCGCTCGCGCAACAGGCGTAAACGCCGGAATATTCTCAAAAATGGTCACACTCGCTACGGCACCTGCCCGCACCCTTTACGCCGATACCGATAACTGGCTTGCCTGGCTGGAATCGCTGCCCGTTGCTTATTCGTCCGCCGACCTGGCGTTGATTCGCTCCGCCTGCGAATTCGTCGCCCCGCTCTACGTCGGCGAGCGCTATCTCGGCGAAACCGGCTTGATGCAGCACGCGCTCGGCAGCGCCGGCATCGTCGCGCAACTGCCGCTGGATGCGGGGGCCGTGGCGGCGGCGGTACTCTACGCCGTTCCCGACTGCCTGGAAAAATTCGGCGACGCGCTGGAAACAGCCTTCGGCAAGGACGTCGCCGTGCTGGTCGATGGCGTGTGGCGCATGCGCCAGATACTCAGGATCAGCGAAGGCGGCGCCGTGCAGGAAGAAAAGGCCGCGCAACAACTGCACATCGAAACCCTGCGCAAGATGTTGCTGGCGATGGTGGAAGATATTCGCGTGGTGCTCATCAAACTGGCCGAGCGTACCCATGCCTTGCGCAGCGCCGCCAAGGCGGACGAAGAGGCGCGCCGCCGCGTAGCGCAGGAAATCCGGGATATCTACGCGCCGCTCGCCAACCGCTTGGGAGTGTGGCAGATCAAGTGGGAAATGGAGGACTTGTCCTTCCGTTATATCGAACCGGAGATGTATCACAAAATCGCCAAGTTGCTCGACGAAAAGCGTGTTGACCGGGAAAACTATATCGCCTCGGTGATGGCGATGCTCAGAAGCGAACTGGCGGCGGTGGGCGTAGCTGCCGAAGTCAGCGGGCGGCCCAAGCACATCTACAGCATCTACAAGAAGATGAAGCGCAAACAGGTGGATTTCAGCGACGTCTACGACGTGCGCGCGCTGCGCGTGCTGGTCGGTACCATCGGCGAATGCTACGCCGCCCTGGGCATCGTCCACAATCTGTGGCAGCCGATCCCCAAGGAATTCGACGATTACATTTCCCACCCCAAGGGCAATGCCTACCGCTCCCTGCACACCGCCGTCATCGGTCCGGAGGGCAAGGCACTGGAAGTGCAGATACGCACCCACGACATGCACAACCATGCCGAATTGGGCGTGGCGGCGCACTGGCGCTACAAGGAGGGCGGCAAGGGCGACGCGCAGTTCGAGGAGAAAATTGCCTGGTTGCGGCAAATTCTGGAATGGAAGGACGATGTGCGCGATGCCGGGGAAATTCTCGAACAATTCAAGACCGGCCTGTTTCAGGACACCATCTACGTTCTGACGCCGCAAGGGCGCGTCATCGCGCTGCCCTTCGGCGCCACGCCCATCGACTTCGCCTATCACCTGCACACCGACCTCGGCCACCGTTGCCGGGGCGCCAAGGTCGATGGCAGCATCGTGCCGCTGACCACGCCGCTCGCCAACGGCCAGCGCGTCGAAATTCTCACCACCCGCGAGGGCGGGCCGAGCCGCGATTGGCTGAATATCAAGGGTTATGTGACGAGCGCGCGCGTCAAGGCCAAGATCCGCCACTGGTTCAAGTACCGGCACTTTCAGGAAAACCTTACCCAGGGGCGCGAAGCGCTGGAAAAGGAAGCGCACCGCATGGGGGTGACGCTACCCAACCTGGACAAATTCACGCAGAAATTCGCTTTCGACAAGAGCGACGACTTTCTTGCCGCCATCGGGCGCGGCGACCTGAGCGCCCGCCAGGTACTGGCAGCCGTGCGCGAACCGGCAGAAACCCGGAACGAGGAAACGGAATGGCAGCCGGGGCGCGAGGTGTCGGCAAAACTGCCGAGCAGCATCCTGGTGGCGGATGTCGGCAACCTGTTGACCGTCATGGCCAAATGCTGCAAACCGATTCCGCCCGACGGCATCGTTGGCTTTGTCACGCGCGGGCGCGGGGTAGCAATCCACCGGCGTGACTGCGCCAATCTGCAACGCCTCGACGAGGCCGGGCGCGAACGTCTGCTGGCGGCGGAATGGGGTGCCAAGGCGGGAATCTACGAAGTGGACATCGAAGTCGAAGCAGCGGAACGCCAAGGTCTGCTACGCGATATTTCCGAAGCGATCACCCGCGAGAAAATCAACGTCGTCGCTGCCAGCACCCTGAGCCGGGGCCAGCACGCGGCCATGCGTTTTTCCGTGCAGATTGGCGATCATGCGCAACTCGACCGGGTGCTGGCGAAAGTGCGCGAAGTGCACGGCGTGGTCGGCGCCAAACGCAAAATTTGAATCAATAGCAAAGAAGGGTGGGCACGTTTTTTTATATCCACGCGGCGAGCAAAGAATATTTCCGCGTGGGCGCAAAAAAGTGTCCACCCTTCTATGACGCTTCTCCATAGTTGATCCTATGGCACCCGCTATAGCGTCTACCAGGCTAAAAATCGTATGAGACGCCAATGGATGTCATGGTGAAGTATGTGCGCCCTGTACTAGTTTCCCCACCAAATTTTCCATAGTTCTCGTACTCCAGGCGGCACTTCACATTCTTCTTGAGTGTGTATTCCAGACCTCCGCCAACCAACGGTGCAATTACCACCTCTGACTTGCTACCAGGGTTAATATTAGAGGCCAGAGTTGGCTGAGAAACCACAGTAAACGGGGCTAGCGGCAGAGCTAGAACGTGGGAAGAATCCAGCCAATAATTGTTCTTGGCTTTGTTTGCTGACGCACCGAGTTTCGCGAAAAGGCTCGCCCTCTCCGATACCGGTAAGACACCTTTCCCGGCCAGATACCAAGAGCTGGCTGAATAGTCAAAGACGGTAATGCGGGTATCGACATTTGTGCTGCGAAACTGGAAATTGCCGTGATGCGTGTAACCTCCTTCGATTGCCCAAGTTTTGTCGAAATGATAGCCGACGAAGAGTTTGTAGCTAGTGTCCTGTCCGACCGTTGCTCCTTCGTTCCGGGCATTGCTAGGTCTGGGACTGAAAAAATCGTTAGTGTTGAAGGTGATTGGCGACTTGCCCACCGCAACACCAGCATAGGCGTTGGAATCTTCGGCACTGGCAAGCTGGCTCGCTAAACCCAAGGTGAATGCTGCAAACAGCGTTTGCATTTTCATTGCTCTCTCCCAATTACAGTTGGCTCAAGACCAATAATCGATCTTATCCAAATAAAGTTGGCCGCGACGCCACCCGAGGCGCCGCAGCCAGATTCCATCAATCAACTATGGGCATATTGAGCTATAACCCGGCCCTCCGAAATAAATGGAAGTACCCCACGCCGGATTTGTACCCCATGCAATGTCGTAGCAATTGGGATTTGTGGTAATTGTCGAACCGAAAAAGTCGTGTAACGCGAAGTTTGTGTCCAGATATTTCAGGTTTCTCTGGTACGCAGCATAGCCGTAGCCTGCATTTGGAAACTGACCACTTCCCATATCGGTCGCAGAGTGTGGGCTAGTTTGGCCGGAATACATTTCGCCACCATATTCAATCAGTTGGGCATATTGAGAGAGTTGACCAGACCCATAGAGTGCTCCCGGATAATAGCCAATCTGATAGTAAGTTGTCCCATCAAAATAATACAACCACCAATTGCCCGTAGCCGGATCTCGATAGAATGCTAACGTTCCTTCAAGTTGAGTACCGCCAGATACGCTGCTTGAAATAAGCGCGCCTCCAATCCACAGAGTGCTACTAGTTTGGACAAATGCGTTACACGAGTAGTTATAACAACCAGTGTTATGATAATTGTCCGCAGTGTAATAGATAAAGATATGAGGATAATTGTCGCCGTACAAGGCTGGGTACACGTTGCTGCCAACCTCCACCGTTTGTGTTCCGGTTCCAGTCCCTCCTACCATCCACAGCTGACTCAGGGTCATGTCTCCCACTGTTCCAATATATGCATCCCATACGTTGAGTGTGGATTGAGCTGCAATACTGCCCACCCACTGGTAAGCGACTGCATATTCGTGACCAGATAAGGCTGGGGCCAGAACATTACGCTCGATTCCAACTCGCCCAGGGGAGCCATCTGGATACTTCGATAAGAATTTTCCCAGAGAACCCGCCCGCGCTATCTGTTCGTGCGTTGGCAGCCTCATTGCAACGCTACCCGTTGGACATATAAGAGTGCCATCATTTTTCACCGGAACCCTAAGCATCGCCATGAACCCAGTAGACGGCTCCGAAGGTACCTCCTTTTTCACCGGAGCCTTAAGGATCGCCACGAGCGCATCGGACGGCTCCATCTGAATTTTGTGGCCTTTCAATGCAGGGTTGTTTAGTGCAGGCTGATGTTGAATGTCGACACAACTTATGGTCTGACCAGAACGGTCTGTTGCGGTGTTGGTTACGATTACGCCCGAATGATATGTTCGAAGGTAAGTGTCGATTTTTTCTGATTCGCCTGGCGGGAGTGCGGGGCTCTTGGTAGGGCTACCTTGAGCGAGGGCATTTCCGATGCAGATAAACAGGATAACTGCAATTAATAGGAAACGATTTCTGTGCGGCTCATATTTTAATATTTGCATCGCAAACTCTCCTAACGTTGTCTTTCAATAAAATTAATGGGGGGCAGATTTCTTCCCCAGATAAAAGCCAAACAACCCCTTTAGCCCGGGTCATGCGCCAAGCACTCTGTCCGCATAACAACACAAAAATCACATAACAAATCATGTTGTTGCCAACACCCTAGCAGAAATTTTTAGGCGCGTAACTATCAGCACTAATAGTATCTTTTTGGTTTTATTTGTGCTAGCTAAGCGAAAGTGTGGGGTCTGCCGTTCCAACAAGATTGTGAAATGTTAGACTTGATAACTTGCGGAAACAGTAGTAAATACAAGGTGTTGAAGTTAAATATTGGGAGCTGTCCGCCGTATCGGCGCCCACATCCCGCTGGATGCGGGCGCGGTGGCGGTGCTGCAAGCGGTTCCCGATTATCTGGCGGATGCCGACGAACAGCTGGAAAAGCATTTCGGCAAGGATATTGCGGTGATGGTGGGGGGCGCTACGCGTGCTGGTCGGTACCATCGGCGAATGCTACGCCGCTCTGGGTATCGTCCACAATCTGTGGCAGCCGATCCCCAAGGAATTCGACGATTACATTTCCCACCCCAAGGGCAATGCCTACCGCTCCCTGCACACCGCCGTCATCGGTCCGGAGGGCAAGGCACTGGAAGTGCAGATACGCACCCACGACATGCACAACCATGCCGAATTGGGCGTGGCGGCGCACTGGCGCTACAAGGAGGGCGGCAAGGGCGACGCGCAGTTCGAGGAGAAAATTGCCTGGTTGCGGCAAATTCTGGAATGGAAGGACGATGTGCGCGATGCCGGGGAAATTCTCGAACAATTCAAGACCGGCCTGTTTCAGGACACCATCTACGTTCTGACGCCGCAAGGGCGCGTCATCGCGCTGCCCTTCGGCGCCACGCCCATCGACTTCGCCTATCACCTGCACACCGACCTCGGCCACCGTTGCCGGGGCGCCAAGGTCGATGGCAGCATCGTGCCGCTGACCACGCCGCTCGCCAACGGCCAGCGCGTCGAAATTCTCACCACCCGCGAGGGCGGGCCGAGCCGCGATTGGCTGAATATCAAGGGTTATGTGACGAGCGCGCGCGTCAAGGCCAAGATCCGCCACTGGTTCAAGTACCGGCACTTTCAGGAAAACCTTACCCAGGGGCGCGAAGCGCTGGAAAAGGAAGCGCACCGCATGGGGGTGACGCTACCCAACCTGGACAAATTCACGCAGAAATTCGCTTTCGACAAGAGCGACGACTTTCTTGCCGCCATCGGGCGCGGCGACCTGAGCGCCCGCCAGGTACTGGCAGCCGTGCGCGAACCGGCAGAAACCCGGAACGAGGAAACGGAATGGCAGCCGGGGCGCGAGGTGTCGGCAAAACTGCCGAGCAGCATCCTGGTGGCGGATGTCGGCAACCTGTTGACCGTCATGGCCAAATGCTGCAAACCGATTCCGCCCGACGGCATCGTTGGCTTTGTCACGCGCGGGCGCGGGGTAGCAATCCACCGGCGTGACTGCGCCAATCTGCAACGCCTCGACGAGGCCGGGCGCGAACGTCTGCTGGCGGCGGAATGGGGTGCCAAGGCGGGAATCTACGAAGTGGACATCGAAGTCGAAGCAGCGGAACGCCAAGGTCTGCTACGCGATATTTCCGAAGCGATCACCCGCGAGAAAATCAACGTCGTCGCTGCCAGCACCCTGAGCCGGGGCCAGCACGCGGCCATGCGTTTTTCCGTGCAGATTGGCGATCATGCGCAACTCGACCGGGTGCTGGCGAAAGTGCGCGAAGTGCCGGGAGTCAGCAGCGCGCGGCGCAGGTAAGCCTGCTAATTTTCATGCAGACAGGTCGCCAACATGATTGAAGTGATGATTCTGGATTATTGCGGGCGGGCAGGCGTGACGATTCCAGAACAGGGCGCCCAATCTGCTGATGGGCAGAAATCCGCTACAAGCGGCAAATAGGTCAACCTGTGATCTCCGACTACCACGCCAAATATTTCGCCCACGAACTGACTCGTCGCTGCCCGTCTGACAGTGTCGAGAAGTTGGCCGGAGCGCTGGTCGATGCGCAGGTTGACCTGAATCCGCATCAGGTCGATGCGGCGTTGTTCGCCTTCAACTCGCCGCTCTCCAAAGGGGCGCTGCTGGCGGACGAAGTGGGCCTGGGCAAGACCATCGAGGCGGGCTTGGTGCTTTCGCAAAAGTGGGCGGAACGCAAGCGGCGAATTCTGATAATTACGCCGTCCAACCTGCGCAAGCAGTGGTTTCAGGAAATGGCCGAAAAGTTTTTCCTGCCTTGCCGGATTCTCGAAGCCAAATCCTACAACACCGCAATCAAGCAAGGTCAGTTGCGCCCCTTCGAGGCGCCAGAGATCGTCATTTGCTCCTATCAGTTCGCGAAGAGCAAGGCAGGCGACGTTCATGCCGTGCCGTGGGACTTGGTGGTCATCGACGAGGCGCACCGGCTGCGCAACGTCTACAAGCCGGCGAATGTCATTGCCAATACGCTCAAATTGGCGCTGGTCGGCAAGCACAAATTACTGCTCACCGCGACACCGTTACAGAATTCCCTGCTGGAATTGTTCGGCCTGGTGAGCTTCATCGACGAACACGCCTTCGGCGACCTGAAAAGCTTCCGTGAACAGTTCGCCAACCTGAATCAGGAGCAGGTGTTCAAGACGCTCAAAGCGCGGCTGAAGCCCGTTTGCCACCGCACCCTGCGGCGGCAGGTCACGGCGTACATCCCCTACACCAAACGCCTGCCCATTGTTGAGGAATTCACCCCGGAGGAAAGCGAAGACAAGCTCTATCACCTCGTTTCCGAATATCTGCAACGGGATAACCTGCAAGCCCTGCCCGCCGGGCAGCGCAGTCTGATGACCCTGGTTTTGCGCAAGTTGCTGGCATCCAGCACCTTTGCCATCGCGGGCGCGCTGACCTCGATTTCAAACCGGCTCAAGGCCAAGCTGCGCAAGCATGAGCCGACCGAGTCCCTTGAAGACGAACTGGATCAGGACTACGAAGCGCTGGACGAAACCGCAGAGGAATGGGCCGAAGACGAACCGGTAGAATTTCTCACCGAAGCCGACCGCCAGGCACTTGAACAGGAAATCGCCGACCTCGACGCCTTCGCCGCGCTTGCGTCTTCCATCGACCACAATGCCAAGGGAAAAGCCCTGCTCAAGGCGCTGGGCATCGCCTTTGCCAAGGCAAAAGAACTCGGCGGTGCGGAGAAAGCCATCATCTTCACCGAATCGCGCCGCACCCAGAGCTATTTGTTGCGACTGCTGGCGGACAGCCCGTTTCGTGAAGGCATCGTGCTGTTCAATGGCTCCAACACCGACGATGGCTCCAAGCTGATCTACAGCCAGTGGCTGGAACGCCACCAAGGCAGCGACCGGGTTACCGGTTCGCGTAGCGCAGACATGCGCTCGGCACTGGTGGACACCTTCCGCGAGGAAGGCCGCATCATGATCGCCACCGAGGCCGGGGCCGAAGGCATCAACCTGCAATTCTGCTCGCTGGTGGTGAATTACGACCTGCCCTGGAACCCGCAACGCATCGAGCAGCGCATTGGCCGCTGCCATCGCTACGGCCAGAAGCATGACGTGGTGGTGGTGAACTTCCTCAACCGCAAGAACGCCGCCGACCAGCGCGTCTTCGAACTGCTGTCCGAAAAATTCCAGCTCTTCGAAGGCGTTTTCGGTGCCAGCGACGAAGTGCTGGGCGCCATCGAATCCGGGGTGGACTTCGAAAAACGCATTGCCGCCATTTACCAGAATTGCCGTAAGCAGGATGAAATCCAGAGCGCCTTCAACCAGCTACAACTTGAGCTGAGCCTGGAAATCAACGAATCCATGACGCGCACGCGCCAGCAATTGCTGGAAAACTTCGACGATGAAGTGCGCGAAAAGCTCAAGGTACGCGACGAAGCCTCCAAGGCGTACCTCAACCGCTACGAGCGCCTGCTCATGCAACTCACGCGGCATGAACTGGGTGGCCAAGCCGAATTCCTGGGGGATGCTTCGTTTCGCCTGGCGGCAAATCCTTTCCCGCAGCAAGCCGCCGCCATCCCGCTGGGCCTGTATGAACTGCCGCGTCGCACCGGTGAAGCACACCTCTACCGGCTCAATCATCCGCTGGCCGAAGCACTGGTGGCAAATGCAAAAAGCCGTGACCTGCCAACTGCGGAGATTCATTTCGACTACGGCCAACATGACGGCAAGATCACGACGCTGGAGCCACTCATCGGCCAGTCCGGCTGGCTCACCCTCACGCTTTTCAGCGTTGAATCCCTCGACCAGGCGGAAGACCACTTAATCTTTGCGGCAACCACCGACGACGGCCAGCCGCTGGACGAAGAAGTCGCGGCACGCCTGCTAACGCTACCCGGCACCAGTTCCCCTCTCCGCTTTTCACCCCCTCTCCCTCAGGGAGAGGGCTGGGGTGAGGGTGGGTTCAAAGAATCGCTAGATACCCTCACCCAGCGCCGCCAGTCGGCCATCCAGCGCGACGTATCCGAGCGCAACGCCCGTTTCTTCGAAGCCGAGGCCGACAAACTCGACGGCTGGGCCGATGACCTTAAAGTCGGGCTCGAACGGGAAATCAAGGAAATCGACCGCCAGATCAAAGATGCCCGCCGCGCCGCCACCACCGCCCTGACGCTGGAGGAAAAACTCGCCGGACAGAAGCAGATCAAGGCCCTCGAAGCCCAGCGCAACCAGAAGCGGCGGTCGCTGTTTGACGCCCAGGATCAAGTGGACAAGCAGCGTGAGGGGTTGATCGAACAAATCGAGGGAAAGCTTGCCCAGAAAACGCGGATGGAGCGGCTGTTTCAGCTACGCTGGCGGCTGGATTGATAATTGATGCAGAGACTCGCCCGATGAGCCTGTCAGGTGGATACAATGGATAACAGGGAAATGCGGTAGGAAACAAGAGATGAGCAATAAGCAACAGTCGGCTATCGGCGGCATGACTTTTGGGGAATCCAGGCAAACGAATGCCCAGGAGGCAGTTTATACCCCCGATTTTAATTATGGCGAATTCGCCATAATTAAAATCCAGGCAGGCTTGAACAGCGACAAAATCAGCACAGCGCCTTGTAAATATGTCAATTCCGACATACACTCAATTCAGTGAGTAAGCGGCGCAAACCCTTGGTGTGGCTGCATGGAGAAGTCAAAACGCCCCCTTTTTCCGCAGAGGCCAGGATTGAAGCGGGTGTTTTAATGCGAAGCCTGCAAGAGGGCGTCAATATATCGCTGCCACACTCAAGGCCAATGCCCGGTATCGGTCGCGGTTGTCATGAATTGAGAATCCCCGACGAAAATCGCACTTGGCGCATTGTGTACTACGTTGATACGGTGGCCATCGTGATTCTTGAGGTTTTTGCCAAAACCACAAGCCGAACGCCACAGGCGGTAGTTGATATTTGCAAGGCGAGACTGAAACACTACAAATCAATTTAGCAGGAGGATAAAGGCCATGAAGACTGATAAATTGGAGCGTCTCCAAGCCGATGGCTGGAAAGTCGGCAGTACAGAGGATTTTCTGCAATTAAGCGATGAAGAGGTCCAACTCGTTGCGCTCAAGTGCTCGCTAATCAGCGCGGTAAAAAAATCACGCATCAAGCATAAACTCTCGCAAATCGATCTGGCTCAACGCATGAAATCAAGCCAGTCCCGCATTGCAAAAATTGAAGCGGGCGATTCTTCGGTTTCCCTGGATTTGATCGTGCGCGCGCTCATCGCAAGCGGCGCAACAACGCGTGATATTCAGGCGGCGTTTACGGCAAAATGAGAAATGAGCCCGTCGCCGGAGTGCGGCCAGAAGTCATGCGTTGGGCAAGACAGTCAATCGGGCTGTCGGTGTCTGATGTCGCTCTTCGTTTGAAGCGACCGGCTGAAGATATTGAAGCCTGGGAAGCGGGTGATGCGTTCCCAAGTTACCCTCAGCTTGAAAAACTGGCATATCTGATTTACAAACGACCATTGGCGGTTTTCTTTTTGCCCGCCCCCCCGGAAGAGGCAAGTCCCGCGCGCGAATTCCGAACTTTGCCAACGGAAGATTTGCTAACGCTCGCTGTTGATACCCACTTGCACCTTCGACGCGCCCACGCATATCAGCTCTCACTGCGGGAATTGTTTGGCGCTCGCAACCCCAGCGAACATTGCATTTGGCAAAAATTGTCATTGTCCCGAACACGTTCAGTCGCGGATCAAGCGGCAGCGGTTCGTGGCTACTTGGGCATCGCTCTCGAAGAACAGGTTCGCTGGAAAGATGAAGATCATGCGCTGAAAAAGTGGAGGAAAGCGATAGAGGACAATGGCGTATTCATTTTCAAGGAGTCATTCAAACAAAAGGATATTTCCGGATTTTGCCTTGTTGACAGCCAATTCCCGATTATTTATTTAAATAACAGCACAACAAAAACAAGACAAATTTTTAGCTTGCTCCATGAGCTTGCACATTTGTTGCTCAGCGTTAACGGACTAAGCAAATTCGACCAGCGATATATTGAGCGTTTGCAAAATGAAGAAAAACAGATTGAGCGCTTTTGCAATGCAATCGCTGCGGAAATCCTGATTCCTTCTCCTGATTGTAACTACTCAGGTATGCCGGAATAGCATCGCTGTTCCGGGGTTAAGGAAAGG
>CAZGOY010000007.1:73490-112569 GCA_964527565.1 uncultured Sulfuricella sp. | reverse complement strand
TTTTACAGCAGGCTACCATCTTAATTCTCTGTCCGGTTATTGGGGTCCACTATAGCTTTTCCTTCAAAGAGGAGGACAGGGAAAAATTACTCTTCTTGAACGCGTCAAAATTAGATCGGGATGCGGCTAACTTATAGAAGGGCAAAGTTTCGGTATCTGCGCTAAAATTTGCCAATGAAACGAAGCGTATATATCGAAACCTCGGTAATCAGCTACCTTGCTGCCCGCCTCAGCCGTGATGTTGTGGTCGTAGGGCACCAACAGATTACGCAAGAATGGTGGGATGTGCGGGAAGAGTGGGATTTGTATGTGTCGGCACTTGTCCATGGGGAAGCGAAATCAGGCGACATCGAAGCCGCAAAACGAAGGATGGCGTTACTCGAAAGTATCCCACCTTTGGAATTGACTGACGTTGTGTATGATTTGGCTAACCGGCTTGTTGTCGGAGCCGCGTTGCCGACAAAGACGATGGAGGATGCGTTTCACATCGCCATTGCGACCGCACACGGAATGGATTATCTGCTTACCTGGAACTGCAAGCACATTGCCAATGCTACGCTAAGATCCAGAATTTTCTCGATTTGTGAAAAAGCAGGGTACCAACCCCCTGTCATTTGTACGCCAGAAGAACTTTTGGGAGATCGCAATGTGGAACGATCCGATTATTGATGAGATTCATAAAACCCGTGACCAACATGCAGCAAAATTTGACCATGACATGCGTAGAATATTTGAAGATTTGAAACGCCAAGAAAAAGAGTCTGGCCTGGTCACGGCATCGTTGCCTCCCAAGCATGTTGAACATGAGCGCTTGGCCGCGTAGAGAGGCTACGGACATCCCCTAATCGGAATAAAACGTCCTGATTATTACAGGCATGGCGCTTGAATCTGCTCCAGCGGCCAGCGCGGCCTGACGGTGAAAGCGCCGTCCGCCGCACCCACCGGCCCGGCCTGGCCGAGCCGCATGGCGCCGGCGAAGGCGATCATGGCGCCGTTGTCGGTGCAGAATTCGAGCTTGGGGTAATACACCCGGCCGCCGCGCCGCATCACGCGCGCGTTGAGCGCCTCGCGCAACTGGCGGTTGGCGCCCACCCCGCCCGCCACCACCAGCCGCGCCAGCCCGGTCTGTCCCAGCGCGGCGAGGGATTTGGCGGCCAGCACGTCGACGATGGCATCCTGAAAGGCGCACGCGATGTCGGCGAGGGTCTGTTCGTCGCGTGGCTGCTGGTTCACCAGCGTCAATACCGCGGTTTTCAGGCCGCTGAAGCTGAAATTGAGGTCGCCGCTGTTGAGCATCGGGCGCGGCAGCTTGAAGCGTCCCGCCTGCCCTTTTTCGGCCAGCCGCGAGATGGCCGGACCGCCCGGATAGCCCAGGCCGAGCAGCTTGGCGGTCTTGTCGAAAGCTTCTCCCGCCGCGTCGTCCAGGGTTTCCCCCAGAGTTTCATAGGCGCCGACGCCGGATACGCGCATCAACTGGCTGTGGCCCCCGGAAACCAGCAGGGCGACGAAGGGAAAGGCCGGCGGGTCGGGTTCGAGCAAGGGCGCCAGCAGGTGTCCTTCGAGGTGATGAACGCCGATCACCGGCACCTTGAGCGCAAACCCCAGAGCGCTGGCCAGGCCCGCCCCCACCAGCAGGGCGCCCGCCAGCCCCGGCCCCTCGGTATAGGCGATGGCGCCGACAGCGCCCAGCCCGCAGCCCGCTTCGGCGAGTATCTTGCGCGTCAGCGGCAGGACGCGGCGGATATGGTCGCGCGAGGCCAGTTCCGGTACCACGCCGCCGTATTCGGCGTGCATCGCCACCTGCGAATGCAGCGCGTGCGCCAGCAGGCCGCGCTCGCTGTCATACAGCGCAACGCCGGTTTCGTCGCAGGAAGTTTCAATACCCAGCACCAACATGATGGGGCGCTACTCTACACGAATTTGCGCGATTTTCACCATCGGCGCTTCTCCGTGCTACCATCCCTCCCCCATGCCCGCCATCACCCTCGCCACCCTCAACGCGCGTTTTTCCCATGCCTCCCTGGGCTTGCGCTACCTGTTCGCCAACATGGCGGAAATGCGGGACGAGACCCGCCTGCTGGAATTCGTCATCGGCCAGCCGCCCTTTGAGATCGCCGAACAGATTCTCGCGGCAGCGCCGCGCATTGCCGCTTTCGGCGTGTATATCTGGAATGTGGAAGAGACGCTGAAAATCGTCGCCCTGCTGAAGCGCGTCAGGCCGGAACTTATCATCGTTCTCGGCGGCCCGGAGGTCAGCCATGAAGGGGAGGAGCAGGAAATTACCGGGCTGGCGGATTACGTCATCAGCGGCGCGGGCGACCTGGAATTCGCCCGCCTGTGCCGCGATTTGCTGGCTGGGAAACGCCCGCAAGCCAAGTTCATTGCCGCCGCGCCGCCTTCCCTCGCGCAACTGGAACTACCTTACCGCTATTACACGGATGCGGATATCGCGCATCGCATCGTCTATGTGGAGGCCTCGCGCGGCTGCCCGTTCAAGTGCGAGTTCTGCCTCTCGTCGCTGGACAAGACGGTCAGCCCCTTCGATCTCACGCGTTTCCTGGCGGAAATGCAGCAGCTTTACGAGCGCGGGTTGCGCGAATTCAAGTTCGTCGACCGCACCTTCAATCTGAACATCGACGCCTGCCTGCGCATCCTGGATTTTTTTCTCGAACGCCTGGACGAAAAGCTGTTTCTCCATTTCGAACTGATTCCCGACCATCTGCCCGGCAAGCTCAAAGAGGCCATCCTGCGCTTCCCGGCGGGCTGCCTGCAATTCGAGGTTGGCGTGCAAACCTTCAATCCCGAGGTGCAGGCGCTCATCAGCCGCAAGCAGGACATCGCCAAGACCGAGGAAAACCTGCGCTGGCTGCGCGAGCACACCCACGTCCACCTGCATGCCGACCTCATCATCGGCCTGCCGGGCGAAGACCTGGACAGTTTTGCCGCCGGTTTCAACCGCCTGGTGGGCTTGCGCCCGCATGACATCCAGGTCGGCATTCTCAAGCGCCTGCGCGGCACGCCGATCATCCGCCATACCCGGGACTTCGACCTGCGCTTCAGCCCTTTTGCACCCTACAACATCCTCAGCACCGACCGCATTGATTTCGCCACCATGCAGCGCCTGGCACGTTTTGCCCGCTACTGGGAAATGATCGCCAACAACCGGCGTTTCACGCTGGCACTGCCGCTGATATTGGACAGCGACCCGTTCGGACGCTTTCTGCGCCTTGCCGACTGGCTGTGGGCCACCACCGGCAAAACGCACCAGATTGCCCTCGACCGCCTGTTCGATTTGCTGTTCCGCGCCATGAACGAAGAACTGGGCGTCAATGCGGAGCAGGCACGCACGGCGCTGTCCCAGGATTTCGCCAACTGCGGCGCGCGCGGCAACCCGGCGTTCGGCGCGCCGCGCCCAGCAAAAAGGGGCTGAAAAGCCCCTTTTTGCTGTCCCGGCCGCATGCCGGTGATAAAACGCGGATCAGTGGATACCGACCACCGACACCGTCACATCCGCCGTCACGTCATGGTGCAGGGCGATGGTCACCGGATGATCGCCGATCTGCTTGAGGTGGCCGTTGGGCAGGCGAATTTCCGCCTTCGCCACTTCCACGCCCTGTGCCTTCAGCGCATCGGCGATATCGACATTGGTCACGGAACCGAACAGTTTGCCGTCCACGCCAGCCTTCTGGCTGATCTGCACCGTCATGCCGGCGAGTTTCTCGGCGCGTGCCTGGGCTTGCGCCAGGATTTCGGCCTGCTGCTTTTCCAGCTCGGCGCGGCGCGCTTCGAATTCGGCCATGTTCTTGGGGGTGGCACGCTTGGCTTTGCCCTGCGGCACCAGGTAATTGCGGCCATAGCCGTCCTTGACCTTGACGATGTCGCCCAGCTGGCCCAGGTTGGCCACTTTTTCCAACAGAATTATTTGCATCTTCGCGACTCCCTATTAGTGCTGATCGGTGTACGGCAACAAGGCCAGGAAACGGGCGCGCTTGATCGCGGTGCCCAGTTGGCGCTGATAGCGCGACTTGGTGCCGGTGATGCGTGCCGGGATGATCTTGCCGTTTTCGGCGATAAAGTCCTTGAGAATGTCCACGTCCTTGTAATCGACGTGTTCGATCTTTTCCGCGGTGAAGCGGCAATACTTGCGGCGCTTGAACATGTTGCGGCTGTTCGGCCGTTTATCCTTGGGTTTAGTCGGGCGAGCCATAATTAACCTTTCTCTTCAATCAATTCAATTGTGTTCACATGCAATACCAGTTGCGGACTGTTCAGGCCGCGGCGTGAAAGGAAACCTTGCAGGGCGACCTGGTCGCCGATCTTCAGTTTCAATCCAGCCTGTGCCGGTTCACCGATAGCCATCACGGGAACCGCGCACTGTACCTGACGTTTCGCGCCGGCTTCCACCTGCTGCGAAACGTGCGCAACCCTGAAATTCAGTACCGGCAAGCCGGCGGGAGTGTGGCGCAAGACGCCGATTTCGATGATTTCCCCGCCGAGGCTGACCCGGTTGGCTTGCACACTCAGGCGGCAGCTTCCTGGGCAACCGGCGCCTCAACCACGGCTTCCACCTTGGCTTCGGGCTGCGCTTCCGCAAAACGCGGCTTCTCTTCGCGCATCATCGGCGACGGCGTGCTGATCGCGGCATCCACCTTCATGGTCAGATGACGCAGCACGGCATCGTTGAACTTGAATGCGTGCTCCAGTTCGTCCAGGGTTTCCTGGTCGCACTCGATGTTCATCATCACGTAATGCGCCTTGTGGATTTTCTGGATCGGGTAGGCCAGCTGACGGCGGCCCCAGTCTTCCAGACGGTGGATCGCGCCGCTCTTGGAGGTGATCAGGGTGCGGTAGCGCTCGACCATGGCCGGCACCTGCTCGCTCTGATCCGGGTGAACGATGAAAACGATTTCGTAGTGTCGCATGTATTCTCCTTGTGGGTTGTAGCCTCCCGCCATGCGGACGGTGAGGCAAGGTTGCAAAAACGCGCGATTCTACGCAAAAACCCGTGGAAAATCAAATTGAATTATCGCGGCAATCCAAAGATTGTAATCCTGGGAGATCGCGTAGCGTCCGTGTGGACTGCCGGACTAGCGACATTTTCATCCAAGTCTGGCAGACTCTGCGGCAACGTGACCAGCCAGCGCAGTAATGAATGTTCTGAGTCCTGTCATCGCTGACATTTCGGAAAACTCGCCGGTCTCGGCAGCATCGCGGGGCGATGTGATGAGTGCGGCAGTGGTGTAAAGCTGTTCCTTGACCAATTTCTGACAAAGCAAGTCATACCTGATGAGGTACGATGCCCCCATAAATTCCTTGAAAACGGGGAAATGCGGCGACACATCCTTGACCACACACCTGGATTTCGGGGCATCCTCGACCATCATCAACCAGCCAACGAAAGGACGCGGTTGCTTGCCAAATGCCTCTTCACGGTAGGCTGTCCAGAGATCGTGTGCGGTGCCAATGGCTTCCTCTGTTCGATTGTTGAAGTTGTTCCCGAAGGAACCGACTTGGCTTTTCAGTTCGATGGCCGCGACCAACTCGCCCTTGTAGATGACAAGAAGATCCCAGAGCTTTGTCGGCCTGAAATAGCCGGGCAGTGTCAGCATTGCCCGGTTCTGGTAAATCTCGGCATGGGCGAGTCCATTGGCTCGTACAATATCGAGTACCAAAGTCAAGAATCCGTCCATGTTCTTGCCAGCGGTAACGCCAGCACGCTCGCCTTGGTCAGCTTTCCCGGACTCAATCTGCTTTTGCCTCGCTGCCTCACGGTTTCCCCAGAAGGCTTTTACGGCCTCACGGGCCTTTTGTTCGTAATTGACAAGATCAAGAGCCATTTATTCTCCATTGCCTCCAAGGGAGGATCGTTCTTCGCGGCTCAAGCCATACAGCTTGAACACGGCACGGTTGCAGGCTTGGAAATCCCGCTTTATTGCAGCTTCTGCCAGTTCAGTCCGCAACGCTGTCGAAACCTCTGCCCATTTGGGGATGCGGATGCGACGCAAGTATTGCGCCTGAAACCGAAGGAATCCACCTTGCATTTTGGTTGAATAGGTTGCCATGAATAGACGTGTAACGGCTGAAAGCATCACAGCTTGCAATGCTCTCAATTCCCACTCGTCGGACGTGACGTAGTAAAGATTGTGGTGCGGATACAACTGCCCGCCCTCAAAAACGATATGTGCCTCGCCCTTGATGTCGGGAATCAGGAGTTTCGGTCTCGACGCCAGTGTCGGGGTAATGCGGTCGATTGTGCGATACCAGCTGGCCGGAGTCTTTTGGGCGCAGTGACGGCCCGCAATGGCATCCCGTCGCGCCTCCAGATAGCGGCGCAAGCGTGGATAGTTTCGCAGGTCGACAAGGCCACCCCCCTCGATAAACGGATTGATGACACCTTGGCCGCGCCACTGCACTTCACCGGACAAGATGTCTTTCGTTGTAACCAGCGGCAGTTTGCGATCAGGCTCAACGTCGAGTGCGTCAAAGTCGCCGATAAAGGCCTTGTCTGCGCCGGTTGCTACGCCGATACCCACCTTGCATCCCACCTCTTCCAGGCTCTGGAATTGCTTTTCAAGGCGGCGAATCAGTGCCATCTGATCCGAAGATTCGAGCAACCACGGTTCCGATCCATTGGTGACTCGTGCCAGTTCGCGCACCGACCCCGTATCTTTCGGCAGTTTCCGAGCGCGAAGCACATCGGCCAGAATTGCCAGCGTGGCCCGGTCGATGGCTGGCCGATGGGCGATGCGTGTTGTGCCTGGAGTCTCCCGGCTGATGATGGTGATGGCAGGGTAGGCGATCACATCGGAGTGAAACGCCGGGGTGTCCACCATATCGATATAGATTTTCAGATAAAACTGATCGGCCACGAGGCTACGAAGCGGCCCACCATAGCGGTTTTTCATCCAGCGATCCGCGCAGATAAAGCCCAGATTGCCCCCCTTCGCCAACACGGAAAGCGATCTTTCGATGAAGGGAATGTAGATGTCGGCCCGGTCATACATCGTCTGGTAGCGGCTACGGTACTCAGCCAGCAACGGCGCTGGAATCAGTTCTTGGCGAACATAGGGAGGGTTCCCGGTAACAAAGTCGAACTGCCCTTCAAGTGGGGTGAGCAGGAAATCGCCTTGCACCAGCCAACGATCAGCAAGTGCTATTGCAGATTGATCCTCTACCGATTCTTGTTTGAGCAGCTCGATCACGGCTGTGCGGGTGACGGAAAAGGTATTGCGATGCAGTTCAGTAGCGCGAATTGCATCGCCCAGCGCTTCAACTACAGTTCCTGTGTGTTGCGATGATCTCCACGCAGTCAGCAGTCGTCCAATTGCAGGTAACAGAAAATCACCGCCACCGAATGACGGTTCTAAAAGTCGCTTTTCATGGAGCGGTTGATCCTCTGTGTAGCCAGCCAAATCGAGGATGAATTCCACTACCTCGGCGCGTGTAAAGACCGCTCCGCGAGATTCTGCTCCCGTCGATTCAGACAATTTTTCAATCGCAGCAGCGACCATAGGCGAATGAGTGCAAATCGACTCGCCAAATAAATCAAAATTAAGCTGCCTTGACGCCAAGTTCACACTCCTATTTGGTCTGCGACCATTGCTCGGTTGCCGCTAACAAAAAAGGGGGTAGCCCCTTACTTCTGCGGCATCTGACAAAACGCGCCACCTTGCTAGACTTGACTCTGCGCTTCATTTGAGTGGCGTTTCTTGAGAGGAATTTATTTGTGCATCTGCTTCCACGTGAATGAATTCGTGGCACTTCGGGCATTTCTTAGCACTAGATGCAATTCGCTCGCCGCATGAAGGGCAGGACTTCTTAGAAAACGAGGAAATGATATTTTTTACTGGATTGAGTGAGGAACGGTGGGACTCTGCGTCTCGAATTGCTATTGCAACCTCCCGTTCAGGCGCTATAAATGATTCATAAAGAACACCCGAGTAGGAATGCAGGTCAATTGAGAACTGCCGACTTACAGTCTTTCCCGTTTCAGTGCTGAAGGTTAAGCCGACTTCAATTGTGTTGCCGGAAGCGAAGAAGTCAATGTCATGCTGAACGTAACCGGCGAGAAATTTGAGAATGCGTCCTGGGGCAAGATAGCTGATGCCATGTTGAACGATTGACAGCGATGCAATACCGCAAGGAAAGTTCTCGATTTGACGCCACGGCACCGAATCCTGGACTGTAAATCGAACATCTAACGCCGGGGAAGAACCAGCGTTCCCCACTATGAATTTGACATCGTATGAATCAAATTCAATATCAACGAAGACATTCGGGAACTTGGCGCTCTGTGTTTCCTCGACCAATGCGTGAGTCAACTTCACATACTTGCCGGTGAGAACTGCAAGAATCACTGTTGCCACGGCAGTTGCTGTGGACCCAATGAGAGTAACGATGGTAGAAGTACTCATAGGCTCCTAACGAAGCTGTAGAAAAATCCGATTCTGCCCCACCCAGTTCAGCCCGGTCCGTTTTTTTGACGCACCCGTCGGTCGAATACTCAAATTTCTGGTGGTTTTTCAACCGACTCAACCGGGCACACCAAGAGCGGCCTTGGCCGCGAGATTTTGAATTTTTGCGGCTGCCCCAAAGAACTCGCGGGCCAGCCCGCTCCCACGAGGCTCGGTGAAAGTCATGAAGGTTCGGGCTGGATCAATGTGGAAATCACGCCAGACTCCGCTGCCGCCGCGTTTCGTACAGGCAAATTCCGCTCGCTACTGAGACATTCAGGCTTTCCACGCTGCCGTGCATGGGGATGCGGGCGAGCTGGGCGCAGGTTTCTCGGGTCAGGCGGCGCAGGCCTTCGCCTTCGGCGCCGAGCACCCAGACCAGGGCGCCGTCGAGCTTGAGGGTGTGCAGTTCCTGCTCCGCTTCGCTGGCCATGCCCACCGCCCAGATGTTTTCGTCCTGCAATTCGCGCAGGGTGCGCGACAGGTTGGTGACGGTGATGAAGGGCACGGTTTCCGCCGCGCCGGAAGCGACCTTGCGCACCGTGGCGTTGAGACCGACGGCGCGGTCGCGGGGCGCGATCACGGCATGCACGCCCATGGCATCGGCCACCCGCAGGCAGGCGCCGAGATTGTGCGGGTCCTGCACGCCGTCAAGCGCCAGCAGCAGCGCCGGTTCAGTGAGTTTTTCCAGCACGTCGTGGATGTCCTGGTATTGCGGCAGCGCAGCGATCACCGCGACCACTCCCTGGTGGCGCGCATGCCCGGACATGTTGTCGAGGCGGTGGCGTTCGGCGAGGATCACGCGGATGTTGTTCTCCCCCGCCAGGCGCAGCAAATCCTGCATGCGACCGTCCTGGCGCTCGCGCTCCAGGTAGAGTTCGGTCACGCCCTGCGGGCTGTGGCGAATGCGGCTGATGACCGCGTGAAAGCCGTAGATCAGGACGCCGCTCATTTTGCTTTCCCCGTTTTCTTGCCGCCCGATGCCTTGCCGGTTCCGGCGCGACCTTTGCGCACCGGCTGCCCGTCTTCCCCGGCTTCAACCGGGGCGGACGCCAGCGGATCGAACTGGAAGTCGATCTTGGCCGATTCGAGATCGACCCGCACCACCTTGACGCGCACGCGGTCGCCCAGACGGAAACGCTGCCCGCTGCGCTCGCCGGCCAATTGGTGCTTGGCGGCGTCGAAGTGGAAATAGTCCTTGCCGAGATCGGTGATGTGCACCAGGCCTTCGACATAGACATCGTCGAGCGCCACGAAAAGACCGAAGCCGGTAACGCTGCTGACGCTGCCACTGAAGCTCTCGCCGATTTTGTCCTGCATGTAGTAGCACTTCAGCCAGGCTTCCACGTCGCGCGTGGCATCATCGGCGCGGCGCTCGGTCATCGAGCAGTGCACGCCGAGTTCGGCCCACTTGCCCGGCTTGTATTTCTCGCCGGTGAGCACCGCCTTGATGGCGCGGTGCACCAGCAGGTCGGGATAGCGGCGGATGGGCGAAGTAAAGTGGGTATAGGACTCGTAGGCCAAACCGAAATGACCGACATTGTCCGGGCTGTACACGGCCTGGCGCAACGAACGCAGCATCACGGTCTGCAACAGTTGCTCGTCGGGACGCCCCTTCACCTTGGACAGCAGCTTGGCGTAATCCTTGGCGTGCGGCTCGTCCCCGCCGGTCAGGCCGAGGCCGAATTCCTTGAGGAACTCGTGCAGGTTTTCCAGCTTTTCCGGGGTCGGGCCTTCGTGGATGCGATACAGGGTGGGATGCTCGTGTTCGCGCAGGAAATCGGAAGCGCACACGTTGGCCGCCAGCATGCACTCCTCGATCAGGCGGTGGGCGTCGTTGCGATGCACCGGCACAATGCGCTCGATCTTGCCCTGGTCGTTGAACACCATCTGGGTTTCGATGGTCTCGAAATCGATGGCGCCGCGCACCCCGCGCTCCTTGAGCAGCACCTTGAAGAGGGCGTTGAGGTTGTTGATGTGGGGCAACAGCGCCGCGTTCTGGCGCGCGTCCTCGCCGTCTGCGTCGGCCAGCATCGCCGCCACCTTGGTGTAGGTCAGGCGCGCGTGCGACCACATCACTGCGGGGTAGAAACGGTAGCGCTTGATTTCGCCGCCGGCGCCCACGTTCATTTCGCAAACCATGCACAGACGATCCGCTTCCGGATTGAGCGAACACAGCCCGTTGGAAAGTTCCTCGGGCAGCATGGGGATGACGCGGCGCGGGAAATACACCGAATTGCCCCGGTTGTAGGCCTCGCGGTCGAGATCGTCGCCCGGCTGCACGTAGTGGCTGACGTCGGCAATCGCCACGTACAGTTTCCAGCCCTTGCCGTCCTTTTCGCAATACACGGCATCGTCGAAATCGCGCGCGGTTTCGCTGTCGATGGTCACCAGCGGCAGATGGCGGATGTCCTCCCGGCCCTTGATGTCCTTTTTCAGCACCTGGGGAGCGAACTTCTTCGCCACCTTCTGCACTTCTTTGGGAAACTCGTGCGGCAGGTCGTGCTTGCGCAGGGCGATTTCGATTTCCATGCCGGGGTCGGCGTAATTGCCCAACACCTCGACGATCTTGCCGATGGGCTGGGAGTGCTTGTTGGGCTGCTCGACGATTTCCACCGTCACCACCTGGCCGGACCTGGCCTTCATGGTTTCATGCGGCGGAATGAGAATATCCTGGCTGATGCGGCGATTTTCCGCGACCACGAAATAAATGCCGTGGTCGTTGTGCACCCTGCCCACCAGGCGGGCATTGGCGCGTTCCAGCACCTCGACGATGCTGCCCTCGCGCCGCCCGCGCCGGTCCAGGCCGGTGACCCGCGCCATGGCGCGGTCGCCGTGCAGCACCTTGTCCATCTGCTTGGCGTTGAGGAACAGATCGTCGCTGCCGTCTTCCGGCACCAGGAAGCCGAAGCCGTCGGCGTGCCCCATCACCCGCCCCTTGATGAGATCGAGCTTGTCCACCATGCAGATCGCGTTCTTGCGGTTGCGCATGATCTGGCCGTCGCGCACCATCGCGCCAAGGCGGCGGCTGAAATTTTCGCGTTCGTTCTTGCGGATGTCGAGCAGCCCGGCGAGCTCCTCGTCGGTCACCGGCACGCCCTGCTCGGTGAGGATTTGCAGGATGAATTCCCGGCTTGGCAGCGGATCCTCGTATTGAGCGCGTTCACGCTCCAGCCAGGGGTCCTGCTCGCGGATTTTGTGTTTCTTCGTCGTTGACAAAATAAGTTTTCCCTATTAAAGTGCGCGCTTCCTGAATTGCCCAGATGGCGGAATTGGTAGACGCACTAGGTTCAGGTCCTAGCGGTGGCAACACTGTGGAGGTTCGAGTCCTCTTCTGGGCACCAAATCACTTAAAACCCCGTAAACACAACGTTTCCGGGGTTTTTTGTTGCTTCACGCAAACTGCGTTCCGGCGTGCCGCCCGCTAAACCATCCGGCCACGGTTGCGGTCAGGGGCGAGATTATAGCCGGTAAGCGTGTGCGCTGTCGCGGACAAAATACCCGTTTCGCCGTTAAGGCAAGGGAATATCCGGCCCGGAAACAGGCGTGACGTCCCCGGAAAAAAACGCCTCCACCTCCACCAGTTCGCGGGTGCGCTTCATCGGCGGCAAACTTTGCCAGATGCGGCGGCCATACTGCTTGGTCAGCAGCCGGGGGTCGCAGATCATCAGCACGCCGCGGTCGGTTTCGTCGCGGATCAGACGCCCGGCCCCCTGTTTCAGGGTAATCACCGCATGGGGCAACTGGTATTCCATGAAAGCATTGCGCCCCTCGCGGTTGATTTTCTCGATGCGCGCCGACAGCACCGGGTCGTCCGGCGGCGAGAACGGCAGCTTGTCGATGATCACCACCGACAAGGCGGAACCACGCACATCGACGCCCTCCCAGAAACTCTGGCTGGCCACCAGCACGGCATTGCCCAGCTTGCGGAAGCGCTCCAGCAACTCACTGCGCGCCGCCTGCCCCTGCATCAGCAGGGGAAATTCCAGCCCTTCCCGCTCGAACGCCGCCGCCAGCAACTCGTGGGCGGCACGCATGGCACGCAGGCTGGTGCACAGCAGGAAAGCGCGTCCGCCGCTGGCGCGGATCACCGGCAGCGCCGCCTCGACCACGGCGGCGGTATAGCCGTCGGTATTCGGCTCCGGCATACCCTGCGGGACGTAGAGCACCGCCTGGTTACCGTAGTCGAAGGGACTGTCCCAGCAGGCGGTAGTGGCTTCCAGCAAACCCATCTGCCCCTGGTAATGACTGAAATTCTGCTTCACCGCCAGGGTCGCCGAAGTGAATATCCAGGCGCGCGGCTGGCCGCCGATCTGTTTCTGGAAGATTTCGGCGATGGAAAGCGGCGTGGCGTTCAGTTGCAAGCCCCGGTTGAACAGTTCCACCCAGCGCACCAGTTCCTGGTTTTCATCGCCCGCCCAGCGCTTCAACTGGTCGGCGAAAGCCGCGCCGCGCTGCCAGCAATTTTTCAGCCCTTCTGCGCGCTCCGCCTGGCTTTCCAGCAAGCCGTTGAGTTCCATCAGGGCGGCCTGCACATCCGCCAGCGCCTCACGGAAACCCTTTTTCGCCTCGGCGCTCTGCACCGGCAGACGCCCACTTTCCTGCGGGAAAACCAGGCGCAGGTCGCGCGCGGCCTTTTCCAGTTTCGCCACGCCTTTCGGCAGATCGGCGAAATCTTTCGCCGAGGTCAGCGCCTCGGCCTGTGCGTCGCGCGCCAGCTCCAGCAACTGGTGGGTGCTGAGGTTTTCGCCGAAGAACAGGCTGGCGGTTTCCGGCAACTGGTGCGCCTCGTCGAAAATCACCGCGTTGCTGGCGGGCAACAGTTCGGCAAGCCCCTCGTCGCGCAGCATCACATCGGCGAAAAACAGGTGATGGTTGACCACCACCACGTCGGCGGCCTGGGCGCGCTTGCGCGCTTCCAGCACAAAGCATTCCTTGTGATGGGCGCATTCCTGGCCGAGGCAGTTTTCGCGCGTGGAGGTGACGAACGACCAGATGCCCGCATCCTCCGGCACCTCGCCCAACTGGCTCTTGTCGCCGCTCTGGCTGGTCCGGGCGTAGCGCTCTATTTTCGGCAGGTACAGCGCATCTTCGCGCGTCACGAAGCGCCCCTCCGCCCTGGCGCGCGCCAGGTAAAAGTGGCACACGTAATTGGCGCGCCCCTTCAGCATGGCGACCGACACCGGCACCTTGAGCGCCGCGCGCATCGCCGGAATGTCGCGCGAGAAAAGCTGATCCTGCAAGGTCTTGGTGCCGGTGGAAAGAATCACCTTGCCGCCGGATAGCAGCGCCGGCGCCAGATAGGCGAAAGTCTTGCCGGTGCCGGTGCCGGCCTCGGCGACCAGGATTTTATTTTCGGCCAGCGCGCGCGCGATGGCTTGCGCCATTTCCCGCTGCTGCTGGCGCGGACGGAAATCCTTGATGGCAGCGGCCAGCAGGCCGTCGGCGGAAAAGAGGGAATTGATCGTATCGGCGAGTTGCTTCATGCGGGGGTGGGTAAATCGGTGCTTCCAGATGACGTGAGTCGGGCAGGATAGGGGGATATGGGCGGATTTTCAACCATGCCCGTTTTTAGCCCGGATATTTCATGAAAACCACCCAACCCCGTGGGAGCGGCCTTGGCCGCGAGATTTTGACTTTTCCTCACCGGAACCAAAGAACTCGCGGCCAAGGCCGCTCCCACGGGTTGAAGATACATATATAAAACGTTCGGGTTAGAAAGCCCAGACGGCTGCCGTCACCCCGTCAAGGTATGCAAGAACGCCCGCAAGGCCTCGCGCTGCGGCGCCTTCAGGCTGGCGTAGCAGGCCAGCAGGTCCCTTTCGTCCTCGGGAATCGCCCAGTTCCCGGCAGCGGCATCGCGAACAGCCGGCGGCAGCGCGCGCATTTCGCCGCGCCCGGTGGAAAGCCACTCGAAATCCACCCCCAGCAGCAAGGCCAGGCGCACCAGATTCCTTACGTGCGGCGCCTTGCGTCCCGATTCCCAGTCGGAAACCGTCGGCTGCGTCACATACAGCTGCCGCGCCAGCCCCGCCTGGCTCAATCCCGCTTCCAACCGCGCCTGTTTGATGCGTTGATCCATCATGGCGGCGATTCTAAAGCTATCGGCTATCAGGCTATTATAGGGTTTCAGCTATTGCGCAATTATTCACTTTCGGCTATATACCATCTGCTGGCGGCCAGACGCCGCGCCATTTCAACCAAAAAATCACAGGCCAAAGGGGCCAGGGTCATTTAACCACCCCCTGACCCTCAACCCACCGAGGGCGCAACAACCAAAACCCCCGTCGCTCACAAGGCTGCGGGGGTTTTTCCGTCTACGGCGCCTTGCTCTGCACTTCCTTCGGTCGTCGCCAGTGCAGACTTTGTCTCGATGCGGCTTGATTGCTCCCGTATTGGGAGTTAAGATTCCGGCATGCGCATTATTGCCAAAAGCACTTTGAGAAAGTTCTTGGAACGTCCCGGATGCGCTGACGCGCAAGGCCCGCTGGAAAGTTGGTACGACGAGGCCGCGCAGGCGAATTGGGTTTCGCCGCAGGACATCAAAGCGCATTATCGGAATGCCAGCATCTGCGGCAATAACCGGGTGGTGTTCAACATTGCCGGCAACAAGTATCGGCTGGTAGTGGAAATGCAGTACCGGGCGGGGATTGCCTGGGTGAAATTCGTCGGCACGCATGCGCGTTACGACATGATCGATGTGGAGACCGTCAATGAATATTAAGCCGATTCGAAACGATGATGATTTGCGGACGGTGTTCGCCCGCCTTGAATCCATTTTCCAGGCGCCCGAGGGTTCCCCCGAGGCGGATGAGATGGAAGTGCTGGTGGCGCTGGTGGAATCTTACGAGAACAAACATTATCCCATCGGCCCGGCCGATCCTGTCGAGGCAATCAGGTTCCGCATGGAGCAACAGGGGTTGGCGGCGAAGGATCTGGAACCTTATATCGGCTCAAGCGGCCGGGTTTCCGAGGTGCTCAACCGCAAGCGCGCCCTGAGCCTGCGCATGGTGAAGCGCCTGCACGATGGCTTGAAGATTCCTTACGAAAGCTTGCTGTCCCACGCTGCCTGAGCACTCCCGCTCCTCCCGAGCGGGCCGGAATATAGCGAAAAGGGACTAGGAAAAGGGGACGGATTTATTTATCTCCTATCCCTACCCGGTCAGGAAAGGACTAGCGGTCAGGAAAAGGGGACGGATTTATTTATCTCCTATCCCTACCCGGTCAGGTTGCCGCGTGGTCATAGCTTGGAAAATAAATCTGCCCCCTTTTTTTGCAAGTGGCCGTCTATCGCTTACCACAGTAAGCCAATGTGCTACTATCAAGTACGCTCAAATGGGGCAAGATAAATTCAGGAGTCCATCATGATTGTAACGGTATCTGAAAAAGGCCAGTTGGTCATTCCCGCAGAGATACGTCGGCTGCTGGGCATTACCCCTGGCACGAGGTTGGACGTGTTGCCCGATGGCGGCGGGTTCAGAGCGTTGGTGGATGACGCCAAAAAGACCAAACGCGCCGCCGACTGTGTTGGCATTGCCGGATACACCGGCCCGGCGATTACTGCGGAACAAATGGACGTGGCCAAATACGCCGCCAAATCATGATTGCGCTGGATACCAATATTTTGGCAAGGCTGGTGACCAATGACGATCCAGTGAAGGCCAGCCAGGCGGTTGCGCTCATTGACACCGGCAATGCTTTGTTCGTGCCGCTTACGGTGACGCTGGAGCTTGAGTGGGTGTTGCGCGGCGCGTATTCGCTGGATAAGCCAGCCATCGTGAGATCATTCGAAGCGCTGCTGTCAGTACGAAATATGAATTTTGAAAGGCAGTCTGACATTCAACAAGCGCTCCAATACTATCAGTCGGGTTTTGATTTCGCTGATGCCTTGCACCATGCCGGTACGATGGGCTGCGAAGCTCTGGCGACACTCGACCAGAAGTTTAAAAAGCTGGCGACCAAGGCAAAATTGAAGCCGCCGGTCATTGCGCCGACTGATTTTCCCGATTCGTCAAGCGAGTCTAAATAGACTTGCCCCTTTTTGTTTAATCGGAGTTAGTCATAGTGATTGAGCATGATTCCAGCAAGTTTGTCTTTGGCCATGACGGGTGCTGAATCCAGGAAAATCCGGGTTCAATTCTCCACGCCGCGCCCCCCGCCCAGCGCCTTGTAGAGTTGCGCGGCGGAAGCCAGCAGCGCGCGGCGCGTCTGTAGCGTGCCTTGCTGGGCGGCGTAGGCGTCGCGCTGGGCGTCCAGCACTTCCAGGTAATTCGACGCCCCGGCCTGGTAGCGGGCGGTTACCAGCTTGAGCCGCCCGGCCTGGGCGGTTTCCGCGGCCTCCTGCGCGTTCAGTTGCTCGGCGAGCTGATCGCGCGCGGCCAGGATATCCGCCACTTCGCGGAAGGCCTGCTGGATGGTTTTTTCGTATTCGGCCACCGCCATCACCTTGCGTGCCTCGGCTACATCGACCCCGGCCTGGATGCGCCCGCCGTCGAACAGCGGCAGGGCCAGGCTGGGCACGAAACTCCAGGCGCCGCTGCCGGCATCGAACAGCCCGGACAGGGAAGCGCCCGCCAGGCCGAATCCCAGGTTCAAGCCGACGCGCGGCAGGAAAGCGGCGCGTGCCGCGCCGATGTTGGCGTTGGCGGCGATCAGCCTCAGTTCGGCGGCGCGCACGTCGGGACGGTAGAGCAAGGCTTCGGCAGGCGCCTCCACGGCGATGTCCAACGCCATGCCCTGCTCGCCCAGACGCCTTCCGGCGGGAAGGTTTTGCGGTTCATTGCCCACCAGCAGGGCGAGCGCGTTGGCGGCTTGGGTGCGGCTGCGTTCCAGGGCGGCAAGCTCGGCGCGCACGGACTCAAAGGCACCGCTGGCAGCCAGCAACTCCAGATCGCCTGCCAGCCCGGCATCGCGCCGCTTTTGCATCAGGAAGCGCAAATCCTTGCGGTTCTCCAGGGTGGCGCGGGTCAGCGCCAGGCGTTCGTCGAGTTCCTGCACGCCGAGATAGGCCTGGGCGACGTCGGCGACGAGGGACAGCCGGAAGGCCGCCTGCGCTTCCCCGGTCGCCAGGAAAGCGGCGCGCGCGGCTTCGCTCAAGCTTTTTACCCGGCCCCAGAAATCCACTTCGAAGGCCGCCACGCCCAGCGCTAGGTCGTTGCGGCGGCTGGTTTGCGAGCGGCCGCTGGCGTTGAGGTCGCCGGGGGTGTGCGCCACACTGCGCGAGGCATTGAGATTCAGCGTGGGCAGGCTGTCGGCGCGGGCGATGCCATAGAGAGCACGCGCTTCCTCGACGCGGGCAACGGCGATGCGCAGGTCGCGGTTGTGTTCCAGCGCGGCCTGGATCAGCGCCTGCAGGCGCGGGTCGGGCAGCATGCGCTGCCAGGTCAGGCCGGCCAGCGCCTGTTGCCCGGCGGCGGGCGCCGGCCAGCTTGCCGCGACGGGCGCCGCGGGACGTTCGTGGGCGGGAATGAAGGAACAGCCGGAAAGCGCCAGCAAGGCTGCCGGCAAGTTGCTGCGGATAAATTTATGCATGGTCGTTCTCCCCATGAATTCTGGCGTGGCCGGGGAAGATGCGCCGGATCACCACGAAGAACACCGGCACCAGGAACACCGCCAGCACGGTGGCGGCGATCATGCCGCCCATCACGCCGGTGCCGATGGCGTGGCGGCTCTCGGCGCCCGCGCCGGTGGAAAGCGCCAGCGGCACCACGGCGGCGACGAAGGCGATGGAGGTCATCAGGATGGGACGGAAACGCAGGCGGCAGGCTTCCAGCGTGGCTTCGATCAGGCCCATGCCCTCGTCCTGCAATTTGCGGGCGAATTCGATGATCAGGATGGCGTTCTTGGCAGAGAGGCCAATGATGGCGATCAGGCCCACCTTGAAATACACGTCGTTGGGCAGCCCGCGCAAGTCCACCGCCAGCACCGCGCCGAACACGCCCAGCGGCACCACCAGCATCACCGCGAAGGGGATCGACCAGCTCTCGTAGAGCGCGGCCAGCGCGAGGAACACCACCACCAGCGAAACGGCGAACAGGAGCGGCGCCTGCGTGCCCGACATGCGTTCCTCGAAAGAGGTGGCCGACCACTCGAAGCCAATGCCCGGCGGCAGCTTTTGCGCGATTTCTTCCATTACTGCCAGGGCTTCGCCGGTGCTGCGTCCGGGCGCGGGCATCCCGGCGATTTTCATCGAGGGCAGGCCGTTGTAGCGGTCGAGCTTGGGCGAACCCGCCACCCACTGCGGCTTGGCAAGTTCGGACAACATCACCATCTCGCCGCGCCCGTTGCGCACCGGCAGCTTGAGGATGTCTTCCATGCTCCGGCGGGTATCGGCCTCGGCCTGCATCTGCACGCGCAGGATGCGGCCCTGGCGCACGAAGTCGTTGATATAGGCCACGCCCAGCGCCGATTGCAGGGTGTCGTTCAAGTCGGCCATGGCCACGCCCAGCGTTTCAGCCTTGACGCGGTCGATGTCGAGATAGAGTTGCGGCGCCGCTTCCTGACCTTCCGGGCGCACCCCGGCCAGGCGTTTGTCCTGCATGGCCAGCCCCAGCGCCATGTTGCGCGCTTCCAGCAGCTTGTCGCGCCCCAGCCCGCCGCGGTCCTGCAAACGGAAATCGAAACCGCCGGCTGCCGCCAGTTCGGGAATCGGCGGCGGATTGATGGCGAAGACCATCGCCTGCTTGATGCCGAAGAAAGCCATGTTGGCCTTGCGCACCAGGGATTGCGCCGTGCTGGTCTGCTCTGGGCGCTCGTCCCAGCCCTTCAACCGCACGAAGGTGATAGCCGCGTTCTGGCCGCGCCCGAAAAAGGAGAAACCCGCCACGCCGATCACATGCTTCACTTCCGGCTGCTTGAGGTAATGCTGTTCCACCTGCGAGAGCACTGCCAGGGTGCGTTCCGTGGTCGCCCCCGGCGGCAATTGGATGATGCTCATGAAATAGCCCTGGTCTTCATCCGGCAGAAAACTGCCGGGCAGCTTGCCGAACAGCCAGCCGGTGGCGCCCAGGATGACGGCGTAGAGCACCAGGTAGCGCCCGGTCTTCTTCAGGGCGCGCCCCACCCAGCTGGTGTAGCCCTGGGTGGTGCGCGCAAAGAAGCGGTTGAACCAGCCAAAGAAACCGCGCGTGGGCATCATTTCCTTGCCCGGCTGGTGCTTGAGCAGGCTGGCGCACAGGGCCGGCGTCAGGGTGAAGGACATCAGCGCCGAGAACAGGATGGTGAGCACCAGGGTGACGGCGAATTGGCGATAGATCGCTCCGGTGGAACCGCCGAAGAAGGCCATCGGCACGAACACGGCAGAAAGCACCAGGGTGATGGCGATAATGGCCCCGACGATCTGGTCCATGGCCTTGCGCGTGGCTTCGCGCGGGGAGAGATTTTCCGTGGTCATCAGCCGTTCGACGTTTTCCACCACCACGATGGCGTCGTCCACCACCATGCCGATGGCCAGCACCATGGCAAAGAGGGTCAGCACGTTGATCGAGTAGCCGAACAGGTACAGCCCCAGCGCGCCGCCGACCAGGGCAATCGGCACGACGATGGTGGGAATCAGGGTGGCGCGCAGGTTTTCCAGGAACAGGAACATCACCAGGAACACCAGCAGGATCGCTTCCGCCAGGGTCTTGACCACTTCGCGAATGGAAATTTCAACGAATTTCGAGGTGTCGTAAGGCACCGTCCAACTGACGCCCTTGGGGAAAAAACGCTCAAGCTCGCTCATGCGCGCATTCACCGCCTGCACCGTTTCCAGCGCATTGGCGCCGGGCGACAGGCGCACGGCAATAGCGGCGGTGGGCTGGCCGTCGATGCGCGCGGCCACCGAGTAGTCCTGGGCGCCCAGCTCCACGCGCGCCACGTCCTTCACGCGCAGGGTGGAACCGTCCGCATTGGTGCGCACGATGATGTTGCCGAACTCTTCCGGCGAGGATAAACGCCCCTGGGTGACGATCACCGCGTTCAACTCCTGCCCCGGCGCCGCCGGCAACTGGCCAAGCTCGCCGGTGGGAATCTGCACGTTCTGCGCGCGAATCGCGCGCGCCACGTCGGCGGGCGAGAGCTTGTAACCCTGGAGTTTTTCCGGCTTGAGCCAGATGCGCATCGAATATTCCGTGCCGAACAGCAGCGCCTCACCCACGCCGGGCACGCGGCGGATCGGGTTCAAGACGCTGGCGGCGGCATAGCTGCCCAGATCGACGTTATTCATGCTCTTGTCGGGGGAAAACAGCGATACGATCATCACGTAATTGCGCGCCGTCTTGTTCACCGTGACGCCGACGCGGCGCACGTCGTCCGGCAGGCGCGCCTCAATGCGCTTGATGCGGTTCTGCGCCTCCACCGAGGCGTGGTTGAGATCGGTGCCGGGCTTGAAGGTGAGCGTCACCGTGCCGGTGCCCACCTGGGAGGCGGAATCCATGTAGAGCAGGTTTTCAATGCCGTTCATTTCCTGTTCGATGAGGGCAATGGCGGTTTCTTCCACCACCCGCGAAGCCGCGCCGGGATAGATCACGGAAATGTCCAGCGCGGGCGGCGCCACCGAAGGATATTGCGAGACCGGCAGGTTTTTGAGCGCCAGTGCCCCGGCCAGCAGGATGGCGATGGCGATCACCCAGGCGAACACCGGGCGATCAATGAAAAATTTGGCGAACATCGCTTAACCCTCTTTCTGCTTGCCGACGCTGTTTTTTTGCTCTGCAGCGGGCTGGCTGACAGGCTGGGTAATCGCCTGCGGATTCCACGGCACGGCCTTCACCGGCGCACCGGGGCGGACTTTCTGCAAGCCGTTGACGATCACCTGTTCGCCCCCTTTCAGCCCTTCGGCAATGATGAAATCGCCACCCGCCATGCCGCCGGTTTTCACCGGCTGGGGCGCGACCTTGCCGTCGGGCGTCACCAGCATCACCGACTGGCCCTGCGGCCCGCCCTGCACGGCGCGTTGCGGCACGCGAATGGCATGGTCGGCCACTGCGGCGGGGAAGCGGATGCGCACGAACATGCCGGGCAACAATTCGCGCAAGGGGTTGGGAAACTCGGCGCGCAGGGACATGGCGCCGGTGCCTGGATCAACCGCGAGGTCGGAGAACAGGATTTTGCCGGCATGCGGATAGAGGCTGCCATCCTCCAGCAGCAGCTCCACCTTGCCCGACTCGGCGCGCTTCAGCCTGCCGGATTTCATGGCCGCCCGCAGACGCAGGAGTTCGCTGCCCGGCTGGGTGAAATTGACGTAGATCGGGTTGACCTGCTCGATGGTGGCCATGTGCGTGGCCTCGCCCCTGCCGACCAATGCGCCTTCGGTAACCAGCGTGCGCCCGATGCGCCCGGAAACCGGCGCCGGCACGCGGGTGTTTTCCATGTCCAGTTCGGCGCGCGCCACGGCGGCCTGCGTCTGTTTGTAGCGCGCCTGCGCGGCATCGAATTCCTGCTGGCTGACCGCCTTGACTTCCAGTAGCGGGCGGTAGCGCTCCACCACCAGGCGCGCAGCCTCGGCGTCGGCACGCGCGGCATCCAGCGTAGCCTTGTAGGTGCGCGCATCGATCTGGAACAGGGTCATGCCCTCCTTGACATCCGACCCTTCGGCAAACAGCCGCTTTTCGACGATGCCTTCCACCCGCGCCCGCACTTGGGCAGTATGCCGTGCCTGCAAGCGCCCCGGCAGATCCTGGGTCAGGGTTTGCGTCCCCACGGTGACGGTGACGACATCGACCTCGGCAGGCGGCGTTGCGCCCCCCGGCCCGGCGCCGGGAGCAGCGGCGGAAGGTTTGTCGCCGGAGCCGCAACCGGCAAGAACGGCGCTCAACAGGAATATCGGGACGGTCAATTTTTTGATGGCGTTCACTGGCAGTACCTCAATAGCGCTCCGGTTTAACCGGATAAACAGGCTTGCGGGGCAAGCGGAATTAATGTCTAATTAAACGTTCGTTAAGCAACGTTTCGGAATGATAGGCGAAGTTCAATGGTGAAGCAAGTTTCAAGAAATACCCGAGAGGCCGTACTGGAACACGCGATGGCGCTCTTCGCGGGCGCCGGATTCCACGGCGTTTCCATGCGCGATATCGCCGCCGGCGTGGGCGTCACGCCCGCCGCCCTGTACCACCACTTCCCGGACAAGGAGCAGCTTTACCTGGGTGCCGTCGCCCACGCCTTCGAAGAAAGGATGGGCCCGCTCAAGGCACTGCTGGACAGTGATGCCCCCCCCTGGGAGCGCCTGGAAGCCTTCGTCGCGCAACTGGCCGCACTGCTGGGCAGCGAGCGGGAATACCTGCGCCTGATGCAATGGGTGATGCTGGACGACGACGGCCAACGCCAGCACAGCCTGGCAAACACCGTTTTCCAGGACATGTTCAGCGGCTTGTGCCGTCTCGCCGTGGAACTCGCGCCGGAGCGCGACCCCCACCTGCTGGCCGTCAGCCTCATCGGCCTGGTGGTGTTCCCCTTCGAGGTGCTGCCGGTGCACCGTTTCATGCCGGACTACAAAAATCAGCTCGAAAATCCGCAACTCATCGCACAGCAGGTGATCGACCTGCTGCGCGGCGGACTACCCGGAATCGCGAAACAACCATGAGCGCGGCGCGACGCCCCCGCATCGGGTTGGCCCTGGGCAGCGGCTCGGCACGCGGGCTGGCGCACATCGGCGTGATCCGCGCCATCGAGGAAGCGGACATCCCCATCGACTGCATCGCAGGAACCAGTATGGGCGCGCTGATCGGCGCGGTGTATGCCGCCGACAAGCTCGATGAACTGGAGGCCACCTTCCAGGCTTTCAACTGGAAAAAAACCCTGTCCTTTTTCGACGTAGTGCTGCCCAAATCCGGCTTGCTCGACGGCGCGAAGATCAGCGAACTGGTGCGCGACCACGTGCGCGCCGAAACCCTGGAAGCCCTGCTCAAGCCTTTCCGCGCCGTCGCCACCGACATCGCCAGCGGCGAGGAAGTGGTCATCGCCAGCGGCGATGTGATCGAGGCGGTACGCGCCAGCATCTCGGTGCCCGGCATCTTCACCCCGGTGCGCAGCGGCGAGCGGGTGCTGGTGGACGGCGGCCTCACCAACCCGGTGCCGGTGAGCGTCGCGCGTGCCATGGGCGCAGACATCGTCATCGCAGTCGATCTCAACCACCAGATCGTCGCCGGCAAGAACCTGAAACCACTGCTGAACCAGGAGCAGCCGGTTGCCGGAAACCCGCGCGCCGAAGAGGGCAACCCGGCCAGCACCCTGTTCGCACGCTGGGTGGGGGAATATCGCGCCTCGATGGGCGAACTCAGGCAAAGACTGCTCGCCGGAGAGACGCCGCTCTCCGGCCAGTTCACGCGCTGGCTCTCCTCCGAGGAAGCGCTGCCCAGTATCTTCGAAGTGCTGTTGGCTTCGATCAACATCATGGAAGCGCGCATCACGCAAACCCGCCTGGGACTCGACCGCCCGGAAGTGCTGATCCAGCCGCCGCTGGGCCACATCCGTTTCCTGGAATTCGGGCGCGCCGAGGAAATCATCGCCATCGGCTACGAGCACGCCAAAAAGCAACTGAGCAACCAGGCGCAATTGCTCCGCCCCTGGTCAACCCTGAATAGTGGTGTGATGGAACTCATTTAGGCAGAGGAAGCGGCTGGCCCGGTTGTTATCGGGTGGCCGCTTTGATGACATTTTCAACGTGATCTTCTCCCGCAGACGCACCCTAAAAGACATTAAGGACCAGGATTCCAGAGTAATCCGATCTACGCCTCTCATGTGAAGCCACCAAGACTATCGCTCCCGCCCCGCCTCGTGGAACGCCTTCTGCACCGGCGATAGCAAATACTCCATCACCGTGCGCCGCCCCTGGTGGATTTCCGCCACCACCTGCATGCCCGGCGCGAAACGCAGCTTTTCGCCGTCGAGGTCGAGCTGCTGCGCGTCGAGGCGTACCAGCACCTTGTAGGCGGGCGGCGCGACAGTCTTTTGCTCCTTGCCGTTATCCACCTGTGTCCCATCCCCGGCATCGGCGTCAATATGGATCACCGTGCCGTCGATCATGCCGTATTTCTGGAAGGGATAGGCGGCAAGCTTGATCCGGGTTTTCTGGTTCAGATAGACGAAACCGACATCCTCGTTGTGTACCCTCACCTCAGCCTGCAACGGCTCATCCTGCGGCACCAGGGTCATCAGCACGGTGCCGGGCGAGACCACCGTGCCGCGAGTGTGGGTCGCCAAGTCCTTGATGATCCCGTCCTGCGGCGCCTTCAATTCGAGCAAGTTGCTCTTGTGCTCGATCTTGGCGCTGTCCTGGCGCAGCTTATGGTATTGCGCCTCGGTTTCCACCCGCTCGTTCTGCAACTGGCTGCGGTAGGCGGAGGTGATCTGCGCCAGCTTCTTCTCCGAGGCGGCGATGGCCGCCTTCAGGCTTGCCACCACCGATTCCTGCGCCAGCAAATCTTGCTCCTTCTCGATCTTGTCGCGCTGCTTTTCCTGCGCCGCCAACTCGCTGACGAAATGTTCCAGCGCCAGCTTCTCGTAGGCGGCGGCGCTTTTCCGGTAGATCGGCACCACTTGGCGCAGCTTGAATAGCGTTTCCTCGGCGGAATGCAAGTCGTGGCGCGCCTTGTCGAGGGTCGCGCTTTCCTCGCCGACGGCGTCGAGATAAGCCTAGCGATGGGCGCGGTGCTGGTTCCCGATCTGGGCGAACAGTTCGGGCGAGTCTTCCTTGCGCCGCGCCATATCCTGCCCGGCCAGCTCAGCATCGATCCGGCGCAGCAGCATCGCCTTCAGACGCAGTTCGTTGTCGATGGTACGCGCGTCGGCATCCGTCAACTGGGTATCCATGCGCATCAGGATTTGCCCGGCCACCACCGCCTGCCCCTCCCTGACCAGTATCTCCTGGACGATCCCGGCATCCGCTGGCTGGACGATCTTCACGTAAGTCTGCGGCACCAGCCGCCCCTCGGCGCTGGCGATGATGTCCAGCTTGCCGAACACCGCCCAGGCCAGCATGATGAAGAATAATCCCAGCACCAGATACATCACCGCGCGCGGCAGACGCGCCGGCGGGCTTTCCTGGATGGCGAGCAACCCTGGGGCGAAGTCCAGGGCATCGGGGTGCAGGGTGGTAATGGGTTGTGTCATGCTACATTTTCCTGTTACGGTAGAGCTACGGAACCGCTGATCACTCCTTCCCACCGTAGTCGCAGCAAGGTGGCGGGCACCCGGCGAGGATGCCCATTGTGAGTACTATGATTCCCCCTCATCTCCGATCACCCAAGCCTCACCATCCCTTCCTGCAAACTCGCCAATGGCCGCAGCATCTGCGCCTGGCTGCCGAAGCAGGCGGCGGAGATGAGCTCCTGCGCCGCCGTCACGCCGATGCCCGCCAGCATCCCGTTCCTGCCGTACTGGTAGGCCAGATCGCCGCCCAGCGCTGCATCGTTGCTGCCGGACAAATGGGTATCCAACAAAGCGTTCATCAGGCTCCAACTGCTCAGCGTAGGGTTCACCGCCAATTCGGCGTCAAAACGGCTGGACAGCCCGGCGAAATCGAACGCCTGGACTTTCTTGTTGAGCAGGAGATTGCTCGAATTGGCGTCGAATTCACTCATCGCCTCGGCGATCACCTGGAGGGTAAGCACGCTGCGGTTGGTCGGGGCGGCAAACCAGTTCTGGAAGGTGATGCTCTCGCCGTTGCCGGTGTCGAGAATGAGATTGCTGGAGGATTTACGCAACGCCAAATCGGCGTAGCGGATACCCCCGCCCAGGGAAAGCGTGTTGTCCGCGCCCGTGCTGACAGACTCGAACAGCTCGGCGTGCGTACCAGCGCGCACGAACACAATCAAGCCATGCTTTCCGTTGTCATCGAGCTTGTACGCCAACAGAAAGTCGCCGCCAATATGGCATTCTCGATGCCCTTCCCAGCCGCCGCCCAATGGATGATCGAGCCACTCAGCCCCGAGCGGGCCATCATTGGCGATCAGCAGTAGCATTGCCTCCTTGAGCCGGTTCATGTCATACCGGCCAGCCCGAGACAATCGCTCCCAATCCTTCAGGAAGGACTTTGCATAGTCCGCCGCACGCGGTAACGAGGCGCGCTTACTTGCCGCTGTTCTTTTCGAGGTCATCAAACAGTTCGACAGCAGTACCAAAGCGAGCGTGGCGCGAGCGCGCAATCTCATCGGCCTCTGCCATTGCTGCACGGGTTTCAGCGTTCGGCACCTTGAGCGCGAACGGGAACTGCTTCTCGGCCACAACGCGTGTCAAGAATACACGCACGGCGTCGGAGACGGACAACCCCATCGCAGCCAGCGTTTCCGTGGCCTGCGCCTTGATTTGTTCATCCACGCGAACGTGGACCATCGTGGTGGTAGCCATAACGGCCTCCTTTTGTTGTTGAGATGCATTGTATCTCAGCATTCGCCAAAAGCAAGGAACTCAGGTTGCTGAATTATTGGTCACGGATTATTGGCGATGCAAGAAAATTGGTTTTGTCATGCCATCATTGAGTTGCCGGGATACGAACAGGAAATTCACCCCGTGCAAAACCCCGTCATTGCTTGGGCACAAAATGGGCACACTCAGGGCGTTATGGTGGCTTATTTTTGATGGACTAAAATTATCAGGAATGGAGAACAAAAACGCCCCCGAAGGGGCGTCTTTATTGGTGTTGCACGGTTTATTACTGGTGGGTGCTGACGGGATCGAACCGCCGACATTCGCCTTGTAAGGGCGACGCTCTACCAGCTGAGCTAAGCACCCGAAGTCCGTCAGTTTACTGCATCCTTGAGCGCTTTGCCAGCCCTGAATTTCGGTACTTTCGCGGCTTTGATCTTGATGGTAGCGCCGGTTTGAGGATTGCGCCCGCTACGTGCAGCACGCTCGCCGACGTAAAAGGTTCCAAAACCGATCAGGGTTACCATGCCGCCCTTCTTGAGGGCGGATTTCACCGCGCCAATCGTGGCATCCAAGGCACGCCCTGCCGTAGCCTTGGAAATATCGGCGGATTTCGCAATCTGATCAATCAATTCCGATTTATTCACTTATGCTCCCCTTTCAGTATTTTCCCGGTTGCCACCTGATTTTCCTCGCCGGTCCGGGCTGGTTGACAAACGATGGTATGCCACTGCACTTCCTGAATCCTGCCGCATCTTTATATCAAGGCGCAAATCGGACTGTCAAGCGCTCGACAGCCCTGCCCGGCCTTTCCCCCTACCCCTTCGGTTTCAGTGCTTGGTGGCGACCGTTTCCTCCAACTTTTTCTCGACCACCGCCAAGGGTAGCGCCTCGCCTTCCGGCAACGCTTCCGGCCTACGCTCCAGCGCCAGGCTCAACACTTCGTCGATCCATTTCACCGGCTGGATTTCCAGACGGTTCTTGATATTGTCCGGGATTTCCGCCAAGTCTTTCACGTTTTCCTGGGGAATCAGCACCAGCTTAATCCCGCCGCGATGCGCCGCGAGCAATTTTTCCTTTAACCCGCCGATGGGCAACACCTCGCCGCGCAGGGTGATTTCACCGGTCATGGCCACATCGGCGCGTACCGGGATGCCGGTCAGCACCGACACCAGGGCGGTGCATATTGCCACCCCAGCACTCGGACCATCCTTGGGCGTAGCCCCTTCCGGGAGATGGATGTGAATATCCTTTTTCTCGTAAAAGTCGCTGGCAACCCCCAACGACCTGGCGCGCGAGCGCACCACACTCAGGGCTGCCTGGATCGACTCCTGCATGACATCGCCCAGCTTGCCGGTAGTTATCATCTTGCCCTTGCCCGGCACCACCACGCTTTCGATGGTCAGCAGTTCGCCGCCCACTTCCGTCCAAGCCAAGCCGGTAACCTGCCCCACCTGGTTGGCTTTCTCGGCCATGCCGTAGCTGTAACGTTGCACCCCGAGATATTTATCGAGACCGCGTGTGGTCACGGCTATCTTGCCTTTGCTCTTTTTCAGCAACAGCGCCTTCACCACCTTGCGGCAAATCTTGGCGATCTCGCGCTCCAGGCTACGCACCCCGGCTTCGCGCGTGTAATAGCGCACGATGTCGCGCACCACGCTTTCGCTCACCGTGATTTCACTGGCTTTCAGCCCATGCACTTTCATCTGCTTGGGCAACAGGTAACGCATGGCGATAGCGATTTTCTCGTCCTCGGTATAGCCGGAAAGGCGGATCACCTCCATGCGATCAAGCAGCGGCGCCGGGATATTCATGGTGTTGGAGGTTGCCACGAACATCACGTCGGAAAGATCGTATTCGACCTCGACGTAATGGTCGACGAAAGTATGGTTCTGCTCGGGGTCGAGCACTTCGAGCAGCGCCGAGGAAGGGTCGCCACGGAAATCCATCCCCATCTTGTCAACCTCATCCAGCAGGAACAAGGGGTTGCGCACCGCCACCTTGGTCATGCTCTGCAAGATTTTGCCCGGCATGGAACCGATGTAGGTGCGGCGGTGGCCGCGGATTTCCGCCTCGTCGCGCACGCCGCCCAAAGCCATGCGCACGAACTTGCGATTGGTGGCGCGGGCTATCGACTGCCCCAGCGAGGTCTTACCCACGCCGGGCGGGCCGACCAGGCACAGTATGGGCGCCTTCAGCTTATCGACGCGCTGTTGCACGGCAAGGTATTCGACGATGCGTTCCTTGACTTTTTCCAGGCCGTAATGGTCGGCTTCCAGCACGCCTTCAGCGGCCTTGAGATCCTTGCTGATCTTGGTTTTCTTTTTCCACGGCAGGTTCGTCAGAATATCGATGTAATTACGCACCACTGTGGCTTCTGCCGACATCGGCGCCATCAGCTTGAGTTTTTTCAGCTCGGATTCCGCCTTGGCGAGCGCTTCCTTGGACATCTGCGCGGCCTGGATTTTCTTCTCCAGCTCGTCCAGGTCGGCGCCTTCCTCGACGTCGCCCAGTTCCTTCTGGATCGCCTTGACCTGCTCGTTCAGGTAATACTCGCGCTGGCTCTTCTCCATCTGGCGCTTGACGCGGCCGCGGATGCGCTTTTCCACCTGGAGGATGTCGATTTCCCCGTCCAGAATGCCGAGCATATGTTCGAGCCGCTGGCGCACCGGCAGCATTTCCAGGATTTCTTGCTTCTGCTCAATCTTCAGCGGGAGGTGGGCCGCAATGGTATCGGCCAGACGCCCTGCTTCATCGATGCTGGCAAGCGATGTGAGAATTTCCGGAGGAATCTTCTTGTTGAGCTTGACGTACTGGTCGAACTGGGCAAACAAGCCGCGTCGCAAGGCCTCGACTTCGTGCTCTTCGACATCGCCCTGCGCCAGACTGGGCGTTACTTCGGCGGCATAATGGCTGCCCTGATCCTCGAAGCGCCCGATTAGCGCGCGTTGATTGCCTTCCACCAGCACTTTCACCGTACCGTCAGGCAGCTTGAGCATTTGCAGGATACTGGCCACGCAACCTACCCGGTACAGGTCATCCGGCGCGGGGTCATCCTTGGCCGCCGACTTCTGCGCCGCCAGCATGACGTGCTTGCCGGACTCCATCGCGACCTCCAGCGCCTTGATGGACTTCGGACGCCCGACGAAAAGGGGGATCACCATGTGCGGAAACACGACGACATCGCGCAACGGCAACAAGGGCAGGAGTAAAGGATCAGCGGATAAAAGTGAATGCGAAGTCATGGAAAAATCCTAACGGTCATTACGGCTGGGCTAACTTTCTCTCAGCCACAAACGGGAGAAAAAGCCGGCATTGATGCGGTCAGCCCCGTCCCCTGTGAAGGAACGATGGAAACGGGCGCGTGACGAAGTAGACGTCCCGTCAAGCCGAGTCGGCCAGCCTGTCCGGTTCGGAGTAGATCAACAGCGGCTTGCCCTCGCCGTTGATAACGCCGTCATCGACTACCACCTTGGTCACGTTGTTCAGCGAAGGCAGATCGAACATGGTATCCAGCAAGGTGTGCTCCATGATGGAGCGCAGGCCGCGCGCGCCGATCTTGCGTGCCAGCGCCTTTTTGGCAATAGCCTGGAGCGCCTGATCACGGAATTCAAGCTCGGTGCCCTCCATGGCAAACAGTCTCTGGTATTGCTTGGTGAGCGCGTTCTTCGGTTCGGTCAGGATGCGCACCAGCGCATCCTCGTCCAGGTCTTCCAGAGTAGCCACCACCGGCAAGCGTCCGACGAACTCGGGAATCAACCCGTACTTGATGAGGTCTTCCGGCTCGACATCGCGCAAGATCTTGCCGAGCGCCTTGCGGTCATCCTTGCTCTTGACCTCGGCGGCGAAACCGATACCACCCTTTTCAGAACGATTCTGGATAACCTTCTCCAGGCCGCTGAAGGCACCGCCACAGATGAACAGGATATGGCTGGTGTCCACCTGCACGTAATCCTGGTTGGGGTGCTTGCGCCCTCCCTGCGGCGGAACGGAAGCGATGGTGCCCTCAATCAGCTTGAGCAATGCCTGCTGTACGCCCTCACCGGATACGTCGCGCGTGATCGACGGATTGTCGGACTTGCGGGAAATCTTGTCGATCTCATCGACATAGACGATGCCGCGCTGCGCCTTTTCGATGTCGTAATCACACTTCTGCAACAGTTTCTGGATGATGTTCTCGACATCCTCGCCGACATAACCGGCCTCGGTCAGGGTCGTGGCGTCGGCAATCACGAAAGGCACGTTGAGCAGGCGCGCCAGCGTTTGCGCCAGGAGGGTCTTGCCGGAGCCGGTCGGACCGATCAGCAGGATATTGCTTTTGGAGAGTTCGACCTCTCCGTTGTTGTCGCTATTGTTGCGCAAGCGCTTGTAGTGGTTGTAAACCGCCACCGACAACGCCTTTTTCGCCAGCGGCTGGCCGATGACGTACTCGTCGAGAATCTGGCAAATCTCCTGCGGGACCGGCAGGTCACTTGATGTGGGTTTGGATTCATCCGCCTGGATTTCATCGCGGATGATGTCGTTGCACAGATTCACGCATTCGTCGCATATGAAAACCGACGGCCCGGCGATCAGCTTGCGCACCTCGTGCTGGCTCTTGCCGCAGAACGAACAGTAAAGCAGTTTGTCTGCGTCCGATTTGTTTGCCATCTATCTCTTCCTCAGGAATGTTTACGCCGCAATTTCAATGCGTTTTTCGAGCACCTTGTCCGTCAGGCCGTACTTTACCGCATCTTCCGCGCTCATGAAGTTGTCGCGGTCGGTGTCTTTCTCGATGGTCTCGATAGGCTGCCCGGTATGTCTGGACAACATGCCGTTCAGGCGTTCGCGCAAATAGAGGATTTCCTTGGCATGAATCTCGATATCCGACGCCTGTCCCTGAAAACCGCCCATCGGCTGGTGGATCATAACACGGGAATTGGGCAGGCAGGCACGCTTGCCGGACGCGCCGGCGGCCAGCAGGAATGCACCCATGCTCGCCGCCTGGCCGATACACAGCGTGCTGACATCCGGCTTGATGAACTGCATGGTATCGTAGATCGCCATCCCCGCCGTCACCGACCCGCCGGGAGAATTGATGTAGAGGAAAATATCCTTGTCCGGGTTTTCCGATTCCAGGAACAGCAACTGCGCCACCACCAGGTTGGCGCTGACATCGTTGACCGGACCCACCAGGAAAACCACGCGGTCCTTGAGCAGGCGCGAATAGATGTCGTAAGCGCGCTCGCCGCGCCCGCTTTGCTCCACGACCATCGGGATCAAGCCGATGCTTTGCGGTTCCCACACGGAATTATTGTTCATCTTTTTGGACGTTCCCCATCAGTTCATCGAAGCTGATTGCCTTGTCGGCCACCTTGACGCGCTCCAGCACCCAACTCACCACGCCTTCTTCCAGAGCAACGGATTCCACCTCCGACAGACGCTCCGGCGAGGAGTAATACCAAGCCACCACTTCCTGCGGGTTTTCGTAGCTGTCCGCATGCTCCTCGACCAGCTCGCGCACGCGTTCCGGGCTGGGGCGCAGCTGGTTGGCGCCGACCACTTCCGCCAGCACCAGGCCCAGGCGCACGCGCTGCTTGGCCTGGTCTTCGAACATTGCTGCGGGCAGCGACAGGTTGGCCTTCTGCGCGCCGCGCAAGCCCATTTCCTCGGCGGCGTAGCTCTGCAAACGCTCGATTTCCATCTCGATCAGCGCCTTGGGCAGCTCGAACGAAGTCGCTTCCAGCAGCGCCTGCATGGCCTTTTCCTTGACCTGCGCGCGCACGCGGCGCTTCACCTCGCGCTCCACATTCACCCTGATTTCGCTGCGCATCTTGCCGAGGTCGCCGTCGGCGATGCCCAGAGTCTTGGCGAAATCGGCATCCACGGCGGGCAATTGCGGCTCCGCGACGCTGTCCAGCTTCACCTCGAAAGTGGCCGTCTTCCCGGCCAGTTCCTTGGCGTGATAATCCTCCGGGAAAACCAGGTCGAAAGTTTTGCTCTCCCCGGTCTTCATACCGATGACGGCATTCTCGAAATCCTTGAGCGCGTGACCGCTGCCCAGCACCAGCTTGTAGCCCTTGGCCTGACCGCCCTTGAATTCCTCGCCGCCGATCATGCCACGGTAGTCGATTTCCACCTGGTCGCCTGCCGCTGCGGCACGTTCCACCGGCGCATAGCTCACGCGCTGCTTGCGCAGCACTTCGATGGTCTTTTCCACGTCTTCGTCGGTCACCGTCACTTCGGGGCGTTCCACCATCGCCACGCTGATGTCGCCCAGGACGATTTCGGGATACACCTCGAAAACCGCACTGAAGGCCATTTCCTGCGCACCCTCCGCCGCCGGTTTGGCATCGATGCGGGGATAACCCGCCACCTTAAGGTTCTGCTCCCTGACCGCATCGGTAAAACGCTGCTGCACCGATTCGCCCAACACCTCCTGGCGCACTTCGTGGCCGTGCTGCTGTTCCACCACTTTCAACGGCACCTTGCCGGGACGGAAACCATCCATCTTGACCTTGCGCGCCAGACGCTGAATGCGCTTTTTGACTTCTTCCTCGAACTGCGCCATCGGCACCGAGAAATCGAGTGTTCTTTCCAGCGCGCTTACGTTTTCAGTTTGCATTTCCTGTCCCTCAAGTTGCTAAATGACAATTTTTCAAAGGCTGGAAGGATAGCATGAAACGCCCGCGCCAAGACAGTTCCCTGCACGGGAAAACCGCCACGAAGCCCCCCTGATTGCATGGTAAGCTTCGTTCACCCACCCGTTTTTCCGCGTAAGGAGCAGACATGACAACCACCCTGGTCAGTTTTCTCGGCAAGGCCCCAGAAAATGGCAACTACCGCGATGCCACTTATGATTTTGACGGCACCCGCAAAACCACCAAATACTTCGGCCTGGCGCTGGCAGCGCACGTTAAGCCAGACAAACTGGTCATGCTGGGCACCGCTGGCAGCATGTGGGAGGTGCTGATCGAATCGTTGCAGCCGGGTGCCGTGCAGGAAGACGAGCGCTTGGCCCTGATAGAAAGCGCCGCCAGCAACAGCGTTACCCAGGCCCAACTGGACAGCATTGCCGACATGGTATCCGGCAAGCTAGGCCTGCCCTGTCGCCTGAAAATCATCCCCTATGGCCGCGATGATGCCGAACAGGTGCAGATTTTGCAGATCATCGCCGAAGAATTTGCCGAAAACGACCATGCCATGCTCGACCTCACCCACGGCTTCCGCCACCTGCCCATGCTCGGCCTGATGAGCGCCCTCTATCTGGAAACCGTGCGCCGCGTGAAGATCGACGGCATGTATTACGGCGCGCACGACATGACCGACCCGCAGACCGGCCTCACCCCGGTGCTGCGGCTTGATGGCCTGCTACGCATGGCCGACTGGCTGCGTGCCCTGCACAGCTATGACAAGGATGGAGACGTTAGCCCGTTCGCTCCGCTGCTGCACCAGGACGGCATGGCGAAGGAATACACCGGCGTGCTTGAAAAGGTGGCATTTTTTGAGCGCACCTTCAACATTGCTGACGCACGCCGCCAAACAGCCACTTTCATACCGCACCTGAACAAAAACCACGCCACACTCACCAACCTGTTCCGGGGCGAACTGGAAAAACGGCTGGGCTGGCACCGGGAAGACAGATTGTCAGTCATACAGAAGAATCTCGCGCGCTTCTACCTGAAGGGCAAGGACTACCCGCGCGCGGCGATTTTTGCCTTTGAAGCCTGGCAAAGCGCCCTTGTTGAAAAAAACGGTGGAAACGCCATTGACTATGGTGCTCGCGATGAAGCTGCCAGCGCCTTCAAAAAATCAGGTAATTGCCCGGACGCCTACTACCAATTGAAAAACCTGCGCAATACGCTGGCCCACGGCAGCGTTCCCATTTCGAGAAATGAACCCGAGAAGAAAAAGAAAGAGGATGAACAAACCAGGCAAATTCTCAAAAACCCGGAAAAACTGACGCAAGCACTGGAACAGCACATCAAGGCGATACCCTGAATCCGACGCACCGCAATTGAACCGCCCCTGCCCAGATGTTTTTCCAGATGCTATAGTCGTATAGCGTTTAATTTCACGGTGATACCGATATGCTTGCGATACGTCTGCCGGCCCCGATAGAAGAACGACTAACCCTGCTTGCTGCTGAAAGCGGGCGCACCAAGACTGCTTTGGCCCGAGAAGCCATTCTGGAATATATCGACGACCTGGAAGATTTTTACCTTGCAGAAGCGCGGGCACGCCAGAATCGCAAAGCCATTCCCATGGCTGAAGTGGAGCGCGAGCTTGGGCTTTGATATCCAATTCGATCCCGGCGCACTGGATGACCTGAAAAAACTTGATCGGCCAATACAGCTGCGCTTGCTTGGTTTTTTGCGGCAGCGCGTTGCTGTGCTGGATGACCCTCGTGCCATCGGGGAAGCACTCGCCGGATCACGGTTAGGAAATTACTGGAAATATCGCGTCGGGGATTGGCGCATCATTTGCGACATTCAGGATCGGAACATCATTGTGCGCGTCATGCGGGTAGGCAATCGCCACGAAGTTTACCGTTGATTTCACCGCATCAACCCTGCAACAACCATCTATTTTGATATATCCTGCAAATCATGAACGGCAAGCAAATCATCGCCAGACTCAAGGAAGCCGGGTGGACGCTGGCCCGCGTCCGGGGCAGCCACCACCTCATGAGCAAAAACGGCAAATCGGTTCCCATACCCGTGCATGGCACAAAAGACATCGGCAAAAGCCTGCTGGCCGACCTTGAAAAACAAACAGGAGTGAACTTGAAATGAACATCTGTTACCCGGCCATTTTTGAGCCACAGGAACCCTCTGGTTTTTTTGTGCAATTTGTCGATATTGAAAACGCCGTTACAGAGGGCGAAACTATTGAGGAATGCCTGTTCAATGGCGCAGAAGTACTAACGCTGATCCTTGAATATCGTCTGGAACATGGTGATGTCATCCCTCCGCCTTCCACGGCGATTGAAGGCGCGCACTACATTGCCCCCGACCCCGCCGTCCAGTCCGCCCTGCTGCTGCGCCTGGCCCGTGGCGAGCGGCCGATTTCCGACCTGGCCCGCGCCATGGAAACCTCGTGGGCAGCGGCGCAGCGCCTGGAAGACCCGCGCCACTGGCCTACCCTCAAGCAACTCGACAAGGCCGCCCGCGTACTGGGAAAAAGGCTGGTGCTGTCGCTGGAATAGGCGGGTTCCGCCTTGTAACTTCGTTCGAAGACAGGGTGTTGAACCCCATACCTTCCTGCCACTTTGGCAACCTTGCCAAACCCGCCCCACCCCCGTTTTCTCCCCCACAATGCGCTCTCACCACAACAGCAAGAGAGCCACGCCATGTTCAGAAATTTCACCCTTCTTACCCTCGCCCTGGGCTTTCTGCCCGGCTGCGCCTCCATCGTCTCCGGCCATAACCAGAGCCTTTCCGTCGAAACCCGCCTCAAGGGCTTCCCCGTGGCCGGGGCCAACTGCAAGCTGAGCAACGACAAGGGCACCTGGTTCGTCACCACGCCCGGTTCCACCCTGGTGCGCCGCAGCATGGAAGACATCGCCGTGCGCTGCGAAAAGGAAAGCACCCAACCCGGCATCGCCAGCGTGAAATCGAGCACCAAGGGCATGGCCTTCGGCAACATCCTGTTCGGCGGCGTGATCGGCGCCGGGGTGGATGTCGCCTCCGGCGCAGCCTTCGATTATCCCCCGCTGATTACCGTTGAAATGGGGGAAAGCATCTTTATCGTCCCGCCCGCGCCGCCTGCCGATGGCGAGAAAACCAGCAGCACCGCACCCTGCGCCGCGCCGCAGTGCTGATAGATGAACCCAAACCGGCAATTTCATGAAAAGGCGGCCTTGCCGGTGGGAGGGGCCTCTTGTGCCCTTCAGGGTATGGCCCCGAGCTTTTCCGTTCCGCCGTGAAACAGTCAAAATCTCGGGGCCAAGGCCCCTCCCACGGGGTCAGGTGGCATTCGGGTTGATGTACCACCCGGCTCAAGAAAAAAAGTGCCCCCATGTCGCGCATTCTTTATCTGGTCGCCTACGACATCGCCTGCCCGCGCCGCTGGTACGCCGTACACCGCCTGCTGATGGGCTACAAGGTGGCGGGGCAGAAGTCTGCTTTTGAATGCTGGGTAACCGCAGCAGAACTGCGCGCTGTGATGCGCGAACTGGCAGCGCTGATCGAACCGGAAGAAGACCGCATTCACGTCTTCCAGCTTGACGAGCGCATGAAGGTGCGCTGTTACGGCGTGGCGCAAACCTTCGAGCGCACTTTTTTCATGATCGCCTGAGAAATTTAGAAAAATGGAAAACCCACCATGACCAGCCTGTATGTAGACCGGCGCGGCGTCGAACTCAAGCTCGACGCCGAAGCCCTGGTGTTTTACGAAAACAACGAACGCATCGGCACCGTGCCGCTGGCGCCGCTTTCGCGCATTTTCCTGCGCGGCGACATCACCCTGTCTTCCAGCCTGCTCGGCAAGCTGGGGCAGGCGGGCATCGGCGTCATCATCCTTTCCGGGCGCAAGGCCACGCCCAGCCTGCTGCTGGCGCGCCCGCACAACGACGCCGCGCGGCGCATCGCCCATTATCGCGCCAGCCTGGACGCCGCCTTCTGCCTGGCCTTCGCGCGCGATGTGGTCACCGACAAGATCGCCCGCCAGACCGCCTTTCTCGAAAGCCAGAAGGAAAACCACCTGCTGGCCCGCTACGAGCTCACCCGCGCCACGCGCCAGCTGGGCGGCATGTTGCGGCAAACGCCTGAGATGGACAGCCTCACCCGCCTGCGCGGGCTGGAAGGCGCGGCGGCCAACGCCTATTTCACCGGCCTGGCCGCCATTGTGCCGGAAAGCCTGCACTTTTCCGGGCGCAACCGCCGCCCGCCGCGCGACCCGCTCAACGCCGTGCTCTCGCTGGCCTACACCCTGCTGCATGCCGAAGCCGTTCTGGCGCTTTACGGCTGCGGGCTGGACCCCTATATCGGCTTTTACCACCAGCTGGATTTTGGCCGCGAATCGCTGGCTTCCGACCTCATCGAAGCATTGCGCCCCGAAGCGGATGCCTGGGCGCTGCGCCTCTTCAACCACAAGCTGCTGCGCGCCGAGGATTTTTCCACCACGGCGGAAGGCTGCCTGCTGGGCAAGGCCGGGCGCGAGCGCTTTTACCGCGAATACGAAACCTTCGCCGAACACCCGCGCAAACAGCTGGAAGAAGCCGCGCGCGCACTCATCCATCGCCTGCAACCGCACGAAGTGGAGCCCGCATGTCCGATTACCTGATCGCCTACGACATTACCTGCCCGAAGCGGCTCTACCGCCTGCACCGCTACCTGATGAAGATCGCCATGCCCATCCAGTACAGCGGCTTTTTTCTCACCACCGACGAGCGCAACCTGGAAAGCCTGATGCAAGGCGCGCAAGCCCTGATCGACCCGAAAACCGACGACCTACGCTGCTATCCGCTCCCCGCGCGCGGCCTGCGCCAGCGCCTGGGCCGCGCCGCACTCCCCGCCGGCATCCTGTGGACCGGCCTGCCCGCGCAATGGCAAACCGAAGACATCTCCCCCGGCGCCGCAAAAACCCGCCAAAGCCCCTTGCAACAAATTGATTTTTCAGACAAGATTCGCACCGCGGTAAGAAAAATGCCCTGATTTCAAAGGGATTGAGACATACTGAATCATTTTTGTTGTGGCTGAAACCTGTAAGAAAAATGCCCTGATTTCAAAGGGATTGAGACCCCAATTGCCTTCGTTAACATAGCTCATTTAGAAGTAAGAAAAATGCCCTGATTTCAAAGGGATTGAGACGCAGCCAGTTGGCAAAGCACGTGCCCTCCATGTCAGTAAGAAAAATGCCCTGATTTCAAAGGGATTGAGACTTCTTTGATAGGTTTGATTGAAAACGTATTATGAGTAAGAAAAATGCCCTGATTTCAAAGGGATTGAGACCCCTTGACAATCCTATACCAGTCGCGCCCTGCCGTAAGAAAAATGCCCTGATTTCAAAGGGATTGAGACTTTTTGGCGCCCTGCATTGATCTTGTCGGTCAATGTAAGAAAAATGCCCTGATTTCAAAGGGATTGAGACTTCTCGACCAGCATGTGGTTATTGGACTGAATCAGGTAAGAAAAATGCCCTGATTTCAAAGGGATTGAGACGATCGTCGGGGCAACACCACACTTCTTGTCGGCGTAAGAAAAATGCCCTGATTTCAAAGGGATTGAGACCACTCGCGGGGGGGGGGGGGGGAAAAAACCCCCAATTCCCCGGCCGGGCAATTTTAAAAATTTCCCCAAAAA
>CAZGOY010000007.1:0-73480 GCA_964527565.1 uncultured Sulfuricella sp. | reverse complement strand
AATAAGCTTGGTGCTGGTGTTACAGGGTCCGGCGGTCGGGGGGGGGGGGGGGGGGGGGCAGAAACCCCAATTTCCCAGGCCGGGCAATTTGACAAGATTGCCAAAAACGCGCCACAACCAGACTTGCGCCTACACTTTTGCTTCAGGAATTCACTTTTTCCCACCCGAAGCAAAAGGACAGCCAAAATGAACATCAGAAAAATTTCAGCCAGCCTGGCAAGTGCCGCCATTCTTTCGGCAGCGAGCTTCACCGCCAACGCAGGAACCTACGCCACCTGCCTGGGTGGCGTGATCTTCACCAACTATGGCGCAAGCAGCCCCAGCAGCCTGAGGTCGTGTTTTAACGAGCGCTTTACGCCGGCCTATCTTGATTCAGTTCTTCCGGGACTTGGCTACACGAAAGCCAGTGAGATGACCTACACCAGCGTTTACAAATCCAGCGAGGGATGGCTGTTCGTCATCAAAAACAGGAGCAATACCTACGTTTCGGAAATTGTCATGATTCTTGACAGCGGAACTTGATTGGTCACGCCGTGGCCGCCGTCACAAGCTGTCGGATGAAATACTTCGCGGCATGACGCAAGGCGATGTTATACTCAGAAATAATTAAAGTGAGTATAACGTGATTACCAGACTCCCCGAAAATTGTTCCGCCCTGTACGCCGACCTGCTCCAGAAAGTGATGGATAGCCGCTTTGCTTCGCCTTCCGGGGGGAGTTTTGTCGCCAAGAAAATCCGCAACGCCAAATACTGGTACTACCAGACCAGACAACTGGACGGTGCGCGCAAGCAATTTTTTCTTGGTAGGGACACCCCGGAAATCCAGGAAAAAATCGCCACGGCCAAGGCCGTGAAAGCGGATTCCGCCCCCATCCTCGACGAACGCCGAAGGCTGGTCGCCATGCTGTCGTTGAGCGGTGCCGCGATGGAAAAAGGGCGCCCCGCAAAAATCATGGACATCCTGTCCCAGGCGGGATTGTTCACGGCTGGGGGAACGCTGGTTGGCTCGTTTGCCTTTTCCTGTTACGGCAACATGCTGGGGGTTTCTTTCGATTCCGGCCTGTACCGGACCGAAGACATGGATTTTTCACTGGCACGCGGCATTTCCATCGGTATCGGGAGAAATCTTCAGAAAGACCTGCTACAGGTGGATTCCACCCTGAAAATCCCGCGCCAGATCAATCCGGCGATCAAACCTTTTGAGCTGATTGCCAGCGATGGCTTCAAGGTCGAATTTCTTACCACGCAAGATACCGTTGCGGAAAAAGCACCGGTCTTGATCGAGCATTTTGCGATTCACGCGCTACCGCTGGAGTATATGGACTACCTGATCGAGCACCACCAGCCTGCCGTGCTGCTTAATGGCGCCGGGATATTCGTCATGGTGCCCGACCCCGCCCGCTTCGCCCTGCACAAGCTGGCGATATCCCAGCTTCGGCCATCCGGCCACAAAAACAAGGCCGACAAGGATTTGCGGCAGGCAGAGGCCATCCTGCAAGTTTTGCTGGAAGACAATCCGGGGCTGGTGCTGCTGGCTGCCAACGCGCTTCGGGAACGCGCCGACCTGATGGTGAATCTGGCGCGCAAGGGCATGGCCCGGCTGCCTGGCGAGATACGGGAGACACTGGAAGGCTGGCTGCCGGAAAAAATCTGGGGTGTTGAAACCGGGCAAGTTGTCTCGGGCTGAAACCTTGTCAGTGCATGACAAGCAGGCTAATATTCCTTTTTCAATTAGTCGGTTAAATTTGTCATGCTGGAAAATCTGATTAAAGTGATCTCCCAACATCCCGCTGGCGTCACACCCGCGCAATTGGAAAGGGAACTGCAAACCAGCCGCGCCACCATCAACCGGCAATTGCGGAAAGCATTGGAAGCGGGATTGATTGAAGCTTATGGAAACGGCGCGGCGCGCAGATACAGCGATGCCGACCCATTTCGGGCGACCCGGCAATATTTTGAAAAGCCCCACACGGAACGTAAATTTGCCCCTTACCGGGAAGAACGGCTGGCGCCGGAACCCGCACCAGCCCTGGATTTTCCCGCCATTACTGACCGTTTTCGTGCGCTGGAAAAAAAGGATTTACTGCGTTTTCTGATCGATTTTTCCTGCGCTTCTTCCGTGCTGGAAGGCGGCACCTATTCGCTGCTGGATACGCAGGCATTGATCCAGTATGGCGAAAAAGCCAAGGACAAACCGCTTTCCGATGCGTTCTTGATTCTGAACCATAAAAACGCTTTTGAATTTCTTTATGACCAGCTTTCGCTGGAGAGCGTCTTCGAGGTGCATGCGCGCCTGACCGACGACCATGACATCGAAGCGCTAAAAAATGCCCCCCACTTTCTCGCCAGGGAATACCAGGGCGTTGTCCGGGATTATCACGACGTGATCATCGGCTTTAGCGCCTATGCGCCCCCCTTTCGCCCCGGCACGGGCTATGTCGGCAAGATGCTGGCGCATATCCTGGATGTGGCGGAAAAAATCAGCGACCCGCTGCAAAGCGCCTTTTACTTGCTGACCCGCATCCCCTACCTGCAACCGTTTGCAGATGGAAACAAAAGGACCAGCCGCGCCCTGTGCAATGTCCCGCTCATCAAGGCGCATCTTCCGCCCCTTTCTTTCGTCGATTTCGGCAAGCAGGATTATCTGGTCGGGCTGCTGGCGTTTTACGAACTGGGCGATACGCGCCTGATGGCGCATTCCTTTTCAAAAGCCTACCGCAAATCCTGCGAACGCCTGGGTTACCTGTAATGCCCCGGTTTGGCAAGCTTGCCAAACATCACTTGGGCCTTGCTCGCGGCTATACTTCCGCCCCATGAACTGCCCCGCCAACCCCGAAACCCCCGCCAGCGATGCGCTCATCGTCGTGGGCCTTTCCCTGCCCGTGCTCACACTTTCCGCCTGGCTGCTGGCGCAGCGCCATACCCTGCGCCACCTGCACATCGTGGGCAGCGCGCAGGGGCTGAACGCACTCAAGGCGCTCACCCAACACGCCGGCCTGCCGCCTTGCGAAGCAACTTTCTGGCATGGCGATGACGTGGACGGGCAAGATGGCGAGCTTTCGCAGCGCCAGTTCCGCCAGATTCTGGCGCGTATTCTGTGCGTTGGAGAACGCCCCCGGCCCATGCAGTTAGTGCTGGGCGGCGGGGTGAACTGGATGATCGCCCTGGCCGCGCAAGCCGCCGCCTTCACGCTTCGCGAGGCGCGCGGCGACGGCCTGTGGGCGCTGAAAACCGCACCGCGCCTGGAAAACCACCCGCATTACCTGAAACCCGGCGACACCCCGCTGGTGCTGGATGCGGAAAGCGGCATCCTGCCACCACCGCCCAACGGCAGCGCGCTGCACAAGATCGCCCTCATCGACGGCGCCTGCTTCCAGTCCGCCCCTGCGGGCGACACGCTGATCTTCGATGACGAATGCCTGCGCTTCATGGGCGCCACACTCCTCCTGCCGCCCCTGCAACTGGCCTTTTACCGCTGGCTGCTCCAGCACACCAAGCTGAATTGCCGCCGCCCGCAACTGGCCTCGTGCGAAGCCTGCTACGCCTGCGCCCTGCCCGCCAAGCACCTTTCCAGCCTGAACGAAGATTTCCACGACTATTACCTGGGTGCCAGCGCCAAGCCGGGCTATGTAAAACCGCTCGAAGCGCTGGACTTTCCGCAGCGCGTGGCAGAAACTGTCAGCAAGATCAACGCCCGGCTGCGAAAATACGGCAATGTCGCCCTGCACCGGCAACTGAAGGTCAACCACACCGAAGGCGGTTATTTGCCGGGGGTGGACAAGAATTATCTGCGTGCGGTAGCACCGCGCAAGCCAGACATGTAAAAGGGGAATGCTTCATGCAAGCACTGAAAATCAGGGTCGATGTAAAAGATCACCGCATTGCCGGTGTGTTGCCCGCCATGGTGCCGGATGGCGTGGCCGATGCGGTAATCCTGTTCAGGGAAGAGTGCGAGAGTGACCAACGCCCGGCACGCCGTCAACATCTGGAAGCACTGTTTGCCCGCATAGCGCAACGCCCAGGCAGCGGGCGCTCTCGCGAGGAAATCGACCGGCAGATCGCGGAAGAGCGCGCTGGTTGGGAGAAATGACGTTGGTACTGACTTGCATGGCGTGTCTCGTGCAGCCGACATGAATTATCTGTAAAGGGAAGTAGATGGAAAAACATCCGTTGCTGGACGCTTCCTGCCGCGTGGCGCTGGCAGCGCTGTTGCATGATCTGGGGAAATTCGCGGAACGGGCGGGGGTGTTTACCGGGCACCCCGACTTGGAAGCGCATCTGCAAACTTACTGTCCGCGCCAGGAAGCGGGTGGACGCATCTGGTGGACCCACCAGCACGCGGCCCATTCGGCGCTGGCCATCGACCTCATCGAAAAACACCTGCCTGACCTGATTCGTGACGACATGACACCCTTTGCCAGCCGTTCGGACAAAGAGGGTGAAATCACCGATTCGCTGATCAATGCGGCTGCCAGCCACCACAAGCCCGCCACTTTCCTGCAATGGGTGGTCGCCACCGCCGACCGCGTAGCCTCCGGTTTCGAGCGCGAGGATTTCGACCGCTACAACGCGGGCGAGGAAAAGACCGCTACCGGGCGCAACCATTACCAGGCGCGGCAACTCACGCTGTTTGAACAGGTGAGCCTCAACCCCCAACAGCACCCGCACCTGACCCCGGCCGCGCTGAAGCTGCGCTATCCGCTGCGAGCGCTAGCGCCGGAGACGATCTTCCCCGTGGCGCGCGCGGGTTACGAGGCGGACGAGAATGCCCCGGCGCAGGCTGAATATGCCGAGCTGTGGGAACGATTCCTGCGCGGGCTGGACGACATTCCGATGAGCCATCACGCCAACTGGCCGCTGTGGCTGGATCATTTTGAGGCACTGTGGCTCACCTTTACCCAGGCCATCCCTTCCGCCACCGCTTTCGGCGCCAAGCCCGACGTTTCGCTCTACGACCACTGCAAGGCCACGGCAGCGCTGGCCGTGGCACTGTGGCGCTGGCACCATGAAGAGGGCGGCAGCGACGCGCAGGCCGTGGCGGCGATGAAAGACCGCTCCGGCTGGGAAGCGGACAAGTTCCTGCTGATCCAGGGCGATTTTTTCGGTATCCAGAATTTCCTTTTCGCGGGTGGCAACCACACCAACAAGCACGCCGCCAAGCTGCTGCGTGGCCGCTCGTTCTATGTTTCGCTGCTCACCGAGCTGGCGGCGCTGAAAGTGCTGGATGCGCTGGGCCTGCCGCCCACCAGCCAGATCGTCAATGCCGCCGGCAAGTTTTTGATCGTGGCGCCCAACACCGCCGCTGCCCGCGCAGCGCTGGCCGGGGTGGAAGACGAAATCAACGGCTGGTTTTTGCAGCACAGTTTCGGCGAGGCGGGCATTGGGCTGGCCAGCCTGCCAGCCTGCTGCAACGACTTTGTGAAATCCCCGCGTTCCGGCGGGCAACGCGCCTTTGGCGGCCTGATGCAGGCCCTGTTCGCGCAACTGGAAGAGAAAAAGCTGCAACGCTATGCGCTATGCCGCCCCGGCGCCCAGCCTGCGGTGTTTGCCGATGCGCTGGCGCGCTACCACAACGGCACCTGCGAGCTGAACAGCAAGCTGCCGGCGGATGAAAACCAGCGCAGCGCGCTTTCCGCCGACCAGGTGAAAACTGGTGAATCGCTCACCAAAAAGGCGCGCTTGCTAGTGACGCGCACAAAGCTGGGCGGCAGCGGCGCCTTGCGTCTGCCCATTTTCGGCTACTGCGTACAGTTCACCGCCGATGAAGAAGTCAGCGGCAAATTTGGCCAGCAAGCGCGCGAAGGCCAACTGCTGCGCGCCTGGGATTTTTCCATGGCGCAAAAAGGCGAAGGCGCCCAGCCGCTGTTCCACGGCTATGCGCGCCGCGCCATCAACAGCCACGCGCCGGAATTCGATGCCGACAGGCTGGAATGGGATAGCGCCAAGTACGGCAAAGGGGAAAGCGAAATCGATTTCGACCCCACGCATAACCGCCTGAAGACGCTCAACCACATCGCCTGCGAAGACCGCCGCCCGCGCGATGCCACGCTGGACAAGTGGCAGGGGCAAAGCGCGCTGATGACGCTGAAAGGCGACATCGACAACCTGGGCACCCTGTTCCAGCGCGGCCTGGAAGAACCCACCTTTGCCAAGATGGCGGCACTGTCGCGCCAGGTGAACGCCTTTTTTGCCGTGTGGCTGCCGTGGTATTGCGCGGAGCATTACCCGGATACTTATACAGTGTTTGCCGGTGGCGATGATTTTTTCCTCATCGGCCCGTGGCATTCCACCTTGAAACTCGCGGATGACATGCGGCGCGAATTTACCCGCTATGTGGCGGGCAATGCGGACATCACCTTTTCCGCCGGGCTGGTGATGACCAAGCCGGGGCTGCCGGTGCGCTATCTGGCGGAAACGGCGGAAGCCGCGCTGGAAGCGGCCAAACAGCACAAAAAAGGCGACCAGCAGAAAAACGCCGTCTGCGCCTTCAACCACACCGTGGGCTGGGATGATTTCGCCGCGCTGCTGGCAGGCGGGGAAACGCTGGATCGACTGCTGGACGTCCATGACCTCAGCATGGGCTACCGCTACGGCCTGCTCAACCTGACCGACAAGGCCGCCAGCAACAAGCCGGAAGACGCCATCTGGCGCGCGCACCTAGCCTATCGCACGCGGCGCTACGTGGTGGACAAGCTGAAAAAAAGCGATGCCGAAGCCCGCCGCATCCAGGCCGAGCTGGTCACGGAAATCAGCGAAAAGGGCATTTTGAAATTTGGTGGCGCATACAAGATCGCGCTGTTCACGCATTTGTACCGGTATCGGGATTGATTGGGCGGAGGAAGCATGACTATCAGGTTTGGCAAGGAATTACACCCGGACACCTTCAGCGACTATGCCGAACAGGCGGCGAAGCTGATCGCAAACAACAGCGCCCAGGGTAGCCCGGACAAAGACAAGGACAAGCCGACGCAGTTGCGGCGTTTTTATGACGAGCTGTGCATGTGGCAAGAGAAAGTGGGAACCAGCGACGATAAATACGCCGAGCTGGCACCCTATATCAAGATGCTCAACGCCAAGGTTGCCTACGCAGAAGGCCGCAAGCATGTGAGCGGCAAATTCAGGGAGTTGTATCGCGACTGCCTGAAGGAAGTGAACAGCGCGGAAACCCTGCGCCACTGCAAGCTGTTCATGGAAGCCTTCATGGGTTTCTACAAGGGATTGAAAGGATAAGGGGACACACCATGCAACTCACCCACATGCTGCAACTGGAAGGCCACATCGAACTGCTCACCGGCCTGCACATCGGCTCCGGCGATGCTGAAATGCACATCGGCGGCACCGACAACCCGGTCATCAAACACCCGCATACCAACGAACCCTACATCCCCGGCTCCAGCCTGAAAGGCAAGATGCGCAGCCTGCTGGAGTGGCGCTCCGGCCAGGTGCAGGAAAAACCGCTGGGCTATGCGGATTACCAGAAAGGCCAGAACGCCGACGTGAAGGCTATCCTGCAACTTTTCGGCGTCTCTGGCAGCGATGACCTGAGTCTCAAGCAGGCCGAGGAAATCGGCCCCACCCGCCTGTCATTCTGGGATTGCGCGCTGGAGAAAGCCTGGGTGGATGACATCAAGAGCAGAAACCTGCTGCTCACCGAAGCCAAGTCGGAAAACATCATCAACCGCATTTCCGGCACGGCGGAACACCCGCGCAACACCGAGCGCGTTCCCGCCGGGGCGCGCTTTGCTTTCCGCCTGACCTTCAAGCAACTTGCCGGAGACGGCGACGAGTTGCTGGATACCGTGCTGAAAGGCCTGAAGCTGCTGGAATTCGACGGCATCGGCGGTTCCGGCTCGCGCGGCTATGGCAAGATCAGATTCCACCTCACGGACAGTGCGCTGAAGGCGCGTTTCGAGCAAATCAAGCCGTTCAACTGAGGATGCGCCATGCAGGCTTTTCGCGTTACGCTGATCCCGCAAACCGCCTTTGCCACGCCGCTGAAGGGCGATACCCTGTTCGGCCAGTTGTGCTGGACGATACGCCATCAACTGGGTGCGGCCCGGCTCACGGAATTGCTGGCGGGCTACACCAACGGCCAGCCCTTCGCGGTGGTTTCCGATGCCTTTCCGGCAGGCTATCTGCCCATGCCGCTCCTGCCCCGGCATTTCTGGCAGCTTTCCGAAGCGCGCAACGACCCTTCCGCCCGCAAGGCGCTGAAAAAGCGCCAATGGCTACCGCTGGCGGCGCTGGCGCACCCCTTGCCGGACTGGCTGGAAAACCACGCGAAAGCGGATGTGCTGCCCATGATGACCGGCAACGCGCCGCACAACACGCTGAACCGCGCCACCGGCACCACTGGCAAGGGTGAATTCGCGCCTTATACCGTGGAACAATTTTGGCATGTGCCGGGGCAGGCGCTGACAGCCTATCTGCTGCTGGACGAGCAACGGCTGGCGGCCAGCGAGTGCGAGGCGCTGTGGCACGCCATCGGCACCAGCGGTTTTGGCCGCGATGCCAGCACCGGGCTGGGCAAATTCACCGTAGCCCATTTTCAGGCAGGCTGGGAAGCGCCCGCTGTCGCCAACGCCAACGCCTGGCTGACGCTGGCACCCTGCGCCCCGCAAGGCTTGGCATGGCAGGAGGCGCGCTGCTTTTACCAGCCCTTCACCCGCTTTGGCCGCCACGGCGACCTGGCGGCGACCACCGGCCAGCCCTGGAAAACGCCGCTGTTGCTGGCGGATAGCGCCGCCGTGCTGACTCCGGCATCTTATGAACCCCGCGCCCTCACCGGTCAGGGGCTGGGCGGTAACGGCAGCCTCTCCCGCGCCCTGCCGGAAACCGTGCATCAGGGCTACGCGCCGGTAATCGGCGTGCATTTGCCGGAGGGCAAATCATGAACAACTTCCTGCAACGCTACGAACTGGTCATTTCAACGCTCTCGCCGGTGCATATGGGCTGCGGGGAGGATTATGAGCCGACGAATTACGTCATGGTGGATGATTGCTTATATCCCTTTCATGCCATCAGCGAATCGGTTTTCCCCAGCAAACAACAACGTGACGCATTACTGGCACAATGCAATTCCATTCACGGGCTTTGGAATATCTTTCACCATCCAGAACACTTGGAGACCATGAAGGCATTGGCTGAACGCTATATCCCGTTGAAGGTCGGCATTCAAGCACAGCAGATACAGCGAATCAAAAATAATCAATTTCCCCTCATTATCGAACGCACCGCTTTTGACAATATTTCCGGCACCCCAATTTTTCCCGGCAGTGGCATAAAGGGCGCTATCCGCACCGCAATATTGGAACAACAAGCCAGAGAGAAAAAATTCCCTGATGCAGAGAAAATCACAGGCCTGAAATGGGAAAGGGAAAAGGAAAATAAATCTACCCAAGTCAGGCTGTTGGAAGGCAGCTTCGCCAGCGACCCGTTGCGACTGCTCAAATTTTCGGACGCTCACCTGGCGGATAAAACATTCCCTGAACCAACCCGCATCCTGACCCGCCACAGCCGACACCGTCGAGACAACACAAAAACTTCCGTTCCTGACCACGGCCAGAATTTTGCTGAATGTATTGCCCCCTTCATGGCTGGCGCATTCCGTGCCGAACTTTCCCTATTGGAAAACCGCCATGTCTGGAAAGAAAAAAATAAGGAATTCAATGTTAAGAATTTCACCATCGGCAATATTCTCAAGGCATGTAATGGCTATTACCTTGGCCGTCTGAAAGAACAGATGGAAATGCTTTGTAGGGTGGGCACCGGCAATTGGTTCGACAGAATATTACCGCTGGTGGAACAAGCCATCCACGAGGGCCGGGGTTTTTTGTTACGAACCGGGAAACATGCGGGAGCAGACTATCTGACCACGGAGAAATACCGGCGCATTCAAACCAAGTATGAGAAACGCCCTACCGCTGAAACACTGCCGATCAGCACTACACTCTGTGGCGACAACAAAGAATTCCTCCCGTTCGGGTGGGTGTTTGTTGAAGTTTTCGAGTTTGGCAAACCATCGCCAAGCCCATTGCAAAAAGGGCTGAGTGACTTGGCTGACGAAGGCGCAGAATCTGACATGAAGGGAAGACAAGAACGATTCATGCGCGAACGCTTGGTATTCCAAGAAATACAGACAAAACTTCACACTGAACGACTTGAACAAGCCGCCCGCGAAGCCGAAGCTGCCGCCGTCGCCCAGGCTGAAGCCGAACGCCGCGCCAGCCTGACACAAGCCGGGCAGGAAATCGAAGCCCTGCGCGACAAATTCACCAAAATGGCCGAATACGACCGGCCCAACAAACCGAACCGGGAAAACAGCCCCGGTGGCCCGATGATTTCCCTGATGCGCCAGATCATGACAAGCGCACTCAACCCCGCAAGCGGCTGGAGCGATGCCGAACGGTGTGAACTGGCAGCGCTTTGCCGCGAGCAGGCCAAAGCGCGCCTCACTCTGGGCGGCAAGGAAAAGGAAATCAAGGCGCAGTGGCGGCAACTGGAAGGCGCTTTGTAATGCTCGCCACCCATGCCTGATCAACAGGCAGCATGGTTTTCATCAAGCTGACAGACGGGCAGCAGATCGGCTTTCCAGCTACCCGCTTCCGTTTTCTGGCAGAAGCCAGCGATGAGGCGCTGCAACTTGACGCAGTGTAATCATTGCACTAGATTTGAATCGTGACGAATTACGAAACCATCAGCGACTGGCGTATCCGTATCAATGGCAACGAACACGGAATTCCTCATGTGCATGTTCTGTTCAAGGATGGCAGTCGTGTTTCTGTGGCTATCAAGACACGCGCAACACTCTCGGGCAATGTAACGCCAGCGAAACGCTTGGCGCCCGCGCTGGCCGACATTGAAGCGAACGAACGGAAGTACCTTGACGAATACCGGAGGCTGAATCCATGAAAACCCCACCGAACATCCTGGCCGCGCGCGTCGTCGGCACGCTGACCGTGGAAGTGGCGTGGAGTACCGGCGAAACACTACGAGCCGATCTTTCTGCACTTACCGCGCCACCCTTTGATGCCTTGTGCGAACCCGCCTTTTTTGACCGCATGATGCGCGACGAGTGGGGGCACGGCCTGGGTTGGCCAGGCGGCCTTGATCTTGGCGCGGATAGACTTTACGAACTGTGCAGGGAACAAGCCGGATTGCCGACGGCCCATGAGTTTGACCGCTGGATGCAGCGCAACGGTTTGTCCCTGGCCACGGCTGCCGAGACGCTGGGGATGACCCGGCGCATGATTGCCCACTACCGCACCGGTAGCCGCCCGATCCCAAAGGTTGTCGGTCTGGCCTGCAAGGGGTGGGATGCCGAGCGCAACCATCATGCATAATCCTCTGGAGGGGTTTGCAATATTGGGCCGCATCGCCCATTTTGTGCGCCGGTTTTCGCTAAAATCTACACCAGCAACCCCATGACCATCTACTTCGTCTCCCGCCACCCCGGCGCCCAGGAATGGGCGCGCGAGGAAAACATCGCCGTCGATGCGCTGGTGGAACATCTCGACCCGGCTATCGTCATGCCCGGCGATACGGTGATCGGCTCGCTGCCGGTGAACCTGGCTGCCGAGGTGTGCGAGCGCGGGGCGCGCTATCTGCACCTGTCGCTGGAATTGCCGCTGGGCTTGCGCGGGCGCGAGCTTTCCGCGCAGGACATGCGCCAGTGCGGCGCGCGGCTGGAGGAATTCACGGTGCGGCGCGTTTTGTGACCGACGTCATGCCAGATACTTTTCCTGCCATTTTCCCCCTCGCCCGCTACCGTTTCGACTTCACTGTCGAAACGCCGCTGCATTTGCCGGAATATGCCGGTTCCACCCTGCGCGGAGCTTTCGGCAATGCCTTGCGGCGCGTGACCTGCATGACGCGGGAGCGCGACTGCAAGGCTTGCGGGCTGTATCGCACTTGCCCTTATCCGCGCATTTTCGAGACCCCGCCGCCGGAACACCACGCGCTGCAAAGATTTTCGCAGATTCCTAATCCTTACGTTATCGAGCCGCCACCGTGGGGCGAGCGCGCTTATGCGCCGGGAGAGGCGCTGAGCTTTCATGTAGTGCTGGCGGGCAACGCCATCCGGCAGATGCCTTTCATCGTGTTGGCCTGGCAGCGCGCCTTTGTGCATGGCGTGGGCAAGGGCGAAGGCACGGCACGGCTGGAACGCATTTCCCATCTGGCCCCGGATGGCGAGGCAGCGATCTTTCTTGCTGCTGAAGGCATGTTGCAGGAACACCCGGCCACCCTGCCCCTGCCACCATTCCATGATACGGGTGAAGTGACGCTGCATTTTTCCACGCCCCTGCGCTTGCAGGAAAACGGCAAGCCGCTGGGGGCGGAGCGCTTGACGGCGCGTGAGCTGCTGATGGCTCTGGTGCGACGCACGGCGCTGGTGGCGGAATTTCATACGCTCCAGCCGCTGGCGCTGGATTTCGCCGGTCTGGCGCAACTCGCCGAGCGCATTGAAAGCGAAAAACACCTGCACTGGCGCGACTGGACGCGCTGGTCGAACCGCCAGCAGCAGAAGATGGCGCTGGGCGGCGTGACCGGGGAATGGCGGCTACGCGGCGATCTGGCGCCTTTTCTGCCTTTTCTGCACCTCGGGCAATGGCTGCATGCGGGCAAGAATGCGACTTTCGGGCTGGGGCAATACGCGCTGGAACAGGCGTAAACGGTGCAAAAATCGTAGAATTCAACATCGGAAAAGACGAGCGTACCCACCATGAACCTAACCCAAGCCATCGAAGAAAACATCTCCGCCGCCCTGCGCGAGGACATCGGCAGCGGCGACCTCACCGCGCAACTCATTCCGCCGCAGGAACGCGCCCGCGCCACCGTCATCAGCCGCGAGGCGGCCGTGCTGTGCGGCACGGCCTGGTTCGCGGGCTGTTTCCAGAGGCTGGACGAACACATCGAGATCCGCTGGTTTGCCCGTGACGGCGAGGCCATCGCCCCCAACCAGATCCTCTGCGAAATCCACGGCAACGCCCGCGCCATGCTGAGCGCCGAGCGCCCGGCGCTGAACTTCCTGCAAACCCTCTCGGCCACTGCCACCAGCGCGCGCCGCCACGCCGACGCCATCGCCGGAACCGGGGCGATGGTGATGGATACGCGCAAGACCTTGCCGGGGCTGCGCCTGGCGCAGAAATACGCGGTACGGTGCGGCGGTGGCGCCAACCAGCGCAGCGGCCTGCACGACGGCATTCTCATCAAGGAAAACCACATCGCCGCCGCCGGCGGCATCGCCCAGGCCCTGAATCAGGCCGTCGAACTGGCGCTGCCCGGCGTCTGCGTCCAGATCGAAGTGGAAAACCTCAAGGAGTTGCGCCAGGCACTAGACGCCGGAGCCAAACTGATCCTGCTCGACAACTTCACCCTCAAGCGCCTGCGCGAAGCCGTCGCCCTCACCAACGGGCGCGCCGTGCTGGAAGCCTCCGGCGGCATTACCCTGAAAAACCTGCGTGCCGTCGCCGAAACCGGTGTGGACCGCATTTCCATCGGCGCCCTGACCAAGGACATCAAGGCGGTGGACTTGTCGATGCGCTTTTTGCCCGGCATCTGAGAGTCGCCCCCCCGGATTTCCGCCGCAAGTCACACCACTAGATAGCGAAAAACTATTTACAGAATTGCAACAATCAATTTGAACAATAGAGCGACTCTCCTTAACATGCACCCATCGCAATAACGCGATTGCACTCAAACCAACCCAAGGAGATACCTCATGAGTTCTTTGATCAACACCGAAATCAAGCCCTTCAAGGCCAACGTCTATCACAACGGCAAATTCAGCGAGATCACCGAAGCCAGCCTGAAAGGCAAATGGTCGGTGGTGTTCTTCTATCCGGCGGATTTCACCTTCGTCTGCCCCACCGAACTGGGCGACCTGGCCGACGTGTACGAGGAGTACAAGAAAATCGGCGTGGAAATCTACTCGGTCTCCACCGACACCCATTTCACGCACAAGGCCTGGCACGATGCCTCCGACACCATCAAGAAGATTCAATACCCGATGGTCGGCGACCCCACGGGAAACATCACCCGCAATTTCGGCGTGATGATCGAGGAAGAAGGACTGGCCTTGCGCGGCACCTTCGTGGTCAACCCGGAGGGCGTCATCAAGGTCTGCGAAATCCATGACCTGGGCATCGGGCGCGACGCCAGGGAATTGTTGCGCAAGGTGCAGGCGGCGCAATACATCGCCGCCCATCCGGGTGAAGTGTGCCCTGCCAAGTGGCAACCGGGCGCGCAAACGCTGGCGCCTTCGCTGGACCTGGTCGGGAAAATATAGGGAGAACCCCATGCTCGACACCGCTATCAAGACCCAATTACAGACTTATTTCGAAAAGCTCGCGGCCCCCATAGAACTGGTGGCCTCGCTCGACGACAGCGCCGCCGCCCGCGAAATGCGCGCCCTGCTGGAAGACATCGCCGCGCTTTCCGGCAAGGTGAGCCTGCTCGAAAACGGCAACGATACGCGCAAGCCTTCCTTCTCCATCGGACGCCCCGGCGAAACCACGCGCATCCGCTTCGCCGGCGTGCCGATGGGGCACGAGTTCACCTCCCTGGTGCTGGCGCTGCTGCAAGCCAGCGGCTATCCGCCCAAGCTGGAAAATGACGCGCTGGAACAAATCCGCACCCTGCCGGGCGAATACCGTTTCGAGACCTACATTTCGCTGTCCTGCCAGAACTGCCCGGAAGTGGTACAGGCGCTGAATGCGATGGCGGCCCTCAACCCCAACATCCACCACGTGATGATCGACGGCGCGCTGTTCCAGGACGAGGTGAATGCGCGCCAGATCATGGCGGTGCCCAGCGTCTTCCTCAACGGTGAACCCTTTGCGCAGGGACGCCTCGGCGTGGCGGAAATCCTGGCGCGCCTCGATACCGGCGCGGCGGCGCGCGAAGCCGCGAAAATCGCCCGCAAGGAACCCTTCGACCTGCTGGTGGTGGGCGGCGGCCCGGCCGGCGCGGCGGCGGCGGTCTACGCGGCGCGCAAAGGCATCCGCACCGGCGTGGTCGCCGAGCGCTTCGGCGGTCAGGTACTGGATACGCTGGCGATCGAAAACCTGATTTCGGTGCCGCACACCGAGGGGCCGAAACTGGCGCAGGCGCTGGAGCAGCACGTGCGCGAATACGCGGTGGACATCATCAACCTGCAACGCGCCGAAGCCCTGCTGCCGCCGGAAAACGGCGGGCTGGCCGAGGTGCGGCTGGCGGGCGGCGCCGTGCTCAAGGCCAAAACGGTGGTCATCGCCACCGGGGCGCGCTGGCGCGAGATGAACGTGCCCGGCGAACGCGAATACCGGGGGCGCGGGGTGGCCTATTGCCCGCACTGCGACGGCCCGCTGTTCAAGGGCAAGCGCGTGGCGGTGATCGGCGGCGGCAATTCCGGGGTGGAAGCGGCCATTGATCTGGCCGGCATCGTTGCCCACGTCACCCTGCTGGAATTCGGCAACGAACTGCGCGCCGACGCGGTGTTGCAGAAAGCCCTGCGCGCCCTGCCCAACGTCACGGTGATCGTCAATGCGCAGACCCGCGAAGTGACGGGCGACGGCGGCAAGGTCAACGGTCTGCTCTATCAGGAGCGCATCAGCGGCGAAACGCGGCGCATCAAACTGGAAGGCATCTTCGTGCAGATCGGTCTGCTGCCCAACACCGACTGGCTGAAAGGCACGCTGACGCTGTCGCCGCGCGGCGAAATCGAGGTCGACGCGCGCGGACAAACCTCGGCGCCCGGCATCTTCGCCGCCGGGGATGCGACCACTGTGCCCTACAAGCAGATCATCATCGCCATGGGCGAAGGGGCCAAGGCCAGCCTGGGCGCATTCGACTACCTGATTCGTAGCGGCACGGGATCAGCGTGATGCGCGATGTCTGAACGTCCTTGCGCCGGAGCGCACATCCCGGCTTCGGGCAACGGCCATCGTTTGGTATATACCGGGCATTGCGGTACATTCGACGCGCAGGAACAGGCGGACAAGCCGCGCGAGGCACTGATTGAACCGAATTGAGGGAAAGCTTTCCCGGAATACGCGCATGGAGCGGCTACGTTGGCGGCTGGATTGAAAGTTTCATAGGGAGGGCGCACACGCATGAAATATCACGATCTGCGCGACTTTATCGCGCAACTGGAAGCCCAGGGCGAATTGAAGCGGATTGCCGCCGAGGTCAGCCCCAGGCTGGAGATGACCGAAATCTGCGACCGCGTGCTGCGCGTCGGCGGCCCGGCGCTGCTCTTCGAGCGCCCCACCGGGCACACCATGCCGGTGCTCGCCAACCTGTTCGGCACGCCGCGCCGCGTGGCGCTGGGCATGGGCGAGGACAGCGTGGAAGCCTTGCGCGAGGTGGGCAAGCTGCTGGCCTTTCTCAAGGAGCCGGAACCGCCCAAGGGCTTGCGTGACGCCTGGGAGAAGCTGCCGAAATTCAAACAGGTGCTCAACATGGCGCCCAGAGAGCTGTCTTCCGCGCCCTGCCAGGAAGTCGTGTGGGAAGGCGCGGATGTCGATCTGGCGCGCCTGCCCATCCAGACCTGCTGGCCGGGCGACGTGGCGCCGCTGATCACCTGGGGGCTGACCATCACGCGCGGCCCGCACAAGACGCGCCAGAACCTCGGCATCTACCGTCAGCAGGTGATCGCCCCCAACAAGGTCATCATGCGCTGGCTGGCGCACCGCGGCGGCGCCCTGGATTTCCGCGAATTCCAGGAAGCCCATCCGGGGCAGCCCTTCCCGGTGGTGGTGGCCCTGGGTGCCGACCCGGCGACCATACTCGCGGCGGTGACGCCGGTGCCGGATGCGCTCTCCGAATACCAGTTCGCCGGCTTGCTGCGCGGCGCGAAGACCGAAGTGGTCAAGGCGCTGGGCTGCGACCTGCAAGTCCCGGCGAGCGCGGAAATCGTTCTGGAAGGCGTGATTCACCCCAATGAGACGGCACTAGAAGGCCCCTACGGCGACCACACCGGCTATTACAACGAACAGGCCGAATTCCCGGTTTTCACCATCGAGCGCATCACCCTGCGGCGCGAGCCGATCTACCACAGCACCTATACCGGCAAGCCGCCGGACGAACCGGCCATTCTCGGCGTGGCGCTCAACGAAGTTTTCGTGCCGCTGTTGCAAAAACAGTTTCCCGAAATCACCGATTTCTACCTGCCGCCGGAAGGCTGCTCCTACCGCCTGGCTTGCGTCAGCATCAAAAAGCAGTATCCCGGCCATGCCAAACGGGTGATGTTCGGGATATGGTCCTTCCTGCGCCAGTTCATGTACACCAAGTTCATCATCGTCACCGACGACGACGTCAACATCCGCGAGTGGAAGGAAGTGATCTGGGCCATGACCACGCGCGTCGACCCGGCGCGCGACACCCTGCTGGCGGAAAACACCCCCATCGATTACCTCGATTTCGCCAGTCCGGTCAGCGGCCTGGGTTCGAAAATGGGGCTCGACGCCACCAACAAGTGGCCGGGGGAAACCACCCGCGAGTGGGGCCGCCCCATCGTCATGGACGAGGCGGTGAAACGGCGGGTGGATGAGCTATGGAGCGGGCTGGGAATTTAGGCGACTCACGTTGAGGCGCCGTGCCTGACGTATTCCCGCAGGCGGAAACCCAGCAGCCACAGCGCGGCGAAATATCCGGTGGCGCCCGCGAGGATGAACCCGGCCAGGTACAGCGCGCGCGTCAGGATACCGCCGTGCAGCCAGACACCTTGCACGCTGGTGCTGGAGAACCACAACAGCGCCGCCATCAGCGTCACGGCGGCGGCCAGTTTGCAGAGGAACAACGGCCAGCCGGGCTGCGGGCGGTAAATGCCGTGGCGGCGCAGGTGGTAATACAGCAATCCGGCGTTCAGGCAGGCGCCCAGGCCGATGGAGAGCGCCAGCCCGGTGTGGCGCAAGGGGATGATGAAGGCCAGGTTCATCAACTGGGTGGCGACCAGAGTGACGAGCGCGATTTTTACCGGGGTCCTGATGTTTTGCCGCGCGTAGAAGCCCGGCGCCAGCACTTTCACCATGATGAGGCCGAGCAGGCCCAGGCTGTAGGCGACCAGCGCCTGCTGCGTCATCGCCAGGTCGTGAGCGGTAAATTTACCGTAGTAAAACAGCGTGGCGATCAGCGGTTCGGCAAGCATCGCCAGCCCCACGGCAGCAGGCAGGGCGAGCAGCAGGGTGAGGCGCAGGCCCCAGTCGAGCAGTTCGGAATAGCGTTCCCCGGCATCGTCGGCATGGTGCCGCGCCAGCGAAGGGAGCAGGATGGTGCCGAGCGCCACGCCCAGCATGCCGGTGGGGAATTCCATCAGGCGGTCGGCGTAATACAGCCAGGAAACGCTACCGGTAACCAGGAAGGAAGCGAAAATGGTATTGATGAGCAGGCTGATCTGGCTGATGGAAACGCCGAACACTGCCGGGCCCATCAGCTTGAGGATGCGGCGTGCGCCCTCGTGGCGGAAATTCAGGCGAAAGCGCGGAACCAGCCCCAGCTTCGCCAGATGCGGCACCTGGAAAGCCAGTTGCAGGATGCCGCCGAGTACCACGGCGATGCCCAGCGCCAGCACCGGCGGGTCGAAATACGGTGTCAGCCACAGGGCGCAAGCGATGAAGGAGAGGTTGAGCAGCACCGGCGTGAAGGCCGGCACGGAAAACTTGCTCCAGGTATTGAGGATGCCGCCCGCCAGCGCCACCAGCGAAATCAGCAGGATGTAGGGGAAGGTGAGGCGCAGCAGTTGTACCGTCACATCGAATTTCTGCGGCGAGGCGGCAAAGCCCGGCGCGCTGACGTACACCAGAGCCGGCGCCGCGAGGATGCCGAGCGCGGTGATGACCACCAGCGCCAGCAGCAACAGGCCGGAGACATGGTCGATCAGGTCGCGGGTTTCCTCGGCCCCCCGGCGGGTCTTGTATTCCGCCAGGATGGGGACGAAGGCCTGGGAGAAAGCGCCCTCGGCGAACAGGCGGCGCAGCAGGTTGGGCAGCTTGAAGGCGACGAAGAAGGCATCGGAGTAAATCCCCGCGCCGAAGGCACGGGCGATCACGGTGTCGCGCACGAACCCCAGGATGCGGGAAAGCAGCGTCATCCCGCTGATGGTGGCCAGTGCCTTGAGCAGATTCATGGGCGTGATGGTAAAGGGTTTGGTTCCGGCTTTCCACCGGTATCCCCGCGCCCCTCGAAATCGAAGGATAGCTGACGCTGATGTCGTATCGACAATAAGTATAGGGTTCCACCAATTACCGCATAGAGCAGCAAGTAGTGTTTAAGCACATATTCGCGAATTGCGTCGGTCTCGGGCGTTAGCGCAGCCAGCCTTTCCGTCAAGGCCGCAACGGCATTCGTTGCCTCAATCGAGTGAACCTGTCGGCGCAGAAACGGCTGCCCCATTTCGGGAAACCGCTCCAGATTCGGAATCACGGTTTCCAGCAGTTCATCCAGTAAGCCGTCGAATGCCTGCGGTGCCTCGGCTTCGACCAGGAAGCGCTCGATCCCCTCAAGGTTGCGCTCAAAGTTCGCCGTGAACTTGACAAGCGGCTTCTTCGTCATGCGCGACAACCGGTCAGGTCAGGCGCTACGGCGGCGCTTGAGGGAATTAATCGCGTCCCGGGCATCCCCGATGCGGCCTGCCGCCACATCGTCCAACCCCTTGGCAGCTTCGCCGGTCAATAGCAAATGGATATGCTCGCGTTCCAGCCGATGGTAGTAGTCGAGCCGATTGGCATCGATCAGCGCGATATAGCTTTCCCCATTCTTGGTGATGATTTTCTCGGCACCGCCTTTGACCTCATCGGCAAGCTCGGAGAAATTGGCGCGGGCATGGGAGAGTGGAATCACATCGCTGGCGGTAATGGTCATGGCAATCTCCTCGACAACAAGGGTTGTGCGTTATCTTGTACATGATACGCACCTGCCGGATCAAGTGATAGTGCCGTGGTATCGATGCACCGTAGGCCGGATGAGCTACCTTCATGGTTGGCAGTGAAACGGACTCGTTGTAGCCCTCTTTACTCACCCCGGGATGAGCTATTATCTGTGTGCGAGCTCCCGCTCTCGCCCTTGATCTTGAGACGGCGATGTATCTTGCCAATGGTTTCCACGCGATTTACTCCGGGGTTGCATAACCGGGATGATCAAGTTAGGACGCTTCGTACCCGTGCCATTCAGTAGGCACAATGTTGCAGGCGAGCAATAGGTTAGATGAACGGAACTATGCTTGCAGTCGACCCGATTTACTTTTAAACTCTGTCTAAATAATTGCCGATTGTTTTAGTCTGATTTAACCTTGACCGGAGGAACGATGATGGAACACCAACTGCCCGCCCTGCCCTACGCCATGGATGCCCTGCAACCGCACATGTCCAAGGAAACCTTCGAATACCATTACGCCAAGCATCATCAGGCTTACGTCACCAACCTGAACAACCTCATCAAGGGAACCGAGTATGAAGCGCTCGACCTTGAAGCCATCGTCAAAAAGGCCCCCGCCGGCGGCATCTACAACAACGCCGCCCAGGTATGGAACCACACCTTCTTCTGGAATTGCATGAAACCCAACGGCGGCGGTGAGCCGACCGGCGCGCTGGCCGACGCCATCAAGGCCAAATGGGGTTCTCTCGATGACTTCAAAAAGGCCTTCCAGACTTCCGCCGTGGGCAATTTCGGTTCCGGCTGGACCTGGCTGGTGAAGAAGGCCGATGGCGCACTGGACATCGTCAACATGGGCGCTGCGGGCACGCCGCTGACCACCGGGGACAAGGCCCTGCTGTGTGTGGACGTGTGGGAACACGCCTATTACATCGATTACCGCAACCTGCGCCCGAAATTCGTCGAAACCTATCTCGCCAACCTGGTGAACTGGGATTTCGTAGCGAAAAATTACGCCGCGTAGGCTGGGGTTTACACGAAATTTTCAATGTGGGAGTAAGCTGCTCGAATGCCGGATTTAAGGGGGGCTTACTGATTGCGTGCGTCCCGAATTGCCGTCCTTTGCCTTTGTTCCGGTTCGGCTTAGTCGGCGCGCCGGACGGGTCAAACTCTCCGGGCAGCAAGCTGTGTTCCCCCGATAATCCCTGTAGGTGAGAAATCTCTGTTTCGATGGCACACTCCCTGAGTTTTTTGCTCGGACTCTATGGCTTCTGGCTGTTGCTCTCCGGCCAATTTACCCCATTTATGTTGGCTGCCGGGGCAGGTTGCGCGCTCGCCGTGCTGTACATGGCGCACCGCATGGACGTCATTGACCACGAAGGTTTTCCGGTTCACCTGGGCATGCGTGCGATGCTTTCCTACTGGCCATAGTTGGCAAAGAAGATAGTCAAATCCGCCTGGGATGTGAGCAAACGCATTCTCGACCCGCGTCTGCCCATTTCACCAACCCTGGTCGAATTCGCGCCGACGCAGCAAACCGAATTGGGTCTGGTGATTCACGCCAACTCGATCCCGCTGACGCCGGGGACCATTGCCATTGAGGTGGAACGGGGCCGCTTTCTGGTGCATGCGCTGACATGCGCGGGTGCGGACGGTCTCGCCGACAGTGAGATGGACCGGCGTTGCGCCGCTCTGGAGTCGACACGGTGATTGCTGCCGCCACGCTCGCCTTGCTGGTCACCGTTACGCTTGCCTTGGTGCGCGCCGCGCTGGGTCCGACGGTATTTGACCGCTTGCAGGCGGCCAACACCATCGGCACCTGTGCCATGCTTTTACTGGCGATGTTTGGCTTTCTCAGCGGCCGACCTGAATTTCTCGACCTTGCGCTGGTATACGGCCTTCTCAATATCATTGGCGTTATCGCGGTGTTGAAGTTCTTCCGCCAGGGCGATTTGGGAGCCAAAGGTAGTATGACAGGCACGAACAAGGAGGCGCGGTGAGCCTGGTCATTGATCTGCTCGGTATATCTGCTCTACCTTGCGCCGGGAAAACTGGTCGGCGGTACTGCCCCCATCCTCGCACCGCAATACAGCGTCTATTCCAATCCGCTGCCACACGTGCTGATCCTTACCGCCATCGTCGTCGGGGTTGCCACGCTGGCGCTGGGTCTCGCCCTCGCGGTGGTCACGGCGGGCGCCTGGCTGCGTTTGCCGCCGCCATCGGGCTATGGCTGCAAATCGGGGAAACCGGTAGCGGCGCGGTCATTTCCTATCATATCGGCAGTTGGCCCCCTCCCTGGGGTATTGAGTACCGCGTCGACAGGCTGACAAGTTTCATCCTGCTGCTGGTTTCCGGCATGGCCGCCGTCGTGCTTCCCTACAGCCGCGCCAGCATCGAACGGGAGATCCCGCGCGACGTCCATTATCTCTACTATGCGATGTTCGCCCTCTGTCTCACCGGCCTTCTGGGCATCACTATCGCCGGTGACGCCTTCAATATCTTTGTTTTTCTTGAAATCTCCTCGCTGTCCACCTACGTGCTGATCGCCCTTCTTCGTCATGCTCGATTTCCTGAAGCGGACGCCGACCATTACATTGGACACTGACTGGCTCTGGCGCGTCGCGGGTCCCGTGGCCGCGCGTATTTTTGGTGGGGCGCTCACCCATTCCCGCGAGAGGCTTGAGGACAACCTTGCTTCGGGTGCACGGGTCCTCTCTACCAAATTTATCCAGCAGTTGCGCCCAGGCGGCCTGCTGTTGCGCTCCTGGCCCACGGGCAACATGTCTCTCTGGGTCATGGTCATGCTGTTGGCCTACCTAGCCCTTTACTACATTTAACCTGTGCTTACGCGCGCACGGCGCTGGCGACAACCCGGACTCTGTAGAAATTCCCCCTATGAATGCGGTGCTCCCCGTGGTTCAATAGCGGCTTTCAGAATCGCACTAAGGACATTGAATGCTGCTCAAACTGATACTGCTGGGCGCCTGCATCTGGCTGATCTGGCAGATTTTCCGCAAATACGGCAAAGGCCTGCCACCGCCGCCGACCCCGCAGATCGAGGAAGACATGGTGCGCTGCGCGCGCTGCGGCGTGCACCAGCCGAAAAGCGAAAGCATTCTGAGCGAAGGGGAATACTATTGCAGCCAGGATCACCGTCGGCTGCATCAGGAGAAGGGAACGGACTAAACGCCGTTCAATTATTTGGCTTCAATGCACCGTGGCGAAGGCGCTGTCTTCCGGGCGCCCGTTGCGGATTTCGTCCGGCGTGGCGGCGCGCACCGAGACCACGTCGACCTTAAAGGTCACGGTCTGGCCGGCCATGGGATGATTGCCGTCGACGGTCAGCTTGCCGTCAGCGATATGCGTCACGCGGAACATCACTTTTTCATCGCGGTCATTGGTGAATTCGACCTCGGCACCGACACGGCGGAATTCCGGCGGCACGTTGTCGATGTCGTCGGTAAAGGTCAATTCCGGCTGGTGCGCGCCGAAGCCGTCCTCGGGGCTCAACGTGACTTCCAGATGGTCGCCTGCCACGCATCCTTCCAGCGCATCCTCGACCTTCTCGAAAATCCCGCTGTCGGCACGGTGGACATAGCCGATCGGCATGTCCATCTGCTCGAACACGTTGCCCAGCCCGTCGATGATGGAATAGGTGATGTGGACGGTCTTGTGCTTGCTGATCTGCTCTGGCGACATTTCGATTCCCGGAACCTGAAAAAAGGCCGCACAGGATAGCATTACTCCCCGGTTGCGTACATCGGGCTTTTACGATCAGGAGACGTATGCGATATCGGCGTGCAATTTCACGCCCAAGGCGCGGATGACCCTCATGACTGTTTTGTAGCGCGGTTTTGCCCAAGGAGACAGCGCCTTATACAAACTCTCCCGCCCCAGCGTCGAACATATATGGAGGGGCGGCTTGTCCGCAGAACGCTAACGTCCGTATTTTCCGTTTGGGAGACAAATCCCCCCATCCCCGCCGCGCTTGGTAAAATGCCGCTTTAATCGCAACGGGGGTACCCGCCTATGTCCGCCTTGACCCACAAACAGACCGAAGAACTGGCCGCGCAATTGCGCGGCCGCCATACGCAACTGCTGTCGGAAATCCGCGAGGAACTGGCGCGTTCCAGCGACCCGCAATACATCGACCTCGCCGGGCAGGTCAACGACCTGGGCGACGAAGCGGTGGCCGACATGCTGGCCGACATCAATGCCGCGCAGGTGGACCACCAGGTCAGCGAAGTGCGCGACATCGAAGCGGCACTGGCGCGCATCAAGGCCGGAGAATACGGGGTGTGCGTCGATTGCGGCGAAGCGGTTGCCGTCAAGCGCCTGCAAGCCTGGCCTACCGCAAAACGCTGCATCCAGTGCCAGGAACAACGCGAAAAACAGTACGCCGGCGCTAGCCGACACTCGCTCTGATGCCGCTCATCGCTCTTGAAAACATCTCCCTCGCCTACGGCCATGTCGCGTTGCTGGATGCCGCCGATTTTCAGCTCGACGGCGGCGAACGGGTCGGCCTGATCGGGCGCAACGGCGCGGGCAAATCCAGCCTGCTGAAGCTCCTGGCCGGAGAACAGGCGCCCGACGACGGCAGGGTGTGGCGCGCGCCCAATCTCAAGCTGGGCTATGTGCCGCAGGAACCGCTGCTGGATGGCGCGCACACGGTTTTTGAAGCCGTTGCGCAGGGCTTGGGCGATTTGCGCCGCGTGCTGCTCGATTACCACGCCGTCAGCCACGACATCGCGCAGCCCGGCACGGACACCGGGGCGCTGCTGGAACGCATGCAGCACTTGCAACACGAACTGGAATCACAGGACGGCTGGCGCGCGCAGGCGCGGGTGGAAGCGGTGATGAGCCGTTTGGCGCTGCCGCCGGACAAGAAAGTCAGCGAACTCTCGGGCGGCTGGAAAAAACGGGTGGCGCTGGCGCGCGCCCTGGTGGCGGAACCGGACGTGCTGGTGCTGGACGAGCCGACCAACCACCTGGATTTTTCTGCCATCGAGTGGCTGGAAAACCTGCTCAACGATTTTGCCGGGGCGGTATTGTTCATCACCCATGACCGGCGCTTCCTCGACAACGTCGCCACGCGCATCGTCGAACTCGACCGCGGCCTGCTGGCGAGCTTTCCCGGTAATTTTTCCGCTTATCAAACGCGCAAGGCCGACATGCTGGCGGCGGAAAGCGCGCAGAACGAGAAATTCAACAAGTTCCTGGCACAGGAAGAAGTTTGGATTCGCAAAGGGGTCGAGGCGCGGCGTACCCGTAACGAGGGCCGCGTGCGCCGCCTGGAGCAACTGCGCCGCGAACGCGCGGCGCGGCGCGAGCAGACCGGCACGGTGTCGCTCAATCTCGACGCGGGCGAACGCTCCGGCAAGCTGGTGGCGGAACTCGAACACGTCAGCAAATCCTTCGGCGGCACGCCGGTGGTGCGCGATTTTTCCACGCGCATCCAGCGCGGCGATAAGATCGGCCTGCTCGGCCCCAACGGCGCCGGCAAGACCACGCTGCTGCGCCTGGTCCTCGGCGAAATCGCCCCGGACAGCGGCAGCGTGCGCCAGGGCACCAAACTGGCGGTGGCCTATTTCGACCAGTTGCGCGAACAGCTCGACGAAGAGGCAACCCTGGCCGACATCATCAGCCAGGGCAGCGATTTCATCGAAATCGGCGGTGAGAAAAAGCACGTCATCAGCTACCTCGGCGATTTCCTGTTTCCTCCGCAGCGCGCCCGCGCCCCGGTCAAATCGCTCTCCGGCGGTGAGCGCAATCGCTTGCTGCTGGCGCGCCTGTTCACCCGCCCGGCCAACGTGCTGGTGCTGGACGAACCGACCAACGACCTCGACATCGAAACCCTGGAATTGCTCGAAGAACTGCTGCTGGATTACAGCGGCACCCTGTTCCTGGTAAGCCACGACCGCGCCTTTCTCGACAACGTGGTGACCTCGGTGATCGCTGCCGAGGGCGAGGGGGAGTGGCGCGAATATGCCGGTGGCTACCAGGACTGGGTGCGCTGCCGCACGCAAACGCCCCCGCCGGAAAAAACGCCCGCTGATAAAAAGGCGGCGGACGCCCCTCCCCTCAAACCTGCCGGCGCCAAGCCCGGCGCGCGCGGCAAGCTGAGTTTCGGCGAGAACCGCGAACTGCAAACACTTCCCGCCCACATCGAAGCCCTGGAAATGGAACAGCACGCCATCGCTGAAAAACTCGCCGATGGCACGCTGTACCGCGATGCCCCTGACGATGCGGTGCGCCTGCAAGCACGCCACGCCGAGATCGACGACTTGCTGCTGGCGAGTCTGGCACGTTGGGAGGCGCTGGAAGCGAAACAGAAAGAAGCCGCCCGATGAAACGCTGGCTGGGCGCCCTGCTGCTGGCCTGCTGCACGCAATCGGCGCAGGCCGCCCTGCCCGCCTTGCAACCCTTGATCGACGCCACCCCCATCGGCGGCACGCTGCGCCCCGCGCCCGGCATCTACGCCGGCCCCGCCAGCGTGAACAAACCCATGACCCTCGACGGCGGCGGAAAAGTTACGCTGGATGGCGGCGGCGGCAGCCTGGTGCTGATCATCAACACCAGCGGCGCCACGGTGCGCGGCCTGGTCATCCGTCATTCCGGCCAGTCGCATGACCGCGTGGATGCCGGCATCACCGTCCTCGGCAACGACAACCGCATCGAAGACAACCGCATTGAAGACACCCTGTTCGGCATCCACCTGAAACAGGCCAACCGCAACCGGGTGAAAAACAACCGCATCCGTTCAAAGAGCGTAGAACCCTCGCTGCGCGGCGACGGCATCCGCATGTGGAACAGCGTGGAAAACCGCATCGAGAACAACCAGATCGACGGTGTGCGCGATCTCACCATCATGAATTCGCCGCGCAACCACATCACCGGCAACACCATCCGCGACGCGCGCTACGCCATGCAGTTCGTGTTTTCGCCCGACTGCGTGGTGGAAGACAACACCCTGACGCACAACATCACCGGCATCGTGGTGCTCAATTCGGACAGCGTCATGGTGCGCCGCAACCGCATCATGCATTCCATGCAGGCCAGCAGCGCCGGGGTCGCCGTCAAGAAAAGCGGACGGGTACGGGTGGAAGGGAACGAGATCGTGCATTGCGCGGTGGGCGTGCTGGCCGACTCCCCCATCGACCCGGAAGAATCGCTGATCCTCACCGGCAACCGCCTCGCCCACAACACCATCGGCATGCAGTTCTACGGCGAGCGCGGCGGCCACGTCATCCGCGGCAACAGCTTCGAGAAGAATCTCTCGCAGGTGGTGGTGTTCGGCAGCGACAGGGCCAACGCCCAAGGCAACGAATGGCACGGCAATTACTGGGACGATTACGAAGGTTTCGACCTCAACCATGACGGCATCGGCGACAAACCCTACGAACTCTACGCTTGGGCCGACCGCATCTGGATGGAAAACCCCAAGGCGCGTTTTTTCCGCAACGCCCCGGCGCTGGAACTGCTCGACTTCCTGGAACGCCTGGCCCCCTTTTCCGCGCCGGACATGCTGCTGCGCGACCCGGCACCGCGCTTCGCCAAGCCACGCCGCTAAACCGCCACAGATCACCATCGAGCAGCCAAGGCGAAATAGCTCCCACCCTTCCCGAAAAAAAGCCCGGATCATGTCCGGGCCTGGGGTGTGGCGCATTGGGAAAACTCATTTCGCCTCTTTTTTCAACTCCATGATGGCAGTGACAGTTTCCTTCGAGGCCACTGCGAAAGGCCCGGACAACAGGGATTTGGCACCTGGTTTGTCGCTGGCTTCCACCTTTTTTACCACGTCCGCCGCGCAACGGTGAAAATGGGCGTGCTTGCTTACCAGGTCCTTGTAGTGCGGCTTGCTGCTGTACTGGGCACCTTCGCCGTAAATCCATTTGCCCAGGTCGCACAGGTTGTCCTTGCACACCGTTTCGCTTTTCAACTGCTCGGCGCTGGTGCCGTCGATAAACTGCGTCAGCCTGACTTTCCATTTGATGTGTGCCGCAATGGCATCGTCGAAATTCATAATCACCTCCTCCTTATTGTGAACCGCATGCATTAAATCACGTCTTGAAACGTCCGACCACACTTTGCAGATTATCCGCCAATTGTTCAAGCCCCTGGATGGTATCCGCGGTTTGCTGGAAAGCCTGGCTGTTTTCCTCCGAAAGGCGCGCAATACTTTCCACCTTGTGCGCGTTTGCAGCGTTGGTCTGGCTTTGTTCCTTGAGCGCCACGGAAATCTCGCTCACGGCGTCCACCACCTGGCGCACCCCGGACTGAATCTGGTTGATGGCCTCACCGGCCTGGCGCGCCAGCGCCGTGCCCGCGCCCACCCGCGCCACGCCGGATTCCATGCTGCCGATGGCCAGCCGGGTGCCGTGCTGGATTTTTCCGATCATCGCGGTGATTTCCTGAGTGGAATTGGCAGTACGCTCAGCCAGCTTGCGCACTTCGTCCGCCACCACGGCAAAGCCGCGCCCCTGCTCCCCGGCGCGCGCCGCCTCGATGGCGGCATTGAGGGCCAGCAGATTGGTCTGGTCGGCAATTTCCTTGATAGTGCTGACGATGGCCGAAATCTGGTCGGACTGCTGCCCCAGGTCCAGGATGATGGCTGAGGACTCGCTCACCGTTTCGGTGATTTTGTTCATCTCCGATGCGGCATTGTGAATGACCGCGCCGCCATGCACCGAAAGCTCGCTGGAGTGGGTGGAAATCGTCTGCACCTCCTCGGCCTGACTCGCCACACTGTCGATGTTGAAGGTCATGATTTCAACCTGTGCCGCCATGGAGTAGGCTTCCGAACTTTGCACTTGCGAGTTGGCCGCCACCTGGGCGGAAACCGCCGCCAACTGGTTGGTGGTGACCAGCACCTGCTTGGCACTCTCCTGAACCTCGCGAATGATGGATTGCAATTTGTCCATAAAGACATTAAACACTTCCGAAATTTCGCTGATCTCGTCCTTGCCCTCGACGGTAAGACGCCGCGTCAGATCGCCCTCGCCCTCGGCAATGTCGCACAGGCTGGTGGATACTTTCCTGAGGGGCACGGTGATCGAGCGATTGATGAACCAGTAAATGAACAGGATTACGGGAACCATCAACGCCAGCGCCACCGCGATGATTTGCATGCTGAAATCGCGCACTGTGCTGTTGACCTTGTTGAGCGAGATGCGCATGCTCACCGCCCCCAACACCGTGCCTTCCGGCACGATGTGACACATCAGGCAGTCCTTGCCGAGGTAATTTTTCTGCGCCAGCGCCGGGATCACCGCGCGCAGGCTTTCCCCCTCCTTGTCCGCCACCACCTGGAAATAGGGTTGAGCGCTTTGCAGCACCTGCTGCTCGACCGCATCAGCCTTGCTCTCCGCAGCGTCTCCGGGGCCATACTGCTTGCTGACCCCTTCGCCGCGTATCACGCGCAACTCGCGTATATCCTCGGATTGCCGGACCTGGTCAAGATACAGCGCGCGCTGGGCCACCGTGCCGGTGAGCATCATGCCGGTCAGGCTGGCCATGGTCATGCGGTGCACGCTCTGCGAAAAATCGCGCGCCTGCTCGATGGCGGTTTCGCGCTGCTGCATAGTCGCCCAGCCGATCATTCCCGCCCACGCCGCCACCAGCATCAGGGAAATTCCCGCCACCAGACGCATCCAGATTTTAAGATTGCGGATTTTCACCTTTCCCACCCTCTTTCAAGTCCACGGCAAAAATGCCGCAGGAGAAACACATCAATGCGCACATTGTTAGCCCCGCGCGCCGCATGGTCAACCCCCTTGTCATAATAGCGCCATATTCAGGGCGTATGTCGGCTAGGCTGAGCGACATAATGATATAATCCTGTCCGCGTCAACGCCCCCGTAGCTCAGTGGATAGAGCACTTCCCTCCTAAGGAAGGGGTCACACGTTCGATTCGTGTCGGGGGCGCCATCCTAATGACGCGTTCAAATCAGCGCAACGTCCAAAAACAGCGACGTGCCGCCGCGCAAATTGATATTTTGTTTTTATTGTCCAGGCTTCGGATGCTTTGCGTTGCGTGCCTGAATTTCCTATCCTTCGACATAGGCGCTGACGCGATTGCGCCCAGCTTTTTTGGAGACGTACAAGTGCGCATCGGCGCTTTCGAGCAAGGCATGGGCGCTGCCGATACTGCCGCCCGGCAACGCCGTGGAAACACCCACGCTGATGGTTACGTGGGCTGCGGTCGGCGACGCCGGATGAGGAATCTGTTCGACGGCGATTTCCCGACACATCAGTTCGCCTATCATCACGGCACCATCCCTGGAGGTCTCCGGGAGGAGCACCACGATTTCCTCACCACCGTAACGGGCGATGAAATCGGTGGGGCGCTTGAGGCAGTTTTTTAGGATCCACGCCACTTGCTTCAAACAGCCATCGCCGCCCGCATGACCGTAATAGTCGTTGTAGAGCTTGAAGTGGTCGATATCGATCATGACCAGGGAAAGCGGATCGTTGGTGCGCTGCGCCCGCACCCATTCGATCTTGAGCATTTCGTCAAAACGGCGCCGGTTGTAGATGTTGAGCAAGCCATCGACGGAGGCGAGCTGTTCCAGCATGTCGCCCTTGATCTTGAGTTCGATCTGGGTGCGCACCCGCGCCTTGACAACGGAAGGGTGAAACGGTTTGGCGATGTAGTCCGCCGCCCCGAGATCGAAGCCACGGGTTTCGTCGTTCGCGTCGCTTGCCGCAGTGACGAATATCACTGGAATGTTGCGGGTGCGGTCGTCGGATTTGAGCCGTTCACATACCTGATAGCCATCCATGCCCGGCATCATCACGTCGAGCAGGATCAGGTCGGGGGCGCTGCCGCCCCCCCCTCCAACACCGGCAGCCATTTCCAGCCCCTTGAGGCCGTCCAGCGCCGCGATCAGCTTGTAATCGTGCTTCAAGAGGCTCATCAAATAGGTGATATTGGAACGTTCATCGTCGATGATGAGGATCTTTCGCTCCTTTTGAGAGGTATTCATGGTTACGGACTTTCCAGGCGTTGTATTAATCCGCGCAGATGCTCCTGCGCGGCGTCGGAGTCGAAATCCTGCAGCGCATCCCTGACCCGCTGCAATAACCGGGTCACGGTCGTGTCGGCGCTGGCGCCGCCAAGTTCCTTGATAAAATCGATGGCGTCGGCGACATCGTCCTCGATCAGAAGCGCCAGCGCTCGACAACGCTCCGCCAGAAGAGTGGGTTCCAGGGTGTTTTCCGCCGCCGGCGCGGCGGGGTCGGCGGGGTCGGCGCCGTCCTCCGCCAGATGGGCGGCGATTTTTGTGAGCGAGCCGACCAGTTCATCGAGGCGGATTTCGAGCTCGTCCACCAGTTGAACCATATCCTGCCCAGGGTTTTGCACGATGGTTTCTTCGAGTTTTTGCGCCACTTGCGACAGGGGAATAGCACCGATCTGGCCGCCGGTGCCCTTGAGCGTGTGGGCGATATGCCGCGCCCCGTCGAAATCCCGCGCTGCGAGGCAGGTGCGCAGCCGCGTGGCGGCATCGGCATGGCCGCGCAGGAACAGCTCGGCCATCTGGAGCAAAAACGGTTTGTCGTTGCCCAACTGGGCGAGAAGGTCGCCCAGCGATAGTCCCGGCAAATCGGCAATTCCCGCGCCCGGTCGGACATTAAGTGCGCGTTCGTGGGGTATTCCCGGCGCGGCGGAGGATTTCGGCGTGATCCATTTGCGCAGAAGGGCAAACAGTTTGACCGGATCAACCGGCTTGCTGATATGGTCGTTCATACCGGCATCCAGGCAGCGTTTGCGCTCTTCGGCGGCGGCGTGGGCGGTCATGGCGATGATCGGCAGGCGGCTGAAACGCTCGTCGCTGCGAATACTACGGCAGGCGTCGAAACCGTCCATGACCGGCATCTGGATGTCCATCAGCACCGCATCGAAGTGCGCTCCCGGCGCATGGACCCGCTCTACCGCCTGGCGCCCGTTGACCGCCGTAACCACGTCTGCACCGGTTTTCTTCAGGAAGTTTTTCGCCACCAGCAGGTTGAGTTCCTGGTCATCGACCAGCAGAATCGTCGCGCCCTCCAGGCACACTTCGCCCGCCTTGTCGCGAACCTCGGCCAAGCGCCCGTCCGGCACGCCCCCCTTGTCGAAGAGGTTGTGAATGGTGTCGAGCAGCAGCGAGGGGTAGAAGGGCTTGGACAGGAATTCGTCGATCCCTGCTTCCCAGGCTTCGCGCACCACCTCCTCGCGGTTGTAAGCGCTGACCATCAGGATCGCCGGCATGACCGCCAGATGATTGTTCTCGCGGATGCGCCGGGTGGCTTCGATGCCGTCCATGCCCGGCATTTTCCAGTCCATCAGCACCAGGTCGAAGGCCTGCTGGTGCGACGCCGTCTCCAGTTTGTGCAAGGCGGCGGCACCGGAATCCACTGCGGCAACGTCGAAGCCGAGCGAGCGCAGGGTATGTTCGAGGATCAGGCGCGCATTGTCGCTGTCGTCCACCACCAGCACCCGCATTTTGTCGCGCCGCCGTCCCCTGAGGGCAAAGGCGTCCTGTTCCGTCGGCGCGCCCTGGCCAAATTCGGCGCTGAAAGTGAAGGTGCTGCCCTTGCCCGGCTCGCTTTGCACGGCAATTTCGCCCCCCATCATTTCCACCAGTTTCTTGCAGATGGTCAGCCCCAACCCGGTGCCGCCGTATTTGCGGGTGGTCGAACTGTCGGCTTGGCTGAACGACTGGAAAATGCGCCCCATCTGTTCGCTGCTCATGCCGATGCCGGTGTCGCGCACGCAAAAATTCAGCTTTACCCGGTCGCCAGGCTGTTCCGTACTCGCGACCGTTACCAGGATTTCTCCCGCATCGGTGAATTTGACGGCGTTGTTGCTGAGGTTGAGCAGTATCTGGCCGAGGCGCAACGGGTCGCCGACCAGGCGGGTAGGCGTTTGCGGGGCGATGTCGAAAAGCAGTTCGATGCCTTTCTGGGAGGCGACCATGCCGATGATGTCTGAAACGCCGCTCAAGACCTCTTCCAAGTCGAAATCGATCAGTTCCAGGTCCATCTTGCCGGCTTCGATTTTCGACACGTCGAGGATGTCGTTGATGATGCCCAGCAGATTGTGGGAAGCTGTCTTGACCTTGCGCAGGTAATCGCGCTGCTTGGGGGTCAGATCGGTATCCAGTGTCAGTTCGGTGAGTCCGAGGATGGCGTTCATGGGGGTACGGATTTCGTGGCTCATGCTGGACAGGAACATGCTTTTTGCCTGATTGGCGATGTCGGCTTCCTTGCGTTCGCGTTCGGCGCGCTCCTTTTCCTTGCGCTCGTTGATGTCGAGCAGCGATCCTTCGATGTAGCGGATGCCGCCCGCTTCGTCGCGTTCCACCCGGGCGGAAATCGACACCCAGGTTTCGGAACCATCCTTGCGCTTGAAACGGGTCTCGAAATCGGAAACGCTGCCCTTTTCCCGCAGCACCCCGATAATCTCGCGGCGCTGCTCCGGGTCGGCATACAACTGCGCGGCAATGTCGCTCACTGCGGACAACAGATCTTCGGGCGAAACATAGCCGAGGATGCGCGCCATTGCGGGGTTGGCGGTGAGCATCCGGCCGACGACGGTGGTGCGGAATATCCCTTCCACGGCATTTTCGTAGAGCGAGCGGTATTTGTGCTCGGACTCTTCCAGCGTCATGTAAAAACGTGCGTTTTCCAGCGAAATTGCGGCCTGCGAAGCAATCGTCTTGAGCAGCGCGACCCGGCCTGCGGTAAAGGCTGCGGTGGTCTGGTTATTTTCCAGATAGAGCAGCCCAATGAGTTGCCCGTGATGGAGTATCGGGAAGCACAGCACCGAACGGAGCGCCCGGCTGCGGACATAGTCGTCCTGGGCGAAGAGCGCCTCGCGCGTTGCGTCGTCGAGCACCAGGTCCTCGCGGGTATGGGCAACATAGTTGACGATGGCCACCGCGATGTTATCGGCCTCTTCCAGCGGGGTGGCCGGATAAGTCATGTCGCGTTCCGTCGCCGCATCGACTTCGACTTCCAGGCTCTCGCCTTTTTTCAGGATCAGGCTGCCTTTTTCGGCGCCCGCGCTCTCCATGACGATTTCCATCAACTTGCTGAGCAGCCGTTCCAGCACGATCTCGCCGGAGATGGCTTGCGAAGCCTTGAGCACGGCGTTCAGGTCCAGCTCGTCGTGAGAGGTAGAACGCTGCGGCAAACTGGTGGTGTGCCGCAAGGTCTCGTGGTGCCGGGTATTGCCGAGCAGCATGGCGGGATAGCGCGCTCTCAGCTGTTCGACCTTGGCGCCCGCGCCCCACATCTGGTAGCCGTCCAGCGCTTCGCGCAGGTAGAGGCGTGCGAAACTGCGCTTGTCCTCGCCCAACAGGAACCGGCCCGCCAGCTCGTTGGCGAGCGCTGCATCATGGGTGAAGCCGCTCGCACTCGCCGCTTCGATGGCTTGGTCATACAGTTCCAGGGCGGCGTCGCAGCGACCTTCGATGCGCGCCAGTTCGGCGCTCGCCAGCAGGTGCTGGTGGGAGAAATTGCCCGGCGCGGAAAGCGCCCAGCGCCGTAGCCGTTCGCAGCACGCCGCCAGTTCCTTACGGTTTTTCTTGCGTTCGCTTGCGGAAATATCCTGATCGCAGCTGGCCAGGATCAGCGCTAGGTAAAAATAGTGGCTGGACTGGGCAATGGTGCCGTTGATGAAGGAGCTTTGCGCCGCCGCCGCACGGGCGGCTGCGAGCGCATCGTGCGGGCGCTCGAAGAGAAAATGCAGGTAGGCCGACAACACCTGGCGCACCCCCTTCACGGTGGGGCTGCCCGGCGTGCCTTGCGCCAGCGCTTCGCTCTGCCCGCCGCCGACCAGGGCGTTGGCGGCCAAGCCAACGGCGCCCATGATGTCGATGGCGAGCCGGTTGGTGGTTTTTTCCACGAAAGGCCGACGCCGTTCGATTTCGCCCAGGACTTCCAACAGATTGTGAGCGCTGAAAAAACCGTTGAGCACATTGTTGAAGGCGAGAATGTAGCCGGCATAAAGCAATTCGCCGGAATCCAACCCCGCCTGGTAGCCCTGTTCACCGAGCGCCCCCCCATCCCTGATCGGCTTGACCCAGTGGACGAGGAATGCAGTGAGCACGAAACAGCAGCGGCAAATGTAGGCCTTGTGGTCGTCGCGCAGACTCAGGTGCAGGCCGAGCATACCGAAATCGAAACCATCCTGGAGAGCCTCGGACTCATACACCAGAACGTTGCCGAAACTGGTATAGCCCTTGCCCGATTCCGGTGCGTGTCCGTGGCGTAGCGACAGGTTGGCCATTTTGGCCAATATCCAGGAATAAAGGTCGGGCTGCTCGAAATAGGCGGCGGGCGTCAGGTCGTTGAGCAGCTTCATCGCTGCCGCCATATCCGGTTGATCCATGGGCGCGGCGTCGATCAGGGCATTGATCGGGCGACCGCCCAGCGCTTCGTGGACAGCGGCAAGCTCCTTGTCTATCGCCTGCTTCAGGCCGGTGGACGGCATCGCGATGCCGAGCAGGTCAAGCGCCCGCCGCCCGGTCGAAATCGCCTCTTCGTGTCGGCCCAGCATGGTGTACTGGACGATCTGCAAATCGTACACCCCGGCAACCTCGATGTCCGATAGCGCATGCGCATGCGCCAGATTGAAGTAGCGTTCCGATTCCTGGTAATTGCCGTTGAGGTATTCCAGTTCGGCACGCTCGCGGTAGAGGCGCAGCAACAGCCCTGATGGCGAGGATACCACCGCCGGGGGACCGCACAGGACAGTCTCAGCTTCGTGCAAGAATCGCAACGCGGAATCATAGGCGGTGGAAGCCCTGGCGCGGCGCACGGCTTCCAGGTTGAGCAGCGCCACCTTGACCCGTTCGCCGTCATCGTCGAGCAGCTGAGCACCCTTGTTGAAATGGCCGACGAGCTCGAAAACGTGTTCCAGGCTTTCCTCGTCGCCCAGGCGCGCCGCCAGCAGTCGGCCGATGCGCAGGTGCACAGCCCGCTTCATGGCGTCGTCGATCAGCATGTAGGCGGCATGTTGGACACGGTCGTGGAGGAAACGGCAGCGCCCGCTCACCGGATGGCGCCGCGTCCCGCCGACTCCGGAAAAAACCTGCTCCGTATCGGTCAGAATAAAGCCCTGACGCACTGCCGGCAGCAGATCCTCATAGGTGGCGGCGGCAGGTTTTTCATGGATGATAGCCAGGGTATGCACGTCGAAACTGTTGCCGGCGCAGGCCGCCAAGCGCAACGCTTGCTGGGTTTGTTCGGGCAGGCGCTGCAACTTGGCGATCATCAGATCGACGACGTTGTCGGTGAAATCCAGGCGATTTATCGCCTTCAGGTCCCAGTTCCAGCACATGCACTTTTCGCCGTTTTCGTTTTCGCCAGGCGAAAAAGCGATCAGCCGCTCCTGGTACAGCGTCATCAGGAACTGGTTGACGAAGAACGGGTTGCCGCCAGTTTTGGCGAGTACCAGGTCGGCCAGCGGCTGCACCGCTTTTTCGTCGCGGTGCAGGGTATCGGCAAGCAACATGCGCACATGGTGCTCACCCAGCGGGAACAGCGCGACCCGCGCCATGTCCCCGCCGACCTGTTCGAGCCTCTCGATGGCGAGCGAAAGCGGGTGGTCGGCACGGGTTTCGTTGTCACGGTAGGCGCCGATGATGAACAGGTGGTGAATGTCTGCGTCGCCCATCAACAGTTCGATCAGGCGCAGACTGGCGGAATCGGCCCATTGCAGGTCGTCGAGGAACAGCACCAGCGGGTGCTCCGGGGCGAGAAACAGGTGGATGAAAGCGAAAAGCGTGCGCCGGAAACGGTTTTCCGACTCCACGGCGGCCTGGGGGGGAAGCTCCGGCTGCGGTCCGACGATCAGCTCAACCTCGGGGATCACCTCGGTGATGATGCGACCATTGGGGCCGAATGCAGCGCTTAATTTGTCGCGCCATTCGGCGATCTGTTTTTCACTACCGGTCAGCAGTTGCCGGATCAGGCCCTGAAAGGCGTTGACCACGGCGCTGTAGGGGATGTTGCGCTTGAACTGGTCGAACTTGCCGCTGATGAAGAATCCGCGCTGGCGTGCGATTGGCCAGTAAACTTCGCGCACCAGGCAGCTCTTGCCCACACCGGAATAGCCCTCCACCAGCAACAGCGCGCGCCCGCCATCGGCGGCGCGCTGGAAGGCGTCCATCAGGGTTTTGATTTCGCTGTCGCGGCCATACAGCTTCTCGGGGATGATGAAGCGCTCCGCCACATCCTCCCGCCCCAGCGGAAATGGGGCAAGCTCTTTGCCCTCGCGCAGTTGGCGCAGGCATTCTTCCAGATCGGCGCGGATGCCGCGCGCGCTCTGGTAGCGATCCTCGGCATTTTTCGCCATCAGCTTGCCGACAATCGCCGAAAGTTGCAGGGGAATGCCGGGTTTGGCTTCGTGCAACGGCTTCGGACGCAGCGCCAGATGGGCGTGGACGGTTTCCATCGAATCGCCGGAAGCGAACGGCAATTTTCCGGAAAACAGCTCGTACAGGGTAACGCCCAGCGAGTAGTAGTCGCTGCGGTAATCTACTGTCCGGTTGGTGCGTCCGGTCTGTTCCGGGGAGATATAGGCGAGGGTGCCTTCCAGACCGCCTGCCCCGCCCATGACGGGGTTTTCTGCGGAAAGCAGGCTGGATATGCCGTAATCGATCAGCTCGATCTGCCTGGTTTCCGGGTTGAAGATGATGTTGGAAGGATTGACGTCCCGGTGGATGACGCCGGCGGTATGCACCGCGCCAAGAATTTCGGTGACCCGTAGCGCGATGTCCAGCGATTCGCCCAGCTGCAGGGCGCGGCTACGCAGAAGCCGGTACAGCGAATCGCCCCCGCTGTCGCACAACACAATTGCCAGCATGGCGCGGTCGTTTTGCAGCGTTCTCGCCTGCGGCACCCCCGCCACTTCGTGAAGGTGGCGCAGAATCTCGTATTCGCGGCGCAGCCGCGCTTCTTCGGCGTAGCTGTAGGACTCGGACCAGAGTTCCTTGACGATCACCCGCGCACCATCCTCCCGCGCTGCCCCCCGGTAAATACGCGAGCGCGAACTCTCGTGGATGAGCGTCAGGTTGCTGAATTCCGAGACTATCATCGCATCAGGCTTGGGTGGGCTCGCTTTCGTGCCCGCCCTGCTACATTTTGATACAAACGGATTTCACCTCGGTGTAGTGTTCCAGCGCCGCCTTGCCCCACTCGCGCCCCCAGCCCGATTGCTTGTAGCCGCCGAAGGGCTGGGTCACGTCGAAGATGTGGAAGCAGTTGATCCATACGGTGCCGGCCTGGAGGCGCGCCGCCACCTGGTGGGCATGGCTCACGTCGCGCGTCCAGATGCCGGCGGAGAGGCCGTATTCGGTGTCGTTGGCGTCCTTGATGACTTCGTCGAGGTCATCGTAAGGCATGGCCGACAGCACCGGGCCGAAGATTTCCTCGCGCACCACTTTCATGGTCTTGTGGGTGTTGGCCAGCACGGTGGGCGCGTAGAAGAACCCCTTGTCGCCGACCCGCCCGCCGCCGACCAGCACATCCGCCCCTTGGCTGCGTCCGGAATCGACATAGCGGCATACCTGGTCGAGTTGGGCCTGGTTGATCAGCGGCCCCATCTGCGCTTCCGGGTTGAGGCCGGGGCCGACCTTGGTGTTGCGGGCGCGCTCCACCACACCGGCGACCACCTTGTCGTAAATGCTCTTGTGGACGTAGAGGCGCGAACCGGCGCAGCAGATTTCGCCCTGGTTGACGTAGATGGCGGTGGCCGCGCCTTCGATGGCGGCTTCGATGTCGGCATCGGGCAGCACGATGTTGGGCGCCTTGCCGCCGAGTTCCAGGGAGAGGCGCTTCAGGTTGCCGCTGGCGGCGTTGACGATGGACTTGCCGACCTCGGTGGAACCGGTGAAGGCGCATTTATCCACGCCGGGGTGGCTGGCCAGCGCCGCGCCGGCAGTGTGCCCGTAACCGGGCACCACGTTGATGACGCCGTCGGGAATGCCCGCTTCCTGGGCCAGTTCGGCCAAGCGCAGGGTGGTCAGCGGCGTGTCCTCGGCGGGCTTGATGACGCAGGTGCAGCCCACCGCCAGCGCCGGGCCGAGTTTCATCGAAAGCAGCAGCAGCGGGAAATTCCAGGGGAGAATCATGCCCACCACGCCCACCGGCTCGCGCAGGGTGTAGGCGAAATAACGGTCGTTGGGCGTGTAGGAACAGCCGTGGTTCAGCACCTCGCCTTCCAGCTTGGTGGAGAAACCGGCGTAGTAATACAGGGTGTCGATGGTCAGCGGCAGATCGACGTAACGCGAAGCGCCGATGGGTTTGCCGCAATCCAGGGTTTCCAGTTCGGACAGCTCATCGATGTTGGCCTCCAACAGAGCGATGAACTTGCGCACCATGCGTTCCCGGTCGGTGGGCATCATGCGCCGCCACTCGGGATTCTCGAAAGCCTTGCGCGCCGCCGCCACGGCGCGCTCGACGTCTTCCTTGTCGCCCTCGGCCACTTCGGCGAGCAGATCGCCGGTCGCCGGATTGAGCGTTTTGAAACGCTTGCCGGAAGCGGCTTCGACCCATTGCCCGCCGATCAGCATCTTGCCGGCGCGTTGCAGGAAAGCGGCAGTGCCGGGATGGCGCTGGCTTGGTTCGATTTCGTGGTTGCTCATGGTTTCATCACCTCATCAGTTGTTGTTGATATGGCAGCTTTGCACGCTGTCTATTGTTGTTGCGTGGCGCATCCGGGATATGGGGTGTCTGGACAGAAAAAATTGTACCTGCTTATCCCCTCTTCGAGATAGGGGCGAAATATCAACCCGTTCAGATGAAAACAAAACACGCTTTCTTTACAGACAGTTAAAATCATCCTGAAACAAAGGCGCATGAAAATGTGAGAATTTGTGAGTTTGCGAAGGCCATTCGTCCGCACCGCTGAAACTTCTGTAAATTCAAGGTAATGACAACGATAGAAAAAGAGGCTCGAAAGCTGCCATGCCTCACAATGGGAAAACCCCGGTTGTGTTGGAATACCCCTTTCGTTATCATCCCGGACAGACCACACCGCCTTTGTGGTAACATTAAAGTAAAATAAAAACATTAGGTTATGAACCTTAAGCCACCCGCTCGGCAACTTTTCAGAATGCTCGCACACCCCATACCAATGGCTCACCAGCCCATAAAAAAGGAGGTTGTAATGTCATCACCCAGCGAATCCGCACAAATCGAACTCGCCGTTAATGCCGTTCAGCGGCTTGACCGGCGCAGTTTTCTCAAATTTGCCGCAGTCAGCGTCGGTCTCGCGGCAAGCGGATTTTTCCCGAGCATCACCGAGGCCGCCGTGCCCAATGGTATCCGCTTCATGGATAGCGCAGAATTCAAGACCTTCGAACGCCTGTTGCGGGTAACGCTGCCGGTGCAAGGCACCCGGCTCGCGCAACTCGAAGCCATCCCGGTGATGCAGACCCTCGACACCGCGCTGCTTGCCGGCATGGCCCCCCATGAACTGCAAGGACTCAAGGCCGGCCTCAAGATTTTCGAGGAAGCGCCCGTCAAAATCCACGGCAAGCCCTTCAGCAAACTCGGCGACAAACACGCCGCAGCCTTCTGCGACGCTTGGGCGAATTCCCCGGTCGCGATGGAACGCGGGCTGGTGACCGCGCTCAAGAAACTGGTCACCCTCTCCTATTGGGCGAATCCGCCGACCTGGGCGGCGCTCGGTTACGACGGCCCGGTAAGCGATAAGTGGGGGCTGAAATCCATCGGCAACACCCCGCTCCCCGAATAACAGGCCATTTTCCAATTTTTGAATTTTGAGTGGATTTGAACGCGCCGCAGGCGCTCATCCAGATTCAAAACTTCCATCCCACATTTCAGGTGAATCAAGATCATGGATAAACAACACGAACACGGGCATGTCAAAACCGGCTTGAAAGTCACGCAGGCCAGCGACATCGATACGGCGCGCATCGAATTGAAGGCCGACGCTGTGGTGGTCGGTTCCGGCGCGGGCGGCGCAGTAGCGGCCTACGAGCTGGCGAAAACCGGCAAAAAAGTCATCGTTCTGGAAGCCGGGCGTTACCTGCCTTCCGAAAAATTTCCGGAAATGATGGCGGTCGCCATGGGCATGTTGTATCAGGATCACGGGATGCAGGCCAACGCCGACGGCGACATTGCGATGCTGCAAGGCGCTTGCGTGGGCGGTTCGACGGTGGTCAACGCCTCGGTGTGTTTCCGCATTCCCGACCATTACCTGGAACAATGGGGCCGCGATTTCGGCCTCACCAACCTGTCGCCTGCGGCGATGAAGCCGTATTTCGAGCGCGTGGAACGTAATCTGCACATCACCGCCTGCACCGACAAGGAAACCAGCCCCGGCGCGGAACTCATCAAGAAAGGTTTCGCCAAGGAAGGCCTGCCGGAAGGCATCGCCAAACGCAATATGCGCGACTGCGCCCTCACCGGCTTCTGTTTCGCCGGTTGCAAAACCGACCGCAAACAGTCGATGCTGGTCACTTACCTGCCCTGGGCCGTGGAAAAAGGCGCGACCATCTACGCCGACACCCGTGTCACCAAAGTGCTGGCGCAGAACGGCAAAGCCAGCGGCGTGGAAGCCGAAATCATCGATCCCGACAGCGGCAAGAAAAAGGCCGACCTGCGTATCGACGCCCCCATCGTGGTACTGGCCGCCGGCGCCATGCAGACGCCGATCCTGTTGCAACGCAGCAATCTCGCCAATTCCAGCGGGATGGTCGGCAAGAATTTCGCCTGCCACCCCACCCTCTCGCTGGTGGCTGAATATCCCCAAAAAGTCGATGATTTCCACGGCGCCACCCATTCGCTGTTCATGGATCGCGACATCCTGCCGCCGAAGCCCGGCTACCTGCTGCTCAACGCCATTCAAGACCCGGTGGAAGCCAGCATCCAGGTCGGCCCCGCCACCGGCAAACCATTCGTCGATTACATGAGCCGCTATCGCCACACCGTGCGCCTGATCTGCCTGGTGCACGATAAAAACAAGGGCGAAATCCGCTGGGAAAACGGCACGAAAGTCATCGACTACGCAGTAGATGACGAAGACTTCGAAATTTTGAAAGTGGGCCTGAAAACCACCGCCCGCGTGTTGTTCGGCGGCGGCGCGAAGAAGGTGCGCATCCCCGCCACCAACGACCTGACCATCAACTCGCCGAAAGACGTGGACAAGGTCATCGACGCCCTGAAAAACGAGCGCAAACGCTACCGCTACGTGTCGTTCCACCCGCAAGGCAGTTGCCGCATGGGTAGCGATCCGAAGAACTCGGTGGTTAACGCCTACGGTGAAACCCACGACGTGAAAAATCTCTACATCGCCGACGCCAGCCTGATGCCGACTTCAACCGGCTACAACACCCAGGAAAGTGTGTATGCCTTGTCCAGCTACGTGAGCGACCAGATCAACAAGGCGCATTCCTGAAACTCTCCGCTACTCTATCCCAACCGCTCCGAATCGATAACGCGAGGCGCCGATTTGAACAGTTCGGCAGGCGCGACCGGTTTGCCGAACAGGTAGCCTTGCGCGTAGTCGCAGCGCAGTTTTTGCAGGAATGCGCGCTGTTCCTCCGTCTCCACGCCTTCGGCGATGACCTGCAAATTCAGGTCGCGCGCCAGGCCGATGACGGCGGCGGCAATGGCTGCGTCGTTGCGGTCGTCGATGATGTCGCGCACAAAGGAACGGTCGATCTTCAGGTAGCTCAGGGGAAACTGCTTGAGGTAGCTGAGCGAGGAGTAGCCGGTGCCGAAGTCGTCCACCGACAGGCGCAGGCCCAGGTTGCTCAGGCGCTTCAGCACGGCAATGGCTTGTTCCGGATTTTCCATCATCACGCTTTCGGTGATTTCCAGTTCCAGGAATTCGGCTTCCAGCCCGGTTTCCTCAAGGATGTCCGCCACCATTTCCACCAGATTGGCCTGCCGGAACTGGCGCGCCGACAGATTCACCGCCACCGTCAAGCGCTCTTGCCCGGCATCCTGCCAGACCTTGTTTTGGCGGCAGGCAGCGCGTAGCACCCACTCGCCGATGGGGATGATCAGGCCGCTGGTTTCGGCCAGCGGGATGAAATCCATCGGCGGCACCAGCCCGAATTCCGGGTGCTGCCAGCGCAGCAAGGCTTCGGTACCCATGATCCGGCTGCTGCCGACCTCCACCTTGGGCTGGAAATACAGCACCAGCTCGTTGCGCTCGATGGCGTGGCGCAGGCGGTTTTCCAGGGAAAGATTCTTTTCCAGGTTACGGTTCAGGTCGTTGGTGAAAAACTGGCAGTTGCCGCGCCCCTTTTCCTTGGCCAGATAGAGGGCGGTGTCGGCGTTCATCATCAGCATGCCGGCATCGGTGCCATCGCTGGGGTACAGGCTGATGCCGATGCTGGCGCCGACATGCAGTTCCCGTCCCTCCAGTTCCACCGGCGCGGAAATCGCGTCGATCAAATGCCGCGCCCCCATTTGCAGCGCGGCCTCGCCGCCGAAATTCTCCATGATGATGGCGAACTCGTCGCCGCCGAGCCGGGCAACGATGTCTCCTTCCCGGGCGCACACGATCAGGCGCGCGGCGATGGTCTGGATCAGGCGGTCGCCCACGGCGTGGCCGAGCGCATCGTTGACGTTTTTGAAATGGTCGAGATCGATCAGCAGCACCGCGACCATGCCGCCGCCCTGCTTGACGCGCGCCAGCGCCTGGGACAGGCTGTCGTGGAACAGGGCGCGATTGGGCAGGCGGGTCAGCGGATCGTAGCTCACCAGGTAATCCAGGCGACGCTCGCTTTCCGTGAGGGCGCATTCCGCGCTCTCGCGCTGCACCACTTGCTCCCGCAGGCGGCGCGACAGCAGGATGGCGCCCCCCAGGCCCAGCAGCCAGAGCAGCACATGGCCGGTGGAAACGGCCATCAAGGGGCCGCGCTCTGCTTCGCGCAGCGGTGCCATGGGGATCGAAACACTGATGCCGCCGCGCACGTCGCCGGTCAGGTAGCCGTCCTTTTGGTGACATTTCAGGCAATTCTCTTCCGTTTTCAGGGGGCGCATGAAACGGTAGTAGGATTTGCCGTCGATGTCCGCAAAATCGGCAATTTCCATGGCCCCCTGCTCGAAGGATTCCAGGGCGCGCCGTTCCCACGGGTCTGGGGCATTTTTCTCGCGCACCAGCTTGAGGCTGGTGATGTGCGCCCGCGCGCCAAACATTTCGCTCGCCATCTCGTGCACTTCGCGCGTCATGTAGGCGCCATTGACCAGCGTCAGGCGCTTGCCTTCCGGGGTGACGATGTCGCGCTCCCTGACGTGGTGCAGATAGGGGCTGGGAGATGTTTTGTCGGCGGGCACGTAGACGCCGCCGCGCTGCGCCACCCACAGGCGGTAGGCGACATCCTTCTCGAAGGAGGCCTGCGCCTGACCGTGCGCGACCAGACGGGTGTTGTGCTTGAGGTTGCTGATATTCCATACCAGCGAGGCGAGCACCGCAATCGTCCAGAAAGCGGCAATACGCAGGACGTAGCGGTGGAGGCGGGAGGAAATATCGTTATCCCCGGATGAGGGTTCAGCCACTTTGACGATAGGAAACAGATATTGGAATTGCGCCCGAGTATAGCCCATCGGCCCTATTTCCCCTATAGCCGACAACAGGGAAATCGCCTTGCCGAACAACGGACTCGCGACTTGACGCGAGCGCTGCAATCATTAGAATGACGGCCAGTTCAATCAGACGAAAACCATGACCTTTTCCCGCTGCTCCGCCATCCTGGGTGTTTTCCTGCTGTTTTCCGGCAGTTATGCCATCGCGCAAGAGGACACGTCGGCCACCGCCGATCCGCAAGCGTCATTCGTAGCATCGTCCATCGACACCGCCCAGGAAACCTTGAATTACGCCCTGAGCCTGGTCGGCATCAAATACAAGTTCGGCGGCAAAACCCCGGAAACCGGCATGGATTGCAGCGGTTTCGTGCGCCATGTTTTCCACCAGGCGGCGGATATGCTGCTGCCGCACAATGCCCGCGCCATCAGCATGTTCGGCAAAAAAATCGCCATCGCCGACCTTCAGCCCGGCGACCTGGTGTTCTACAACACCATGCGCCACGCCTATTCGCACGTCGGCATCTACCTCGGCGACAACCGGTTCGTCCACGCCTCCGTCACCGGGCGCGGCGTCGAAGTGGTCAACATGAAGGAGCGTTACTGGACCAAACGCTTCAACGGCGCGCGCCGCGTGCTGGCCTCGCCGTCCCTGTCCGGTTTTTCTCCCGAATAGTTTCTTACGCCGGAAACACCCCGGTGGAAAGATAGCGGTCGCCACGGTCGCACACGATAGAGACGATTACCGCATTCTCGACTTCGGCGCATAGACGTAGCGCCGCCGCCAGCGCCCCCCCCGAGGAAATCCCCGCAAAAATGCCCTCTTCGCGCGCCAGTCGGCGCGTCATGTCCTCCGCCTCGGCCTGCGTGACTTCCATGATGCGGTCCACGCGGCTGAAGTCACAGATTTTCGGCAGATAATCGGCGGGCCATTTGCGGATGCCGGGAATCTGCGAGCCATCCGCCGGTTGCGCGCCGACGATCTGGATAGCCGGGTTCTGTTCCTTCAGGTAGCGCGAGCAGCCCATGATGGTGCCGGTGGTGCCCATGCTGCTGACGAAGTGGGTCACTTTTCCCCCGCTGTCGCGCCAGATTTCCGGGCCGGTGCTCTCAAAGTGCGCCTGCGGGTTGTCGGGATTGGAAAACTGGTCGAGGATCACTCCCCGCCCCTCGTCGCGCAAGCGGTTGGCGGTGTCGATGGCTGCTTCCATGCTGCCCGCCTTCGGCGTCAGTACGATCTCCGCACCGAAGGCGCGCATCACCTGGCGCCGTTCGACGCTCATGTGCTCCGGCATCACCAGCACCATTCTGTAGCCGCGCATCGCCGCTGCCATGGCCAGCGCGATGCCGGTATTGCCGCTGGTGGCCTCGATCAGCGTATCGCCGGGCCGGATTTCGCCGCGCTCCTCAGCAAGCCGGATCATGGCCAGCGCCGGCCGGTCCTTCACCGATCCGGCGGGATTGTTGCCCTCCAGCTTGACCAGCACGGTGTTGCTGGTCTCGCCCGGCAGCCTTTTCAGTTTCACCAGCGGGGTGTTACCGACAAAGTCTTCGATGGTTTTGTACATGGGAAATAACCAAACAGTCTGTTAAACAAAAAGGCCCCATCCCAGTACAGCGGACGAGGCCTTTGCAACGCGGAAAACTTACTTTTTCTTGGCGTCCGCCTTGGCCGGAGCTGCGCCGCCCACGGTAATCTCGGAACGCAGGCCATCGACGCTCTTCTTGCCGAAGCCCTTGACCGCATCCAGATCATCCACGCTCTTGAACGGGCCGTTCTTGGTGCGATATTCGACAATCGCCTTGGCCTTGGCCGGACCGACCCCCTTCAAGGCTTCAAGCTGTTCCATAGTCGCGGTGTTGATATCCACCGCCGCCATGGCAAGACCGGAAAACGCGAAGAACGCAAACAGTGCAATCAGCAGTTTTTTCATCGTTGTGACTCCCCTTCTTTTGAATTGACGAACAGCGCGGCACCTGCCCGTCGGCAAACACCCCGCCAGCGTGGCTGAAAACAGCCGCGCTCATCATACTACCCGGCGCGGTCTTGCGAAACCATGCGTGAAGTTCCTGTCAACGCTTTTGGCAAAATTTGTCAAACCAGATACACTGACACCATGAGTACGATGAACATTTCCCTGCCTGACACTCTCAAAACCTTTGTTGACCAACAGGTAGACCGGCGTCGCTACGGCACGAGCAGTGAATACGTGCGCGAACTGATTCGAAAAGATCAGGATCTGCAGCAACTCCGCGATCTGTTGTTGGCAGGAGCTGCGTCTGCGCCCAGCACAACGACTGATGGCGCTTACTTTGACAACCTGCGCAACCGGGTACGTCGAGACGGCGGTGCGTGAAAATCAAACCTGTCGTTCTGCGGGAGCTGGCGCATCAAGACATTGATGATTTCTTGGCGTACTACCTGTCAGAAGGGACGCCGACTACCGCGCTGGATTTCATTGACAGACTTGAGCAAGGGTTTGCACATATTGGGTGTCACCCCTGTTCAGGGTCACCACGCCACGCCCATGAACTGGACTTGCCCGGACTGCGGTTCTGGTCTCTGAAGCGACACCCCTATCTGCTATCTGATTTTCTATGTCGAACACGACAGCTATATCGATGTCTGGCGCGTTCTGCACAGCAGCCGCGATATTCCTCGCTGGATGCAGGAAAGTGATCGCACATAGTTCGACGCAATCACCCTGCGCCGCCAGCACGGACCCGGCGTCATCGGCAGCGCGACCGAATCACGTTCTGCCATTCTGGGGCAGCGTGTTCAAGCTCGACAACGGGCCTAACACGATGCTGCTGCCCGCGAAGTTTGCCTGAATTCATAAAATGTCCGCTTGAAGAAAATCGCACAAGGAACCGCAAAATGACCGTCTTACACAGCCCTCTCAAACTTGGCGCACTGACTGTGCCGAACCGGATTTTCATGGCTCCGCTGACCCGTTGCCGGGCTGAAAGCGGACACATTCCCGGCAACCTGATGGCCGAGCACTATGCCCAGCGCGCGAGTGCCGGTCTGATTATCGCGGAAGCCACCATGGCCATGGAGGGGAACTCGGCGTTCTGGAGGGAACCCGGAATTTACTCCCCCGCCCAGGTCGACGGCTGGAAAAAGGTCACCGCTGCGGTTCATGCCGCCGACGGCCGGATTTTCCTCCAGGTATGGCACGGCGGGCGCGCCTGCCATCCGCTCCTCAACCAGGGCGCGCAACCCGTGGCGCCCAGCCCCATCGCCATCACCAATGGCGAAGCGCACACGCCGGAAGGCAGCAAGCCCTATGCCGTTCCCCGCGAACTGCGCGACGAGGAACTGCCTGGCATTGTCGCGGGATTCCGCAAAGCCGCCGAAAATGCCCAGCTTGCAGGGTTTGACGGCGTTGAAGTGCATGGCGCCAACGGCTACCTGCTGGACGAATTTTTGCGCGACGGAGCAAACCGGCGCGGCGGGCCTTACGGCGGCGCCCTCGAAAACCGGGCACGCCTGATGCTGGAAGTGCTCGAAGCCGCGAGCCACGTCTGGGGCAGCGACCGCGTCGGCCTGCGCATTTCTCCGCTCAACAGCTTCAACAGCATGAAAGACAGCGACCCCATCGGCCTGTCCACATGGCTCGCAGAGCGTCTCAACGATTTTAACCTCGCCTACCTGCATGTCATGCGCGCCGATTTTCTTGGAGAACAACACGGTGATGTGATGACGCCGGTGCGGGCGCACTACCAAGGCGTGTTGATCGGCAACATGGGCTACTCCGCCGACGAGGCGGCCCAGGCCGTTACGGAAGGAAAAGTCGATGCGGTTGCCTTCGGCACCAGTTTCCTGGCCAATCCCGACCTGCCGGAGCGGATCAGAAGCGGAGCGCCGCTGAATCAGCCGGACCCCACCAGATTCTATACACCGGGAGCGGAAGGCTATAATGACTACCCCGCGCTGGCCGGCTCATGAATGCCTGGATAGCGGCATGACCGATCTTATCAAGCAAACTGACCGCCCCCAAGGAGCTTATTGATGACCCTTTGTCCCTGCGGTTCTGGACGTGAAATGGAAGACTGTTGCGGCCCCATCATTGCCGGAACCCCCGCGCCGACGCCCGAAGCCTTGATGCGTTCGCGCTATAGCGCTTTCGTGCTGGGCAGGGTCGAGCATATCGACCGCACCCATGCGCCTGAAATCCGTGACGATTTCAACCGTGCCGAGGCAGAACGCACGGCAGCCGAGATCGAATGGCTCGGCCTGGAGGTGCGCGCGACCAGCGAAGACGGCGACACCGGCAGCGTGGAATTTGCCATCCGCTTCCGCCGTGACGGGCAGGAACTGACGCAGCATGAAATATCGAGCTTCCGTCGCGAGGACGGGCAATGGCTATACGAGGGAGGACAGGTCGGCGCCAAGCCGCCGCCGCGCCACGTCGTCAAGATCGGGCGCAATGAGCCTTGCCCCTGCGGGTCGGGGAAGAAATACAAGAAGTGCTGTGGCGCCTGAGCGCCCGGAATAGCCAACAGAAAGACGCGGGGTGGAACGGCATTTCAACTGCACGGCATGCGGCAAATGCTGCTTCGGCTGGTTGCCGCTGACGCTCCATGACGCCCTGGCCCATGCCGGGCGTTTTCCGCTGGCACTGGTCTGGACCCCCGTCCCCCACGGCACGCGCGCTTACCCGCACAGCGCCCGCATCGGCATCCCCCTCAAGCTGCACAACCGCAAGCGGTTCGCCGTGGTAATCACTGCGACCGCCTACATCCCGCCCGCGTTTCCCTGCCCAGAACTGACCGCTGACGGATTGTGCGGCATCCACGCCAGCAAGCCCCTGCGTTGCCGCACCATGCCGTTCTACCCCTATCGCGACGAACAGGATCAGGCCGACTTGCTGCGCCCCCGCAAGGGTTGGGCTTGCGATACGTCAGCGGCGGCCCCGGTGGTTTATCGCAACAAGCATCTCGTCGACCGCGCCGATTTCGACCGCGAACACCGGGAATTGCTCGAACAGGCGCCAGCCATGCGCGCTTACGCCGAGCATGTGCAGAAATACATGCCCTGGATCATCGACAATCTCGCTGCTGCCGCACAAAAACCCGGCGGCAGCGTAATCGGCAGCCTGTCTTCCTTCCTCGTGGCGAACCGGCAGCTTGATGCGGCGGCATTGGCCGCACAACAGTTGCCGGTACTCAGGGATTATGCCGTCAGAACTTCCGCTGTCGCCGAACTGCTCGAATACCACCGCCATTACGCCGGCTGGGCAAAGGAAATGGAATACCTGGCAAGCGCATCGAAATAACCCGGATATTTCATGAAAACTACCCAACCCCGTGGGAGCGGACTCTTGGGCACAAGAGCCCCTCCCACCGGCAAAGTCGCATTTTCATGAAACGTTCGGGTTAGGTTCCAGGCAACGCTGAACGGAGATCAAGGTGCTTAACGAACGGATCGAAATCCCTGTCGCTGTACAAAAGAGGCAACCCGCTTTCGATGCAGCGCGTGGCAATCACCGTGTCAATGGTCTTGCGCACCGTTATTCCGAGCGAGCGCAGCACACGAAAGTTCTTGGCGGCTTGAATAGCCATGTTCAGCCCCGCCAAATCCACGATCACCAACGAAGTCATGAGCTTCCTGGCTTGGTTGAAATCACGGTTGCTGACAAAGCCTTGAAGCACCTCGGTCAAAATGAGGTCGCCCGTTGCAATCAGTTCGGTGCCAAGCAGCGAGTCCAGCTTTTCCGCCTGTGGCGTCGCGGTTCCGCGAAAGTAGTCGATCCAAACACTAGAATCGACCAAAATCACTTGTCGATCCTCATTGCATCGAGGTCGCCTTGCCAGTTGAGCTTCCCGCGAAAGCGCTTAATTTCCTCTTGCTGTCGTAACCGCAGCAAGGTGCGGAGCCCGAGTTCCACCACTTCCCGTTTGGTCTTCAATCCGGTCGCCCGAAGGGTGCTGTTCATCAGCTTGTCGTCAATCACAATATTGGTACGCATGGTGTGTATCCTTTCAGGGCTTCTTACACATTGTAGGTTGAGAGTGTCGGCTAGGCAACAAATGGAACCTCTCAACTGCCTGGTAAGCATCCCCCGGCAAGGCCGGGGCTTTAATTATGTGAGCCGCTCAAAACGCAATGAATTTTTAGAGGCGCCCGTGCGCTTGTCAATATTCGCCACATCGAATATTATCCCCCCATGCTCGACAACCAAGCTTTTTTTGACGCCCTCTCCGACGAAACCCGCCGCCGCATTCTGGTATTGATCCTGGCGCACGAAGAGTTGTGCGTGTGCGAACTGTTTCAGGCGCTGGACATGCCCCAACCCAAGGTGTCGCGCCATCTCGCAGTATTGCGCGACGCCGGACTGCTGGCGCAGCGGCGCGATGCCACCTGGGTGTTTTACCGGATCAACCCGCATCTTCCCGCCTGGGCTTATCGCGTGCTGACGATGGCTGCGGAAGGCATCCGCGATGAAGCGCTGTTCATTGGGGACGCTGACCGCTTGAAAAATGCGGCTGTCCGTCCGCTGCGTTGCCCGGCTTGATTTTTTGCGCCTATATTTGAAACCAAAGATATAAGACTTGACGCACACCATGGAGAAGCCCACGCATGTTTGACGCCCTCGCCACCTGGCTGATCTACGATCTCGCCGGACTACGCGACACGCCCTTCGGCGCAGCGGCCCATTTTTTCGTCATGGATGTCACCAAGATTTTGGTGTTGCTAACCCTGGTGATCTATCTCATGGGCCTGCTGCGGGCGCTGCTCAAGCCCGAGAAGGTGCGCGAATTCATCCGCGACCGCGGCAACCTGCAAAGCCGCTTCATGGCGGTGGGGCTGGGCGCCGTCACGCCGTTCTGTTCCTGTTCGTCGATTCCGCTCTTTATCGGTTTTGTCGAGGCCGGCATTCCGCTCGGCGTCACCCTCTCCTTCCTCATCGCCAGCCCGATGATCAACGAGGTGGCAATCGTGGTGCTGGCCTCGGTCATCGGCTGGAAATTCACCTTGCTGTACGTCCTGACCGGGCTTTCCGTGGCGCTCATCGGCGGCTTCGTGCTGGAGCGCTTCAAGCCGGAGCGCTGGGTCGAGGACTACGTGTGGAAAATCCACATGGGGCAGGTAGCGCAGGTGGACGAAGACAAGTCCCTGCGCGCCCGCCACGAGTACGCGCTGGGCCAGGTCAGGGAAACCGTCGGGCGCATCTGGAAATTCATTCTCATCGGCGTAGGCGTAGGTTCTTTCATTCACGGCTACGTGCCCGCCGAGATGGTCGCCAGCGTGGCGGGAGATGGCGGCCTGCTGTCGGTGATCGGCGCGGTGCTGATCGGCGTGCCGCTCTATTCCGACGCGGTCGGCATCATCCCCATCGCCGAAGTGCTGCTCGGCAAGGGCGTGCCAATCGGCACGGTGCTGGCCTTCATGATGGCGGTCACCGCCTTGTCCCTGCCGGAAATGATCATTCTGAGAAAAGTCGTCAAAGTGCCGCTGCTGGCGCTGTATGCAGGCTATCTCGCCATCGCCTTCGTCATCGTCGGCTTGTTGTTCAACCAATTGAGAGGAATCCTATGAGTGCGGACTTGCATCCTTCCATCGTGGCGCTGGTGTCGCTGGCCGCCAATATCGCGTCCAATCATCCCAAACAGGGGCTGTGCCAGGTGGATCGCCTGAAACAGCTCGGCGTGGCGCAGGAGCAGATCGACGCGGTGGTCGAAATCGCGCGTCACATACGCGACGAAGCCGCCCAGTCGCTGGATGCACGCTTCGACGAGGCCTGCCGCCAGGAAAACAGCGCGGCAGCCCAGCCAGCCACAGACACCGCACCGGCGGCTTGCTGCACGCCAACGAAATCCGGACAATCCTGCTGCTGAATTGCCATACCCCCATTACCAATAGGAGAAATCATGAAAGAAATCAAAGTGCTCGGCACCGGCTGCACCAACTGCAACGCCACCCTCAAACTGTTTGAAGAAACCGCCCAAGCCAAGGGTGTTGAAATCAAGCTGGAAAAGGTCGAAGACATGGCCGCCATCCTGGGTTACGGCGTGATGTCCACCCCCGGCGTGGTGGTGGACGGCAAGGTGGTGCATAGCGGCGGCGTGCCGAGCAAGGCAAAAGTTGAAGAATGGCTGGGCGGCAAGGAATCCTGCTGCGGCTGTTGCGGCAAGGAGTAAACGCCATGCCCCAAACCGTGCTGATCCTGTGCACCGGCAACTCCTGCCGCAGCCAGATGGCCGAAGTCCTGGTCAACCACGATCTCGGCCCGGACGTGCGCGCGCTGTCCGCCGGCACCCGCCCCCAGCCGAAAGTGGCCGATGGCGCCATCGCCGCGCTGAAAGCGGATGGCTTGGCCACGAAAGGGCTTTACCCCAAGGATGTCGAGGCCGTCATGAACGAAAACATCGATCTGGTGGTGACGGTGTGCGACAACGCCAGGGAAACCTGCCCGATTTTCCCCAAGCCGGTTCCCGCCCTCCACATGCCCTTTCACGACCCCCACGGCGAGCCGCTGGAAAGCTTCATCCAGGTGCGCGATGAAATCCGCGCCAGGCTGATTCCCGAATTGCGGCAACGCTTCGGATTGGGTGGCTAGCCCCCCCCAGGCAGGGAAAAACACAACAATAGAGGTCAATTTCATGTGCTTGGCTGGTCAAGGCGGCCAGTAGTAGCCCAGTTGCGTTTCGGCTGTTTCATTGCGTTTCTCCTTCATGGCGGCGCTCTTCCTGCTGCAAGGCCCACATCTGCGCGTAGGCGCCGTTTTGCGCCAGCAGTTCGCGGTGGGTGCCGCGCTCGATGATGCGTCCGTGATCCATGACCAGTATCTGGTCGGCATCGACGACGGTGGACAGGCGGTGGGCGATGACCAGCGTGGTGCGGTTTTCGGCGATGGCGCGCAATTCGGCCTGGATCGCTTTTTCCGAGCGGGAATCCAGCGCCGAGGTGGCTTCGTCGAAGATCAGGATGCGCGGATTTTTCAGGATGGCGCGCGCGATGGCCACGCGCTGTTTCTCGCCGCCGGAGAGTTTCAGGCCGCGCTCGCCGACCAAGGTATCGTAGCCGTTGGGCAGGCTAATGATGAAATCGTGGATGTGCGCCGACTGCGCGGCGGCGATGATTTCTTCTTTTTGCGCCACAGGGCGGCCGTAGGCGATGTTGTAGTAAATGGTGTCGTTGAACAGCACGGTGTCCTGCGGCACGATGCCGATGGCGGCGCGCAGGCTGGCTTGCGTGACCGCGCGCAGTTCCTGATCGTCGATATGGATGCTGCCGCCATCGACATCGTAGAAGCGGAACAGCAGCCTGGAGAGGGTGGATTTTCCCGCGCCGCTGGCACCCACCACCGCTACGGTCTTGCCCGGCGGCACCGTGAAGCTCACATCGAACAGAATCCGGCGATTGGGTTCATAGCTGAAATCGACGTGTTCGAAGCGGATCGCCCCCTGCCGGATTTCCAGTTCCGGCGCGTCCGGCAGGTCGCGGATTTCCGCGTTGCGCTCCAGCAGGCCGAACATTTTTTCCATGTCCGCCAGCGAGTGCTTGATCTCGCGGTAAACGAAACCCAGGAAGTGCAGCGGCAGGTAGAGCTGGATCATGTAGGCATTGACCAGCACCAGGTCGCCCAGCGTCATGGTGCCGTCGACCACGCCCTGCGCGGCCAGGATCATGAGAATCGTCACTCCAGTCGCGACGATCAGGCTCTGTCCGGCGTTCAGCGTGGCGAGCGAGGTCTGGTTGCGCACCGCGGCCTGTTCCCACACTTGCAGGCTTTCGTCGTAGCGCCGGGTTTCGTAGTCTTCGTTGCTGAAATATTTCACCGTTTCGTAGTTCAGCAGGCTGTCGATGGCGCGCGTATTGGCCTTGGAGTCCATGTCGTTCATGGTGCGGCGGAACACCATGCGCCACTCGGTGATGGCCAGGGTGAAGGTGACGTACACCACCAGGGTGGTCAGCACCACGGCGAGATAGCGCCAGTCGTATTTCAGCGCCAGGATCACCGTCACCAGCAGGATTTCCACCAGCGTCGGCAAAATATTGAACAGCATGAAGTTGAGCAGAAAACCGATGCCGCGCGAGCCGCGCTCGATGTCGCGCGAAATGCCGCCGGTCTGGCGCTCCAGGTGAAAGCGCAGGGCCAGGTTGTGCAGATGGCGGAACACCTGCAAGGCCACGCGGCGGATGGCGCGCTGCATCACCTTGGCAAATACCGCGTCGCGCAGTTCGCCGAACAGGGTGCTGCAAAAGCGCAAGGCGCCGTAGGCCAGCAGCAGGGACAGCGGCAGGATCAGGGCGGCCTGCTTGGGGTCGAGCGCATCGACGATTTCCTTCAGCGCCAGCGGCACCGTGACGTTGGCGAGCTTGGCCAGCACCAGCAGCACCAGCGCCAGCGCCACGCGGCCGCGAAACTCCCGCAGGTAGGGCAGCAGCGTGCGGAGCGTTTTCAGGTCGTTGCGGTCGGACGGCGCGGGGCCGCGGTGGGGCATGCGCACCTTATTGTCCCTGAGGTTCCCTGCTTGAAACCGCCGTATCCAGAACGTCCGCCACTTCCACCACTTCCACCGCCGGGGGCGTTTCGCCTTCCAGTTGCACGCCTTCGATCATGGCGAAGCGGCGGCTGATCTTCTGGCTGGTGACATGCACTTCCTCGGCGTCCTGGTGGGCGAGGCGGATGTGGTCGGCGAGCTTCTTCATGCGCGTGTCGAAACGCTCGAATTCCTTGCCCAGCTTGCTCAGGGATTCCTTGATGATGTGCACCTGCTTGCGCGTCTCGACATCCTTCAACACGGCGCGCGCGGTGTTGAGGATCGCCATCAGCGTGGTGGGCGAGACGATCCACACGCGCTTTTGCATGGCGTAATCGACCACCGCCGGGTTGTAGCCGTGAATCTCGGCGAACACCGCTTCCGCCGGCACGAACATCACCGCGCCGTCGCTGGTTTCGTTGGGGATGATGTACTTGGCGGCGATGTCGTCGATGTGTTTCTTGATGTCGGCCTTGAACTGGCGTTGCGCCTGGATGCGGTCCTTTTCCGACACATCCTGGCCGAACATGCGATGGTAGTTTTCCATGGGGAATTTGGAATCCACCGCCACCGTGCCGGTCGGCTCGGGCAGGAACAGCGCGCAGTCGGCGCGGGTGCCGTTGGAAAAGGTGTGCTGGAAGGCGAAGGACGAGGGCGGCAGGGTGTTGCGCACCAGCGCCTCCAACTGCACTTCGCCGAACGCGCCGCGCGAGCGCTTGTCGCCGAGCAGTTCCTGCAGGCTGACCACGTTGGTGGTCAAGCCGTCGATCTTTTTCTGGGCCTCGTCGATGGTGGCCAGGCGCGCCATGACGTTGGCAAAGGTCTCGTTGGTCTTCTTGAAACCTTCTTCCAGGCGTTCGTTGACCTTGCCGCTGATTTCCGCCAGGCGGCCATCCACTGTTTCGGTCAATTTTTCGATGGCGGCGGAAATTTGCAGGGTGTGGGTGTGCATGGTGTTCTGGATCAACTCCTGCTCCGCGCGGCCCTGTTCCGCCAGGGTGTGCATGAGTTTTTCCACGACTTCCGCGCGCATCGCGTCCTGTTTGGATTGCAGGGAGTTGGTCAGTTCGGAAAGCTGGGTTTGCTGGGAAGCGGTCAATTCCGTCAGGCTGGTTTGCAGCGTGAGCGTCAGTTCCGACAACTGGGATTGGGTGTTTTGCCGGGTTTGCGCCAATCCCTCGGTCATGGCGACGTGCAGGGCTTCGAGCGTGTCGCGGGTGAATTTGAGTTCCTGCGCCACCATGCTGCGCAGGCGCTCGGAATTTTCCGCCAGAAGGGTGCCGAGCCGGTCGCCCTGTCCGGTCAGCCCCTGGTGCAGGTCGCCCAGCATGGCGCGGTGTTTTTCTTCCAGAATGAAGGCGATGTCATCGGGAAACTGCGCCTGCGCGCGCGCCAGATGGTTGACGCGCAACACCACCCAGATGAATGCCAGCAGAATGAACAGCGCCACCACGCTGACCAGGATTTCGACCATAGCCCTACTCCAGAAAAAACCAATTCCGAACTTGACCCAACCGCTTCATGATAAAGCACATTGTCCGTAGGAGCGGGCTTGCCCGCGAGATTCTGACTTTTCCCCTGCTGAAACAAAGGGCTCGCGGGCAAGCCCGCTCCTACGGGTGTATCTGAAATTTGTGGAATGTCCGGGTCGCAGAGTATAACGGAATTGATTTTGGGAAGTGGCCGGTTTAGCATGTGGCCTGATTGACCCAGCCCCCGTTTTGCGGGGCTTTTTGATTTGTGAGCTTATGGACAACCTTTCTTCTTCTCCCTCATCCATTCCCGTGATCACCATCGACGGCCCTTCCGCCTCCGGCAAGGGGACGGTGGCGCAGCGGGTCGCCGGGCAACTGGGGTTTCATTATCTCGACAGCGGCGCGCTGTATCGTTTGCTGGCATTGGCCGCCGTCCGGCGCGGCGTGGCGCTGGACGACGAGGCTGCGGTGAGCGCGCTGGCGCAGGGAATTGCTATTCGCTTCGAGAACGGCGAAATCCTGCTCGACGGCGAGACGGTGACGGAAGCCATCCGTAGCGAGGACTGCGGCATCGGCGCTTCGAAAATCGCGGCGCTGCCGCAGGTGCGCGCGGCACTGCTCGATTTGCAGCGCGCTTTCCGCAAGGCGCCGGGGCTGGTGGCGGACGGGCGCGACATGGGGTCGGTGGTGTTCCCGGACGCCCTGGTTAAAATATTTCTGACCGCCAGTGCTGAAATTCGCGCGGAAAGACGGGTTAAGCAGTTGATGGAAAAAGGAATGGATGATAGTATCGCGCCTTCGCAAATTTTGCAGGACATCCAGAGCCGCGACGAGCGTGACAGCGCGCGTAGTGTGGCTCCCCTCCGGCAATGCGCGGATGCCAGCCTGCTGGATACCAGTGCGCTCACCATCGACACGGCGGTTGCCGCCGTGTTGGAGCGTTACCGGGAAGCCGGCTGACGATAAGGCGCCGTTCGCCGCAGTGCGACGGCATTTACCTAATGACGACCGTCGCCTGGCGGTCTTTTTGCTGTTTTTTCTGGATATTTTTTAATGACTACTGCCGCTCCCTCCACTGAAAGTTTTGCCTCCCTTTTCGAAGAAAGCCTCTCGCGCCAGGAAATGCGCGCCGGCGAAGTGATTACCGCCGAAGTGATCAGCGTCGATCAGGATTCCGTTATCGTCAATGCCGGGCTGAAATCCGAAAGCGTGATTTCCGCCGATGAATTCAAGAACGATCTCGGCGAGATCGAAGTCAAGCCTGGCGACTTCGTCAGCGTTGCCATCGAAACGCTGGAAGACGGCTACGGCGCGACCAAGCTGTCGCGCGAAAAGGCCAAGCGCATCGCGGCCTGGAACGATTTGGCCGTGGCCATGGAGCAGGGCGCGGTGGTGCAGGGCGTGGTCAACGGCAAGGTGAAGGGCGGCCTGACCGTGATGGTCAACGGCATCCGCGCTTTCCTGCCGGGTTCGCTGGTGGACATCCGTCCGGTCAAGGACACCACTCCCTACGAATACAAGCAGCTCGAATTCAAGGTCATCAAGCTCGACCGCCAGCGCAATAACGTGGTGGTGTCGCGCAAGGCCGTGCTGGAACAGAGCCAGGGCGCCGAGCGCCAGGCGCTGCTGGAAAACCTCAAGGAAGGCGCGATCGTCAAGGGTATCGTCAAGAACATCACCGACTACGGTGCGTTCGTCGATCTGGGCGGCGTCGATGGCCTGCTGCACATCACCGACCTGGCCTGGCGCCGCGTCAAGCACCCGTCCGAAGTGTTGGCGGTGGGCGACGAAGTGGAAGCCAAAATCCTCAAGTTCGACCAGGAGAAGAACCGCGTGTCCCTGGGCGTCAAGCAGCTCGGCGAAGACCCGTGGGTCAACCTGTCGCGCCGCTATCCGTCCGGCACCCGCCTGTTCGGCAAGGTCACCAACCTGACCGACTACGGCGCGTTCGTCGAGATCGAGCAAGGCATCGAAGGCCTGGTGCACGTCTCCGAAATGGACTGGACCAACAAGAACGTGCATCCCGCCAAGGTGGTGCAGCTGGGCGACGAAGTCGAAGTGATGATTCTCGAAATCGACGAAGAGCGCCGCCGCATCTCCCTGGGCATGAAGCAGTGCCTGCCCAACCCGTGGGACGATTTCGCCGCCAGCCACAAGAAGGGCGACAAGGTTTCCGGCCAGATCAAGTCGATTACCGACTTCGGCATCTTCATCGGCCTGCCGGGCGGCATCGACGGCCTGGTACACCTGTCCGACCTGTCCTGGAACCTGCCGGGCGAGGAAGCAGTGCGCAACTACAAGAAGGGCGACGAAGTGGAAGCCTTGGTGCTGGCCATCGACTCCGACAAGGAGCGCATCTCCCTGGGCATCAAGCAGATGGATGGCGACCCCTTCTCCAACTACATCGCCACCCACGACAAGGGCAACATCGTCAATGGCACAGTCAAGTCGCTGGACGCCAAGGGCGCGGTGATCGCGCTGGACGGCGAAGTGGAAGGCTATCTGCGCGCTTCCGAGATTTCCCGTGACCGCGTCGAGGACATTCGTTCCCACCTCAAGGAAGGCGACGAGGTGGAAGCCAAGATCATCAACGTCGATCGCAAGAACCGCAGCATCAACCTGTCCATCAAGGCCAAGGATGTGGCTGACGAAGCCGACGCCATGCAGAAGATCGCCGATCAGGGCGCTTCCAGCGGCACCACCAATCTGGGTGCGTTGCTGAAGGCCAAGATGGATACCAAAAATAGCGGTCAGTAAAATACCGAAGTGAAACAAAGCGCGTCGGTCGCCCCAAGCGGCGGCGCGCGGCGAACAAAGGGAAGGTTTCATGACTAAATCGGAGCTAATTTCCAGGTTGGCCGAGCGCTATCCTCAACTCGTCATCAAGGATGCGGAACTTGCCGTGAAATCCATTCTGGACGCCATGGCGACCAGTCTGGCGGCGGGAGAGCGCATCGAGATACGCGGGTTCGGCAGTTTCAGCCTGAATTACCGCCCGCCGCGTATCGGGCGTAACCCCAAGACCGGCGGCAAGGTGAATGTCCCGGAAAAACACGTTCCCCATTTCAAGGCGGGCAAGGAATTGCGCGAACGGGTAGACTGCAAGGGATGACCGGCAAGTAGCCGGAATGCAGGCGGCATTGTCGAAAGATCGTGCCGCCTTTTTCTTTTTTTGAAGCACTTGTTTCGGTGATACTGCGTATGCGCTATCTTTCCTGGTTGTTTGGTTTGGTATTGTTCCTGTTGACCCTAGGGTTCGCCATCAAGAACAGCGACAGTGTGGTGCTCAATTATTACCTGGGCTATCAGTGGCAGGCGCCGCTGGTTCTGGTGTTGCTGGTTTTCTTCTGTATCGGGGTGATGGCGGGCGTGGGGGCCATGCTCGGTTTCGTATTCCGGCAACGGCGCGAAATCTTTCTGCTCAAGCGCGAATTACGCCTGAAATCCCAGTCCGCAGACGACCACAAGGCCGATTGACGTCGGCTGCGCGTTTTTCATTCGGACACCTCCCCACACGCTCCTATCCACTCCCGTCATGGAATTCGAATACTGGTGGCTGCTCGCGTTCCCGCTGTTTTTCAGCCTCGGCTGGCTGGCCGCGCGCATCGACATCAAACAGCTGCTTTCCGAATCGCGGCGCTTGCCCGCCTCCTATTTCAAGGGCCTGAATTTCCTGCTCAACGAGCAGACCGATCAGGCCATCGAGGCCTTTATCGAAGCGGTGAAGGCCGACAGCCAGATGATCGAACTGCATTTCTCGCTGGGGGCCATGTTTCGCCGCCGTGGCGAAGCGGATCGCGCCATCCGCATGCACCAGAGCCTGCTGGAGCGCGGCGACCTCAGCGACGACAAGAAACTGGATGCGCTGTTCGAACTGGGACAGGATTTCCTCAAGGCGGGCTTGTACGACCGTGCCGAGGAGATTCTCACCGGCCTGGAAAACACCCGCTGCGCCACCGCCAGCCGCGAATCCCTGCTGGTGATTTATGCGATGGAAAAGGAGTGGGAAAAGGCCATAGAGGTAGCGCGGCAGCTCGAAAAGCTGCTGCACCGTCCTTACCACGTGGAGATTTCCCATTTTTGCTGCGAAATGGCCGTGCGCGCCAACGCCCATTCCGATACCGAAGCGGCACAGGCCAGCCTGCACGAGGCGTTGCGCATCAACCGCGATTGCGTGCGCGCCAACATCCTGCTGGGTGACTATGCTGCCGCTGCGGGCCGCCACGAGGAGGCGATCCATCTATGGAAACGCATCGAAACGCAAAACCCCGCCTATCTGCCGCTGGTGGCCGAACGGCTATTGACGGGTTTCCGCACGCTGGAGCGGACGGGCGAGGGACTGGAATTACTGACCAGCTATTTGCCGCGTTATCCCTCGGCGGATATTCTGAACACGGTGTTCCAGAGCACCCTTGCTGAGCGCGGGACGGAAGCGGCTTATCAACTGGTGCGCGACGAGTTGCAGCGCGCTCCCAGCCTGCCCGGCCTGGAAAGACTACTGGAATTGCAGTTGCTGGAAGCGACGCCGGAACGGCGCCACGACCTCCAGGTGGCGCGCAACCTGGTGCATCAGCACAGCCTCGGCATCGCGCAATACCACTGTGGCGGTTGCGGTTTCAAGGCGCGCCAGCATTTCTGGCAGTGCCCGGCCTGCGGCGGCTGGGAAACCTTCCCGCCGCAACGCGGCGCGGCGGATAGCGGAAAAAGGAAAAACTGAATGAACGATCCCAGGATTATTGTCGCGCTTGATTTCGACGCGGCGCAACCCGCCCTTGATCTGGCATCGCGTCTCGACCCCGCGCTATGCCGCGTGAAGGTCGGCAAGGAATTGTTCACCAGCGCCGGGCCGACACTGGTGGAAACGCTGGTGGAACGGGGCTTCGAGGTCTTTCTCGATCTCAAGTTTCACGACATTCCCCATACCGTGGCACAGGCATGCAAGGCTGCGGCGCGTCTGGGCGTGTGGATGGTCAACGTCCATGCCCTGGGGGGACGAAAAATGATGGCCGCAGCGCGCGAGGCGCTGGAGGGGGACGCGCGCCGCCCCAGGCTGATTGCCGTTACCGTGCTGACCAGCATGGGTGGCGAGGATCTGGCGGAAATCGGCCTGGACGGCGAGCCGCAGGACAACGTGCTGCGCCTGGCGAAACTGGCACAGGATTGCGGCCTGGACGGCGTGGTGTGCTCCGCGCGCGAAGCCGTACCCCTGCGCGCCGCGCTAGGCGTGGCTTTCTGCCTGGTGACGCCGGGCATCCGTCCTGCCAGTGCAAGCCGCGACGACCAGGTGCGCGTTGCCACTCCAGCCCAAGCGCTACGCGATGGCGCCAGCTATCTGGTGATCGGGCGTCCCATCACCCAGGCCGCGAACCCCTTGCAGGCCTTGAGAAATATTCATCTTGAACTTGAACTAGACTGAAGATCACATGAATTTTGACCCACTCTGTGGGAGCGGCCTCTTGTGCCCAAGCCGACAGGCTGTCGGGTATGGCCGCGAGATTTTGACCTTTCCTCAGCCGAACCAAAGAACTCGCGGGCAAGCCCGCTCCCACATGGCTTGGTGCTTTTTTTGAAGTGTTCGAGCTAAAACCAAAGATAGGAGCAGTTGCATGAAGATCAGTGTTGTCGGAACCGGTTATGTCGGCCTCGTTACCGGCACCTGTCTTGCCGAAGTGGGCAACGACGTGCTGTGCCTGGATGTCGATGCCGCCAAGATCGAGCTGCTGAAGCAGGGCGGCATACCCATCTACGAACCCGGTCTGGAAGACATGGTGCGGCGCAACGTCGCCGCCGGACGCCTGCGTTTCACCACCGACCCGGCAGAAAGCGCGCGCCACGGTGTCATCCAGTTCATCGCCGTGGGCACGCCGCCCGACGAGGACGGCTCCGCCGACCTGCAATACGTGGTTGCGGCGGCACGTGCCATCGGGCAGCACATGCAGGACGACAAGGTCATCGTCGAGAAATCCACAGTGCCGGTGGGCACTGCGGACACCGTGCGCGCCGCCGTGCGGGAAGAACTCGAACGGCGCGGCGCGCAGCTGGAATTTTCCGTTGTCTCGAACCCGGAATTCCTCAAGGAAGGCGCGGCAGTAGAGGACTTCATGCGCCCCGACCGCATCGTGGTGGGGGCCGACGACGAAAAGGCGGTACAACTGATGCGCTCGCTCTATGCGCCGTTCCAGCGTAACCACGAGCGCCTTATCGTCATGGACATCCGCTCCGCAGAACTGACCAAATATGCCGCTAACGCCATGTTGGCCACACGCATCTCGTTCATGAACGAACTCGCCCTGCTGGCCGAGAAAATGGGGGCGGACATCGAAAACGTGCGCCACGGCATCGGCTCCGACCCGCGCATCGGCTATCATTTTCTCTACGCGGGTTGCGGCTATGGCGGTTCGTGCTTTCCCAAGGACGTGCAGGCGCTGCAGCGCACCGCCAGGGAGTACGGCCAGAACCTCAAGGTGCTGGGCGCGGTGGAAGCGGTCAACGACCGCCAGAAGGAAATCCTGCTCGACAAGATCGCCGCGCGCTTCGGCAACGACCTTCAGGGCCGGAACATCGCCCTGTGGGGGCTGGCATTCAAGCCCAACACCGACGACATGCGCGAAGCGCCCAGCCGCGTGCTGATCGAGGGTTTGTGGGCACGCGGCGCTACCGTGACCGCCTACGATCCGGTGGCAATGCACGAAACCCGGCGTATCTACAGCGACGACCCGCGCCTGAAGCTGGCTGAAACACCGATGGACGCCCTGCAAGGCGCCGACGCACTGGCCATCGTCACCGAATGGAAGGTCTTTCGCAGCCCGGATTTCGGGGAAATGAAAGCGCGCCTGAAGCACCCGCTGATCTTCGACGGGCGCAACCTCTACGACCCGGTCGGCGTGCGCGAGCAGGGCTTTGAATATTTCACCATCGGCAGGCTGTGAAATGACGATGCTGCCCAACTTTGAAAATTCCCGTGTTCTGGTGGTGGGCGACGTCATGCTCGACCGCTACTGGTTCGGCGAGGTCAGCCGGATTTCTCCCGAGGCGCCGGTGCCGGTAGTGCATGTCGGGCGCACCGAGGAGCGTCCCGGCGGCGCGGCCAACGTGGCGCGCAATCTCGCCGCTTTGGGGGTGCGGGCCTCGCTGCTGTCGGTGGCGGGGCAGGACGAGGCTGGCGACAGTCTGGCGCGCCTGCTGTCCAGCGAGCGCGTCAACGTGGTGCTGCATCGCGACGCCGACCTGGATACCACCATCAAGCTGCGCGTGATCGGGCGCCAGCAGCAACTGTTGCGCATCGATTTCGAAACCACGCCCGGCCACGAAGTGCTGCTCAACAAACTCAACGACTTCGAGCGCATGCTGGCGCAAACCGACGTGGTGATTCTCTCGGACTACGGCAAGGGCGGCCTGAAGCACATCGGCCAGATGATTGCCCTGGCACGCGCGACCGGCAAGCCGGTGCTGGTCGATCCCAAGGGCGAGGATTACGAGCGCTATCGCGGCGCCACCCTGCTGACGCCCAACCGCGGCGAATTCCGCCAGGTGGCGGGCGGCTGGAAGGATGAAGCCGAACTGGCGCACAAGGCCGAACGCCTGCGCGCGGAGCTGGATATCGACGCCCTGCTGGTCACGCGCAGCGAGGAAGGCATGTCGCTCTACCGCGCAGGCGGCGCCCTGCACGAGCCCGCGCGTGCGCGCGAAGTGTATGATGTCAGCGGCGCGGGAGACACCGTCATCGCCACGCTGGGCGCCATGCTGGCGGTCGGCGCGGACTATGCCCAGGCCATGCAGGCAGCCAATGTCGCAGCCGGCATCGTGGTCGGCAAGCTCGGCACGGCGGTCGTGCAGCGCGAGGAATTGGCGCAACAGCTTTAGAATACCCAAAAGGAAAAACCATGTACATCATCGTCACCGGCGCCATGGGCTTCATCGGCGCCAACATCGTCAAGGCGCTCAACCTGCGCGGCGAGACCAGCATCATCGCGGTCGATAACCTCTCCAAGGCCGACAAGTTCAAGAACCTGACCGATTGCGAAATCGCCGATTATCTCGACAAGGAGGAATTCCTCGCCCTGCTGCTGGACGGTGCCTTCGACGGCGAAGTGGCGGCGGTCTTCCACGAAGGCGCCTGTTCCGACACCATGGAAACCGACGGGCGCTACATGATGGAGAACAATTACCGCTACACCGCCACCTTGTTCGATTTCTGCCAGGAGAACGAAGCGCAGTTTCTCTACGCATCATCGGCCAGCGTTTATGGTGCCGGTTCCGTGTTTGAGGAAAAGCGCGAGCATGAAGGCCCGCTTAATGTCTACGGCTATTCCAAGTTCCTCTTCGACCAGCACCTGCGCCGCAAATGGAGCAGGCTGACGGCGCAGGCGGTGGGTTTCCGCTATTTCAACGTCTACGGCCCGCGCGAACAGCACAAGGGGCGCATGGCTTCGGTGGCCTTCCACTTCTTCAACCAGTATCGCGCCGAAGGGCGCGTCAAGCTGTTCGAAGGCTGCGACGGCTACGCCAACGGCGAGCAACGGCGCGATTTCATCTCCATCGAGGACGTCGTCAAGGTCAATATGTTCTTCCTGGAAAATCCCGCTATTTCCGGAATTTTCAACGTCGGCACCGGACGCAGCCAGACCTTCAACGACGTCGCGGTCGCCACCGTCAACGCCTGCCGCCGCGCTCAGGGCGAGGCGCCACTGACCCTGGCGGAAATGCACGGCCAGGGCGTCATCGAATACGTCGCCTTTCCCGAGGCCTTGAAAGGCAAGTACCAGAGTTTCACCCAGGCCGACGTTTCCGCCCTGCGCAAGGCCGGTTACAGCGAGCCGCTCCTCACGGTGGAGCAGGGGGTGGAGCGTTACGTTGGGACGCTGCTGTAACCTCAAGGATAGAATTCATGGCTCGCAAATGAGCCCGTCCCTGTTTTTGCCGCAGGATGATTTCCAAGGGCTGAAAAAACAGTAAAGCCCGGCTTCACGCCGACGTTGTCTACCGAAATGCTCAGGCGATTCCCGGATTGTGCTTTACCCCGACCAGTTTTGGCAGGTTGAGGCGGCGCGGCGCGATGGTTTTCCGGTCGCGCAGATAGCCCGCCACCACTTCCCAGACCGGCTCGCCGGCATCGGCGTATCCGGCGCACCGGGCGGCGAGGCCGACGATGCCTGCGCCAAGGCAGGCATCCGGGCCATCGCCGACACCATCTCTTTTTAATCAGAACATTTAAGAAAAACATCGCCTTACCTGTGGGAGTGGGCTTGCCCACGAGTTTTTCCGTTCGGCATGTGGAAAGTCAACACCTCGCGGCCATGGCCGACAGTCTGCCGGCTTGAGCAGCCAGGACTCATCATTCAGCTTGCCGCTTGCCGGAATCTTGACATTTTTCACCAGATATTCGGCGAAAATTTGATACGGAAAAGAAAAGGCGACTCACGCCGACGCTCGTAGCGCGGGAAATTAGCTGCCTGTGCCATGTGGAGGGAGGCGATGGCGGTAAACCCCCATCGTTTCCGCACCGGTGAAACCCTCGGATTCGTAGAAACGCAACGCTGGGCTATTGTTTTTGTCGACCAGCAGGGTCAGGCGCAACACGCCCTGCGCCCGCGCCCAGTCACTTACATGGCGCAGCAGGCGGCGGCCCACCCGGAGGCGGCGGTAGGGCGCGGCGACGATGACGTCCTCCAGCATGGCGGCCAGCCCGCCTTCGGCGGTGCTGACCGTGAACAGCAGGCTGGCCATGCCCACCGCCTGCCCGTCCATCCGCGCCACGAAAATCCGCCCGAGGGCGGGGTTGTCCAGGATCAAGCGCAGGCCGCGTTCCTGTTTGGCGGCATCCGGGGTGAATTCGCGTTCGATGCTGAACAGCTCGCCGAGCAACGCGACCAGCGCTGGAATATCCATCGGTGTGGCGGCGCCGATTTCCGGCTGAAATTCCATCATCTATAGGATCATGCGGCCAGCGCTTCCAGGAAAGCGCCGGGCGTGAGGTCGAGACGGACAATGTTCTGTTCCGCCAGGAACTTCACTTCATTCTTGCTCAATTCGCCCGGCAAAACCGCCCAGTGCGGCCCTTCGCTGGAGCGCTTCATCACCTGGCGCGCGTAGGCACGCTCCAACTGGTTGCGAAAGCGGCAGCCGAGAAACAGGAAATGCCTGCCGCCACGCAGCTCCTGCACGCGTGGCGGGATCGGCGACTGGATGTCGATCTCGGTGAGGACTTCGACGTAATCGGAATCGGAGACGATGAAATTGGCCGCCGGGCTGATTGAGCCGAGCGGCTTGTAGATCAGCGTGTTCCAGCTTGCCGCTTGCTCCGCGCCGCACTCGGTGCCGTCGGCGCGGTAATACTTGACCCAGATGTCGCGGTGCTCGGCGCGGCTTACGCCCTGCACCTGCCCCCAGCCGGTGCGCGCGGCGAAAGCCGTTTGCGCGGCGGCATCGAACCAGGTATCGACCAGCAGCGGCAGCTTGGGCTGGGCGGCGAAAAAGCGGTGCGCCGCCGAAGGCACGGCCTCGGGCGAGAAGATGTCCTTCATCAGCGCCACCAGCGTCTTGCGGTGCTTGAAGTTCTCGATGTATTGCGCCGCCGCCGTCATGTTGGCGCGCACCTTGAAGGGCACCGTCGATTTGGCGGAGAGGCGCGCCGCCAGTTCGGTGGGCGTGAGCGGAATCGCATTTTCGGGGGCGGCAAGCAGTTCCGCGCCAAGGTAAGGGATCACCCTGCCCGCTTCCAAAGCGGTGCGGATTTCGTGCAAGGGAGAGCCCATCACTCTTCACCGCTCAGTTTGCGCGCTTCCACGGTGAGCGGCAGGCGCGTGTCGGCGGGCATGTCCGGCATGGCAAATTTCCAGCCGTTGCCCAGCGTCACCGTGCCGCCCCACACGCCCGGCTTTTCCATTTCGACCACCGCTTCCTCCAGATCCTTCTTGGCGATGTAGACGCTATACACGCCTGCGGCATCCTTGCGTAGCATGACTTTCATGATGTGTGCTCCTGGTTCAGTCGGACATTGCGAGCGGGAAGCGGAATAATCGGCTCTCTGCTCAGGGGTTATTGCTGCGCATTTCCATTACGTTGGCGCGGGACGGCAGTCCCAGTGTCGGCGCCACCTGGGTTTCCTGCCCTTTCAGGACGGCAATGCGCTGGCAAATCTTGTCGGGATTGAGGATCAGCAACAGTTCGCCGGGCGGCAGGGAATTGTCGGGTTTGACCAGGCTGTCGGCGATCACGCCTTCCCCGGAAAACATGGTGGACAGCATTTCCACGCGGTGATGCGCCACTTCCGGGATTTCGCCGAGGCTGTCGGCGAGGATGCCGAAGCGGCTGCTTTCCTTGTGCCGCACCAGCACGATCTGCTGGTTGGCCGCTTTTCCCGCCTCGGATGACTTGGGCAGCAGGCGGCGCAGATCGACCACCGGAATCGGCAGGCTTTCGTGGAGGACGTAACCCACCAGGTAGGAGGCGGAACCCGGCACGTGCGTCAGGCCGGTCATGTCGATGGCCTCAATGACGTTTTCCGAATACAGGCCGAACCAGTTTTCGCCGACGTAGAAAGTGGCGATTTCCACCGTGTCGCCGAATTCCGTCGAGCGGTTCATCTGCAACTGCATGCGCGGGCGTTCGCTGGCGCGCGCGACGGCGTGTTCGGCGCTGGCCGGGCACAGCGGCACGAAAATCAGCGCCGCCACATCGTTGCGGTAGCTGTCCTGCGCCCCCTTGTATTCCCGGTAGCCGCTGGAAAAGCGCGAGCCGACGGCGTAATAGTGGCCTTCGTATTCGAGGATGCCGGAAAGCCCGGAACCGTTGCCGGGCACGAAGAATTTCTCGTCCAGCGCCAGGCGCTCGCCGGGACGGATGCCGGGACGGGTGGCGGCGATGACGTTGCGTTCGCGGTCGGCGAAGACGCCGAAGCTGCCGGGCACGATTTCGCCTTTTTCGTTGCGCGGCAGGGCGTCCTTGAGCATGGCCTCGAACTGCGGCGCGGCATCGAAGACGATGCCGATGCCGCCCGCCACTTTGCCGGTTTCGCGCGCGTCGAAAATCGCCGCGCCGTAAATGTAGGTGTGGCGGTTGCGGTACAAGGACGCCGGGGCGAAGGCCGACACCGCATAGCTTTGCGAGTTTTTCAGGCCGAGCACGGCGCGCACCCATTCGTCGTTCAGCGTCTGGCCGCGCATCTCCTGGCAGTCCGGGTTGGATACGGCGAGAATGCGGCCCTGGCGGTCGAACAGCACCAAATTGTCGTAGACCGTGTAAAGCCCGTTGATGTGCGCCAGCACCGACTGGGTGGCGCGCAAATCCTCAGCGGACAGTTCGCCCTGGCCCAGCAACTGGCGGAAGTGGGAGCGCAGCGCCCACCAGCGGCAATCGTTGGCGCGCTCGTAGAGATTGCGATCCATGATGTCGATGGCCAGCGAGGCGAGGAAGCGGCTGTCCTGAAGAATGGACGAGACCACCGTCTGGTGCAGGTTGCCGATGGAACGCTCGAACACGTCCTTGGTCTTCAGCCCGGTGTTGCTGATCTCCCACAGCAATATCTTGGAAAAGGCCGGGTTGAGCGCCTTCTTGCCGCCGCTCTGGCGCACGTTGCCGTTCCACACCGAGCGGTTCAGTTCGCGCTGGATGCGCTCCGCCTGCAAGGGAATGTTGCGCAAATCTTCCGTGAACAGCGCGGGATTGCTCATCACGTCGGCCAGCACCTCGGCGCTGGCGAGCTTCAGCAGGTCGGTGGCGCCGCCGTCGAAGGCATGTTCCAGCGGCAGCATCACGTGGCCGAACCAGCCCAGCCCGCTGTAGCCCTGGTAGCCCTGGGTGGGGCGGGTGGCGGCGAGGTACTCGCGTCCGGCGAAGCGCACCACCCGGCAGTCCGTATCGAGCACCCGTTCCATTGTGGCGCCCACGGGGATGTGCCATTCGTCGCTGCTGGCGATGACGCGGCCCGCCTCGTCGAGCAGGGTGATGACGCTCCAGTCGCCGGGGCCGCGCAGGTTGGCGAAGATGCCCGCGGTCTCGTCGGCGAAACGGAAGCACAGGCACAGCACGCCCAATGCGCTGCCATCCCCCGCGGTGACGCGGAAGGAATAGATCAGGCTGGCCGCCTTCCCCGGCTCCAGGTCGCTGTGACGAAAAGTTTCCAGATAAGCGTGCCCAGTCTTGAGGGATTCCCAGATCAGGGTGTCGTCCGACGCCGTCACCGGGTTGTCCTCGTCGAGCTGGATCAGCACCTTGCCCTCGCAGTCGAGCAGGATGATGTTGTCGTAGACCGAATACTTGCGCACGTATTCACGAAAACGCTCGTGCAGGCGGGCGTTCAGGGTGTCGAATTCTTCCTGGTGCTGGCTTTTTTCGCTGCCGAACGATTGCTTGAGCTTCTTCCTGTATTCCGGCGCCTTCTCGGCGTATTCGCGGATGTCGTCGTCGGTGGCGAGGAAGCCGATGTCGGCGGTGCGCTCGAAAAGATTGCGGATCATGATGTCCACCGCCACCTGGGCCTTGGACTTCATTTCCTGCACGGTCTTTTTCAGGGACTCGTTGCCCAGGTTGTTGAGCAACCCCGCCGTCAGCCGGTTGAAAGCCTGGCGCGTGGCGCTCATGTCGGTGCCGGTGCCGGAAAGCTGCCCGAGCAGGGTCAGGTTGTCCCACACCCCCTGCAAGCCTTGCAGCGTTTCGCGGTATTCCTCCGCGCCGCTCATATGGCGGATCACGCCGCGCAGGGCGTCGTCCAGTTCAATTCCCTTGTACAGTGCCATCGCCCCTCTCCCTCATCGCTCCAGTTCCAGTTCGCGGGACTTCATGCCGACCACCTGGCCGCGCTCGTAAAAATCCACGCCGTAGATGTAGAACTGCTGCAGGAAGGTGCCGATGCTGGCGACGTAGCCGATATCGCCCTTGTTCACCAGCACATCGCCGATTTCCTTGCCGGGGAAGGTGCCGTCATTGCGGATCACCATGCGCGAACGCACTTTTTGCCCGTAATCGAACCGCGGCGGCCCGTCGATTTCAATCGTATCGCTGTCACGGCTGATTTTCATGGTTTGTGCTCCTCCGTTGTTTCAGCCTCGCGTAGTGCGGGGCACCGGCTCGCCGCTGCACCGCGCTCCGGGCCGCCCGATGGCGGACGGGCTGACCGTCGCCACACCCGGCGCGCCGCCTGCCGCCGCTTGCGAGGAACCGCACGCGCACGCGCCGCCCTTGGGGTTGGTGAACTTGAATCCGGTTTCCAGCGGCGAATCCGCGAAATCGACCTGGTAGCCCTCAAGCAGCGCCATGCTGGTTTCCGGCACGAACATCCTGACACTTTCCAGTTGCACGATGCGCTCGCCCGCTTGCGGCGCCGCCTCGATGCTGAATTCCGCGCTCAAACCGCTACAGCCGCCCGGACTCACCGCCAGCCGGAAACCGCCTGTCCCGCCGCCCATGCGGATCATGCGGCGCATAAAGGCCTCTGCCTTGGGCATCACTGTCATGCACATGATCTTCTCCTCAGGCGGCGACGTAGCGCGGCACGCTTTCGTCGACCACGATGCAGTCGGGAATCGGGCAGGCCGCGATGCATTGCGGCTCGTCGAAATAGCCGATGCATTCGCTGCAATTGGCGGCATCGATGCGGAACTGGCTTTTCTTTTCATTGATGGCATCGTTGGGGCATTCGGTTTCGCAAGCCGCGCAGTTGGTGCATTCATCGACGATGATTTTGTAAGCCATGATGTTCTCCTTTCAGTTGATTACCAATGAAACCGTAGGAGCGACCTCCCGGTCGCGAATCGCTAAAATCGCGACCAGGAGGTCGCTCCTACACAATATCGTTCAGGCGGCAAGCGCCCGCGTTGCGCTATCGGCGTTCCGGCGGCGGAACCAGGCGAGCAGCGATTGTTCCGTGTATTCGAAGGCGTATTCCTCGACCGGCTCGATGCCGGCGGCGGCCAGGTCTTTCTTCGGGCACAGGCCGACCTTGGCGACGAACACCGCCGCGCAATCCTGGATCATCCCGATCACCCCTTCCAGCACTTCCTCCTCGCCGTAGCCGCCCTGGCAATAGTGCTCGACGCGGCGCTGGCCGACGTACTTGGCGCCGGCCGCGCCCACCTGGTAAATCTGGAATTCGCCGGCGTGGCCGAAATGCTGGTTGATGCGCCCGCCGCCCTTGGTCGCCACCGCCACCAGCAAATCGGTGCCGGGTGCCGGGGGCTGTGCGCCGAGGGCGGCCAGTTCGGCATCGCGTGCGAGCGCGCTGTCGCGGCGCTCCTTTTCCACGTATTCGAGGTAGGCCTGGCGCGGCTGCGGGTCGTAGGCCACGTCCAGCGCGGCGATCTTCTCGCTAGTGAATTCGGCGCCGCGGTCCTCGCCCAGCAGCCCCACCGCGTCGGCGCGGCATTGGCGGCAATGGCGCATCAGGTTGGCGCCTCCTTCGCACTGGTCCTGCAAGGCTTTCAGCTCCTGCGGCGTCGGCCCGCGCTGGCCGGTGAGGCCATAGTGGGTGCCGTGCGCCGGGTCGGAAATCAGCGGCATGATGTTGTGCAGGAAGGCGCCGCGCGCTTTCACCGCCTGGTTGACCTCATGCAGGTGATGGTCGTTGACGCCGGGGATCATCACCGAGTTGACCTTCACCAGGATGCCCTTGGCGGCCAGCATCTCCAGCCCTTCCATCTGGCGCTCGTGGAGTATCTGCGCGGCATCGCGGCCTTTCCAGCGCTTGTGGTTGTAGAAGATCCACGGGTAGATCTGCGCGCCGATTTCCGCGTCGAGCATGTTGATGGTGATGGTGACGTGGTCGATGTTGAAATCGGCGATGGTCTGGACGTGATCCGGCAGCGCCAGGCCATTGGTGGACAGGCACAGCTTGATGTCCGGCAGGGATGCCTGGATCAGCGCGAAGGTCTTGAAGGTCTTGGCCGGATTGGCCAGCGCGTCGCCCGGCCCGGCGATGCCCACCACCGAGAGCTGGGGAATTTCCGCCGCCACCGCCAGCACCTTCTTGGCCGCCAGTTCCGGGGTGAGCTTCTCGCTCACCACGCCGGGGCGGCTCTCGTTGGCGCAGTCGTACTTGCGGTTGCAATAATTGCACTGGATATTGCAGGCCGGCGCCACCGCGATGTGCATGCGGGCGAAATGATGGTGCGCCTGTTCGCTGTAGCAGGGATGGTTCTTGACCTTTTCCCACACCTCCGGCGCCATGTCGGACGGTGCCGCGCCGGAACCGCAACTTCCCCTGGAGGCGCAACCCGCGCTCTTGCGCTGGTCGAAAATCGGAATGACGTTTGGCGACATCGCATGCTCCCGTTGTTTGGCTTTGACAAGTCATTAGCAACGCCCATGCCACCACAAACTACCGATCAATAACAAACAGTTGCGATTAGAATGCAGGTTTCCTGCGGATGTCGCGAAGGGAACAATGGAAGCGCGCGGGAAGGGAAATGTCGCGAAAACGACAAAAGGGAACCTACAGGCGATTCGGCTTTATCGCCGCGCCCCTGCGGGAACAGCAGCTATTGCTGCTGCTGAGGGATGCGCGGCGGTTGGCGGGTCAGGGTTCGATACCGAAGTTGAGCCATCCGATAATAGCCGTTTCAGCCGCTTCGGTGACTAGATGAGTTCCATCACACCACTATTCAGGGTTGACCAGGGGCGGAGTAATTGCGCCTGGTTGCCGAACTGGGGATCAATCAGGACATCCTGTGCCGCAGTCAGCCCAATTCCCGTGAGGGCGCTATTCATTCCATAACGGTAGGCAAGGTCGCCACCCAGTGCGGTCGTCTCGCTGGAAGCCAGATGTGCGCCGGGCAAAGCATTCATCAGGCTCCAACTGAGCAATGTCGGATTTGCAGCCCTTTCGGCGTCGAAGGCAGTCACCAATGCGTTGAAGTCGAATGCTTGCACTTTTTTGTTGAGTAAAGAATCGGCTGAATTAACATCATAAGCAGCCATGGCTTCGGTGACCATCTGGAGGGTAGTCACGCTGCGGTTGGCTGTGGCGGCATACCAGTTCTGGAAGGTGATGCTCTCGTTAGTACCGGTCGTGAGGATGAGATTGTTGGAAGATTTGCTGAATGTCAAATCGCTGTAATTGATACCGCCCCCGAGGGAAAGCACATTATCCATACCGGCGCTGGCCTTGACGGTGTCCTTGC
>CAZGOY010000006.1:0-112664 GCA_964527565.1 uncultured Sulfuricella sp. | reverse complement strand
CGTGAAGGTGGCCGTACTGTTGGTGCCGGTGTCGTGGCTAAGGTTATCGAGTAATTTAACTTACGCGGTGGGCCCGGATATATTGGTATCAGGACAGCTGCGTCGCTCTTTGGATAAAACATGCAAAGCCAGAAAATTCGTATTCGCCTTAAGGCGTTTGATTACCGTTTGATAGATCAATCTGCGTTGGAAATTGTCGAAACCGCCAAGCGTACCGGTGCCGTTGTCAAGGGACCGGTTCCCCTGCCGACTCGCATTGAGCGCTTTGATATTCTGCGTTCGCCGCACGTTAATAAGACGTCACGCGATCAGTTGGAAATTCGTACACACTTGCGCCTGATGGATATCATTGATCCCACAGACAAGACCGTAGACGCACTGATGAAGCTCGATTTGCCAGCGGGTGTTGATGTTGAGATCAAGCTATAAGGCGACTGTTTGTCTGTCTGGAAAAATTGTGTATAATAAGCGGTTTTTCCGGTTGTAATATTTTTGCCGTGAGAAGTTATGCCGGTCAATCGTAACCGGCCTTGATATAAGGAAAATTGTGATGAGTTTAGGACTTGTCGGTCGCAAGGTCGGCATGACCCGCATTTTTACTGATGACGGAAACTCCGTCCCGGTAACAGTGGTGGACGTGTCGGATAACCGTGTGACCCAGATTAAAACTCCTGCGAACGACGGCTATTCTGCCGTTCAGGTAGCATTCGGCGAACGCCGTAAGGGGCGTGTAACCAAGGCGCAGGCTGGGCATTATGCTGTTGCTGGTGCTGATGCGGGCTCTGTGCTCAGGGAGTTCACGCTGTCTGCCGATGCGGCAGCCAATTTTGCGTTGGGTGCCAAGATCGGTGTCGATATTTTCCAGGTTGGTCAAGTTGTTGATGTGACCGGTACTTCCCAGGGTAAGGGGTTTTCCGGTGCTATCAAGCGTCACAATTTCAGGTCCAATCGTGCCAGCCACGGTAATTCGCTGTCCCATAACAGTGCGGGTTCCATTGGTCAGGCGCAGGATCCGGGGCGCGTGTTTCCCGGCAAGAAAATGGCAGGCCATTATGGCGCCGTTCAGCGTACCGTTCAGAATCTGGAAATCGTGCGTATCGATACCGAGCGTCAGTTGCTGTTGATTAAAGGGGCGGTTCCAGGTTCAAAAAATGGTCATCTCATCGTGCGCCCCGGCGTAAAGGCAGGTGCCTAATGGAATTAAAACTGATAAATGATCAGGGGCAAGCGTCATCCAGTGTGACGGTTTCGGATGCTTTGTTTGGCCGTGATTTCAATGAGGCGTTGGTTCATCAGGTGGTGACCGCCTATATGGCTAATGCGCGCAGTGCCAATCGTGCGCAGTTGACACGCGCTGAAGTCAAGCATAGCACCAAAAAGCCTTGGCGCCAGAAGGGTACTGGGCGTGCGCGTTCTGGTTCTACTGCCAGCCCGTTGTGGCGTGGCGGTGGTCGAGCCTTCCCGAACAGCCCGGATGAAAATTTCACGCAGAAGCTGAACAAGAAGGTCTACCGCGCGGGTATCAGCGCGATTCTTTCCGAGTTGGTTCGGCAGGGTAGGCTGTCGGTGGTGGATGGTTTTGTGCTGGAATCGCCAAAAACCAAGGCTCTCGCCCAAAAAATTAAAGATATGGGTCTGGATAAAAATACGCTCATCATTACTGATGAGTTGAATGAAAACCTATATCTTTCGTCGCGCAATCTGCCGAACGTGCTGGTGCTGGAAACCATGCAGGCCGATCCGGTCAGTTTGGTGCGCTTCGCTAATGTGGTGCTGACCCGCAACGCGGTTAAGCAATTCGAGGAGATGTACGCATGAACGCGCCGAAAATGAATCAGGAGCGCCTGATGCAGGTTATCCTGGCGCCGCAGGTTTCCGAGAAGAGCACCTATGTGGCTGACAAAAACGCACAAGTTGTATTTAGGGTTGTGGGGGATGCTACCAAGCCCGAGATCAAGGCTGCTGTCGAGCTGATGTTCAGTGTCCAGGTAGATGGCGTGCAGGTGCTCAACGTCAAGGGTAAAGTCAAACGTTCCGGTAAAGTTATGGGGCGCCGCAAGGACTGGAAGAAGGCGTATGTCGCCTTGAAGCCCGGTCAGGAAATCAACTTCGTGGCCGGGGAGTAGGAGTCATCATGGCAATTGTCAAAGTCAAACCGACTTCCGCAGGCCGTCGTGCGGTAGTTAAGATAGTTACTCCCGGGTTGCATAAGGGTAAGCCTCATGCTGCGTTGCTGGAAAGTCAGTCGAGGCACGCTGGTCGTAACCATAATGGTCACATCACTGTTCGTCATCAAGGTGGTGGTCATAAGCAACACTATCGTATCGTCGATTTTCGGCGCGATAAGGACGGTGTTCCCGCCAAGGTTGAACGTATCGAATACGATCCCAATCGCAGTGCGCATCTGGCCTTGTTGTGCTACATAGATGGTGAACGCCGTTATATCATTGCTCCCAAGGGTGTCGCTGTGGGTGCGCTGTTGGTGAGCGGTTCAGATTCCCCGATCAAGGCGGGTAATACGCTACCGTTGCGCAATATTCCGGTGGGTACCATGATCCATTGCATCGAGATGAAGCCTGGTAAGGGCGCTCAGATCGCACGTTCTGCAGGCACTTCCGTGCAGCTTCTGGCTCGCGAGGGAAGTTATGCGCAATTGCGCCTGCGCTCCGGTGAGGTGCGTAAGGTCCATGTCGACTGCCGGGCAACTATCGGCGAGGTGGGCAATTCAGAACATAGTCTGCGTTCCATCGGCAAAGCGGGTGCCATGCGTTGGCGTGGCGTCCGCCCAACGGTTCGTGGCGTGGTAATGAACCCGGTTGACCATCCTCATGGTGGTGGTGAAGGCCGGACTGCCGCAGGTCGGCATCCTTGCAGCCCGTGGGGGACTCCAACCAAGGGTTATCGTACTCGTAGCAACAAGCGCACGCAGAGCATGATTGTTCGTCGTCGCCCTTCGAATAGAGGTTAAAACATATGGCTCGTTCAATTAAAAAAGGCCCGTTTGTTGATGCTCATCTTCAGAAGAAGATTGAGGCTGCGCGCGCTACGCATGACAAGCGCCCGATTAAGACTTGGTCGCGGCGTTCTACGGTGCTCCCGGATTTTATTGGCCTAACCATTGCGATTCATAATGGTAAGCAACATGTTCCTGTTTTTATGACTGAAAACATGGTTGGGCATAAACTGGGTGAGTTTTCCCTTACGCGCACCTTCAAAGGTCATGCTGCGGACAAGAAGGCGAAGAAATAGGAGACCATGATGAGAGTATCAGCTGTGCTGCGTGGTGTGCGCCTTTCTGCCCAGAAGGGGCGGTTGGTGGCTGACCAGGTGCGTGGATTGCCGGTAGAGCGCGCTTTGAATATATTGACCTTCAGCCCGAAAAAGGGTGCGGTTATTATCAAGAAGGTTCTCGAATCCGCAATTGCCAATGCCGAACATAATGAGGGCGCCGATATTGACGACCTTAAGGTGGCAACGATTTACGTAGACGAGGGTTCGGTTTTAAAGCGCTTCCGTGCCCGTGCCAAGGGGCGCGGTGCGCGCATTCTAAAACCCACCTGCCACATTACCGTGGCCGTTGGCGACTAATCGAGGAAAAGCAATGGGCCAGAAAATTCATCCAATCGGTTTCCGTTTGTGCGTCCTAAAAAATTGGACATCGAAATGGTATGCAACCGGCAAAACATATGTCAACAATCTGAATGACGACATCAGAGTTCGTGACTTTCTGAAAAAGAAGCTTTCGCATGCTTCTGTGGGGCGCATAATTATCGAACGGCCAGCAAAAAATGCCCGTATTTCTATTTTTAGTGCCCGCCCCGGTGTAGTTATCGGCAAGAAGGGTGAAGACATCGAGTTGCTCAAGAAGCAGTTGCAGACAATGATGGGCGTGCCGGTACATCTCAACATTGAGGAAATTCGTAAGCCTGAGGTTGATGCGCAGTTAATTGCGGAAAATATCGCTTCGCAATTGGAAAAGCGCATTATGTTTCGCCGTGCGATGAAGCGCTCCATGCAAAATGCAATGCGCTTGGGTGCCCTGGGTATTAAGGTCGAAAGTTCCGGTCGTTTGAATGGCGCAGAAATCGCCCGTACTGAATGGTATCGTGAAGGCCGTGTACCCTTGCACACCTTGCGTGCCGACATTGACTATGGTTTTGCAGAAGCAAAGACCACTTACGGCATCATCGGCATTAAGGTATGGGTGTTCAAGGGTGAGCATCTGGGCAAGGGCGAAGTCCCCGTGTCCGCACCGGCTGAGCCGGAAAAGAAAGCGAGAAAGTCAGGAGCCAAGCATGCTGCAGCCAGCTAGAAGAAAGTACCGTAAGGAACAAAAGGGCCGTAATACTGGTATCGCCACGCGTGGCGTGAAAGTCAGTTTCGGTGAATTTGGTCTTAAGGCGATTGGTCGAGGGCGCCTTACCGCACGTCAGATTGAGGCCGCGCGACGCGCCATGACACGTCATATCAAGCGCGGTGGCCGCGTGTGGATTCGTGTATTCCCGGATAAGCCAATTTCCAAGAAACCCGCGGAAGTGCGGATGGGTAATGGTAAGGGTTCGCCTGAGTACTATGTTGCTGAGATTCAGCCTGGCAAAGTGCTATATGAGATGGATGGCGTGGCCGAAGAGTTAGCGCGAGAGGCGTTTCGCCTAGCAGCAGCTAAACTGCCGATCGCAACCACTTTTGTAACTCGACAAATAGGCGGTTAAGTATGAAAGCCAGCGAATTGAGACAAAAAACTTCCGAGAGTCTCGGGAAAGAGCTACTTGATCTGCTTAAGGCGCAATTTGGCCTGCGTATGCAGATTGCTACACAGCAAAGCAACAAGGTTGACCAAATCCGTAAGGTGCGTCGCAATATTGCACGTGTACGTACCTTGATGAGCGAAAAGGCGAGGCAGGCATCATGAGTGAAGAGAAAAATGTCCGCACCCTAACGGGGCGCGTGGTTAGCGATAAAATGGACAAGACCGTCACAGTGCTGGTTGAGCGCAAAGTTAAGCACCCTCTTCTTGGTAAAGTGGTTCGTCGCTCGAAGAAATACCATGCTCATGATGAGAGTAATGAGTTCCATGATGGCGACCTCGTTCTTATCGAGGAGTGTCGTCCGCTGGCCAAAACCAAGGCATGGCGCGTAGCGAAGCTGCTCGAAAAGAGCCGGGCTGTATAAAATGCTTGCTTTGCGCTAGGCAACCGGATATTATCTCGCCTTTTGGGCGAAAGGCGTCGCAAGTGTGCGGAGCCACCCAAAACTGACCGTTTGGCTCCGTGGTGGAGTTGAAGTCAAAAACGGATTAAGTTGGAGAAAGAAATGATTCAAATGCAATCCATGCTGGATGTTGCTGACAACACCGGTGCGCGTTCAGTTATGTGCATCAAGGTGCTGGGTGGCTCCAAGCGTCGTTATGCCGGTATCGGTGATGTGATTAAAGTCAGCATCAAGGATGCCGCGCCCCGTGGCCGCGTTAAAAAAGGTGATGTTTATAATGCGGTGATCGTTCGTACCGCCAAGGGTGTTCGTCGTCCCGACGGTTCCTTGGTTAGGTTCGATGGTAATGCGGCAGTTCTGCTCAACAACAAGCTGGAGCCTATTGGTACCCGTATTTTTGGGCCGGTTACCCGCGAGTTGCGCAATGATCGCTTTATGAAAATCGTATCGCTGGCGCCTGAAGTGCTGTAAGGAGTGGTGATGAACAAGATTCGCAAGGGCGACGATGTCGTCGTCACGGCAGGAAAAGACAAAGGGCGGCGTGGTTCAGTTTTGAGCGTCGTTGATTCGCGGCATTTGCTCGTGGGTGGGGTAAACAAGGTTAAAAAACATCAGAAGCCTAACCCTGTTCGCGGGTTGGCTGGTGGGATTGTTGAAATGGAAATGCCGATTGATGTTTCTAATGTTGCTTTATTCAACCCGGTCACGCAGAAGGCGGGCCGTGTTGGGATTAAGGTCTTGGAGGATGGGCGGAAGGTTCGTTTCTTCAAGTCCAACGGCGAAGTGTTGGATGCGTAAGGGATGAACATGGCTCGTTTTCAGCAGATTTATAAAGATAGTGTGGCTAAACAACTCATGGAGCAGTTTGGCTACAAGTCGGTTATGGAAGTGCCGCGTATTTCTAAAATCACTCTCAATATGGGTGTTGGAGAGGCGGTTGCCGACAAGAAGGTGATGGATCACGCGGTTGGTGATATGCAGAAGATTGCTGGTCAAAAGCCGGTCGTCACCAAGTCGAAGAAGTCTATTGCGGGTTTCAAGATTCGTGATGATTACCCGGTTGGGTGCATGGTGACGTTGCGTCGTGAGCGTATGTATGAATTTCTTGACCGGTTGGTGACTGTTGCAATACCGCGAATCCGCGATTTTCGCGGTATTTCCGGTAAGTCTTTTGATGGTCGTGGAAACTACAACATGGGTATTCGCGAACAGATCATCTTCCCTGAAATTGACTATGACAAAGTAGATGCGCTGCGTGGGATGAATATAACGATTACCACCACTGCAAAGACTGATGAAGAAGCGCGGGCGCTCTTGGCTGCCTTCAAATTCCCGTTCAAGAACTGAGGTTTGGCATGGCTAAAATGGCTTTAATTAACCGTGAGAAGAAACGCCGCGACATGGTAAAGAAGTTCGCCGTCAAGCGTGCGCAGTTGCTTGCGATCATCAACGATGCCGCCGTCAATGACGAGGAGCGCTATGCTGCACGCCTCAAGTTTCAGTCGTTGCCGCGAAACTCCAGTCCCGTGCGCTTGCGCAATCGGTGCGCTATAACTGGGCGTCCGCGTGGTGTTTTCAGAAAATTCGGTCTGGCGCGTACCAAGGTTCGCGAATATGCTATGCGCGGTGAAATTCCCGGCGTAATCAAGGCCAGCTGGTAACGGGAGAGAATTATGAGTATGAGTGATCCGATTGCAGATATGTTGACACGAATCCGCAATGGCCAGTCTGCTGAAAAGCAAAGCGTGGCAATGCCTTCCTCAAAGGTTAAGGTGTCAATTGCTAGGGTGTTGAAGGATGAAGGTTATATTGAGGACTACGCGGTTCGCGATGAAGATGGCAAGCCGACTCTGGACGTGCGTCTGAAATATTATGCCGGTCGTCCAGTGATTGAGAAAATTGTGCGTATCAGTCGTCCTGGGTTGCGAGTATATAAAGGCAGGGACGAGTTGCCCACGGTGATGAATGGGCTGGGTGTGGCGATTGTTTCAACCTCAAGGGGGGTCATGACTGATCGTGTTGCCCGTACCGCTGGTGTAGGCGGCGAAGTGCTTTGCGTCGTAGCCTAAGGGGAGATAATAAATGTCCAGAATTGCTAAAAATCCGGTTGCTGTGCCGGAAAATGTTGAGGTTGCATTTGGTCCTGAGGGCATTGTCGTGAAGGGTCCTTTGGGTGTGTTGACGCAACGACAAAGTGCGGACGTTAGTGTGGTTCGTGAGGGTGACTTGTTGTTTTGCAAGGCCGCCAACGAATCTCAGCAGGCTGGTGCGATGTCTGGAACCATGCGTGCGTTGTTGGCCAATATGGTGCATGGTGTGTCGAAGGGTTTCGAGAAAAAGTTAACTTTGGTTGGGGTTGGTTATCGTGCTCAGGCCAAGGGTGATTCGCTCGATTTGAGCCTGGGTTTCTCGCATCCCGTGGTTCATAAGATGCCGGAGGGTGTCAAGGTTGAAACGCCGACGCAGACAGAAATACTCATTAAGGGTGTAGATAAACAGCAGGTTGGCCAGGTTGCCGCTGAAGTTCGTGCATATCGTAGCCCAGAGCCTTATAAGGGCAAAGGGGTTCGCTATGCGGATGAAGTGGTAAACCTGAAAGAAACCAAAAAGAAGTAAGGATTAGACATGGATAAGAAATCAGCGCGTCTGCGCCGTGCACGCAAAACTCGTGCCAAAATCGCGGAGCTGAAAGTGGTGCGCTTGTGCGTGAACCGCACCAGCAATCACATTTACGCCCAGATTATTGATGCCACTGGCAGCAAAGTGTTGGCCAGCGCGTCATCCGTTGAGGCGGATGTGCGTAAGGAAATAGCTAATGGCGGAAACGTTTCCAGCGCTGCGGCAATTGGCAAGCGCATTGCGGAGATTGCCAAAGGGCTGGGTATCGAAACGGTGGCATTTGATCGTTCCGGTTTCAAATACCATGGCCGCGTCAAGGCTTTGGCCGAAGCGGCGCGTGAAAGCGGCCTTAAATTCTAATCGAGGTTGATGATGGCGAAGTTTGAAAAAGAGGAAGTTGGCGACGGTCTGCGTGAAAAAATGATCGGCGTGAATCGTGTCACCAAGGTGGTTAAGGGTGGGCGCATTATGGCCTTCGCAGCTTTGACGGTGGTCGGTGACGGCAACGGTAGTGTCGGTATGGGCAAAGGCAAGGCGCGTGAAGTGCCGGTCGCAGTTCAGAAGGCGATGGAGCAGGCGCGTAGTGGTATGCTGAAGGTGAATCTGAAGAAGGGTACCCTGCACCATGCCGTTATTGGTCGCCATGGTGCTGCAAAGGTGTACATGCAACCTGCCTCCGAGGGTACGGGTATTATCGCCGGCGGTCCAATGCGTGCAATTTTTGAAGTGCTTGGCGTACATGACGTGCTGGCAAAATGTATTGGTTCCACTAATCCCTACAACATTGTGCGTGCCACATTGAATGGATTGGCGGCGCTGAATTCTCCTGCCGAGATTGCAGCCAAGCGCGGTAAAAGCGTCGAACAAATTCTGGGTTAAGATAATGGCAAATGCTAGGAAATCGAAAACGGTCAAAGTGACGCTGGTAAAAAGCGTGATCGGTACCATACGTTCGCATCGCGATTGCGTGCGTGGCTTGGGCTTGCGTCGCATTAATCATACTGTGGAAGTTGAGGATACTCCTTCGGTCAGGGGTATGATTAATAAAGTAAATTATCTTGTTAAATGCGAGGTTTGACATGCAATTGAATACAATCAAACCAGGCGCTGGAAGTAAACGGGCGGCCAAGCGTGTTGGACGCGGCATCGGTTGCGGCAACGGCAAGACGGCCGGTCGTGGACATAAAGGCCAAAAGTCACGTGCCGGTGGTTTTCATAAGGTCGGCTTTGAGGGTGGGCAAATGCCCTTGCAGCGCCGTTTGCCCAAGCGGGGTTTTGTTTCACTCGCCAAGGTCAGAGGCGAGGTTGCTGAAGTTCGGCTATCTGAATTGAATAATTTGCCAGTTGATGTCGTGGACCTGCTAGTGCTGAAGCAGGCGGGGGTGGTTTCTGCGAACGCATTGACGGCCAAGGTGATTCTCTCAGGTGAATTGAAGCGTTCGTTGACCTTGCAAGGATTGCTTTGCACCAAGGGCGCACTCGCTGCTCTTGAAGCGGCTGGCGGCAAACTTGTCGCGCAGGAGTAATTCTTGAGCTCTGCAACTTCTCTGCTGGGCGCAACTGGAAAATTTGGTGATTTGAAGCGCCGGCTCCTGTTTGTTCTCGGGGCGTTGGTGGTTTTCAGAATCGGCGCGCACATTCCTGTACCGGGTATTGACCCCGCGACACTTGAGTCGCTATTCAAGTCTCAGGAGGGTGGGATACTGGGAATGTTCAACATGTTCTCCGGCGGTGCGCTTGAGCGCTTCACGGTGTTTGCCTTGGGTATCATGCCGTACATTTCTGCCTCCATCATTATGCAGTTGATGACGGTTGTTTCCCCACAATTGGAGCAGTTGAAAAAGGAAGGTGAAAGCGGGCGCAAGAAAATCACCCAATACACCCGTTACGGTACGGTTGCCTTGGCATTGTTTCAGGGGTTGGGGATTGCAATTGCCCTAGAAGCGCAGGCTGGCTTGGTGATTGAGCCTGGGCTTATGTTCCGCCTTACTACGGTGATTACGTTGGTGACCGGAACCATGTTTCTGATGTGGTTGGGAGAGCAGATCACTGAGCGTGGCATAGGCAACGGAATTTCATTGATTATTTTTGGAGGCATCGCTGCCGGGCTGCCGCAGGCAATTGCGGGTACCCTAGAGTTGACTCGAACAGGTGCTTTTTCAATCCCTTTGGTGTTGGCCTTGTTTGTTGGTGCGATCGCGGTGACTGCATTTGTGGTTTTTGTTGAGCGTGGCCAGCGCAAGATTTTGGTCAATTACGCTAAGCGCCAAGTGGGGAACAAGGTATATGGTGGGCAGAGTTCTCATTTGCCGCTAAAGCTTAATATGGCAGGGGTCATTCCGCCTATTTTTGCATCCAGCATCATACTGTTTCCAGCTACTCTGGCTGGTTGGTTTGGCAGCGGTGAGGGCATGACTTGGCTTAAGGATATAGGCGCGACTTTGTCTCCTGGTCAGCCGCTGTATGTGATGCTGTATGCTGCGGCAATATTGTTTTTCTGCTTTTTCTATACGGCGTTGGTTTTCAACCCTAAGGAAACGGCCGATAACCTGAAGAAGAGTGGGGCTTTTCTTCCAGGTATTCGACCGGGTGATCAAACGGCAAAATACATTGACAAGATCATGGCGCGTTTAACTTTGGCAGGTGCGATTTATATTACTGCTGTGTGTTTGCTGCCAGAATTTTTGATAGTCAAATGGAATGTTCCATTTTATTTCGGTGGAACATCTTTGTTGATTATTGTGGTTGTTACGATGGATTTCATGGCGCAGGTGCAGTCGTACCTGATGTCGCACCAATATGAAAGCTTGCTCAAGAAGGCGAATTTCAAGGGCGGTAACATGCTGGGCGGTAATCGGTAATTATTGTTGGATTGACTTAGGGCTGCTCCATGGCAAAAGAAGACACGATAGAAATGCAGGGCGAAATTCTCGAAACCTTGCCCAATGCAACTTTTCGCGTCAAGCTGGAAAATGGTCATGTCGTGTTGGGACATATATCAGGCAAGATGCGTATGCATTACATACGAATACTGCCTGGCGACAAGGTAACGGTGGAGTTGACCCCGTATGACTTAAGCCGTGCGCGGATTACCTTCCGCGCCAAATAAGTAAGGATTGACAGGAGAATCAAAATGAGAGTACGTGCCTCGATCAAGCGCTTGTGCCGCCACTGTAAGATGGTAAAGCGCCATGGCGTATTGCGTGTCATATGTTCAGACCCGCGCCACAAACAACGTCAGGGTTGATGATAGTTGAAAAAACTGTTATCATCCGCCTCTTTTTCAATTTGCTGTTTGGAGTAACTGCATGGCCCGCATTGCAGGGGTAAATATCCCCAATCATCAGCATGCCGAAATCGCACTAACTGCGATTTATGGTATTGGACGTTCCCGTGCTCAGAAGATTTGCGCCGCTGCGGGTTTGAGCCCTTCCACCAAAATCAAGGATTTTAGCGACAGCGATGTGGAGAGGCTGCGTGACGAAGTAGCCAAATTCACCGTTGAAGGTGATTTGCGCCGCGAAATTTCAATGAACATCAAGCGGTTGATGGACCTTGGTTCTTATCGTGGTTTGCGTCATCGTCGTGGCTTGCCTGTTCGTGGGCAACGCACGCGCACCAATGCTCGCACCCGCAAGGGGCCGCGTAAGGCCGTCCGCGCAACCAAATAATGCCGGAAGCAAAATAGAGGAATAAATAATGGCTAAGCAGAATGTAAGGGTGCGCAAAAAGGTTAAGAAGAATGTGGCTGAAGGTATTGCACATGTTCATGCATCTTTTAACAACACCATCATTACCATAACTGACCGTCAAGGGAATGCTTTGGCTTGGGCAACATCTGGTGGCGCTGGCTTCCGCGGTTCGCGGAAAAGCACACCCTTCGCTGCTCAGGTTGCTGCTGAAAATGCAGGAAAGGCTGCGCTTGAATATGGTGTAAAGAATCTTGAAGTTCGCATCAAGGGCCCCGGGCCGGGTCGTGAATCCGCCGTTCGTGCATTGAATGCCGTCGGCTATAAGATAACCGCTATTTCCGATGTGACGCCAGTTCCTCATAATGGCTGCCGTCCGCCCAAAAAGCGCCGCATTTAGTGCGTCGCCGTATTATCCATACGCAGGAGAGTAATCTTGGCTAGAAATCTGGACCCCAAATGCCGTCAGTGCCGCCGCGAGGGCGAGAAGTTGTTTCTGAAAGGTGAAAAGTGCTTCACTGACAAATGTTCGGTTGAGCGACGCGCTTATGCGCCTGGTCAGCATGGGCAGAAACAGAATAATCGCTTGTCGGACTACGGTGTGCAGTTGCGTGAGAAGCAAAAGATTCGTCGTATATATGGCATTCTTGAAGCGCAGTTCCGTTCTTATTATAAGGAAGCGGCTAGTGGACGCGGTGTGACCGGCGAGAGCCTTCTTCAGTTGCTTGAAGGTCGTCTTGATAACGTTGCCCATCGCATGGGGTTCGGTGCTTCCCGCACTGAGGCGCGACAGGTGGTGCGTCACAATGGGGTGCTGGTTAATGGAAAGCGCGTCAATATACCTTCCTACCAAGTCAAGCCGGGCGACGTTGTCGAAGTCACTGAGAGGGCTCGTCAACATCTACGTGTCAAGGGGGCTTTGGCGGCCGCAGAGCAGCGTGGTTTTCCAGAATGGATTGAAGTTGATGTGAAGGCTTTTAAGGGTGTTTACAAGGCCAAGCCGCAACGTGCGGAATTGCCTGCTACCATCAATGAGCATCTGGTGGTTGAGTTGTATTCGAAGTAATTCGGGTAGCAAATTAGCAAGAGGAATTGGTAATGCAAAGCAGTGCTACTGAACTACTTAAACCGCGTGTCGTTGATGTGGAATCTGTTTCTCCGATGCGTGCGCGTGTTTCCATGGAGCCTTTCGAGCGTGGTTATGGACATACGTTGGGGAATGCCTTGCGGCGTATACTTTTGTCTTCCATGCCCGGTTATGCAATCACTCAGGTGAAGATCGAAGGCGTGGTGCATGAGTACTCTGCCATTGAAGGTGTGCAGGAGGATGTTGTCGATATCCTGTTAAATCTTAAGGGTATATCTCTAAAATTGCATAGTCGTGAAGAAGCTATCCTTACATTGAGTAAGAATTCTGAAGGGATAGTAACCGCTGGTGATATTGAGGCCGGGCATGATGTAGAGATCGTCAATCCCAGTCATGTTATTGCTCACTTGACCAAGGGTGGCAAGCTCAACATGGAGCTCAAGGTCGAGATGGGGCGGGGTTACCAACCCGCGAGCGTACGTCGGGTTAATGAGGAAGAGCGCAGTATCGGTACAATTCTGGTCGATGCTTCATTCAGCCCGGTAAGGCGCGTTAGTTATGCGGTTGAAAGTGCTCGTGTTGAACAGCGCACAGACTTGGACAAGCTGGTTGTCGAGATTGAGACCAACGGAGTAATTGATCCGGAAGAGGCTATTCGTTCCGCGGCGCGCATTCTGGTTGATCAGCTGTCGGTCTTCGCCGACTTGAAGGGAACGCCGACTGAAATCAGGGCACCAAAGTCGCCTCAAGTTGACCCGATGCTGTTGCGTCCCGTTGATGATCTGGAGTTGACTGTTCGTTCCGCCAATTGCCTCAAGGCGGAGAATATTTACTACATCGGTGATCTGATTCAGCGTACGGAAAATGAATTATTGAAGACCCCTAATCTTGGGAGAAAATCTCTCAATGAAATCAAGGATGTTCTGGCGTCTAAAGGCTTGACGCTGGGTATGAAGCTGGAAAATTGGCCTCCCGCTGAGTTGGGCAATGACCACCAGTAATTTGAAGAATAAGTATACGAAGGGACTGAAGTCATGCGTCATCGTTTAAGTAATCGCAAACTCAATCGTACTAGCAGCCATCGACTTGCGATGCTGCGCAACATGGCAAATTCTTTGTTGCGTCATGAAGTGATCACGACGACCTTGCCCAAGGCGAAGGAGTTGCGACGCGTTGCTGAGCCGTTGATTACCTTAGGTAAGACAGCCTCAGTTGCAAATCGTCGGCTAGCATTCAATCGTTTGCGTGATCGTGATATCGTGGTCAAGTTGTTTGATGAGCTTGGCCCACGTTATGCGACACGTAATGGTGGTTACCTACGTATTTTGAAGTGCGGTTTTCGCGTGGGCGACAATGCGCCAATGGCGATAGTTGAGTTGCTCGATCGACCAGATGTTCCGGAGAATGCGGAAGCTTAAGATGCACGCGGGTGTCAGAAACAGGCCGGATTGATTCCGGCCTTTTTCTTGTGGCATTTCATAATAGACATCTCTTTAGTTCGCAGGGTAGGTTACTGTTTGCCATGCTCCGGGCGCCAAGCCGTCAATGCGCCATTTTCCAATCGCGCATCGAATCAGTCGCAATGTTGGGTAGCCAACCTTGGCGGTCATGCGGCGTACCTGACGATTCTTGCCTTCGCAGATATGCAATTCAATCCAGCTGGTCGGGATGGCTTTGCGTATCCGTATTGGAGGGGTGCGCGGCCAGAGGATGGACGGCGCCTCTATGATCCTCGCCTTGGCCGTCTGGGTAATGAAATCCCCTAGATCAACACCATGTCGCAGTGCTTTCAGTGCGGCATCGGAAGGAATCCCCTCAACCTGCGCCCAATAAGTTTTTGGTAGCTTGTGGCGTGGATGACTCAGCTTGTGTTGCCACCCGCCGTCATCGGTTAGAATGAGCAACCCCTCACTGTCGGTGTCCAAGCGTCCGGCTGGGTAGAAGTCGGCCATCGGGATGAAGTCCTTCAGGGTGGTATGTATGCCGTCATCGCTGAACTGGCTGATGACGCCGTAGGGTTTATTGAACAGGATCAGGCGCGGCATGCTGTCCATTATAGACGGAGAGCACTGTTTTTCGGGAATTGAAAAAGTATTATTGCGTGCGGAATGTGTCCGTTACTGCGTTTCACCAGGAGAAATTATGTACCAGCATATCAAGATGCCTGCCACGGGCGAGAAAATATCCGTTAATCCCGATGCTTCATTGAACGTGCCGGACCATCCTATTATTCCATTTATCGAGGGTGACGGGACGGGTGTCGATATATCCCCAGTTATGAGGAATGTGGTGGATGCTGCCGTCTCCAAAGCCTACGGTGACAAGCGCAGAATTTCCTGGATGGAAGTGTTTGCTGGTGAAAAGGCAGTGCATATATATGGTCAGGATACTTGGTTGCCGCAGGAGACCGTGGACGCGGTCAGAGAATATGTGGTGTCGATCAAGGGGCCACTAACAACTCCGGTGAGCGGCGGCATCCGTTCGCTTAATGTTGCGTTGAGGCAACTGCTCGATTTGTATGTATGTTTGCGACCGGTGCGCTATTTCCATGGAGTTCCCAGCCCGGTCAAGCATCCTGAACGTGTTGACATGGTGATTTTCCGTGAAAATACCGAGGATATTTATGCGGGCGTCGAATGGGAAGCGGGTTCGCCCGAGGTTAAAAAAGTTGTTGAGTTCCTGCAAAAGGAAATGGGGGTAAATAAAATTCGCTTCCCGGAAAGTTCAGCTATCGGCATCAAACCTGTTTCCATTGAGGGCAGCGAGCGACTTGTTCGCCGGGCAATTCAATATGCGCTCGACAATGGGCGTAAGTCGGTGACCCTAGTGCATAAGGGTAACATCATGAAGTTCACTGAAGGGGGTTTTAAAAAATGGGGCTATGAACTGGCGCAGCGTGAATTTGGTGCTGAATTGATTGAGGGGGGGCCATGGATGAAGCTACCGAATGGGATTGTCATCAAGGATGTGATCGCCGACGCTTTTCTACAGCAGATTTTGTTGCGCCCTGAAGATTATGATGTGATTGCTACCCTGAATCTGAATGGGGATTATATTTCCGATGCATTAGCTGCTGAGGTGGGGGGTATCGGCATTGCACCCGGTGCAAATTTGTCAGACAGTGTGTCCATGTTCGAGGCAACCCATGGAACAGCACCAAAATATGCTGGCAAGGATTATGTGAATCCCGGCTCCATTATTCTGTCTGCAGAGATGATGCTGCGTCACATGGGGTGGGTAGAAGCTGCGGATTTGATTTTACAGTCAATGGGCAAGGCGATAGCAGGTAAAAAAGTAACCTACGACTTTGCGCGCTTGATGGAGGGTGCCACCCAGGTTTCCTGCTCTGCCTTCGGGCAGGAAATGATTGCTCAAATGTAAAGCGCAAAAAAGCGGCCCGGGTGCATCATCCGGGCCGCTTTCAAAAGGCGTACGAATCAGGCTGCCTGGATATTGGATGCCTGTTTGCCCTTGGGGCCCTGCGTCACGTCGAAAGAAACTTTCTGTCCTTCCTTCAGTGACTTGTAGCCGCTCATGTTGATGGCGGAAAAATGCGCGAATAGATCGTCGCTGCCATCATCGGGAGTGATGAAACCAAATCCCTTGGAATCGTTGAACCATTTTACAGTGCCAGTTGCCATTGTAGCGTCCTTAAAAATATAAAGAAAACAGGAGCCATTTGAATTTCAAGAGCGTACGCGGCAAAACCGGAACTGCATTACATCTTGAAGCCAAATCCCCTGCGCACTTTTACGATTTTTTTTTATGAAAGTCAAGAAGCCAAGTTGTTTTTTTGCTTCGGGTAAATTTATTTTAAAAAATGTCGATACCAATTAAAGGGTTCTGCTTGATATTGGAGAAAGTGGTTTTACATCGGCGAGCGGAATCGCTAAACTGGCGGGCATTGTTGCGGGCGAAAGCACCGTAGGAAATTCTGGAGGGGTAATCATGCGGCACTGGAAAAACAAATGGTTTTTATCGTTAAGCGCTTGCCTGTTGTCTTTCGGGGTGTGCGCACAGGGCAATGACTTTCACTCCCAAGCGGTCGATTCTGCAAGAGAGGTGACGGGCGGCGTACAGATTGATAATGATGCGGGCGGCGATGCTTCACCGATCACTTTTCGCAATTCCGGGTTGAGCCTGCGTTCCTCCATGGCATTGATTGTCGACCAGAAGACGGGGCGCATCCTGTATGGAAAGAATACCGATACGCGTGCTCCCATCGCTTCCATAACCAAACTGATGACAGCCATGGTGGTGCTGGATGCCAATTTGCCGCTGAATGAGAAGATCACTATTGGTAACGACGATGTCGATACCCTGCGCAATACGTATTCCCGGTTGAAAGTGGGCGTTAAACTACCCCGTGAAATGGCTTTGCAACTGGCCTTGATGTCTTCGGAAAACCGTGCTGCTTCAGCGCTGGGACGCCATTATCCAGGCGGTTTTCCCGCCTTTGTCGCAGCGATGAATCGCAAGGCTGCCAGTTTGGGGATGGCGCAAACCCATTTTGTCGATGCCACAGGGTTGAGCGGTGAAAATGTTTCTACCGCCGAAGATCTGGTCAAAATGGTGCAGGCGGCGCACCAGTACCCATTGGTTCGTGAAATGACCACCACGGGAGAATATGGTGTGGCGCACAAGTCCTCTGGGCGCCAGATGCAGTTCAGAAACACCAATATGCTGGTGCGTAACAATAGTTGGCAGATCGGCTTGTCAAAAACCGGTTTCATCAATGAAGCCGGGCATTGTTTGGTAATGCAGGCGGAAATCGCCAGACAGCCGATGATTATCGTCCTGCTCGATTCGTGGGGAAAGCTGTCACGTATCGGCGATGCGCAACGCATAAAGAAATGGATGGAAAGCAGCCTGAGCAAACGCCGCTACGGTTGATGCTTGGTTTGCTCGCTCTCGGCCTGCGGCTCTCCGATGGGTGACGCCGTCTCAGGCAGCTTTTTTAGTTCGCCACCGGAATTATAGATGCCATTCGTAACCGGCAACGGGGAAGCTTGACCGTCCTGCATCCAGTCGGGAGTAAACGACACGCTGTCAAGAACCGCTCGTTCTGGAAGGGTTCCCGCTGGCGTCGTTGCAGTTGTGGAGCCAGCAGCCGACCGCTGCAAGGCAGGTTGCTGCGCGTAGGGATTGGGTGCTTGCAATCCTGAAATTGTTGACATGTCTATCTCCAAAGATGGAGGCGTTGACATCCCCCGTTACCAGTCTAGTTCATAATTCAATTATTTCCTGAGGAAACGAATTGACCATGTCCGGGATTCAGGAAGCCGTTTTGCTGTTTCTTGACTTCTTGTCGGTCGGGGAGTAATTTCATTCAACAGCGCCGATTTGAGATCAGCTTGCGGGCGCTATAAAAATCCGGCTAAAGAGAGGGAAGACCCGATCTGGAAAGTGCTGATCGGGTTTTTTATTGGGAGAAATAGATGCACGAGGAATACAGCCTAGAGACGTTGGCGATTCGCGCGGGCATTGCGCGCAGCCAGTTCAATGAACACAGCGAGGCGCTTTACCTGACATCCAGCTTTATATTCAACAGTGCCGCCGAAGCCGCCGCGCGTTTTGCCAACAAGGAACCAGGCAACATCTACGCGCGCTTTACCAACCCCACTGTCACCGCTCTGCAGGAGCGGTTGGCGGCGCTGGAAGGAGCGCAGATGTGCGTGGCGACGGCTAGCGGCATGTCGGCCATTCTTGCGTGCGCCATGGGATTGTTGTCGGCGGGCGATCACATAGTGGCTTCGCGCAGCCTGTTTGGCGCCACGGTTCAGTTGTTCACCAATATCCTGGGACGATTCGGCATCGAAACCAGCTTTGTGTCGCAAACTGACCCTGCGCAGTGGCAGGCTGCAGTCAGGCCCAATACCAAACTGTTCTTTGCTGAGACTCCCTCGAATCCGCTCACCGAAATTTGCGATATAGCCACTTTGGCGCAAATAGCCCACCGCTCCGGCGCCTGGTTGGCGGTCGATAACTGCTTCTGCACGCCCATCCTGCAACGTCCTCTTGAAATGGGGGCAGACATCGTCATTCATTCGGCCACCAAGTATCTCGATGGGCAGGGGCGCGTGCTGGGAGGAGCCGTTCTGGGAAACAGGGAATTGCTTGAACCAGTTTACGGTTTTCTGCGCACAGCCGGACCGACGCTCTCGGCTTTCAACGCATGGGTCATTCTCAAGGGGCTGGAAACCCTGGCGCTACGCATGGAAGCCCACGCGCGCAACGCCATGGATCTAGCGCTATGGCTGGAGCAACAGCCACGCGTGAGCCGGGTGTTCTACCCCGGCCTGCCTTCGCATCCGCAATATGAGCTGGCCAAGCACCAGCAAAAAAACGGTGGCGGTATTGTCGCCTTCGATGTTAGAGGGGGGCAGGAAGCCGCCTGGCAGGTGGTGGATGCCACCCGCATGGTGTCGATCACCGCCAATCTGGGCGATACCAAAACCACGTTGACGCATCCTGCCACCACTACCCACGGGCGTCTTTCGCCTGAACAGCGTGCCGCCGCCGGTATCGGGGACGGATTGCTGCGTATCGCGGTGGGACTGGAGTCGGTAGCAGATATCCAGGCCGACCTGGAGCGCGGATTAAGTTGAGCTAAACAGCTATCGCGGTGGCCCCCATATCCACCGCCCTCTCTTCATTCCTCTTTCACCCTACTGATGACCACCTACGCCGCAGGGCTGATTTAGGTTCATACGCGCCGGTTCGCCTATTCACTCGCCGCACAACGCCTTTGCTTCGCAATAGCCGGTTGACTTCCCCTTCCGCAGCCTTACAATCCCCACAATCAACCGCCTGTCCCCGCGGTTCAGTCCAACGAGGTTTATCCGTCGCCAGCAAGTTTGGTGGCTCTCGCAGGTTTGGGCGGGGCGGCGGATAAACGCTATTCGTTGGTGTCCATTTTTTTCAGCGTACCTCAGCCTATCTCAGAACGCATCTTGATCTGGCGTTGAACGGACTATCCACCGCGCCAGCACACTCGCGGAGTTCTCCATGACGTTATCTCGCCCTTTCTTCGTTGCCCTGGCTGCCATGGGGCTTGTCGCCTGTGGGGAGGAGGTTGCCGAAGCGCCTGCGGTCAAGGCGGCATTGCCAACGGTGAGCGCCGTGCGCTTTATCGATCTGGCGCATCACCCGGAACGTGAAGCACCGGCAACGGCACTGGGCAAGAACGAGGCGCGGCTGGCGGCGGAAGTGTCGGCGCGGGTGGTGGCGATCCCCGTCGATAGCGGCGATGCTGTCAAGGCCGGGCAGGTGCTGGTGCGTCTCGATGCCCGCGATGCCGAACTGGCGCTGACGCGTGCCGATGCCGCGTTGGCACAGTCGCGCGCGCGTCTGGCGCAAGCCGAGGCGCAGGCGGCCCGCGCGCGGTTATTGCAGGGTAAGAATTTCATCTCTGCCGAGGCGCTGACACTGCGCGAAACCGAACTGGCTGCTGCCCAGGCGGACGCGCAGGCGGCAAAAGCCGGTAGCGATTCGGCCCGGCGCGGGGTCGAGAAATGCACCATCGTGGCTCCCTTCAACGGCATTGTGCGCAATCGCAATGCTCAGGTCGGCGAACTTGCCGCGCCCGGCAGCCTGCTGCTGACTCTGGCCGATACGACGGATGTGCAGGTGGTTGCCCAGGTTCAGGCACGCGATGCAGAGGGATTGGCGGCGGCGGAAGCTGTCGAGTTCCACGCACTGTCGCAGAACTATGCGCTGCTGCCGCTACGCATTTCGGGCGCCGTCAGCCGCGAGTCGCGCACAGTGGAAGCGCGCTTCCGGTTCGACAATAAAGCGGCGGCGTCGGTGGCGCCGCTGCCCGGTACGGAAGGGAGTCTGCGCTGGCGTGATCCGCGTCCGTATCTGGCGGCGGATTACATCCTGCGGCGGAACGGAAAATATGGCGCCTTCGTTCTGGAAGGCGAAAAGGTGCGCTTTCATGATCTGCCGCAGGCACAGGAGGGCCGTCCCACCAGCGCCGACTTTTCGACGGAGGCGCTGATTGTCACGCGCGGTCAGCATGCGTTGCAGGACGGGATGAGCGTGAACCTTGAAACGGCGGCGCCAGCGGCGAAATGAATTTCTTCTCCCGCCTGATCCAGAACCATCCCCTGGCCAACATCGCCTTTGTGGTGGTGTTGATCATGGGTGCGCTGGCCTATCTGGGTATGCCGCGCGAGCAGGACCCGGAGATCAACTTCAACTGGGTGATGGTGACGGCGGTACTGCCCGGCGCTTCCGCCGAGGATGTCGAAAAGCGTGTTACCAAGCCGCTTGAGGACGCGATCAAGGGTGTGGCCGACATCCGCTTCGTGATGTCCTCTTCGCGCGAGAACATCGTCTCGATTCTGGTTCGCTTCCGCGATATCGATGCGACCACGTTTGACAAACGCATCAACGATCTGCGCCGCGATATCCAGAACAAGGCCAAGAGCGAATTGCCGCCGGAGGCGAAAGATCCCCGCGTGCTGGAGATCACCACGTCCAACGGATTTCCGACCGCGATGGTGCTGGTCACAGGGCAAGCCGCCGATGAATTGCTGCGCTTCCGCGCGCGCCAGTTCAAGGAAGACATCGAACGCCTGAGCGGGGTTGACCAGGTCTTCGCCACCGGCTTGCGCGACCCCGAGCTGCAGATAGAATTCGATCCGGTGGCGCTGGCCAATCGTGGCCTGACGGCGACCGATGTCTCGGATAACGTCATGGCCTGGTTCCGCGACACCTTCGCCGGCAAGGTGGAAACAGTCGGTGACGAAGAACGCACGGCCTGGCTGGTGCGCATGGTTGGGCAGACGTCCGACCCCGAGGAAATAGCACGCATACCGGTGAGTAACGCCAACCGCCGCGAGCCGGTGCCACTGGGCCAGGTGGCCGATGTATCCCGCGGCCGCGCCAAGGCCGGCAGTCTGGCCAGTTTTCAGGGCAAGGGCGCGGTGATTCTGGCCGTGACCAAGAAAAGCCGCACCAACACGCTGAACCTGATCGAGCGCCTGAACACTTACATCGCCGAGCAGAATCCGCGCTTCACCGCTGACGGCGTGCAGTTGCAATTGCTGGACGACCAGACGGTGCCGACACGGGAAGCCATCGGCACCATGGAGCGCAATGCGGCACAGGGCCTGTTCGTGGTCCTGCTCATGACCTGGCTGTTCCTCGGCACCCGCGTCGCCCTGCTGATCGGCATCGGTATTCCGTTTTCGCTGGCCGGCACATTCGTCATCCTCAACGCACTGGGCTACACCCTCAACATCTCGGTCTTGCTGGGTGTGGTGATCGTGCTCGGCATGCTGGTGGATGACGCCGTGGTGGTGGTCGAAACCATCTACTACCGCATGCAGCGCGGCGAGCCGGTGCATGACGCTGCCATCGGCGCCGTGCGCGAGGTGTTCGCCCCGGTGACCGCATCGGTGCTTACCACCATCGCAGCCTTCCTGCCGCTGATGTTGCTGCCGGGCATTGTCGGCAAGTTCATGTTCGTGATTCCCTTCGTCGTCACGCTGGGCCTGGCCATCAGCCTGATCGAGGCCTACTGGATGCTGCCGGCGCACATGGCGGTGATCTCGCCCAAGGTCGGCGATGGTCATCTCAACAACTGGCGCGACCGCTTCAATCATGGGCTGCGGGTCAAATATTCGCGCTGGCTGCTGTGGGTCATGCGCCGCCCGAAGCGCTCGCTGCTCATCGCCATCGGACTGATGATCGGGGCGGTAGCGGCGATAGGCGTCGGGCTGGTGCGCATCCAGTTCTTCGCCTTCGATCCGATCCGGCTGTTCTATGTGAATGTCGATATGCCGGCCGGCGCCCCCATCGAACAGACGCTGGCGAATGCCGAAAAGCTGGAGGCCACGGTGCGCAAGCACCTCAATCCGGGCGAGGCGCGCAATCTTGCCGCCTATGCCGGCGTCAAGTTTTCGGATACCGAGCCGCTGTACGGCGAATCCTATGGTCAGGTCACGGTATCCCTCAATCCGCGCGGCGATGACGGACGGGAAGTGGCCGAGATCGTCGAGGCCATGCGTGCCGAGGTGGAAGCCGTGCCGAGTCCGGGCAAGATCACCTTCACCATGATTTCCGGCGGGCCACCGCTGGCCAAGCCGATCAAGGCCCGCGTGCGCGGCGACGATCCGCAGGAGTTGCGTGCTGCCGGCGATGCTCTGCTGGCCATCGTCAAGGCCGTGCCCGGCGCGAAAGATGTGGCCGACGACGACATTCCCGGACGTCCGGAACTGGTACTGAGACTGGATCGTGGCGCATTGCGGGCGGCAGGACTTGATGCAGCGAAAGTGGCGCGCCTCGTGCGCCTGCATGCCGATGGCGAGATTGTCGCCATGATGCGCGACAAGGGTGAGAAGGTGGAGTTGCGGGTGCGGGCAAAGCACGGTTCCGGCGCAATGGCCGACAGCGTGGGCAGCGACATCATCCGCCTGCTCGACGATCCCATCGCCCTGCCGACGGGTGGTAGCACCACGCTACGTGCGCTAGTGATTGAAGAAACCCGCATCGGCAAGGGCGTGATCAAGCACTACAACCTGCGCCGCGCGATCACCGTCGAGGCCGACCTCGACAAGACCGTGACCGACACCGTGGCGGCCAACCGGATCATCGCCGCCGAATGGAAGAAGATCGATGCCCAGTACCCGAATACCGATATCGATTTCTCCGGCGAGCTGGATGACATCCAGGAAAGCCTGGATGCGATGTCAGTGCTGTTCCTGATGGGCCTCGGCCTCATCTACCTGATCCTCGCCGCCCAGTTCAAGAGCTACTTCCAGCCGCTGCTGATTCTGGTCACCGTGCCGCTGGCATTCACCGGCGTGGTGCTCGGGCTGCTAGTGTCGCAGATTCCGCTCTCGCTCTACACGCTCTATGGCGTCATTGCCCTGACCGGCATCGCGGTAAATTCCGCCATTGTCCTGATCGACGCCGCCAACCAGCGGATGGCAACCGGCATGAGTGTGTTGCATGCTGCCGTCTATGCTGCGCGCCGCCGCGTGGTGCCGATCCTGATCACCACGGTGACCACCATCGGCGGCCTGTTCTCGCTCGCTGTCGGCCTCGGCGGCAAGTCCCTGCTGTGGGGGCCGGTGGCCGCGTCGATTGTCTGGGGGTTGGGATTCTCTACCGTGCTGACGCTGTTCGTCATGCCCCTGCTGTACTGGATGTTCATGCGCCGTTTTTCTGGAGTTGCCCGATGAAGCCAATCAAACCCGTGGTTCTGATGAGCTAAGGAAGTCCCGGCGTAGATGGGGTCACTTTCGAGGCCACACCCAAGTCATCGATGCCGACCTGTCGAAATACTTTGACAGCATCCCTCACGCGGAAGGTTGCGGGCGGCGGATAAACGCTATTCGTTAGCGGCGCATTTTCGGCGACATCCCGCTGTCCATCGCGCTACGCGCCATTTCTGCCACACCCGGAGCGGGTTGTACTTTCGATAGCGGGATTTCATCCGTCATCAGCGGCTCCGCAGAGGGGGTGTCGTAAGCTTCAATGATGATCATTTGTCGCGTGTCGTCGGATTTCAGCACCACCTGCCGTCCTTTGGCGGGATTCGGGGCATTGGCGGAGAATGTCACGCCTTTTGGAGAAAGCGGCAGCAGCGCCGCCATGGCCCGTTTCTTGATTGCCGGGTCATGTTCTGCGGCCTCTTCCGATTGCGGCCATTCGGCTGCGCCCATGTCTGAAAATACATAGTTGACGAAAGTCGAGGCTTTGCCGTCTTGAATGGTGCTATACATCGATTTCGATAGCTGCTCGGGGGCGGCCATCCAGCGGATCAGTTGCACGCCACGCTTGAGTTCCGGCGGCGGGCCAATGTTGTCGCAGGCGGCGAGCATCAGAATGACGGAGAAAATGGTAAGGAGACGATTCATTTTAGGTTCCTGAGGAAGGGTGGGGTGAGCTTACTTCGTACCGAATAGCGCCACACGTCTCTCATAAGCCTGACGCGCGATGCGCACATCTTCCAGGAATAGCGGCAATTCATCCATCAGCAGCGCTTGCGGGCCGTCTACCAGCGCCTTGGCGGGTGCCGGGTGAAAGTCCACCAGAATCATATTGGCGCCAGCGATGACGCCCTGCATGGTGGCGTGCATGATCTCGAGAATGCCGTCCGGGGCGCGGTTGCGCGTACCTACCGAGTGCGACGGGTCAATGCACACCGGCATCCGCGTGAGGCGCTTGACCACTGGAACATGGGCAAAATCGACCAGATTGCGGTGCGGGTCACCCATGTTGGTCTTCATGCCGCGCAGACCGAAAATCACCTTGCGGTTGCCTTCCGAAGCCAGGTATTCGGCGGCATTGAGCGACTCGTCGAGGGTGATGCCAAAGCCGCGCTTGAACAGCACCGGATATTCCTGCTGGCGTCCGACGATTTTCAACAGTTCGAAATTCTGCGTGTTGCGCGTACCGATTTGCAGCATGACGCCGGTGGGCTGGCCAGCCTGTTCCAGCGCCGTGCGGATTTCTTCGACGTGGGATTCGTGGGTGACCTCCATGGCAATGACCTTGATGCCGTATTTTCCCGCCAGATCAAACACCCAGGGCAGGCATGTCTTGCCGTGTCCCTGAAAGGCGTAGGGGCTGGTGCGCGGCTTGTAGGCACCCATGCGCGTGCAGACCTGTCCGTTGTCCCGGAGCGCCTTCATCATCAATTCGACGTGTTCCGGGGTGTCCACGGCGCACAGCCCGGCGAACACGTTGAGGGTGTCCTGGCCGAAGCGCACGCCGTTGTAGTCGAAATGGGTGGGCCTCTGGTCGTCCTTGTGCCGCCCCAGTACGCGGTATTCCTCGGAAACGCGCACCACACGTTCCACACCCGGCAGGTTCGCCATGTCTTCAAGCGACAGTGCGGCAGTATCGCCGATCAAGTAGATTTCAGTAAGAGTTTGCTGCTGACCATGCTCCTGATGGACGCGCGTTCTGATGTTGGGCAGGCGAGCAAGATGCTCGCTTAATTGGCGGAATTCCGCGCTGTCGGTGGCGGTATCCGGGGAAAGAATCAGGATCATGGTGTGCTTTCGGTGGTGAGGCTGGGTCCCGATTGTACTGTTTGTCAATTTGAAGTTAAAGAAAACTATTGCTTGTGCCGTTATCTCTTTTTAAATATTGGGTTGCATTGTTTTTATCAAGTGATTAATTAAATAGTCTCCCAATCCTTTGAATTGTTATGGAGGTGGCCATGTTGAAATTTGATTTTTCACTGAAAACCCGCGATGGGCAAAAAGTCGAAAGCATCCTTATCGCGGGGCGGGATCGGCCGGATGCGGAGCGCAAGTTGCGCCAGATGTACCGCAACTGCGAGGTGACTCGTTGCGAAATGAAAAGGACAGACGAGAAACCGCCTCAGGGGGTATTCATCGAGGATGTGTTGACGCTGATTGCCCGTTATCACTGATTCCTGGCAGGCACCGTGCGTAGCTCGATCTGTTCACCCAGCCTGATGCAGCGTCGGCGCCGCGCCTCCCGGCGCGACGTGCTGCTGTTTTGCCGCGCCTTGCCGGTGGCGGACAAGCGCCGCCACCCGCGCCCGCGTCCCCTGCCGGTTTTCTCGTTGCACTCGCCGGAAAGTCCGCTTATCCTGCGCGCATGATCCGCGCAAGCCACCCGCTCGAACTGCTCGCCCCCGCCAGAAATCTGCAATCCGGTATTGAAGCCATCAACCATGGCGCTGATGCGGTGTATATCGGCGGGCCGTCGTTCGGCGCGCGCGCGGCGGCGGGGAACAGCATCGCTGACATCGAAAAATTGGCCGCGCACGCCCACCGTTTCGGGGCGCGGGTGCTGGTGGCACTCAACACCATTTTGCGCGACGACGAGCTGGAAGGCGCGCAACGTTTGGCACACGAAGCCTGGCAAGCAGGGGCGGACGCCCTGATCGTGCAGGACATGGGCGTGCTGGAACTGGATTTGCCGCCCATCGCGCTGCATGCCAGCACCCAGACGGATAATCGCACGGTGGAGAAGGTACACTTTCTCGAGCAGGTGGGGTTTTCCCAGATCGTGCTGGCGCGGGAATTGGCGCTGGATGAAATCCGTGCCATCGCCGCCTCGACCACGGCAACCCTGGAGTTTTTCATTCACGGTGCCTTGTGCGTTAGCTACAGCGGCCAGTGCTATATCAGTCATGCCCACACCGGGCGCAGCGCCAACCGGGGTGAGTGCTCGCAGATGTGCCGCCTGCCTTATACGCTGACGGACGGCAGCGGCAAGGTCGTGGCGCGTGAGCAGCATCTGCTTTCCCTCAAGGACAACAATCAGAGCGCCAACCTGCGCGCGCTCGCCGACGCAGGCATCCGTTCGTTCAAGATCGAAGGGCGTCTGAAGGACCTGTCCTACGTCAAGAATGTTACCGCTCACTACCGCCGCCTGCTCGACGGCATCATGGAACAAGCGCCGCAATACCGACACGCATCATCCGGGCGCTGTACCTTCTTTTTTCAGCCGCAGCCGGAAAAGACCTTCAATCGCGGGGCGACCGACTATTTTGTGAACGGGCGGCAACCTGGCCTCGTTGATCTGCGCACGCCGAAATTCGCCGGGGAAGCGGTGGGCAGGGTGGCGCGCGCGGGGCCAGGGTGGCTGGAAGTCGACGGTGCCGCGCAGTTTCACAATGGCGACGGCTTGAGCTATTTCGGCGCCGACGGCATGCTGGCCGGTCTGCGCATCAACCGCGCCGAAGGGCGCCGCCTGTTTCCTGCGGAAACGGGAGTCAGCCCGGCGCTCGGCACGATGTTGTACCGCAACCGCGACCAGGAATTCGAGCGGCAACTGGAGAAAAAATCCGCCGAACGCAAAGTCGGGGTACGCCTGCGCTTTGCCGAAACGGAAGACGGGTTCATCCTGGAACTGAACAGCGAGGACGGTGTGGCGGCCTCTGCCGTCGTGGCTTGCGTCAAGGAGATGGCGCAGAATGCCGCGCGCGTTCCCGATGCCATTCGTGAGCAATTGGTCAAGCTAGGCAACACGATTTACCACGCGGACAGCATTACCCTGGAGCTTTCAGCACCCTGGTTCATCCCTGTCGGAGCGCTCAACGCGCTACGCCGCGAAGCCGTCGAACGCCTGGAACAGGCACGTCTGGAAGCCTACCGGCGTCCGTTGCGCCGCGAGGCCGTCACGCCGATGGCGGCGTATCCCCAATCCGCGCTCTCTTATCTCGGTAATGTCTATAACCGCCTGGCGCGCGCGTTCTATGCCCGGCACGGCGTTTCGCTGATTGATGCGGCCTATGAATGCAACCAGGAGGTGGGCGAGGTTTCGCTGATGATTACCCGCCACTGCCTGCGCTACAGTTTCAACCTGTGTCCCAAGGAGGTAAGGGGCATCCGTCCCGACCCCATGACGCTGATGAACGGCAAGGAAAAGCTGACTTTGCATTTCGATTGCGCACGCTGTGAGATGCACGTGCTGGGGAAAAGCAGAGTTTAACGGGCGTCGCGTTCGCCGCTCAGGTTGAGGTCGAGCTGGCGGCTGGACGAGGCGGCAGTGGCGCCTCCACAGCCCCGGCCACCTTCGATTTCCGCCAGATATTCGGCGCTGATGTCGCCGGTGATGTATTTGCCGTCGAAGCATGAAGCGTCGAATCCGGCAATGCTCGGATTGGTCTGCCCCACATCGCGTACCAGTGCCTCGATTTCCTGGTAAACCAGGGCGTCGGCACCGATTTCTCGGGCGATTTCCTCATCGCTACGGTTGGTCGCCAGCAATTCTTCGCGCGTCGGCATGTCGATGCCGTACACGTTGGGAAAACGTACCGGCGGCGCGGCAGAAGCGAAAAATACCTGGCGTGCGCCGGCATCGCGCGCCATCTGCACGATCTCCCGGCTGGTGGTGCCGCGCACGATGGAATCATCGACCAGCAGCACGTTCTTGTCCTGAAATTCGATGCCGATGGCGTTGAGTTTCTGGCGCACCGATTTCTTGCGCATCGCCTGCCCCGGCATGATGAAGGTGCGGCCGATATAGCGGTTCTTGATGAAGCCCTCGCGGTACGGCAGACCGAGTTGGTTGGCCAGTTGCAGCGCGCTGGGGCGGCTGGTGTCGGGAATCGGGATGACCACGTCGATCTTCAGATGGCTGAACTGGGTGCGGATTTTTTCCGCCAGGCTTTCGCCCATGCGCAAGCGGGTTTCATACACCGAAACACCGTCGATCACCGAGTCCGGGCGCGCCAGGTAAACGTATTCAAAAATGCACGGATTGAGCGATGGATTTTCTGCGCATTGCTGGCTGTGGAAACCGCCGTCCATATCGACCATGATTGCCTCGCCCGGCGCCACATCGCGCATCAGCTTGAAGCCCAGTACGTCGAGCGCCACGCTCTCGGAGGCCACCAGATATTCCGGGCCCTGTTCGGTGTCGTTGCGGCCTACCACCAGCGGGCGGATGCCATAGGGGTCGCGAAAGGCCAGCAGGCCATAGCCGGCGATCATCGCCACCACCGCGTAAGCGCCGCGGCAGCGCCGGTGCACTCCGGCGACCGCGGCGAAGATGGCGGCAGGCGTCAGGCGGTGGTTGGCGGTGTTGGCGTGCAGTTCGTGAGCCAATACGTTGAGCAGCACTTCCGAATCGGAGCGCGTATTGACGTGGCGCAAATCGAGGCGGTACAGGTCCTGCTGAAGTTGGTCGGTGTTGGTGAGGTTGCCGTTGTGCCCGAGGACGATGCCGAACGGCGAATTGACGTAGAACGGCTGGGCTTCCGCCGAGGAAAAGGCGTTGCCGGCGGTCGGATAGCGCACGTGGCCGATGCCCATGTTGCCCAGCAGGTTGCGCATGTCTCGGGTGCGGAACACGTCGCGCACCAGGCCGTTGTCCTTGTGCATGTGGAAAGTATTGCCTTCCCCGGTGACGATGCCCGCCGCATCCTGTCCACGATGCTGAAGCACCTGCAAACCATCATAGAGCAACTGGTTGACTGGGGTTTTTGCAACGACACCTAGGATTCCACACATAAGTTTAAACTCTCAACTCAATCGTAACTGATCCGTGCCGCCATTTGTGGCGGCAACCAGGGTTTGACTTCTACCACGAACGCTTCGAACGGCGCGCTCAACATCGCATTGTGCCAGAATCCATGGCGCGGCAAGGGGGTCAACCCCGCCACCAGCACCAGTACCAGCACAATCAGCAGCCCGCGCGCCAAGCCGAAAAAAGCGCCTAAGCCGCGGTCCACTGTGCCCAGGCCAAGCGTCTTGACCAATTCCGCCAGGGCGATGGTCACCAGGCTGGCGATCAGCAGCGTGCTGAGAAATAGCGCCACGAAAGCTGCCAGCAGGCGCAAGGTTTCATTGGGAACGGCATCCGGCAGGAATGGCGCCAGCGGCACGGAATATTCTATGGCCACCCAGAATGCCGCCACCCATCCTGCCAGCGCCAGCGCTTCGCGTACCAGTCCGCGCATCACGCTGACGAGAATGGACACGCCGACGATCAGCAGGACCGCATAGTCGAATGCCGTCATTTTGCTGCTTAGGGCTTGGGAACCACATCGCCATCCACATCCACCGCCTTGAGGCGGACACGTATGGCTTCCGCCTCGCGGCGCGTGGCATAAGGGCCGGCGCGCACGCGGTGCTTGTCGCCGGAGGCGGTTTTGAGAATGTCGGAATAGTGGCGTATCCCCATGGAAGCCAACTTGGCTTTTACGCGGCGAGCATTTTCAGGGTCGGAGTAAGCGCCCAAACGCACCACGAAACCACTATCTGCCGATGCCGCCGGTGGCGTCTTTTCGGCTGCGGTCGGCGCCTTGACTTCCTTGGCCGCCGGGGCCGGGGCAGGCGGCACCGCTTTTGGCTTCATGGTGGGGGATGTGGCGGGCTTCGCGGCCGGTGGCACAACCTTGTCCGCAACGGTGGGCGGCAGCTTGGGGCTATTGTCCGTTGCGGGGAGCGGGATGGGCGCAGCTTGGCCACCGGGCGGCACGCTCAAGGTTTGCGCGGGTGGAACGGGCTGTAATTCGATGGACGGGGCGGGGGAGGCTGCGTCATCCTGCACCGGCGGGTGGGGTACAATTTTTCCAGGAGGCGGGGCACTACCGGTGATGGTCGGCTTGGCATCCTGGGAGGGAATGTTGATGGCAATGTCTTCCGCCACCGGTTTGGGCTCGCTGTCCAGCACCATGGGCAGGAACACCACCAGCAGGGTAACCAGCGTTACCGCGCCGACAAGCCGGTGCCGGGCGCGTCGCCTGAGCTGGATTTCCTCAACGGTCATGGAGGGGGTTGCCATGAAAAGCCTTAGGATTTCGGCGCGGTGCGCGCTGGTAAGGCATTCAGCACATCCGCTACCGTATAAAATGATCCGAAGGCGGCTATTCTATCATCATCCCCGGCCATGTCACGCGCGCAGCGGTACGCCGCAGCAACGTCGCCGAAACAGCGTGCCCGCTGCGCCAGTCCTTGTTCGCGCAATAGCGCCATCAATTTTTCCGCATTTGTGCCGCGTGGCTGGTCGATACCGGCGAGCAGCCAGACATCCACCACGTCACGCAACTCGTGTACCACGCCGGCAATATCCTTGTCGCCCAGCATGGCAAATACCGCGATGGTTTTTCCGGCAGGCGGCATGGCGCGCAGATTGGCTGCCAGCACCGCCGCAGCGTGCGGGTTGTGCGCCACGTCGAGAACAGTCTGCGGGCGTCCCGGCAACACCTGAAAACGCCCGCTCAGCGTCACTTCCAGCAGTCCGCGGCGCAGGTCGTCGTGGGAGAGCGGCAGGCGTTCACGCAGGGTTCCCAGCGCCGCCAGCGCGGCGGCGGCATTGTTCATCTGGTATGCGCCGCGCAGGGCGGGGTGCGGCAATACCACGCGCCGTCCGTCGTTTTCCCAATAGCGCCATTGCGCCGGCTCGACGCTGTCGAAACCGAAATCCGTGCCGATGCGCCGCAGGTCTGTGCCGATGCGGGCTGCGTAATCCGTCAAGGTGGCGGGGGGCTGGGGTTCGCTGCAAATCGACGGCCTCCCGGCACGAAAAATTCCGGCCTTCTCGAAGCCGATGGCTTCGCGCGTGTCGCCCAGCCAATCGCAATGGTCGATTCCGATGCTGGCGACCACGGCGCAGTCGGCATCGAAGGCATTGACCGCATCCAGCCGCCCGCCCAGGCCGACTTCAAGGATAGCGGCAGCGGGTTTTTCCTGGATGAACAGCCAAAGTGCTGCCAGGGTGCCGAATTCGAAATAGGTCAGGGGAATGTCTCCGCGCCCCGCCTCAACGGCGGCAAAGGCGGCGCACAGGGTGTCGTCGCCTACTTCGATGCCGTCAATACGCACGCGCTCGTTGTAGCGCAGCAAATGGGGGGAGGTATAGAGGCCGGTGCGGTAGCCGCCGGCGCGCAGCATGCTTTCCAGCATGGCGCAGGTGGAACCCTTGCCGTTGGTGCCGCCGACGGTGATCAGGGGAAAGCCCGGCTCCAACTTGAGTCGCGCCTTGACCGCCTGCACGCGCTCCAGTCCGAGGTCGATGGCTTTCGGGTGCAGGCTTTCGAGGGTTCGCAGCCAGCCGTCAAGGGTTTCAGGCATTCACGGACGGCTGGCGCATCATCATGGACAGCAGATTGGCCAGCCTGTCGCGCATCTGGCGGCGGTCGACGATCAGGTCAATCGCGCCGTGTTCCAGCAGGAATTCCGCGCGCTGAAAACCGCTTGGCAGGGTTTCGCGCACCGTCTGCTCGATCACGCGCGGCCCGGCAAAGCCGATCAGGGCGTTCGGTTCGGCAACGATGACGTCGCCCAGCATGGCGAAGCTGGCGGAGACGCCGCCCATGGTCGGGTCGGTCAGCACCGAAATGAAGGGCAGGCGTGCCTCGGAGAGCTTGGTGAGCACCGCGCTGGTCTTGGCCATTTGCATCAGCGAGGTCAGCCCCTCCTGCATGCGCGCCCCGCCGCTGGCGGAAAAGCACACAAACGGCGCGTTCAGTTCCAGTGCCGCCTGCGCGCCGCGCACGAAACGCTCGCCGACCACCGAGCCCATCGAGCCGCCCATGAATTTGAACTCGAATGCCGCCGCCACCAGCGGCTGCGTTTTCAGGCTGCCCTGCATGACTACCAGGGCATCGGTTTCGCCGGTCTCGCGTTGTGCCTCGGTCAGCCGGTCCGGGTAGCGTTTGCTGTCCTTGAATTTCAGGCTGTCTATCGGCGCTACTTCGGCGCCAATCTCAAAACGCCCTTCCGGGTCAAGCAGCATGTCCAGGCGGGCGCGTGCCGAAACGCGGTTGTGGTGCCCGCACTTGGGGCACACTTCCATATTTTTTTCCAGGTCGGAACGGTAAAGCACCTGCTCGCAGGACGGGCATTTGCTCCACAGGCCTTCCGGCATGGTTTTCTTGGCACCCTCGGTCTTGCGCTGGATTTTCGGGGGCAGCAGTTTCTGGAACCAACTCATGGATTATCCTTTCCTGCTATCAATTACTTCACTTCGTCGATGGCTGCGCGGAATCCGTTGACCAGCTTGAAAATGTTGCCGGGCAGGGCTTTCACGGTGGAATTCTCGATTTCCTGCACGATGCGGCTGCCGATCACCACAGCATCGGCGATGTCGGCCATTGCCCGTGCCGCTTGCGTGTCGCGGATGCCGAAGCCGACACCCACCGGCAGGTTGGCAACCGCACGGATTTGCGGAATTTTCGCGGCGACTTCCTTCAGGTCGAGCGTAGCAGCCCCGGTGACGCCCTTGAGCGAAACGTAATAGATGAAACCGCGTGCCAGCTTGGCGACCTGTTCGATGCGTGCTGCCGGCGTGGTGGGCGAGAGCAGGAAGATCGGGTCGATCTGGTGGCGTTCCAGGCAGGCCGCCCAGGCAGCGCTTTCCTCGGGCGGATAATCCACCGTCAGCACACCGTCGACCCCGGCCTCCTGTGCGGCGGCGGCGAAGGCTTCGTGGCCCATCGCCTCGATGGGGTTGGCATAGCCCATCAGCACCACCGGGGTGGAGACGTTGCGTTTGCGGAATTCCGCCACCATCGCCAGCACGTCGCGCAACCCCACGCCATGTTTCAGCGCCCGTTCGGAGGCGCGCTGGATGGTGGGGCCGTCCGCCATCGGGTCGGAGAACGGCACCCCCAATTCGATGATGTCCGCCCCCGCCTCGACCAGCTTGCGCATCAGCCCGACAGTGTGGCGCGGCGCCGGGTCACCGGCGGTGATGAAGGGAATCAGGGCTTTTTTGCCCTGCTGCTTGAGTTGCTCGAATGTGGATGCGATACGCGACATGGATGATCCTAGAATTTGATTCCCGACAATTCGCCCACCGTCGCCATGTCCTTGTCGCCGCGGCCGGACAGATTCACCAGCAGGGTCTGGTCGCGGCGCAGCGTGGGCGCCAGCTTGGCGGCGTAGGCCAGGGCGTGGCTGGATTCGAGCGCGGGGATGATGCCTTCGAAGTGACACAGGTCGTGGAAGGCTTGCAGCGCTTCGTTGTCGGTGACCGCGACGTATTCGGCGCGTCCGCTGTCCTTGAGCCAGCAATGTTCGGGGCCGACGCCGGGATAATCCAGGCCGGCGGAAATCGAATGGGTTTCGATGATCTGGCCGTTGGCATCCTGCATCAGGTACTGGCGCGCGCCGTGCAGCACGCCGGAAACGCCGGCGTTGAGCGGCGCGGCGTGGCGCCCGCTTTCGAGACCCAAGCCTGCTGCTTCGACACCGATCAGACGCACGTCCCGGTCTTCGATGTAGGGATGAAAAATGCCAATGGCGTTCGACCCGCCGCCCACGCAGGCAATCACCGCATCGGGCTGGCGTCCGGTCATTTCCGGCATCTGCTGGCGGGCTTCCTTGCCGATGACGGTCTGGAAGTCGCGCACCAGCATGGGGTAGGGATGCGGTCCCGCCGCCGTGCCGAGGATGTAGAAGGTGCTTTCGACGTTGGTGACCCAGTCGCGCATGGCTTCGTTGAGCGCATCCTTCAGGGTTTTCGAGCCGGATTCCACCGGCACCACGGTGGCACCCAGCAGTTTCATGCGATAGACGTTGCTGGCCTGGCGGCGAATGTCCTCGGAACCCATGTAGACCACGCATTCCAGTCCGTAGCGCGCGGCCACCGTGGCGGAGGCGACGCCGTGCTGGCCGGCGCCGGTTTCCGCGATCACCCGCTTTTTGCCCATGCGCCGCGCCAGCAGCGCCTGGCCCACGGTGTTGTTGATCTTGTGCGCGCCGGTGTGGTTGAGATCTTCGCGTTTCAGATAAATCTGCGCGCCGTCGAGATGTTCCGACCAGCGTTTCGCATGATAGATCGGGCTGGGGCGCCCGACGTAATGCTTGAGTTCGCGTGCGAATTCGGCCTGGAAATCCGCGTCGGCGCGGCAGGCTTCGTAGGCGACGCGCAATTCCTCCAGCGCCGCGATCAGTGTTTCCGCGACGAAAATCCCGCCCCACGGGCCAAAGTGACCGTGACTGTCGGGCAAATCATGATGATCCATTGCGCACTCCCTGCATGAACGCGGCGATTTTCACCGCGTCTTTTAACCCCTTGGCGACTTCCACGCCGCTTGAAACATCCACTGCCCACGGCTTGATCTGCCGGATGGCGGTGGCGACATTGTCTGCGTCCAGTCCGCCGGAAAGCACCACCGGCAACGGCAACCCGACCGGTATCAGCGTCCAGTCGAAGGATTGCCCGGTGCCGCCCGCCTGGCCCTCGACGAAGGCATCGAGCAGCAATCCCTGCGCCTGATGGTAGCGGGCCGCGTATTCTACCAAATTCAGACCGGCTTGGACGCGTACCGCTTTCAGCCAGGGCACGCCGAAGCACGCGCAGAATTCGGGGGCTTCGCTGCCGTGAAACTGGAGCACGTCCGGGCGTACCGCGCGCAAGACGGTTTCCACTTCTTCCTCGGACGGGTTCACGAACAGCGCCACGGTGGTGACGAAGGGCGGCAGGGAATGCGTGATTTCGCGTGCCTGGGCTGGCGAAACGTGGCGCGGGCTGGGCGGATAGAACACCAGGCCGATGGCGTCGGCGCCCAGGCGGGCACAGGACAGGGCATCCTCGATGCGGGTGATGCCGCAGATCTTGGCACGGGTCATGAAAAGCCGGTTTGAATGGATGGAAAAGGGAATTTTAACCCGGAATTGGGGATTCCCCATTTTTCATCGTAGCCGACCCCGGTCAGATAAAGTCCATCAGGAGAGAACGTCGGCGCGGCCAGGCGGCGGTCGCGTGCTTTCAACAGTTCCGCCATCCACGCGGGCGGATGCTTGCCCTTGCCGACAAACACCAGCGCCCCGACCAGATTGCGTACCATGTGGTGGAGAAAGGCATTGGCACGCAGATGGAACAGGAACAGTTCGCCACTTTGTCTGATTTCCAGTTGGTGGAGTGTCTTGACGGGCGTTTTCGCCTGGCATTCCGCAGCACGAAAAGCACTGAAGTCGTGTTCTCCGAGCAGATGGCGCGCGGCTTTCCGCATGGCTTCGAGATCCAGCGGGGCATGATGCCAGCCGACCTTACCTTGCAGCAGGCCGGGGCGGGCCGGGCGATTGAGCAATACGTAGATGTAACGGCGCTCCACGGCGCTGAAGCGGGCATGAAAGTCTTCTTCGACGCGGCGCGACCAAGTCACGGCGACGCCCGGCGGCAGATGCGCATTGACGCCGCGCATCCAGGCGCTTTCGGGGCGCACGGCACGGGTGTCGAAATGCACCACCTGACTCAGGGCATGGACACCGCTATCCGTGCGTCCCGCCGCGACGACGCCGACGGGCTCGCCGGCGATGGATGCCAGCGCTCGTTCCAGAGCATCCTGCACGCCGCAACCGGAAGACTGGCTTTGCCAGCCGCAAAAACTGAAGCCGTCGTATTCCAGGCCGAGGGCTATACGCATGCCGCTGGAATTCACCACAGTCGCTCGCCGAAAGCTAGGCCGCCCAGCAACGCCAGCGCCAGTGCCAGCGCCAGCCAGTCGCGGCGCCCCAGAGGCACGACCTCAAGATTGACCGGGTGGGTATGAACGTCGACGGCAAACAGCGCTTGTTGCAGCTTATCGTGCCAGGTTCCGGGTTTCAGATGCAGGGATTGCTCGGCGTAGAAAAGCGTCAGCCACACGCGGGCGGCGATACGCTCATCCGGCACGCCCAGTTTGCGCCAGGGGCGCAGCAATCCGGCCATGCCGCTCAGCAACTGCTTTCCCGGCGTGGCGGCGAGCAGCAGTGAAAGCGTGGCCAGCAGGATAGCCAGGCGCCATGCTTGCATGGCCCCGGCGTGCAGACCTTCGCGTGTGGGGCTGAAAGCACCCAGGGTCTCCAGCAGGTTTTCTCCGGGAGTGGCGAGGGCGTAAACTAGGAAAATCGACAGCAACAGCCAGCGTGTACGCGAAAGCTGGCGGATGAAGGGGCTGCGGAAAGCAGCCAGCAGGATGGGAAGCAACAACAGGGTGATGGCGGCCAGCGCGGTTAAACCCAACCAGGGCAGGAACAGGGCAAACGTCAGCCAAACCAGAATGCGGGCGGCGGGGTGCAAGATCACCAGAAAATCTCCCGGCGCGGGCCGGGCAATGGCGCCACGGCACCCCAATCTCTATTGCCCGGATTATTTCTGCCGTGGTCAGTCAAGCTGGGCCAGCAGTTTTCCGGCGTCTTCCTGTTGTTCGTCGGAGCCTTCCTGCAGGACTTCCTGAAGGATTTCACGCGCGCCTTCCTTGTCGCCCATTTCCATGTAGGCTTTCGCCAAGTCAAGCTTGGTGGCGGTTTCCAGGAAACGCGCGCTATCTTCAGCTGCTGGTGTGGCTTCAGTCTTCTTGGCGGATTCGTCCAGATCGAGGCTGATGTCAGACAAGTCGATGTTGGGGGCGGTCGATTGCTGCGCTTCGTCTTCCTCTGACGGCGTTTCCTCGCCCACGGTGAAATCGAAATCGAGCATGGCTTCGTCGCTCATTGCCGGCGGCGGCGGAATCAGGATGGACTCGTGCTCTTCCTCAAAGACAGCCGGTTCAGGCGCGGTTTCGGCAGCGGCTGGGGATTCCTCGGCGGGCGGCGCCGGAGGCGCTTCCGGCTCCAGCGTGGCAAGGTCGAGCAGCATGGTTTCGGAAAAATCTCCTACCGGTTGCGCATCAATTTCTTCGACGGCGGGCTCCGGTGCATGAGGTTCTTCGGTTTCTTCCAGAGGGAAGTCGATATCCAACGGGAAATCGGCTGATTCTTCTGCGGAAGGAGCGTTTTCCGGCACTGAGGGTTCTGACGGCGCCTCAGCAGCACTTTTTTGTACAATCCCGGTCGGCATTTCCAGGTCGAAATTGAGCATATGCTCGTCCACCCCCGATTCTGCCATTGCCACTTCTGGTTCCGGGACCGGTTCGGGTTGTAGTGCCTCAGGTTGCGGTGAGGGCGCACCCAGATCGAAATCGATCAAATTTTCCTCGGCGGCAGGTTCGCTACCCGGCTCTTCCGGCTGGAATGCGGGCATTTCCAGATCGAAATCAAGCGTGTTTACTGCATCGTTCGCCCCGGTTTCAGGCATCGCCTGATCCGTATCGGACACAGGTGCTTCCGCCTCCAGATTGAAGTCGAGGTCTGCCGCCAGTTCTTCGACTTGTTCCTCACCTGGCACCCCCTCCAGGGGCATGTCCATGGCGCCACCCGCTTCCTGGTTGGCGCTGTCGAGGTTGAAATCCAGGTCGGGCGAGGCATCCACGGCCTCCTGTTTTTCGCCGAACAGCATTTCCGCGAATGGCGCATCTGCCGCACCAGTTTCCGGTATGGCAGCGTCGGAGTCGCCATAAAGGGGGTTGGTAGCGTCCAGTTCACGCCCCATTGCGGCAGCTTTTTCCCAGTCAGGGTCGGGGGTGCCGCCAGTAGTGACGTAAAGCTGGCGAGCCAATGCCTCGTAAGAGCCTTTGTCCTTGCGTCCTGCATAGATTTCCAGCAGTTTAAGGTGAATTTCATGGCGCTGCGGGTCATGTACCATGGCTTCGCGCAGAATTTCTTCGGCCTGTACGTCGCGGCCATAGGCCATATACACCTCGGCTTCGGCAATGGGGTCGACGTCAGCGGTATCGATACTGCCCATGCCGGTTTGGGTGAAGTCGGTCAGCCCAGCAGAAAAATTTGCCGCGACGGCAGCCAGTTCCGCCGTGTCGGGCTCGGTACGCTGGTCCGCTGCCGCGCCGCGCCCGGTCTTGCTCTTGCCGCCGGATTTGCGGCGTGTGGCCAATGCGCGCGCGCCAAACAAACCGCCCAGCAAGGCAACGAGGGCACCACCAGCTAGCGCAAGCGGGTTGCCCAGCAGTTCGTCAAGAATTGAAGGCGCTGGTGCATCCTCCGGCTTTGGTTGCAGGGAAACGACCTTGGGTTTCGGTTTGGGTGCTTCCTTCTCCGTGGCCTCCACCGCGGGAGGAGTGCTTTCCACGGATGAAACGGGGGCCGCTGTCTCGGCGGGTTTGGCCGGCTGCTCTGGGGGAGTAGCCTCGGCGGGTTTGCCGGTTGGCTTCTCGGAGAGGGTGCGGCTGTTGATCTCCAGCAGGCGCTGCATGTCCTTGATGTTTTTTTCAAGCTCGGCGATACGCTGATTGGCTTCCCGCAGTGCTTTTTCGTGAGCGATGGCGTCGTCCTGTGCCGCGCTCTTTCCCGGTTTTCCGCCAACGCTTTCGCTACGTGACAGCTTGAGCACGTCTTTTCCCGTCTCCGGCGTGCCCGGCTGGTCTTCCACTGCCGTGGTGATCTTGCCGCTTGCCGCTTGGCGTGCTTCATCTTCATGCCCAGGCTGTGAGCTTTCCACCATGCCTGCCAGCTTTTGCCGGTAGGCGTTCCAGTCGGCGGTATGGGCGCGGATTTCCTTTAGCGCCTCGCCTGGTGTCGGGGAACCCGGTTCCGTGGCGTCGGGAATGCGCAGAATTTGCCCGGTCTTCAGGCGATTCATGTTTTTTCCGGAAAACGCTTGCTGGTTGGCGCGGAATAGTGCCACCAGCATTTGCTCGGTGTTTACGCCTTCGGGTTTTACTGCGGCGGCAATCTTGGTCAAGGTGTCGCCGGATTTCACCGGACCATATTCCCTCTGTGCGAGCGGTTGGGGTTCGCTTTTGGGCGGCTTTTTCGTCTTGCCGGCGAGCACGTCTCCGGGGGCTCCCGCCTTCACTTCATCAGCAATAGGCGTCGATGCCGTCGCGGCGGGTACTTCCAGCGGGGGGGCGGGCGGTTGCTGCGCGGCTAGGCCCGGCGGGTCGAGTAGAATGGTGTATTCGCGCAGCAACTTGCCGGATGGCCAGTTGACCTCAACCAGAATGTCAAGAAAGGGTTCGTTGATGGGGTTCTGGCTGCTCAGCTTGATGAACCACTGACCATTCTGTTTCTGCGCAACGTCGAAACGCAAGGACAACAGGGCGCCGGAACGTTCTACTTTGGCTTGCTGGAATATTTCGGGAGACGCCAGCCGGGCAGCAAGCGAACCTTCCTCGCTGCGTTCCACCGCCAGCAGTTCGATTTCACCGCGGAAGGGTTGTCCGAGCCCGGACAGCACGGTCAGCTTGCCAATTCCAACGGCGTACGCAGCCGGCGCTGCAAACAGAACGCCGGCACCGATCAACGCACTGATGATAGTTTTGCGCACCACGCCACCCTCGATACTTTTATTGATGTTAATTAAAATAACATCATGCAGTTAGGGATGCAAGCTAAACTTAAACCTGCAATTGCCACCGTAACATTGTGTGTTGCAATCATCCCGACTAATGGATTGTTTGGGATCACGCTTCCACCAGGATGCGCAGCATGCGGCGCAACGGTTCGGCTGCTCCCCACAGCAACTGGTCGCCGACGGTAAAGGCGGACAGGTATTGCGGGCCCATGTTGAGCTTGCGCATGCGTCCCACCGGCACCGTCAGCGTGCCGGTGACGGCGGCGGGCGTAAGTTCCTTCATGGTGATCTCGCGGTCGTTGGGTACCACTTTCACCCAGTCGTTGTGCGCCTTGATGATGCCGTGAATTTCATCCAGCGGCACGTCCTGGGTCATCTTGATAGTCAACGCCTGGCTATGGCAGCGCATCGCGCCGATGCGCACGCACAGTCCGTCGATGGGAACCGGATTGTCGGAGCGGCCGAGGATCTTGTTGCATTCGACCTGCGCCTTCCATTCTTCCTTGCTCTGGCCGGATTCCAGTTGCACGTCGATCCACGGAATCAGCGAGCCGGCCAGCGGCACTGGCCAAGCATCGAGCGGGTAACGGTCGGAGCGCAGGAAATCGGCCACCTTGCGGTCGATTTCCAGGATCGCCGAAGCCGGATCGTCCACCAGCGCCTCGACTTCGCCGTTGACCGCGCCCATTTGCCGGATCAGTTCGCGCATGTTGCGAGCGCCGGCGCCGGAGGCAGCCTGGTAGGTCATCGGGGAAATCCATTCGACCAAGCCCTTGTCGAACAGGCCACCGATGGCCATCAGCATCAGGCTGACGGTACAGTTGCCGCCAACGTAAGTCTTTACTCCCTTGGCGAGGCCGTCCTGGATGACGTTGCGATTTACCGGGTCGAGGATGATGATGGCATCGCTCTTCATGCGCAGGGCGGAGGCCGCGTCAATCCAGTAGCCCTTCCAGCCTGCGGCGCGCAACGGCTCGTAGACTTCCTTGGTGTAGTCGCCGCCTTGGGCTGAGATGATGGCGTCCATCGCCTTGAGTTCAGCGATGTCTTTCGCATCCTTGAGTGGCGGCACCTCCTTGCCGATGTCCGGCCCCTTGCCGCCCGGATTGGAGGTGGTGAAGAACACCGGGTCGATCACCGCAAAATCGTTTTCATCGCGCATGCGTTGCATCAGCACCGAGCCCACCATGCCGCGCCAGCCAACCAGACCTACTTTCATCATTTTCCTGATCCTTATATTTATTCAATAGCCAAAACTACAGCGCCGCGACGACCGCATCGCCCATTTCACTGCACGTGACTTTTTTCGTGCCCTCGACGTATATGTCGGCAGTGCGCAGCCCCTTGGCCAGCACCTGCTTCACTGCGTTCTCGATACGTTGCGCCGTGGTCTCGTCGTTGAAAGTGTAGCGCATCATCATCGCTGCCGAGAGAATGGTGGCGAGCGGGTTGGCGATGTCCTTGCCGGCGATGTCCGGCGCGGAACCGTGGCTGGGTTCGTACATGCCCTTGTTGTTGGCATCGAGCGAGGCGGAGGGCAACATGCCGATCGAGCCGGTCAGCATGGAGGCTTCGTCCGAGAGAATGTCGCCGAAGATGTTGCCGGTGACCATCACGTCGAACTGCTTGGGCGCGCGCACCAGTTGCATGGCGGCGTTATCGACGTACATGTGCGTCAGCTCGACTTCCGGGTAGTCCCTGGCGATTTCGATCATCACCTGGCGCCACAGTTCAGTGGTTTCCAGCACGTTGGCCTTGTCCACCGAGCACACCTTGCGGTTGCGCTTCATGGCGATGCCGAAGGCGACATGGCCGATGCGGCGGATTTCCGATTCCGAATAGCGCATGGTGTTGAAGCCTTCGCGCTCGCCGCTGGCCAGCGTATGCACGCCGCGCGGCTGGCCGAAATAGATGTCGCCGGTCAGCTCGCGCACGATCATGATGTCCAGGCCGGAGACCACTTCCGGCTTGAGCGTGGAAGCGGCGGCCAATTCGGGATAGAGCAGTGCCGGGCGCAGGTTGGCGAACAGGCCAAGTTCCTTGCGGATGCGCAGCAGCCCCTGTTCCGGGCGCATCGGGCGCGGCAGGGTGTCGTATTGCCAGCCGCCGACCGCGCCCAGCAGCACGGCATCGGCTTCCTGCGCCAGCTTGAGCGTCGCTGCCGGCAGCGGGTCGCCCGCCGCGTCGTAACCGGCGCCGCCGATGGGGGCTTCTTCCATGTCCATTTTCAGGCCGTCGCGCGACAGCGCCTGCAACACCTTGCTGGCCTGCGCAACAATTTCCGGGCCGATGCCGTCACCCGGCAATACTGCGATTTTCATTTTATAAATCCTGCTGATGTAAATGGAATTTTCAGGCAAACACCCACGGCTCCGCCAAACGCCGCTTTTCTTCATAGGTCTTGATCTTGTCGGCGTGGCGCAAGGTCAGGCCGATGTCGTCGAAACCGTTGAGCAGGCAATACTTGCGGAATTCATCCACGGCGAAGGAAAACGCCTGGCCGGAAGGGGTGGTCACGGTTTGCGCCGCGAGGTCCACGGACAGGCGGTAACCTTCTGCGGCAAGCGTTTCGCGGAACAGTTGATCGACGTCGGCGGCGTCCAGCACGATGGGCAGAATGCCGTTTTTGAAACAGTTGTTGAAAAAGATGTCGGCAAAGCTCGGGGCCACCACCGCGCGGAAGCCGTAATCCAGCAGGGCCCACGGCGCGTGCTCGCGGCTTGAGCCGCAGCCGAAATTCTCGCGTGCCAGCAAAATCCGCGCGCCCTGATAGCGCGGGTGATTGAGCACGAAATCGCGGTTCAGCGGACGATTGCGGCAATCCTGGCCCGGTTCGCCGTGGTCGAGATAGCGCCATTCGTCGAACAGGTTGGGGCCGAAGCCGCTACGCTTGATGGATTTGAGGAATTGCTTGGGGATGATGGCATCGGTATCGACGTTGGCGCGATCCAGCGGCGCCACCAGGCCATCCAGTTTGGTAAAGGCTTCCATAGTTTGTTTACCTAGCGTCTGCCGCCGCTTTTTCGATGGCCTTGCCGCCATCCTTGAGATCCTTGCCGATGCCCTGCACGGTGTTGCAACCGGCAACGCCCGCGGCAAATGCCGTTAACAGCAGAACCTGCGCCGCCTTCGCCAAAATTGGCTTTTTCAGTGTCATGTCACCCTCTGCTCAAAAGTTGCGTACGTCCACGAAATGTCCGGCGATGGCCGCCGCCGCCGCCATTCCGGGGCTGACCAGGTGGGTGCGCCCCCCCTGCCCCTGGCGGCCCTCGAAATTGCGGTTGGAGGTTGAGGCGCAACGCTCACCCGGTTCCAGGCGGTCGGCGTTCATCGCCAGGCACATGGAGCAGCCGGGGTCGCGCCATTCGAAACCGGCTTCGATGAAAATTTTATCCAGCCCTTCCGCCTCGGCCTGTTGCTTGACCAAGCCGGAGCCCGGCACCACCAACACCTGCTTGACGGCTGCGGCCTTGCGGCGGCCTTGCGCCACGGCTGCTGCCGCGCGCAAGTCCTCGATGCGCGAATTGGTGCAGGAACCGATGAAGACCTTGTCGACCGAGATTTCCGTCATCGGCGTATTGGCCTGCAAGCCCATGTAAGCCAGGGCCCGCTCCATGCCGCCACGTTTGACCGGGTCGCTTTCCCGTGCCGGATCGGGCACGCATCCATCCACCGTGGTGACCATTTCGGGGGAGGTGCCCCAGGTTACTTGCGGAAAAATGGCCGCCGCATCCAGTTCCACGGTGAGATCGAAGCGGGCACCCGCATCGCTCACCAGGGTTTTCCAGTAAGCGACCGCCTGCTCCCACTGCGCGCCCTGCGGGGCAAAGGGACGGCCTTTGACATAGTCAATGGTGGTGTCGTCTGCGGCAATCATGCCGGCACGCGCTCCCGCCTCGATCGCCATATTGCACAGGGTCATGCGCCCCTCCATCGAGAGGCCGCGAATGGCGCTGCCCGCGAATTCGATGGCGTACCCCGTGCCGCCTGCCGTGCCGATTTTGCCGATGACCGCCAGCGCGACATCCTTGGCGGTGACGCCGCGCCCCAGAGCGCCCTCCACCTTGACCAGTAGGGTTTTGGATTTTTTCTGCAACAGGCACTGGGTGGCCAGCACGTGTTCCACCTCGCTGGTGCCGATGCCGTGCGCCAGCGCGGCGAAGGCGCCGTGCGTGCTGGTATGCGAGTCTCCGCACACCACCGTCATGCCGGGCAGGGTCGCGCCCTGTTCCGGGCCGATGACGTGGACGATGCCCTGGCGCACGTCGTCCATCTTGAATTCGGTGATGCCGAAATGCGCGCAATGGCCGTCGAGCGTTTCCACCTGCAAGCGCGAAACCGGATCGGCGATGCCTTGCGCGCGCCCGCTGGTTGGCACGTTGTGGTCGGCCACCGCCAAGTTGGCAGACAGACGCCACGGCTGGCGCCCGGCTAGGCGCAGACCTTCAAACGCCTGCGGGCTGGTCACCTCGTGCAGGAGGTGACGGTCAATGTACAGCAACGCCGTGCCGTCGGCCTCCTCGTGCACCACGTGGGATTGCCACAATTTGTCGTAAAGGGTTTGCGCGCTCATGACGGAAAATGCCGGGAAAAGTCGAAATTATTGCATATTCGCCGGTGCCGGAACAGACGGGCGCGGCGTTTTGCCGGAAATCAAAGCGGGTTACCATGACGGTTTTTTCTGGGGGAAGCCACCGTACCATGATCCGGATATTACTCGCCAACCCTCGCGGCTTCTGCGCCGGGGTGGATCGCGCCATCGAAATCGTCGAGCGTGCGCTGCAACTGTTCGGCGCCCCGATCTACGTGCGTCACGAAGTGGTGCACAACACCTTCGTGGTGGAAGGGCTGCGCAGGAAAGGCGCCATTTTCATCGAAGAGCTCGCCGAAGTGCCGCCCGGCAGTACGCTGATTTTCAGCGCCCACGGCGTTTCCCAGGCGGTGCGCCGGGAGGCGGCGGAGCGCGGCTTCAAAGTCTTCGACGCCACCTGTCCGCTGGTGACCAAGGTGCATCTGGAAGTGGCGCGCATGCGCGCGCAGGGGCGCGAAGTCATCATGATCGGCCATCGCGGCCACCCCGAAGTGGAAGGCACCATGGGGCAGACGGCAGACGGCATGTTCCTGGTGGAAAAACCGGAGGATGTGGGCAAGCTGCAAGTGGCGGATGAAAACCGGCTGGCCTTCGTCACCCAGACCACCCTGTCCCTGGACGATGCCGCTGCCGTGGTGGCGGCTTTGAAGCGGCGCTTCCCGGCTATCGTCGGGCCGAAAAAGGACGACGTCTGCTATGCCACGCAAAACCGCCAGGACGCGGTCAAGCTGCTGGCCAGGGAATGCGACGCCGTGATCGTGGTCGGCTCGCCGAACAGTTCCAATTCCAACCGCCTGCGCGAAGTGGCGCGCAACATCGGGGTTTCTGCGACGATGGTCGACAACGCCGGGCAGATCGACCCCGAATGGTTGCGCGGCAAGCGCCGCATCGGCGTCACCGCCGGCGCTTCCGCCCCCGAGGTGCTGGTGCGGGAGGTGATCGACCGTCTGCGCGAACTGGAAGGTGTGGAAGCGGAAGAGCTGGACGGCGTGGAGGAAAACGTGATTTTCCCGATTCCCAGGGAGTTGCTAACCCCTTGATAATCCATTAGGCACCAAGCAAGAATAACTTGGGCAAATGAACGTTTGCAGGTGGGCGCCGGGGCTGTTTCGCGGCATTATCCAGAGCCGGACTTTTCCCGTGGATTGGTCGCCGGGAGCTGCGTATCCCGTTTGAGGTGTTCGCGCACGGCGAAAGCGATTTGCTGCCGCGCTTCATCCAGCAGCCCGGCGAGGGCGTGCTGGAAGGCGGCGGTGAGCTGGGGCGCGATACGCGATTCCAGTTCGTGGTAGAGGCGCGCTTCGAGGTCGTCCGGTAGGGCGAAGGGTGGCGCAATTTCAGCGGAAGCGGCAGACGCTGTTTCGACCACATCGGTCAGTGTCGGGATGTCATCCGGGGAAGCATCCTCCCGGATGGATTCCTCCACGAACAATTCATCGGCGGAAACCTCCGCAAAGGGCGCAGCAGGCTCGACGGGAGGGGGCGTGGCCGCAGTCCTGGGTTGCGGAAATGGTTGCCGCTGGTGTCTTCTCAGCAGCGCATCGGCTTTTTCCAGCAGGTCGTCGCTCTCGTCCGGCGGCAGTTCCGTCTCCATCCCGCGCTCCATCAGGTTTTTTGCCCGGTATCGTGGCTATCCAGGGGATAGCCACGCTCGCGGTAGAAGCGCCAGCGTTCGCGCGCGGCGGCTTTGTCGTGGTCATCCACGCCGACGATTTCCAGCAGGCGCTGGAAACGGCTGAAAAAGGCCGGGCGTTCGCCGCTCAGGTTGATGAGCACGTCGTCGTGCGTCACGTCCTCGCCGCGATGGTCGATGACGATGGGCGTCACCGCCGCCAGCGCGTCGTCGGCGCGGCAATGCGGGATGAAGCCCAGCGCCGGGGTGGTCCACAGCATCTCGTCCAGGCGCGCGCTGGTGGCGGCATCCGGGGAAAGGATCATGGTGCGCAGGCCGCGACCGTAGGCCTTGGCGGCCAGCGCACAGGCGGTGCGGCAACGGTCGGATGCGTTGGTGTAGAAGTCGATCTGCGTCATTGGCGGGGAAATGGGTCTCTGTCTCTAGCACCGGTTTTTCAGGAAATGCACCAGCAGCGGCACCGGGCGCCCGGTCGAGCCTTTTTCCTTGCCGGATTTCCAGGCGGTGCCGGCGATGTCGAGGTGCGCCCAGTGGTATTTCTTGGCGAAGCGCGACAGGAAGCAGGCTGCCGTGATGGTGCCGCCGGCGCGTCCGCCGATGTTGGCCATGTCGGCGAAGTTGCTCTTCAACTGTTCCTGGTAGTCGTCCCACAGCGGCAGGTGCCAGGCGCGGTCGCAGGCTTCCTCGCCGGCATGCAGCAATTCGCGCGCCAGCGCGTCGTTGTTGGCGAGCAGGCCGCTGGCAACGTGCCCCAGGGCAATGACGCAGGCGCCGGTCAGCGTGGCGATGTCCACCACCGCCGCCGGTTCGAAGCGTTCGGCGTAGGTCAGCGCGTCGCACAGGATCAGGCGGCCCTCGGCATCGGTATTGAGCACTTCGATGGTCTGGCCGGACATCGAGGTGACGATGTCGCCGGGCTTGTTGGCGTTGCCGTCCGGCAGGTTTTCGCAGGCCGGGATGATGCCGACCAGGTTGAGCGGCAGGGCGAGTTCCGCCACCGCCTTGAGGGTGCCGAGCACGCTGGCCGCGCCGCTCATGTCGTATTTCATTTCGTCCATCTCGGCGGGCGGCTTGAGCGAAATGCCGCCGGCGTCGAAAGTGATGCCCTTGCCCACCAGCACCGTCGGCTTGTGCCCGGCATCCGCACCGGCGTATTGCAGGACGATCAGCTTGGGCGGCTGGCGGCTGCCGCGCGCCACGGAAAGCAGGGAACCCATGCCGAGCTTTTCCATGTCCGCCTGTTCCAGCACCTCGATCTTGAGGCGGTGCGTGGTCGCCAGATCCTGGGCTTGTTGCGCCAGGTAAGCCGGCGTGCAGATATTGCCCGGCAGGTTGCCGAGATTTTTCGCCAGCGCCATGCCATCGGCGATGGCCAGCCCCTGTTTCAGTGCGGCTTCGCCAACGGTCAGTTCGCCGCGCCGCGAAACGGCCAGGGTGAGGCGGCGCAGATGGCGTTTGGTTTCATCCGGCTTGCTTTTCAGTTGTTCGAAGCGGTAGGTGGCGTCAAGGGCGGCGATCACCCCCTGCTCGACGTTCCAGGCCACGTCGCGGCGTTTCACCGGCAGTTCGCTGAGATAAACGGTGGCATCCGCCGCCCCGGTATCCCACAGCGCCTTGATGGCGGCACGGAAGGCGGTGCGGTATTCCTTGTCGCGGAATTCGCGCTCCTTGCCCAAGCCGACCAGCAGCACGCGCTCGGCGGGAATTTCTGGAACTTTCTGCAGCAACAGGGTGGCCCCCAGTTTGCCATCCATGTCCCCGCTACGCAGGATTCCGCTCAGATAGCCGCGCGAATGCAGGTCGATGGCATCCGCCGCCTGCGACAATTTGCGCGTTTCGAATACGCCCACCACCACGCAGCCAATGCGCTGTTTTTCCGGGCTGCCGCTTTTTATGCTAAATTCCACGAGATGCTCCTTGCCGATTGCTTTTGTCCAGATACGCGATTATTCGCGAAATAACGCCGCAAAGTCAAAAAATCTCCCCTTTTCCCCGGCATGAACCCTTTATTTCACCGCGCCCTGCTGCGCGAAATGACGCATACCGCCCTGCTGGTTTTCGCGGTGCTGCTGATGATCACCGTCACCACCCTGCTGATCCGCTTTCTCGGCCAGGCGGCGCGCGGTTCGCTGGCCAACGACGCAGTGCTGGTGTTCCTGCTGTTCAGCGTGGTCAACTATTTCGCCGTGCTGTTGTCGCTTACGCTGTTCATTGCCGTGCTGCTGACGCTCACGCGCAGTTACCGCGACAGCGAAATGGTGGTGTGGTTTTCCGCCGGGCAGGGGCTGACCGCCTGGATACGCCCGGTGGCCACTTTCGCCGCGCCGCTGGTGGGCGTGATCGCCGTGATGAGCCTGCTGGTCACGCCCTGGGCGCTCGGCAAGAGCGAGGAATATCGCCGCCAGCTCAACAGCCGCGACGACACGGCAAGCATCGCCCCCGGCGTGTTCAAGGAATCCGGGCACGCCGAGCGCGTGTATTTCATCGAGAGCTTTGCCGGGGAAAACAATACCGTCAGCAATATTTTCGTGCGCGCCATGCAGCACGGAAAGCTCGGCATCGTCACCGCAAAAAATGGACACCAGAGCATCGCGGAAAACGGCGACCGTTTCCTGGTTCTGCTGGACGGGCGGCGTTACGAGGGCATCCCCGGCACCCCGGAATACAAGGTGGTGGCGTTCGAACGCTATGCCGTGCGCATCGATCCCTTCGAGGCGCGCCTCGGCACCCCGCCGGTCAAATCCCTGCCGACAGCCGCGTTGTTGCGCGACCCGTCCGCCCTGCACTTGAGCGAGCTGCTGTGGCGCGTCGGCCTGCCCCTGAGCGCCATGATCCTGGCGCTGCTGGCGATTCCCCTGAGCTTCGTCAATCCCCGCGCCGGGCGCTCGGTGAACCTGATGCTGGCGGTGCTGATCTACATGATCTACAACAATGCCCTGAGCATCACGCGCGCCTGGGTGGCGCAGGGCAGGCTCGACCCCCATCTCGGCATGTGGCTGGTGCATGCCCTGATGCTCGCCGCGCTGGTGATGTTTTTCCGCCGCCGCCTGTCGCTGGCGCCCACGCTGGCCGCGCGCCTGGGCAAGCTGTGGCATCGCGGGAAGGCCGCGCCGTGAGAACCCTGACCCGTCTGCTCACCCGCGAAGTGCTGGCCAGCACGCTGCTGGTGTTTTCCGCGCTGCTCATGCTGTTCGCCTTTTTCGACCTGGTGCACGAAATGGGCGATGTCGGCAAGGGCAACTACCGGCTGACGCATGCGCTGGGCTTCGTCGTGCTCAGCCTGCCGGGGCATGTTTACGAGCTGTTCCCGGTGGCGGCGCTGATCGGCGCGCTGTTCGCCCTCTCGCAACTCAACGCCCACTCGGAGCTGACCGTCATGCGCGTCTCCGGCCTGCCGCTGTGGCGCATCGCCGTCGCCCTGTTGCAGGCCGGCATGCTGTTCGCCGTGCTGACTTTCGTGTTCGGCGAATTCATCGCGCCCTCCGCCGAGCGCTTCGCCAGCAAGATGCGCATCCAGGCGACCAAGGGCGTGGTGGCGCAGGAATTCCGTTCCGGCCTGTGGGTCAAGGATGCGTCGAGCTTCGTCAACGTCACCGAAGTGCTGCCGGACGCCACCCTGAAAGGCGTCAAGATTTACGATTTCGACGAAGCCCACCGCCTGCGCACCATCAGCCAGGCCGGCCAGGGTACCCACCTGGAGGGCGACCGCTGGCGCCTCGACGACGTATCGCAAACCCGTTTCGAGGACGCGCGCACCGTGGTGACCCACCTGCCGCAAGTGGAATGGCAGTCGGTGTTGAGTCCGGAAATCCTCAACGTCCTGTTGGTGGTGCCGGAACAGATGTCGGCGTGGAACCTGTATTTCTACGTGCAGCACCTGCGCGACAACAAGCAGAAGACCGCGCGCTACGAAATCGCCCTGTGGGCCAAGCTTTCCTATCCGCTCGCCACCCTGTCGATGCTGATCCTCGCCCTGCCTTTCGCCAGCCACCAGTTACGCTCCGGCGGCGTAAGCGCCAAGGTGTTCGGCGGCATCATGCTGGGCTTGAGCTTTCACCTGCTCAACCGCCTGTTCGCCCACCTCGGGCTGCTCAACGACTGGCCGCCGCTGTTTTCCGCGGTTTTCCCCACGCTGATCTTCCTTTGCGCGGCGCTGGGCATGATCTGGTGGGTGGAAAAGCGCTGAATCATGACCGGTGCGCCAGCCGCACCGTTTTTGCCAATCATGCGACGAGGTTACTTGCCCCCCCCATCCATGCCGCAAGCAAGGGTGCAGTTGGAATTTAGAATCCACCCACCCGTATAAGCAGGCTTCTGACAGGCAAAGCCAGTCAGGTGATGACCACGCCATTAGGACATGGTTTTTTGATTGTCAACAAAAAGTGATAATTCAAGACCTGACCCCGAGGGTTCTGCGCGAAGCTGGCAGCCAGTCCTTGTTGTGCACCTGAATCCAGATCACAAAATTACCGAAAAAGACGAGAGCGAGGGAGAAGATTTAGAGTTAAAAATGGCAGCATGAACGCAAGCACTCAGGCGGCAACTAGCTTGACAATTTCCGCGACCGAGATTGAGGTGCATGTGGTCAGCAGGGTTTGCTGGGCGCAGATGCTTTCGGCAGGCAGTTTATTTAATCCAATCCCTCCAGAACGCGCCATACTCTCCGATAGATTTGCCCCCTATCCACTCCAAGAGCATCTGTCCAGAAAGCCGTATCTGAGCTACGGAGTGCATTACGAACTTCGGGCAATGGGAGGTGGCCTATATTCCGCATCTGTATAGCCAAAGGTTCTGCTGCCATGCGGGGGATACCCAGCAAACGCAATGCGATGGCATTTTCGTCGGACACGCCGTAATAAACTCTTGAGGCCAGATTGTTCAATAACTGCCGTTCTTCTTCAGGAATGTCGCCGCCGGTGATTGATAACAATGCGCCCAAGCCCCAAGCAGCTGTTTGTGTCAGTTTGCCAAAGAGATTCTGACCACAGGCGGTTAGTGCGTCCGTTGCGTCACGCCCATCTTTAGTAAAATGTCGTTGGGCAATGTCCTGCACGGAACAACCACCCACCCAGTCCTTGAGAATCAAGGCCAACTTGTCGCCGTTCGGGCCTTCTTTGCCTGTAACGGCTTCAAGGTTTTCCCTGAGTTCTGGTACTTTTAGCAATACACCCATCATTTTTTTCAGGGTATCGCTTTCCCGTCCAAACAATGTTTGGGCATTCCAAGCATCTTTCCCAATGCCTTCTTGTCCAGCAGCGTTCATTGCCGTCTTGATGCTCTGCAACGAGAAACCGGTGCTGTCCACCAGCTTCAAGGGCTGCCGTGGCTGACTCAAGTAATCCGCATAGGTACGGATGCTATTAAGCAGTCGATTAGCCTGAACGGGGTCGGAAGCCCTGAGCTTGCCAAACCCGAACGTACCACGCAAAACCTGTTCAACCTGGTCGGCAAAGGCCTGAGGCTGCCCCATCTGCCGGTAGGTATGTGTCAGATATTGCACAAAAGCAGACCACTCCGGCTGCAAATAAACAATGTAACCTAGGTCATCAATGAGATCCCCGGCGTCCGCAACAAGGCGAATCAAGGCTGAGTTAAGTTCACCGGTTTGCTTATGAATGAAATCTCTAAGTTTGCTGGCTTTGGCTTCATCAGCGGCAGCCAGAGCAACCACACCTAAACTGCCTTGATCAACACGCCCAGCACGGCCTGCAATATTCCAGAAGTCTGCTGGCGGCATATCTTGGCCATATGGATATTGATGCGATGCCATCACAACAGCAGATACGGGGAAGTTGACACCTTGGGCAATCGTTGTCGTTGCCACAAGAAAATCGAGTTCCTCATTCTCAAACAACCATTCCATCAACGCACGAGTGTCATCAGACAAGCCTGAATGGTGAATACCAATTCCATGAGTCAGCAAGTCGATCAGCGGAAATTCCTGCCCCATCTCTAGTGCAAGAAACTCCTGCACCAACTTCACCTGCTCAGAAAGGACAGGACGACGGCTTGCATTGCTCTTGAGCTTCGTAGCCAAGGACCATACCCAATCCGGCCTAGAGTGCATGACAATTACCGAACCACGCTTCACAAGCTGATGAGCCGCCGCTATTGCGACTTCAGACTGATCAGACATTTCACTGAATGTTTTCTTGCAGTCCGGGTCCTTGCTGAATGGAATCAACTCGTCAATAGCCAATGTAGACCGAGTGGTATGCACTGTTTCCAAATTAATCTGATAGCCGTAACTTTTTCCTTTGAGACAAGCCCCTTTTTCAGGTTTTACTACGCCGACAACCCGATCATTAGGCTGCCAATCCACCGCCAAACTGATGTCGTCGGAATTGGTGTCGCCCAGCCAGCGTGCCACCTCACGTGCATTGCTGATAAACGGGGTCAGCAACAAAAATTGAGCCATCCTGCATTCAGCGTTGATAGTCGCAAGCAGCAACTCCAATTTTAGCCCTCGTGCTCCTTCCTGAATGTTATGTGCTTCGTCCACCACGACCAGCGTCAGAGGGCGTCCGATTTCCTCTTCCCAACCCTGACGCAGCATGAGATCAAGTTTTTCGGGTGTGGTCACTAGGATACGGAACTCGCGCATTGCATCCTGTTCTCGTAACAGTTCGGATTCCACACCATCAACCTCAAGTGCAGGACTCACTTGCTCTACCACCACGCCGAGCGGCTCAAAATCACGCCGTAGCCGACGTGCGACCTGACGTACTAATGTGCGAGTAGGCGCAAGATAGGCCACCCAACCCCGCTCAAGATCAAACTGGTTTAATGCCTGAAGGATGCGGAACTGGGCGATCAGCGTTTTGCCGCTGGATGTAGGCAAACTCACTACTACAGCGCGACGACTGGAGCCAAGTAAACCTTGCTCAGCCAGCGCACGTCGTTGTGGTGGCAAGACATCAAATAATGCTTTGTCCCCCCTTCCTCGTTCGACGAGGGTTTTAACGAATTTCGTTACTCGCGAATTGACCGCTCGGGTAACCGTCCAGATGGAATTGTTTGCCAACTGCCGCGCAGTCGCGGCCAATAAACGGGTAAGCGGCTCCAACTGGAAGGCAGCGCTTTGTACGCATACTGCCATGGCGCGGTCAAAATGCATGTCCAGAAGGTTGTTAATCTGGTAGCTACCATCAACAACGCCGTCAGTAACATATTCGGCAAGTATTTCCGCCGCTTTTGCCAAGTGGTAAAGCGCCATCAACTCCAGCGCAGCAGCCTTGGAGCTGTTGCCCGTAGTGTTCTTGAGGTAGTTTGACTCAAAATCCCCTTGTGCATCGCGCAACATTGCGATGCGCTTCAGTACAGCATCGCGGTCGCCCCATCCCTGTTTGCGGATTAAGCGCAGCCAAACGTCAATGATTGCGCTCAGGGTGCGTGTCCGCCAGTCTTGGGATTCAAACTCCAGGTCAGGCCATTGTTGCTCGCGCAAGTTGCGCGCAGCGTCTGCACCAAGGTCGCCCAGTACGGCTAGCGCACTCTGCCGCAAGCGTAATTCCGCCTCAACCAGCGCAGTTTTTTGCGGCGGCAATACGCGATAGAGCCGATAAGCATCTGAAGCACACTGTCGCAACGTGTGCAGTCGCTCATTTTCATCGGCTGGGCTGGACAATAAGTCCATCACCACGGTTTCCAAGGTCTGTGCAACCCTTTCAATCAAACCGTAGTCTATTTCGGGCAGTTGGTTTGTCAGCTCATTTAGAATCTGTGCGCGCGTTGCCTCATGCATCGCCTTGGCGCGCATATCCCCAAGGGCTTCAAGCATCCAGTGGCTCATGTGCCACCCCCTGCTTGAACATGGTCAGGAAGACTTGAAATTGGGCAAGGGAGATAGAGAGCCAGCAAATGGCAACTAGCGGGTGCTTTGATGAGCTCCCCCAAGTATTGGCCGCGCCCCCGGAGATCCCGTTCATCAGGCTGAGTGTCGCGCACCAACACACCAAATAGTGTCATCGCCTTATTGCCAGATTGAAGCAACAAACCAATCGCCGCATTAAAGTATGGTTCAGCACTATTGCCGCGACAGCGGGGATGCAGCCATCGAATCAGCGTATGTAGCAACCCTATGTCCGTGGCTAGGTTTTCTAGCTGGCGGGTCATGCCACCGCGCCCTGTCATGACATTAGGCGGTGTATTGCTATCAGAAGAGCTTTTAACCTCCCCCAGCACCAAGCGCGTTTCATTGCCTTGAGTCAAAAATCCCACCAAATCCGCACCGGGAAGGCTCGCTTGGGGTGTTCGCTTATCACGTTCAGTGTTCCAAGGCCAGACCACGTCATGCTCACGGCTCAGCCAAGCCTCGGCTATTGCCTCGCCCACCGCCCAATCGCGCTCTTCGGGATGCTCAGCTTCCAATATGGCCTGAAGGCTGTCCTGCGCAAATCCGGTGGATGCAAGGCTATTCAGGTGCGAAGTGAAGTCGGCCTTGCCAGCCTCATCATGCAGACGCGAAGCAACCTCATTCGCCATAAAGGCGCCGAACTCGCTTCCATCGGCAAACCGCACCCCTTTCCAACTTGTGGCATCGCAAGCGTTGCTGTAAATGGGGGTGTGCATAGGGCGTATATATTACCAAATCGCCGGTCATCAGACGCGATAATAGCGAGCGGCGTTAGAGGATTGCTCCCTCAACAGCCATAGAAAGTGAATTTCCACCAGCACACCCGACGTTGCTTGAAAGCTGAAAAGCTATTTCATCCTGGAATCCAGCCGTATCGTTTCGCCGGCAACCATGAACGCGCCTTCCCCGAGGTGATGTATGGTTTTCGGCTGCCCCACCGCCGGGTCTATCCACGCCTGGAGCACTTCAAGGATGAAGAAGTTGTATAGCTCCGCCATCGTCCCATCGACGACCTTGCCCAAATTACGGTGACCAAATTACGGTGACAGTTTACTAAATCACCAATTTACTTTTTCATCTTCGCGGGAAATTAAATTACGGGGAGATCTCAGCAAGTGTAGCCCGGACAGAAAAGGCCGCGTAGGGCGCCCTACATGTGCAGACATGGTCAGCAGTATTTTTCACCACGACAGCAAGACGACAATGGCACGTTACGAACCCGACAGGGCCTTGCCCAAGGCTCCCTGCGCGCAGGTTCAGGCACGGCCGCTTTTCACGGGCGGCACATCTTCAACCAGCGGCCCCGAAGGGCTCTCGAACCCGAATTTTCTCTTCACATTCCGCCTTGCTGCGCCAGTGCCCATGCCACATGCTCGCGCACCAGTTCCGACGGATGCCGGCGGCGCGCTTCCAGCGCCTGGGCGGCGGCGGGGGAGGCGGGAGCATTGCCGAGCGCCACCGCCAGGTTGCGCAGCCAGCGCTCGTGCCCGATGCGGCGTAGCGGGCTGCCGGCAAATTTTTCCTCGAATTCGGGTTCTTCCCAGCGAAACAGGTCGATCAGCTTGGCGTCATCCAGACCGTGGCGCACCGCGAAATCGGCTTCGCGCGTCGCGGCGGCGCGCCGGTTCCAGGGGCACGCCAACTGGCAATCGTCGCAGCCGTAGATGCGGTTGCCGATGAGCGTGCGCAGTTCCTCGGGGATGGCGCCTTTCAATTCGATGGTCAGGTAAGAGATGCAGCGGCGCGCATCCACCACGTAATCCGCCACGATGGCCCCGGTGGGGCAGGCGTTCACGCAGCGGCGGCAGGTGCCGCAATGGCCGGGTTGCGGCGCGTCCACGGGAAGCGGCAGATCGGTGTAGATTTCGCCGAGAAAGAACCACGACCCCGCCTCCCGCGTCAGGGTGAGCGAGTGCTTGCCGCGCCAGGCAATGCCGGATTTTGTGGCCAGTTCGGTTTCCATGACCGGCGCGCTATCGGTAAAGACGCGCACCTGGCCGTAGCTCGCCGCTTGCTGGATGCGCGTTGCCAGTTGCTGGAGGCGCGCGCGCAGGGTTTTATGGTAGTCGCGTCCCAGGGCATAGCGCGAAATGAACGCCCGCTCGCCGTCCGCCAGCACCGCTAGGCTGTCGCGCGCTTCCTGAGGGAAATAGTCCATGCGTGCCGAAATGACGCGCACGGTGCCGGGCAGCAGTTCCGCCGGACGGCTGCGCTTCACGCCGTGAGATGCCATATAATCCATCTCGCCGTGGCGGCCTTGCGCCAGCCACGCCAGCAAACGCGGCTCGGCGGCGCGCAGATCGGTATCGGTGATGCCGAGCGCCGAAAATCCCAGCTCCCTGCCCCAGATTTTGATGTTTTGTGCCAGCTCATGAAAATCCATAACCCGCATCATAACCAGCCCCACCCCGAAATTGTGCGTTTTCTTGCCGACGAGCAGGCCACCGCCGAACTGGGGGCGGCTTTGTCCGCCGTGCTCAGACCGGGCATGGTCATTTTTCTCAAAGGCGACCTCGGGGCGGGGAAGACCACGCTGGCACGCGCACTGGTGCAGGCGCTGGGCTATGCGGGGCGCGTGAAGAGTCCCACCTACACGCTGGTTGAAATTTATGTGATTTCTAGCTTATACTTATATCACTTTGATTTTTATCGATTCAACGATCCGCAAGAATGGGAAGAAGCGGGCTTCCGCGAATACTTCAACGAAACTTCGATCTGTCTGGTCGAATGGCCTGAGAAAGCGGGTGGCCTGTTGCCCCCGGCGGATATTGAAATCACCCTGCGCGCCGCCGGAGAAGGGCGGCAAGCAAGGATCACCGCAGGAACCGGAAAGGGCTGGCAATGCGTGCAACAGTTGCCTTATGGCATCGAGGCGGAGAGCGGGGACGCGGCGGCGGGACCGCCCTGAACGGCGGGTTGTTGCGCGCCGTCCTGGCGCTCCTCTGCGTAGCCGTTCTGCTGGTCGCCCAGCCCGCTCTGGCCGCTGTCACGATTGCCGCCGCGCGCGTCTGGCCGGCGGCGGACTACACCCGCGTGACGCTGGAATCCGCTGCGCCGGTCAAATTCAATTTTTTCTCCGTCAAAAATCCCGAACGGCTGGTGCTCGATCTCGAAGGCGTCGAGCTGAATGCCGTATTGGAGGGGCTTTCCGCGAAAGTGGGGACTGACGATCCCTATATCCGCTCGGTGCGCGCGGGACGCTTCAAGCCGGGGGTGGTGCGCCTGGTGTTCGACCTCAAGAGCGAGATCAAGCCGCAGGTGTTCACCCTGCCGCCCTACGCCAGTTACGGCCATCGCCTAGTGCTGGACATTTACCCCTTGCAGCCGCCGGACCCGCTGATGGCCTTCCTGGAACAAAAGGAAATGGCGCAGGCGGCGGCGGGCGGGCAGCCGCCGCCTGCCGCCCCCGAGGCCGGCATGCACCCGCTTCTGCCCCCGTCCGCAGCCAGCGATCCGGCGGCGGAAAGCCCGGCGCAGGAAAAGACCGCCGGACCTGAAAAGACGCTGGAAAAACCCGTGGTGTCGCGCCTGGTCACCATCGCCATCGACGCCGGACACGGCGGCGAGGACCCCGGCGCCATCGGCCGGAGCGGTGCCCGCGAAAAGGATGTCACGCTGGCCATCGCCCGCCGCCTCAAGGCGCACATCGGACGCCAGGCCAACATGCGCGCGGTGCTGGTGCGCGACGGCGACTACTTCATCCCCTTGCAGCAACGGGTTCTCAAGGCGCGCAACGTCAAGGCCGACCTGTTCATTTCCATCCACGCCGACGCCTTCATCACCCCGGAGGCTTCCGGTTCGTCAGTGTTCGCTCTCTCGGAAAGCGGCGCCACGTCAACCGCCGCGCGTTGGCTGGCGAAAAAGGAAAACGATGCCGACCTGATCGGCGGCGTCAACATCGACGTCAAGGATGTCTATCTCAAGCAAACCCTGCTGGATCTGTCGCAAACCGCCACCATCAACGACAGCCTGAAGCTCGGCAAGGCGGTGCTGAACGAGCTCGGCGGCATCAACCGCCTGCACAAGCGCCATGTCGAACAGGCCGGCTTTGCCGTGCTGAAATCCCCGGACATTCCTTCCATCCTGGTGGAAACCGCCTTCATCTCCAATCCCGCGGAGGAGAAAAAACTCAAGGACGAGGATTACCAGGACAAGATGGCGCACGCCATCGTCACCGGCATCAAACGCTATTTCGCCAAGAACCCGCCTCTGGCAAAATCCCGGCTGGCGCAGTTTGAAAAGGGATCAACCCCTGACTAGGAGGTTTCACCATGACGCAACGCATCCTTACCTTCCTCAAGCTGGGCGTGGTGCTGCTCCTGGCGGGCGGGCCACTCGCGGCGGGCGCGGCCTCTCTCAACGGACTCTGGTCGAGCAGCGCGGGCGGCTACTTTATCTTGATGGAAGCGCAGGGCGGGGGCGTATTGGTGCTGCGCATCGACCCGGCGCTGGCCAGCGGCGAGGCTTTTCTCGGTTCCCATAGCGGCGGCAGCGTCAGCGCACAGTCGCTGAACGGCGCCAAGACGCTGGCGCTCAATGTCAGCGGCTCCAGTTTTTCCGGCACCCTCACCAGTGGAGGCGCTCCGCAGAGCATCAGCGGTAACCTGCTGTTCACCTATGCCGGGAGCGGCTACGACGGCTTGTGGCAGAAAAGCGGCAGCAGCAACCGTTACCAGGGGCTGATAACCGTTTCCGCCAGCGGCGCGGCGGCGAGCCTGCTCCTCGACTTCACGATCGGCACCTCGCTCAACCTGACTTACGACATCGCCATCGGCACCATCAGCGGCAGCGCCAACCCGGCCTTCCGGGGCGCCTCGCTGCTGGCGGCGCGCAACCTTTCGCTGGCCTTCGGCAGCGGCAGCCCGCTGACCGGCACCTTCACCGCGCAAAGCAATACCCTGCCGCCGCAAACCCAGGAACAGTTCTCTACCGCGCAATTGATCGCACTGAGCAGCGGGGGCGTCAGCACGATTGCCGCGCCGTCCGGCATCACCCTGGCGAACGTGGCGCCGCAGACCGTGGGAAGCCGCACCGTGCATTCATCGAGCAAACTGGCGGTAAGCTGGAACGCGCCCTCCTCGGGCACGGTCAATCACTACCGGATTAGCGCCAGCGAGAGCATCGGAGGGAGCGCGGTCAGCGCGACGGCGACGGCTTCGGCAAGCAGCGCGGAACTGTCCGGGCTGAAGGCGGGAACCGCCTATGCGGTTGCGGTCACCGCTTGCGGAAATGTGGCATGCACCGACGCGCAGGCTTCCGAATTCGTTTCAGCCAGCACCGGCGAGGAATACTGGCAATTGCAGGGAAGCGGCAATGCCGTGACCGGCCTGAGCAAAATCGTGGCGGACGGCAACGCCCGCATCAGCGCCACGCGTTTCGGCGCGGAAGCCGGCTCGAATGCGGAGCGCATCCAGTTGTATTACGGTGCCATGCGGCAGCACGGCTTGTCGGTGGCCACCACCTCGCTGACCACTTCGGCAGCCGACCCGGCAAGCTATCTTTCCTTTACCAGTCTCGCGGGCAGTGCCGGCATTACCGGCCCGGACAGCGGCTCGACCGCAGCCGTCCAAACGGTGGCGACCGGACAGGGCGTGCCCTTGTCGGCAACGCTCGGCGGCAGGGTGCGCGCTTTTTTCGAGGCGCAAGGCAGCGACGGCAAAACGCGCATCTATTACCTGGACAGCCAGGACGGTTACAGTGGCCGCGATTTCAACAGCGGCTCCGCGACCACCTGCAGCACGCTGGCCGATTTCAGCAGCGGCGGCGGTTGCGTGCCGACCCTGGCAATCGGCGTTGAAGGCGATGCCGTCGGCAGCAACCTGAAAATCACCAATGCGCGCCAGTTCAAGCTCGCCTGGCCGACGCTCGACGACTGGCGCTGGGACGGTGCCGTCGGCAGCTTCATGGTTTTCACCACCGATCAGGTTATCGGTTGCTCGACATACGGCATGAACCACGGCTATGCAGTGTGGGATGGCACGAAATGGAACGTGCAGTACGAAAGCGGCGGCTGCCCGAAGCTCTTCAAAAGCGCGCAGGCGATGTTCCCTCTGCATATCGGCGCAGCGCGCTACAAGGCTTACTACGGTGACCCCTCCATCTCCACCGGAAGGATCTCTTCTTCCGGAATGCCCTTCCTCGGCCCGAAAAAGCTGATCTATGCCGACGGCGCGTCAAGCGGCGATGCCGCAAGCGTGGATTTCGAGGATTGGGAAGCGCAGGGCAGCGCGCGCAACGTCAATTTCCTGTGGCCCGATGGCAGCCTGCTCAACGACCAGGCCGAGGGCTACATCGACGATTTCCATTTCCTCACGCCCACCGCCAACCTGGATTTGCAGGTGATGTACCTGGCCATCACCGCAGGCACTGAGGCGCCATTCTCCGCCGCCGCCGTGCTGCTCAACCCCTGAACGCCGTGGTGCAGGAGAATTTGTGCGCATCCGGCGATATCTTCATTGCTGCATGATCCATCCAAAATAGTGCGGTAAAATGCGGCGCGCGCGCCGATAATTGCCGGGGCGTCCGTGTTTGCGGGGTTGGGTCAACTGAAATTGAGCGAGAATAAATTGAACGGCATAACCATCGCCCTTTCCAAGGGCCGTATTTTTGAGGAAACCGCGCCCTTGCTGGCGGCGGCGGGGATTGTGGCGCTGGATGATCCAGAGACCTCGCGCAAGCTGATCCTGGAAACCAACCAGCCGGATATCCGGCTCATCATCGTGCGCGCTTCCGACGTGCCGACCTATGTGCAATACGGTGCCGCCGACTTGGGCGTGGCCGGCAAGGACGTGCTCGACGAGCACGGCGGCTCCGGGCTGTATCAGCCGCTGGATTTGCAGATCGCGCGCTGCCGCATGATGGTGGCGGTGCCCGTCGGCTTCGACTATGCCGCCGCCGTGCAGCGCGGCGCCCGCCTGCGGGTGGCGACCAAGTACGTGGAAACCGCGCGCGAGCATTTCGCCCGCAAGGGGGTCCACGTCAACCTCATCAAACTGTACGGCTCCATGGAACTGGCGCCGTTGGTCGGGCTGGCGGATGTCATCGTCGATCTGGTTTCCAGCGGCGGCACGCTCAGGGCCAACAACCTGGTGGCGGTGGAAGAGGTGTGCCCCATCAGTTCGCGCCTGGTCGTCAACCAGGCCGCGCTCAAGCTGAAGCGCGAACGCATCCAGCCGGTGCTGGACACGTTCGCCGCCACCGTCGCCGCGCGGACGGCATAAACGCAGGCTTAGTTCTACTTTGTCAGATTGACTTGCAACGGTTTTGGCTCCCTCCCCCAACGGGGGAGGGTTGGGGTGGGGGCTTTTAAATCAAGCGGTTGAATGATTTGCTCGCCCCCATCCTGTCCTTCCCCCGTGGGGGAAGGGACATTCTAACGCCACTTGTCTTGAAATCTGACAAAGTAGGGTTAGGACGCCAGGCGCAAATCCGCGTATTTTTCCTTGGCGGCTTTCGCTGCCTGGGCTTGTTCCGGGTTGTACGCCGCGCCCGACCACAGCATGGAGTAGGCGATTTCCTCGTTGCCGTTTTCGCACAGTTCCAGCACCTGCTGGAACAGGGGTTGGAAAGTCGGGCTGCGATGCGATTGCTCGTGCTCCGCGAAGGAGCGCCAGAAGGTGATGATCAGCGCTTCCTTGTCCTTGAGCGGGCTGGACACGGCCTGGCCGGTGGTGCTACCTTCGTTGGAGATCATGCCGCTGTTGAGGCAGACGAAGCCGCCGACGAAGCCGGTGCCGGAGTGGTAGGTCTTGACGTTTTCGCATAGCATGGCGACGCGCTCCTGCAAGTCATCGACGCTGTATTCCGGCTTGAGCAGAACGCGGTTGATGGTGATGATGCCGTCGGAATTGAACCCGTTGATGAGGCTGGACATGATGTGCTCCTTTCAGAATATCGCTACATACTAATGGATAGATTGCATTGATAGAGTCATTTGCACCCTCTATGGCTAACACCATACTCAATCGCTCAACAATAGTCAACTGTTTTACTCGGGAATGATAATGAATGGGCCTGACCTGACGGAACACGAGCTTTCCTCCCGCGCGGTTTACGACGGGCGCCTGCTACATGTGCGCGAAGACGCCGTGCGTCTGCCCAACGGCAAGGAGGCGACGCGCGAATACATCACCCACCCCGGTGCCGTGGTGGTGGTGCCGGTGCTGGACAACGGCGACATCCTGCTGGTGCGGCAATTCCGCTATCCGTTGCGGCGCGAGTTTTATGAATTGCCCGCCGGCAAGATCGACGTCGGCGAGGGACCCTTGCGCTGCGGCCAGCGCGAGTTGCTTGAGGAAACCGGCTTTGCCGCCGCGTCTTGGCAATACCTGACCACTTTGCATCCGTGCATCGGCTATTCTGACGAACGCATCCTGGTCTATCTGGCGCGCGGCCTGACCGAGCACAAACACCAGCGCGACGAGGACGAGTTTCTGGACAATACCGTCCTGACGCTGGAGCAAGCCATGTCCTGGATGCGTGAAGGCCGCATCAGCGATGCCAAAACCCTGATCGGCCTGTTCTGGGCGGAGAAAATAATTCGCGGCGCGTGGTCGGCGGAATAGGCGGACGGCGCTGCAAACATGCTATATTTCTGCGAGAAAATCAGGGAGGTTGCAGCAAGTCATGAGTGAGGCAAAAACGGTTTTGATCGTTGACGACAGTCGCGTTTCGCGGATGATGATCCGCTCGATGATCCTGGCGAAACACCCGCACTGGATCATGGAAGAGGCCGCCAGCGGCGAAGAGGCGCTGGAAAAAATCCGTACCACCATTCCGCACCTGATCACGCTGGATATCAATATGCCGGGCATGGGCGGCATCGCGGCGGCGGAAATCCTGGTCAAGGAGTGTCCGGGGGCGTGCATCGTCATGCTGACCGGCAACATTCAGGAAAGCTCGCATCGCAAGGCGCAGGAACTGGGCATCGGTTTCGTCGAGAAGCCCATCACCGAAAATTGTGTGGCGCAGGTTCTGGCCTGTCTGGATAAAAAGTCATGATTACCCTTTCCGATATTCAGCACGATGCGCTGGTGGAGATTTTCAACATCAGCATCGGGCGCGCGGCGGCCGCCATGAGCAGCATCGTCAACGAGGAAATCACCCTGGCGGTGCCGTCGTTCCGCTTCATGACCGTCGGCGATGCGGCGGAATCGCTGGGCAGCGGCGAGCAAAAGCGCATTTGCGGCGTGACCCAGACCTACAAGGGCACTTTCGATGCCGAGGCGATCCTGATGTTTCCCGAGGAGCGCAGCCTGGAGATCGTGCGCATGATGGTGGGCGAGGCGTTTCCCCTGGAGGAACTGTCCGAACTGGAACAGGAGGCCATGAGCGAGATCGGCAACATCATTCTCAACGCCTGCATCGGTACCATTGCGAACATCGTCGGCGGCAAATTCACCTCGACCCTGCCCACGTTCCGCCTGGGGACAAGCCGGGAAATCCTGCATGCCGACGACAAGGATGCCGACGATTACGTGCTCTTCATCTACATCGACTTCATCATGGAAAAGCGCGAAATACACGGTTACGTTGCCTTCCTGATGAACGTGCCGTCGATAGCCGGTCTGCTGGAAAGCGTGGACCGCTTTATCGGCAAGATCCCGCAGTAACATCATGTTGTCGTCGAGCGATACCAGCGATCCGGTCGAAGCCAAGCTGATGGCGGCAGTGATGGGCGCCATCAATATCGGCGTCATCGTGCTCGACCGCAACGAGTGCGTGGTGTGCTGGAATCCCTGGGTGGAAAACACCTCCGGCATCGCCGTCGAAGCGGCGCGCGGCAAGCGTCTGACGGAGGTTTTCCCGGAACTGGAAGGCAAGCGCGTGCAAGGTGCGTCGCGCGGCGCCCTGCGCAACGGCTACGCATCCATTCTTTCGCAATCGTTGAACAAGGCGCCGTTCCCCCTGTTTGTGAAAGATCCCACGAGCAACCAGCCGATGCGCGTGCAGCAGGCCATCCATATCCTGCCGTTGGTGATGGAGGGCATGGCCCCGCATTGCCTGATCCAGATTTTCGATGTGACCACGGCGGTGCAGCGCGAAAGAATCCTGCGCGAGCAGGCGCAGAAAATGCATGCTTTTTCCCACATCGACGGCCTCACCGGCATTGCCAACCGGCGCCGCTACGACGAATTCCTGGAAAACGAATTCCGTCGTGCCCGGCGCAACGGCAAGCTGTTGTCGCTGGTGATGATCGACATCGACCACTTCAAGCGATACAACGACACCTACGGTCATCAGGCGGGTGATACGTGTCTGACGCTGATAGCGCAAACGCTTCATGAATCCCTGCATCGTCCCGGTGATCTGGTGGCGCGCTACGGCGGCGAGGAATTTGTCGCGATACTTCCCTGCACCGACCGGCAGGGGGCATGGATGATAGCCGAAGTCATGCGCGCCAGGGTGGAAGCGCTGCAACTTCCCCACCGCGCCTCTCCCGTTGCCGACCACGTGACCATCAGCCTGGGCGTCGTCTCGCAGGTACCCAAGAATGTCGGCGATCCCGACGAATTGCAGGAGGCTGCCGACAAGGCGCTGTATCAGGCCAAGCACGACGGGCGCAACCGCGTCGTGGTGTATGGAGAAACCGGGAAATAGCCGGGTTTCAGTCAGGTGCCCAGCAGCAGCGATTGCGCCCCTGCCGTTTGGCTTCGTAGAGCATGCTGTCCGCCGTTTTGAGCAAATCCTGCGGCGAGCCGTTCGCACACAAGCAGGTCGCACCGCCGACGGACAGGGTCAGATTGGGCGCAACTGTGGAATAGGCATGCTCGATGGCGAGCGCTTCCACGGCCTCGCGCATGCCTTCGGCAACTTCCTGGCCGCCTTGCGCGCCGGTGTTGGGCAAAATCACCACGAATTCCTCACCGCCGTAGCGCGCCAGGAAGTCAGTTGGGCGACGCAGCGACCAACTGAGGGTGCGCGCTACCATTTTCAGGGCGTGGTCGCCATGCGCGTGGCCGTAGTTGTCGTTGATTTGCTTGAAATGGTCGATGTCCAGCATCAGTAGCGAGAGCGGCACGCCGTTTCTCTGGCCGCAGCGCCATTCGCGCGCGAGCGCCTCGTCGAAGGTGCGGCGGTTGGCCACCTCCGTCAGGCCGTCCCGCCCGGCAAGGGTTTCCAGAAGCTTGCGCTGACGCACGAAGCGCAACAGGTTTTCCACCCGGTTTCTGACGATTACCGGGCTGAAAGGCTTGCCGATATAATCCGCTGCCCCCATGCCGAGGCCGCGCTCCTCGTCGCCGGTGGATTTCAGGGCGGTGATGAACACCACGGGAATGTTGCGGGTCAGGTCGTTTTCCTTGATCTGGCGCAGGACTTCGTAGCCGTCCATTTCCGGCATCAACACATCCAGCAGGATGAGGTCGATATCCGGCTGCTTTTCCAGGCGCTCCAGTGCCTGCGCGCCGCTCTTGGCCAGCACTATCTGGCGGCCTTCTTCCTTGAGCAGTTCGGACAGCAGCGCCCGGTTCACCCGTTCATCGTCGACAATCAGTACGCTTTGCAGGTCTTTCATCATAACGGGCGATTATAGAAGAAAATCAGGGTGGAAGCCCCTGATTGTGAGAATTTGTGAGCTATAAGCACGGGGCGTGGCGCTGCTCTTGAATTCGCCGGATACGGCCCCATCTGGCATCCGTCAATTTTGATTTGCGGAGCCCACTATGACCATCGAAGCACACAAGGAAAATCTCAGTTTTCAGACCGAAGTTCGCCAGCTCTTGCAGCTGATGATCCATTCCCTCTACAGCAACAAGGAAATCTTCCTGCGCGAGTTGATTTCCAACGCCTCCGATGCCGCCGACAAGCTGCGTTTTGAGGCGCTGTCCGACGATGCCCTGTTCGAAGGGGATTCCGAACTGAAAATCCGCATTGCCTTCGACAAGGAAGCGCGCACCCTGACCATCGCCGACAACGGCATCGGCATGTCGCGCCAGGAAGTCATCGACAACATCGGCACCATCGCCAAATCCGGCACGCGCGAGTTTTTCTCGTCGCTGACCGGCGACCAGGCCAGGGACGCCAACCTGATCGGCCAGTTCGGCGTGGGCTTCTATTCGGCCTTCATCGTCGCCGACAAGGTGACGCTCACCACCCGCCGCGCCGGTCTCACCGCCGAGCACGGGGTGCGCTGGGAATCCGCCGGCGAGGGCGAATACAGCCTGGAAACCGTGGAAAAGGCCGGTCACGGCACCGAAGTGACGCTGCATCTGCGCGAGGGCGAAGAGGATATGCTGTCCTCGTGGCGCATCAAGTCGATCATCCGCAAATATTCCGACCACATCACCCTGCCCATCGTGATGAACAAGGAAGAATGGGACGCCGAAAAGAACGAGCAGAAAGTCACGGACGAGGACGAAACCGTCAACCAGGCATCCGCCTTGTGGGCGCGCCCCAAGAGCGAGATCACCCAGGAACAGTACGACGAGTTTTACAAGCACGTCGGCCACGATTTCGAAGCGCCGCTCGCCCACGTCCACGCCAGGGTCGAGGGCAAGCAGGAATACACCCAGTTGCTGTACATCCCGGCGCGCGCGCCGTTCGATCTGTGGGATCCCGAGAAGCGCCACGGCATCAAGCTTTACGTGCGCCGCGTCTTCATCATGGACGATGCCGAACAGTTGATGCCGCGCTATCTGCGTTTCGTGCGCGGGGTGATCGATTCCAACGACCTGCCGCTCAACGTTTCGCGCGAAATACTGCAAGCCAGCAAGGACATCGACGCCATCCGCGCCGGTTCGGTGAAGAAGGTGCTGGGCCTGCTGGAAGACCTGGCCGAGAACGACCAGGAAAAATACGCCAAATTCTGGGGTGAATTCGGCAAGGTGCTCAAGGAAGGGGTGGGCGAGGACCATGCCAACAAGGAACGCATCGCCAAGCTGCTGCGCTTTGCCAGCACGCACAACGACAGCGCCGAGCAGGTAGTGTCGTTTGCCGACTACATCGGTCGCATGAAGGAAGGCCAGGAAAAGATTTACTACGTCACCGCCGACAGTTTTGCGGCGGCGAAGAACAGCCCGCATCTGGAAATCTTCCGCAAGAAGGGGATCGAAGTCATCCTCTTGCATGAGCGCGTCGATGAATGGCTGGCTTCCAACCTGCACGAATTCGAGGGCAAGAAACTGCAATCCGTCGCCAAGGGCGATCTCGACCTGGGCGGACTGGAAGACGCAGCGGAAAAGCAGGAACAGGAAAAAGAAGCCGGCGAATTCAAGGAACTCACCGAGCGCATCCAGGAAAGCCTGAAGGAGACGGTGAAGGAAGTGCGCGTCACCCATCGCCTGACCGATTCCCCGGCCTGTCTGGTGGCGGGTGAGCACGACATTTCCGGCAACCTGGAACGCCTGCTCAAGGCCGCCGGACAGAACACGCCTTCAGCCAAGCCGATCCTCGAAATCAACCCGCGCCACCCGCTGGTGCTGCGTCTCAAGGCGGAAAGCGGCGAGCGCTTCAGCGACTGGAGCCGCATCCTCTTCGACCAGGCGCTGCTGGCGGAGGGGGGGCAGCTGGAAGACCCGGCCACTTTCGTGAAAAAGCTCAACCAGGTTCTGCTGGAAATGGCAGGCTGATCCATGAAGAATCCAAAAAGTCCATTAGGTGGCGTAGGAGGGGCCTTGGCCCCGAGCTTTTGTCTTCGGGCTACGGAAAACCTCGGGGGCAAGCCCCCTCCTACCCGGCAAGAAGGAACATTTCAGGCTAACGCGTTTTTCGGGATAAAGGGCAAACCGGCATGTCCAGTGAATTGACCCATTTCGACAGCGCCGGGCAGGCGCACATGGTGGACGTGGCGGACAAGGCGGAAACCCGGCGCGTGGCGCGCGCCGGCGGTTCCATCGCCATGCAGCCCGCCACCTTGCGCCTGATTCTCGAAGGCAGCGGCAAGAAGGGCGATGTGCTGGGGGTGGCGCGCCTGGCGGCCATTCAGGCTTCCAAGCGCACCGCCGAACTGATTCCCCTGTGTCACCCGCTGGCCTTGACGCGGGTGGGGGTGGAGTTCGAGGTGGACGAGGCCAACGCGGAAGTCCATTGCACCGTCACCGCCGAAACGGTGGGGCGCACCGGGGTGGAAATGGAAGCGCTCACCGCCGCCGGTGTCGGCCTGCTGACCATCTACGACATGTGCAAGGCGGTGGATCGCGGCATGGTCATCCGCAACATCCGTCTGCTGGAAAAAATCGGCGGAAAATCCGGGCATTGGCTGGTCAAGGAGTAAAGCCCTGCCTGCCCCATGCGGCAGGAGATCAAATCAGGAAGAAAGGTCAGATCGAAATCAGCCCGGATTGCACGGCCCTGGCCACCATTTGCGGGCGACCGCTTGCATTCAGCTTGCGTCTTACGTTGGCGAGATGAAAACGCACGGTGCGCACGGACGTGCCCAGCCTGTCGGCAATCCGCATGTCGCTCAAGCCGGTGGCGGCATGCAGCAAGCATTCACGCTCCCGCACGGTGAGCGGAGGAATTTCATCCAGCGACAAGGAATGGCGAAACCGCTCAAGCGTTTCATGGGCGTAACAGCCGATCAAGAGCATTCCTTGCAGCGCCCTGAATACATCGGGCAACGCCGCATCCGCATCCTGATCACGCGCAAACCCGATGCCGGCTGTTTCCATGCCGCAGTAAGGCAGCGGACACACGCCTCCCGCCGATATGCCGAATGAGCGCGCCTCTTCGTAAAATGCCGCCGTCTCCGCGCTGGCGTTGAAAAGGCGGTTTGTCCACGGAATGGAAAAATCATGCGCCCGGCAATGCCTGGCGACGGGGTCGATGCGATACAGGCGTTGCTCGCGGTAGCGAGCGAGCCAGTCGCCGGGATAGGTTCCGAAGACAATGGGCGATTCCGGCTCATTTTCCGTCGCGGGCATGGCGCCGAACATGAAGTGGTCAAACCCGAGCCGCCGTACCAGCGTCTCAATGGCGGCCTGCAAGCGGGGCAAGCTGCGCGCCTCAAGCAAACCGAGGTAGTCCTCACGCCCAGCGGGTGTGGGTGAAAGCAGCGTACCAACTTTGGTTGGCCGGAATGGAGCGAGCGGCAGCGGCATAGGGAAATCGCCCTCCTGACAAGACGGGTAATCTAGCACAGAATCGGGAAAACGAACCACCCCGTTTTATCTCAAGCCGTTTTGGTGTTTGGCGAACTCCATGAAATCCCGGGGCTAAAATCCCACGCCCAAACACAGGTATAATCAGCGGCTTTTCAGCCCGCCTTCTATTTCGCAACATGGAACTCGCCAAAAGCTTCGAACCCCGCGCCATCGAGGCGCACTGGTACCCGGTGTGGGAATCCGCCGGTCATTTCCAGGCCGCTACCGTTGACGGCAAGGATGCCTATTGCATCATGCTGCCGCCGCCCAATGTCACCGGCACGCTGCACATGGGACACGCCTTCCAGCACACCTTGATGGATGCGCTGATCCGCCACCACCGCATGAAGGGCGACAACACCCTGTGGCAGCCGGGCACCGACCACGCCGGCATCGCCACCCAGATCGTGGTGGAACGTCAACTGGATGCTCAGGGCGTGTCGCGCCGCGACCTGGGGCGCGAGAAATTCCTGGAGAAGGTGTGGGAATGGAAGGAGCAGTCCGGCTCCACCATCACGCGCCAGATGCGCCGCCTGGGGACCTCCTGCGACTGGTCGCGCGAGCGCTTCACCATGGACGAAGGCTTGTCCAAAGCGGTCAGCGAAGTGTTCGTCACCCTGCACAAGCAAGGGCTGATCTATCGCGGCAAGCGCCTGGTCAACTGGGACCCGGTGCTGCAAACGGCGGTTTCCGACCTCGAAGTCATTTCCGAGGAAGAAGACGGTTTCATGTGGCACATCCGCTATCCCGTGGAAGGCAGCGATGAAGCGCTGATCGTCGCCACCACCCGCCCCGAGACCCTGCTGGGGGACATGGCCGTCGCCGTCCATCCCGAAGACGAGCGCTACCAACACCTGATCGGCAAGCACGTGCGCCTGCCGCTCGCCGAGCGCACCATCCCCATCATCGCCGATGATTATGTGGACAAGGAATTCGGCACCGGCTGCGTGAAGATCACCCCGGCCCACGATTTCAACGACTACCAGGTGGGGAACCGCCATCATCTCGAACCGCTCGGCATCTTCACGCTGGACGCCAAGATCAACGAGTTCGCGCCCGCCGAGTATCAAGGCATGGAGCGTTTCGAGGCGCGCAAAAGAATCGTCGCCGACCTCGAAGCCCAGGGCCTGCTGGTCGAGATCAAAGCGCACAAGCTGATGGTGCCGCGCGGCGACCGCACCCACGCCGTCATCGAGCCGATGCTCACCGACCAGTGGTACGTCGCCATGGATGGCATCGCCAGGCGCGCCTTGCAGGCGGTGGCTGACGGTGAAGTCAAGTTCGTGCCGGACAACTGGACCCACGTCTACAACCAGTGGCTGGAAAACATCCAGGACTGGTGCATTTCCCGGCAGTTGTGGTGGGGCCACCGCATCCCGGCATGGTACGACGAGGACGGCAATGTCTACGTGGCCCATTCGCTGGAGGAAGCCCAGGCGCAGGCCGGAGCGGGCAAACTGCTGTCGCAGGACGAGGATGTGCTCGATACCTGGTTCTCCTCTGCGCTATGGCCGTTTTCCACCCTCGGCTGGCCGCAACCGACCCCGGAACTGAAGACCTTCCTGCCCGGCGCCGTGCTGGTCACCGGCTTCGACATCATTTTCTTCTGGGTGGCGCGCATGATCATGATGTCGCTGCATTTCACCGACAAGGTGCCGTTCCGCGAGGTGTACGTCACCGGCCTGGTGCGCGACCAGCACGGCCACAAGATGAGCAAGTCGAAGGGCAACATCATCGATCCGATCGACCTGATCGACGGCATCACGCTCGACGCCCTGCTGGAAAAACGCACCAGCAATCTGATGAACCCGGCCCAGGCGGAATCCATCGCCAAACTGACGCGCAAGGACTTCCCCGACGGCATTGCCGCCTTCGGCACCGATGCGGTGCGCTTCACCTTCGCCAGCCTGGCTTCGCACGGGCGCGACATCAAGTTCGACTTCAAGCGCTGCGAAGGCTACCGCAACTTCTGCAACAAGCTGTGGAACGCCACGCGCTACGTGTTGATGAATCTGGAAGGCCAGGATTGCGGGCAGGATGACAGCGCCGCCTTCGAGTATTCCGACGCCGACAAGTGGATCGTCACCCGTTTGCAACAGGCGGAGAAAGAGGTTATCGAGGGTTTCGACCACTACCGCTTCGACATGGCGGCGCGCGCCATCTATGAGTTCGTGTGGGACGAGTATTGCGACTGGTACGTGGAACTCGCCAAGGTGCAGTTGCAAAACGGCAACGAGGCCGCGCAGCGGGCAACGCGCAGCACTCTGGTGCGGGTGCTGGAAACCGCCCTGCGCCTGGCGCACCCGCTGATTCCCTTCATCACCGAGGAGTTGTGGCAGAAAATTTCCCCGCTCGCCGGGACAGGACACGGAGCTTCGATCATGCTGGCCCCCTACCCTGCGCCGGATGCGGCCCGTATCGACAACGCCGCCTACGCGCGCATCAGCATCCTCAAGGACATCGTCCATGCCTGCCGCAACCTGCGCGGCGAGATGAACCTGTCCCCAGCGCAGAAAGTGCCGCTGGTGGCACTCGGCGACATCGCCGCCTACGTGCCCTACATCCAGGCACTGGCGCGGATTTCCGAGGTCACCCTGGTCGAAGGCGAGTTGCCGCAGGCCGACGCCCCGGTGGCGGTAATCGGCGATGTGCGCCTGATGCTGAAGATCGAGATCGACAAGGACGCGGAAAAAGCGCGCCTGGCCAAGGAAATCGCCCGCCTCGAAGGCGAAATCGCCAAGGCCGAAGCCAAGCTCGGTAACGACAGCTTCGTGGCGCGCGCCCCGGCAGCAGTGGTGGCGCAGGAAAAGGAACGGCTGGCGAATTTCGCCGACACCCTGGCGAAGCTCAAGGTGCAGTTGGCAAAACTTGTCTGAGAAACTTGTAGGAGCGACCTCCCGGTCGCGACAGATAAAATTCGCGACCGGGAGGTCACTCCTACGGGAGCCGTTTTAAAATCAGAAAACCCTGATATACTTAATCCAACAAAATTAGACGGGTATTCTCATGAGCCGATCAAAACCTTCCCGCAAATATTCCGCCTTGCTGCTCAGCGGCTTGTTTCTGCTCGGCGGCTGCGCCAGCAATGGCGAACGGCGCGATGCGCGCGACCCGCTGGAGCCGATGAACCGCACCATCTACCAGTTCAATGAAAAAGTGGATGACGCTGTTCTCAAGCCGGTAGCGCGCGGCTATCGCGACACTTTGCCGCAGCCGGTTCGCACTGGCGTCGCCAATTTCTTTTCCAATATCGACGACGTGGTGGTGCTGTTCAACGATGTGCTGCAATTCAAGCTGGAGCACGCCGTCACCGATCTCAACCGCGTAGTGTGGAACAGCACGCTGGGGATCGCGGGTTTGTTTGACGTAGCGAGCAAACTGGGGATGGAAAAACGCAACGAGGATTTCGGCCAGACTTTAGGCTACTGGGGGGTGGGCAATGGCCCCTATCTGGTGCTGCCCTTCCTCGGCCCCAGCACACTGCGCGACACCACCGGGCGGATAGTGGATGCACAAGTTGACCCGTTAACGCAACACCACCCCGTCGATGAGCGCAACGTCAGCACTGCGGTCAAGTTCATCGATGGCCGCGCACGCCTGCTGTCTGCTGAAAAAGTGCTCGACGAAGCGGCCCTCGACCCCTACGTCTTCATGCGTGATGCCTGGCTGCAACGCCGCCACAGCCTGGTGCACGACGGCAACCCGCCGCGCCGGAAGTTCGACGAAGAAGATTGACCCCCCGTCCCTTTATTCACCGAACGGATTGATGACCTCGGCGCCGGTTGGCAGAAAATGCCGGACATTGCGCGTGGCGACTTGCAAATCGTGAGTCAACGCCGTGGCGGCGATGATCAAGTCAGCGCCGTCATTGCCCAACTGTGCGGAAAGCACGCCCCACCTGCGCGCTATGGCGGGCGTGACCGGAAGTATCCGGTCGGTGTAGAAACGTAGCAAATCCTCGATCCACCGGCTAAGTGACTCAGCGAAAGCCGGGTCGCTTACCCGTTTTTTTTCGATGCCGCGCTGGATTTCTCCGAGACTCACCACACTGATAAACAGCTCGTCACCCCGAAAATCCGTCAGCCATTTCACCACGGACGGCGCCGGCGCAGCTTTGTGTAACTCAGAAAGAACCACGGTATCCAGCAAAATCACGAAAAATCCACCTCACGCAATGCCAGGGGAGCGTGGTCAGTCGCACGGTCAGTGCCGCTTTCATCCTTTTCCCGTGGCATGGCCAGCAAGTGCGCGATGAAGCCCGGCGCCGCAGCGTGCGCGTTACGCTGCAAGGATTCGAATTCCTGTTCGGAAAGCACCACCACCGCCCGCCGGCCGCGACGGGTAATGTGTTGCGGCTCGCCGCGCAACGCAGCTTCCACCACTTGACTGAAGCGGGCCTTCGCGTCCTGGAGGCGCCATTGATCCGTGTGCATGAATTCCTCACTATCTAGTCAGATAAACCGACCAGATTATGCTCGGATAAGTCGGGGTCCGTCAAGAAACCAAGCAGGGCGAGCGTTTCAATCGTGCCCGATCAGGGTCTTTACCGCCCAGATCGAGGCGATTCCCAAGCCGATGAGTAGCGCTTGCTGCAAGGTGGCGCGCAGTTCGGCGCGCTTGTGCAGGCCGGGAATCAGGTCGGCGACCGCGACGTAAATCATGCTGGCCGCCGCGATACTGAGGAAGAACGGCGTCAACTCCTGCAGTGATTGCAGGGCGAAATAGGCCAGCAGGCCGCCCACCAGGGTGGCCGCGCTGGAAACGACGTTGAGCAGCAAGGCCTGGCGCCGCGTGTAACCGGAGTGCAGCAGGATCAGGAAATCGCCGGTTTCTTGCGGTATTTCATGCGCGATGATCGCCAGCGCGGTAACCATGCCGACCTGAAAGTCGGCGATGAATGCGGCAGCGATAATGATGCCGTCCACGAAATTGTGGAAGGTATCGCCGATCATGATCATCATCCCGCTGCGGCCATGATCGTGGCCGTGGGCGGGCGGCGGCGCATGCGCTTCGCAGCCTTCGGTGTGGTGGCAATGCCGCCACAGCACCAGTTTTTCCAGCACGAAGAACAGCAGGATGCCGAACAGGATGGTGGCGGCGGTTTGCTCGATGTCGCTGCTCAACTCGAAAGCGTGAGGCAGGATTTCCAGGAAGGTCGCACCCAGCAGCGCGCCGATGGCGTAGCTGACCAGCAGGGGCACGCGTTCGGGGCGGGCGGAAAAGGCGAACAGGGCGGCGGCGGCAATGCTCAAAACGCCACCGAGCAGGCTGACCAGGATGATGGCGGCAAGCGTTGACATGAGGTAGTTGGGGCGGGGGGCTTACAGGTGCTTGTCCGCGCGCAACATCGCTTCGAATTCTTCCGCCGGTACGGGTTTGCTGAAAAAATACCCCTGCATTTCGTCGCAACCGTGCTCGCGCAACAGCCGCAACTGCTCGTCGGTTTCCACGCCCTCGGCGATGACGCGCAGACCCAGGTTGCGCCCGAGGTCGATAACCACCCGGCTGATGGCCAGATCGGCCGGGTTTTCCGTAATGTCGTTGACGAAGGAGCGGTCGATCTTGAGCTTGTCGATGGGGAAGCGCTTGAGATAGCTCAGGGAAGAATAGCCGGTGCCGAAATCGTCGATCGACAGCTTGAGGTTCAGCGATTTCAGCACGTGCATGCTGTCGATCATGGCTTCGGCATTGTGCATGATCATGCTTTCGGTCAGTTCCAGCTCGACATGCCGCAAGTCCGCACCGGTTTCAGCGGCAAGCGCGACGATGCGCTCGGCCAGGTTTTCCTGGCGAAACTGCACCGCGGACATGTTGACTGCCACCACCATTTCGGAGAACCCGGCTTCATGCCAGGTTTTCAGGTGTCGGCAGGCATCGCGCAACACCCATTCGCCAATGGGAATAATCAGGCCGGAATCCTCGGCGATAGGGATGAAGGTGAGCGGCGCCAGCAAGCCCTGCTCCGGGTGCTGCCAGCGGATCAACGCCTCCGCGCCGGTAATTTTTCCGCTGTGCAGGTCGACCTGCGGCTGGAAGAACAAACGGAATTCGTCCCGCTCCAGCGCGCGGCGCAGGGCGTTCTCGATCAGCAGGGTTTCCAGCATGCTGGCATTCATGTCGCGCGTATAAAACTGGTAGGTGTTGCGTCCGGCTTCCTTGGCGCTGTAAACCGCCGAATCGGCATTTTTCATCAGCGCCTGCTCATCCTCGCCGTCGTTGGGGAAAACGCTGATGCCGATGCTCAATGAAACCCCAAGTTCCTTGCCGTCCACCACCACCGGCGACTGAAACGCCGCGAGGATTTTTTGCGCGGCCTGGGCGGCTTCCTGCGCCGCGTCCTGGGCGCCTCCCAGGCTGCCCATCACTACCAGGTATTCGTCGCCCCCTAAACGGGCCACTGTGTCGGCCTCGCGCACGCAGCCGCGCAGACGCTCCGCGACCACTTGCAGAACAATGTCGCCGACGCCGTGGCCCAGCGATTCGTTGATGTTCTTGAAGCGATCGAGATCGAGCATCAGTATTGCTGCAGAATGACCGTCGCGTTGTGCAGCGGCCAGCACCTGCGCCAGGCGGTCTTGTAACAGCACACGGTTGGGCAGATCGGTGAGCGGGTCGTAATAGGCCAGGCGTTCGATGCGTTCTTCGTCGAATTTGTTCTGGGTAATGTCGGTAAACAGGCCGATGTGGTGGGCGATTTCGCCCTGTTCGTCGCGCTGGATGCTGAGGGTGAGAAATTCCGGGAAGATTTCGCCGTTCTTGCGCCGGTTCCACACCTCGCCCTGCCAATGGCCGGTTTCGTGCAGGGCACGCCACATTTCGCGGAAAAAAGCATGGTCGTGCCGTCCCGAAGCGAACATGCGCGGGTTCTGCCCCTGCACCTCATCGGCGCTGTAGCCGGTGATTTCGCTGAAGGCGCGGTTGACGGAGATGATCTGGTTGTCGCGCCCGGTGATGAGAATGCCTTCGATACTGCCATCGAATACCATGGCCGCCAGTTGCAGGGCGCGGTTTTTCTTGTCGATCTCGCGTTTCTGGAAAACGTTTTTTGCCGCGCGGCGAATCGCTTCGAGCAGAGAATCGAGGTGGATCGGTTTCAGCACGTAATGGTCGATGCCGACTTCAATGGCGTTGAGGAAAAAATCCTGGTCGTTGAAAGCCGTGGTGACGATGATCGGCACATCGTCATCCAGCGTCTTGATGCCCTCGGACATTTTCAGGCCGTCCATCAGCGGCATGACGATGTCGGTGACGACGATATCGGGGCGCGCCTCACGAAACTGGTTTAAACCGTCCTGGCCGTTTTCGGCTACCAGCAGTTCCCCCACGCGGCGCGACAGGAACAACACCAGCTGACGGCGGATTTCCGGGTCGTCCTCGACATAGAGGACTTTCAGGGAACGCAACAAATCGGGCGAAGCGGATTCTGGCAACTCGGTCATGGCGTCAAACGGCCTAAAATATCAATTTTATGAGAGTGGCATTATGCAGCTTGCCACCCCGGACTGCAATGCCGCGGCTATGCGGCCTGCGCCTCCGGTCTGAAAGAAAGCAGGTGCTTTTCCAGTTCGGGGAAAAATTCGTAACTGACGACGAGATCGTGCGCCTCGTGCCGTTCCCCGCTATAAATACGCACCATGTGGCTGCCGGGATTGCCGATCACGTAATGCACGCACTCCTCCTGCTCAGCAACGGTGAATAGCCGCCCGTCCACTTCGCAGAAATCCCTGCCGCTGTCGTGTGCCGCTTCGAAGGCCTCGGGTGACTCGTAGCCCAGATAGGTCAGAAAGGCCTTGTTGACGAATTCGAAATGGTCATTCTTGATGAGCACCATGAAATCCGGAGACTTGTCGAGTACCTGGCAGATCATGCGGTTCTGCGCGTCGATCAGGCGGTGCCGGATAAGGGCTTCGGCACTTTTCGCCAGCGCGCTCATCAGCGCGTCGGGGTTGACCGGCTTGACCACGTATTTGTCGATGCCGATTTCGATCGAACGGATGAAAAAATCCGGCTCGTTGTAGGCGGTGGTTAGGATTACTGGAATGTCTTCATTGTCGCTCTTGATGGCTTCGGCCATTTCCATGCCGCCCATGATCGGCATGGAAACATCGGTGATCACGATGTCCGGTTTTTCACGCCGGTAGATTTCCAGCCCTTCCTTGCCGTCGCTGGCGACGAACAGCTTGCCGACGCGACGCTGCAGAAATTTTGCCAACTGTCTTTGCACGCCTTCGTCATCCTCGGCGTAGAGGACGGACAGGCGGCGCAGTTGTCCCAGCGCCTCGGGGTCAGAGTGAATCGGCATATTTGCGGCTTTCGATTGCAGACAAAGATGTCATGTTATCACGGGTGGCGCGCGCCGCCAGCGCCCCGCTCAACCCAATTCCAGCGCGGCGAAGTCGCCGGAAAACGGCGGAAAGCGCACCGACAGCGTGGTGCCTTGATCCGCCGAGGTTTCGACACGGATGTCGCCGCCCATGGTCAGGATCATCAGGCGCGCGGAATAGGTGCCCAGCCCGGTACCGCCGGATTTTCCGGCAGTGGTGTATTTGTCGAAAAAGTGTTCGCGCACCAGTTCGGGCACCGCGCCCTGATTGTGGATGCGCACCAGGGTGCCCGCCGTATCGCGCTGCAAATCAATGTTGACGCACCCGTGTTCCGGCGAGGCTTCCATGGCGTTTTTCGCCAGATTGGCCAGCATGGCGTAGCACAGAGAGGCGTCTCCCGGCACCATGAAGACCGCATCGTCGTCGGCTTCCCGGCCATCGATGCGCAAGGCCACGGCAAGGCGCAAGGTGCGCACCAGCGCGCCATTGTCGCTGATGACGCGCCGCAGCACCGGCATCAGATTGACCGGTTGCGCGGCGAACCGGTAAATCCCCTGTTCCATCTTGTACAGGTCGAGCGAGCGGCTGATCATTTCCAGCATGGTGTAGCCGGATTTTTCGACGGACTGCAACAATTCGGAGCGTTCCTCGGCGGATGAGTCGCCGGTTTCGTTGAGCAGCATGTGGGTCGCCATCAGGATGCCGTTAAGCGGGCTTTTCAGGTCGTGGTGCATGATGCGTTCGACGTCGTCGCGCAGCGCGGCCGCTTCTTCAAGCCCCTGTTTTTGCGCGCGCAACTGGTTGAGGGCGGCGCACAGCGAAAGGTGGTTGCGCACCCGCGCCCGTGCGATGGAGGGATGAAAAGGCTTGGAAATATAGTCCACCGCCCCCAGTTCCAGCCCCTTTTCCTCGCTGTCGGCGGAATCCAGCGCAGAGATGAAAATCACTGGGATGTCGTGGGTGGCAGAATCGGCCTTGAGCTCGCGAATCACCTGGTAGCCGTCCATCTCGGGCATCAGCACGTCGAGCAGGATCAGGTCCGGCAGATGCTCGCGCGCGCGCTCCAGAGCTTGCACGCCGTTCTTGGCGAGAAATATCTGGTAGCCGTCGTCCTTGAACAGCTCGGTGAGCAAGGCGCGGTTCTGTTTCTCGTCATCGACCACCAGTACCGAATGTTTGTCCGTCATGCCGCCCCCCCTTTTAATTGGCGTTTAAATTCCGCCAGCAATTTCAACGCCTGTTCGTATTCGACATCCTCGATCAGTTCGCCGATTTCGCCGATCCGCTGATCAGGAGCAGGAGCGGCCAGCGCCTGCCGCAACTCGCGGAAGGCCGCCTCGACGGCGGCATCATCGGCTTGCAGCAGGGTTTCGACCCGCTCCAGCAGCGGCAGGAGATCGCTCGCCAGCACGCTCACCAGCGGCGCGGCATCTGCCTCTTCAGCGGGCAAGGCGTCCAGCGCGTGGGCGATGTGCTCGGCGGCCACAGCAAAATTATCCAGCAGGGCGGGTGGCGCCATTCCGGCAGCCAGTGCCGCTTCCAGTTCGCGCGCCCGGTCAGCCAGCGCTGCCGCGCCGATGGTGGCGGCCGCCGATTTGAGCGTGTGCGCCAGGCGCCGCGCCTCCTCCATGGCACCCTGCCCGGCCAACTCGCGCATACGCGTTCCGGCATCGCCGAAATCACGGCGGAAGATGCGCAGGATGCGCAGATAGAAGGCTTCCCGGTTCAGGTGGTTGTGCAAGCCCTCCGCAGTGTCGATGTGGTCCAGTTCGATAAACGCGGGTGGCGGCGCGGCTTTGGCCGGTGCGGCGGCAGACGGCGCCATTCCGGTTTCGCCTCCGCCACCGGCGATCCAGTGTTCCAGCGCGGCGACCAGCGCATCGGGGTCGATGGGTTTGGTCAGGTGATCGTTCATGCCTGCCGCCAGGCTGCGCTCGCGGTCGCCGGCCATGGCGTGCGCGGTCATGGCGATGATCGGCAGGTCGCGGAAACGCTCGTCGGCACGGATGGTCTGCGTGGCGGTGATGCCGTCCATCTCCGGCATCTGGATGTCCATCAGCACCAGGCGGTAATCGCCGGAGCGCACTTTTTCCACCGCTTCGCGGCCATTCACCGCCTGATCAATGTCCAGCCCGGTTTCCCGGAGAAATTCGACGGCTACCTCGCGGTTGAGCGGACTGTCGTCCACCAGCAGCACGCGCACACCGCGCAAAACCGCAGAATTGCGCGTGCGTTCCTGCACGCTGTGGCGGTAATGCTGGCGGGTGGCGGAGATTTCATCCCCCATCAGGGCCTCGACGATGGCATCGTGCAAGGTCGATTCGCTGACCGGCTTGGTCAGCAAATGGCCGATGCCCGCGCCGCAGGCCGCATCCGCCACCTGGTCCTGGCTGTAGGCGGTGACCATCAGGATCGCGGGCACCTCCCCCAGCGGCGCGCCATTGCTGCGGATGCGGCGCGCGGTCTCGATGCCGTCGATGCCCGGCATCATCCAGTCGAGCAGCACCACGCGGTAGGGGTCGCCTTGTCCCTGCGCGCATTGCAGCATCTCCAGCCCCTGTTCGCCGCTGGCGGCGCTTTCCGGGCGCATGCCGAAATTGAGCAGGATTTCACGGAACACCATGCGGGCCGTTTCATTGTCGTCGACAATCAGCGTCCGCACGCCGGAGAGCCGGTCCAGCGGCAGGCGCCGGAAGCCCTGGTCATGCAAAATGAACGCCGCTTCGAACCCAAAACGGCTGCCCGCGCCGGGCTGGCTTTCCACCCAGATGTGTCCGCCCATCAGCTCGCACAACTGCTTGCAGATGGCCAGGCCGAGGCCGGTGCCGCCGAAGCGGCGCGTCACCGAGCCATCGGCCTGGGAAAACGGATCGAACAAACCGGCCTGCGCCTCGGGTGTGATGCCGATGCCGGTATCGCGCACCGAAAAGCGCAGCACGGCGCTTTTCGCCTCCACCCGCACGGGTTCCGCGTTCACCACGATTTCACCGCTTCCCGTGAATTTGACGGCATTGTTGACCAGGTTGGTGAGCACCTGCCCCAGCCGCAAGGGGTCGCCCATCAGGTTGCGGGGAACATCGTGATGAATGTGGAACAGCAATTCAAGGTGCTTTTCCTGCGCCTTGAGCGACACCAGCGCGGATACGTTGCGAAATACGCTGTCCAGCTCGAAGGGAATGGTTTCCAGGCTCAACTTGCCGGCTTCGATCTTCGAATAGTCGAGCACGTCGTTGATGACCCCGAGCAAGGCGTCGGAGGAGGACACCACCTTCTCCAGATAATCGCGTTGGCGCGCGTCGAGGTGGGTTTTGAGGGTCAGACGGCTCAAGCCGATGATGGCATTCATCGGCGTGCGGATCTCGTGGCTCATGTTGGCGAGAAACTCGCTCTTGGCGCGCGTGGCCGCCTCGGCGGCCTCCTTGGCGCGCAGCAGGTCGCTTTCGTACTGTTTGCGGGCAAAGGCGCCGGCGATGATTTCGGCAATCACCTTGAGGATGGAAATCTGTTCCGCCGACCATGTGCGTTGCTCCCGCACCATGTCAAAGCCGAAAAAACCGAACTGGCGGCCATCGCTGGTCAGCGGCAACAGAAGCAGGGAGCGGACATTCGAATGGGCGGGCATGTTCCTGGCGACGGGTTCGGCTTCCGGCAAGGCCTCAATGTCGGGAACATGGACGATCTGCCCCTGGCGAACCTGCCCGAGCACCCAAAAGTGGACATCGCGCGGCAGATTCTGGAGAGGGGCGGCCTGTGCCGCGACATCCGTAGCACACCATTCATGGGTGTTGCTGAGCGTGTTCGCGTCTTCGGAAAACTGAAAGGTGTAGGCGCGATCAGTCGCAAAAAAGCGCCCCATGCGTTCCAGCGCATGGTTGACGGCGACATCCACCGAGCCCAGCGGCGTGTTGACGAATTCGGCGGAAATGTCGGCCACCATCTGCTGGAAGCGCGATTGCTCCAGCACCCGCCGCTCTGCCTGCTTGCGGTCTTCGATGTTGCGCCACACGCAGTGGATGGTCTCGCGTCCGCCCAGGGGGATGCGCGTCAGCAGGACTTCAATCCAGAGGTCGCGCCCGTCCGCCGTGCGGTGAACCCACTCGAAGCGATGCGAGCCTTGCGCCATGGCGCGGGCGATCATCTCGCCGGCCTTTTCCGCCGAATCGCGGCCATCGGGCTGGAAGGGCGGGGAAATGCTGTGCGGGGAAATGCCCAGCAAATCGGTTCTGTCCGCATAGCCCAGCATGCGTGCCGCCGCGCGGTTGCAGTCGCCGAATCCGGCGCCGTCCAGCAACAGGATGCCGTCGGAGCTTTCCTCGAAGAGGGCGCGGTAGGTGCGGTTTTTTTCTTCCAGCTCCCGTTCGGCATGGCGCAACTCGGTCAGCTCGACGAAAATGACCAGGTTGAAGATGCCGATCGACGAGGCCTGGGTACGGAAGATGCGCTTCTCGCCGTCCTTGCAGGTGACCTCCGCCTCCATCGGCTCGATTTCGGCGCGTTTCTGCATCGCCCGCTCTATGCGCTTCTGCCATTCCGCCATGAGAAAGCGCCGGTAATCCGGGTCGGGATAAGCCAGGGGCCACCAATGCGCGACATCGGGAACGTCTTCGAGCGTGTAGCCGATACGCTCCTGAAATTTTCCGTTGATATAGACGACACGCTGTTCCTCGCCACGGGAAACCAGCATCGGCACCGTCGAGCGTTCGATCAGTTCGAGCAGCACCTCGCGGGATTGCGTGGGGTCCAGTACCTGCAGGAAATCTTCGACATTGCGCCCCTTGCCGACGGTGGCCTGCCCAGGAAGCACAGCCTGAATATCATTCATGTGGGGCATGTCATTCTCCAAAATTTCATCCAATCCGAACATTTCATAATTCTACTTTGTCAGATTACCAAACCCACTGATTTGGCAGGTTCCTTCCCCCCACGGGGGAAGGTCAGGATGGGGGCGAGATAATCATTCAACCAGTTGATTTATCTCACCCCCACCCCAGCCCTCCCCCACAGGGGGAGGGAGCTAAAACCCAATGTCGAGGCAATCTGACAAAGTAGAAATAAGCGGCGGTTTTTTTACGTTAAGTCGGCGCATCAATTTTATGCCTAAACTCGGCGAGCAATTCCAGCGCCCGTTCGTACTCGATATCCTCGACCATTTCGCCCACCCGGTCGAGCAATTTGCCATGGCGTGAAGCCGCCGGCATGGCTCGCAAGGTGCGGAAAACTTCCTCGGCAGCAGCATCGTCGGCTTTCAGCAGGGCTTCAAGCTGCGCCAGCAGCGGGAGCAGCGCCGTGTCATCGGCGGAGGCTCCGGCAGCAACCGGCGGCGCTTCCTCTGCCGGAAGGGTTGCCAGCGTGGCGCCGATGCGCCCGGCGGCAGCGGCAAAACTCTCCACCAACGCGGCAGGAGCCTGCCCTTGGGCGAGCGCTTGTTCCAAAGCGCGGGCGTGACCGGCCAGCAAGGCGGCGCCGATGCCTGCTGCGCCGGACTTGACCGAATGCGCCAGGCGCCGCGCTTCCACCAACTCGCCTTGCGCGAGCAGTTCGCGCAGGCGCTTTCCGGCATCGCCGAAATCACGCTGGAAAATACGCAGGATACGCAGGTAGAAAGCCTCTCGATTCATGTGGTTCGCCAGCCCGGCGCGCGTATCGATGCCGTCGAGTTCCATGAAAAATGCCGCTACGGGAACGCCTGCGGCAGGCCGCAACGCCACTTCCGTGCCGCTTATCCAGCGCTCCAGAGCGCCATACAGCGCATCGGGGTCGATGGGTTTGGTCAGGTGATCGTTCATGCCTGCCGCCAGGCTGCGCTCGCGGTCGCCGGCCATGGCGTGCGCGGTCATGGCGATGATCGGCAGGTCGCGGAAACGCTCGTCGGCACGGATGGTCTGCGTGGCGGTGATGCCGTCCATCTCCGGCATCTGGATGTCCATCAGCACCAGACGGTAATCGCCGGCGCGCACTTTTTCCACCGCTTCGCGGCCATTCACCGCTTCGTCGATGGAAAGTCCGGCTTCCTTGAGAAACTCGATAGCCACTTCGCGGTTGAGTGTACTGTCGTCCACCAGCAGCACGCGAGCGCCGCGCAGGGCGGCGAAATCGCGCCGCGCATCGCGCGCGTCGTGGCGGTATTGGTAATGGAGGTCGGCGGCAGCCCCTCCCAGCAAGGCCTCGACGATGGTGTCGTGCAAGGTTGATTCGCTGACCGGCTTGGTCAGCAAATGGCCGATCCCCGCGCCGCTGGCCGCATCCGCCACCTTGTCCTGGCTGTAGGCGGTGACCATCAAAATCGCGGGGACCTCCCCCAGCGGCGCGCCGCTCTGACGGATGCGGCGCGCGGTCTCGATGCCGTCGATGCCCGGCATCATCCAGTCGAGCAGCACCACGCGGCAGGGGTCGCCCTCCTCGTGTGCCTGTTTCAGCATCTCCAGCGCCTGCTCGCCGCTGGCGGCAGTTTCCGGGCGCATGCCGAAATGCCGCAGGATTTCACTGAATATCAGCTGCGCGCTTTCATTGTCATCCACCACCAGCGCCCGCAAGCCAGCCAGCTTGTCGAGTTGCAGGCGCTGTGTATCACTGCCGGCATGGCGCTGGAAAACGATGTCGAAGTAAAAACTGGCCCCCTCGCCAAGGCGGCTTTCCAGCCAGATGTTCCCGCCCATCAATTCGCAAAGCTGCTTGCAAATGGCCAGGCCCAGGCCGGTGCCGCCGAAGCGGCGCGTCATCGAATGATCGGCCTGGGTAAAGGGGTCGAACAGGTTTTTCTGAGTTTCCGGGGCGATGCCGATGCCGGTATCCCGCACCATGAAGCGTAACTGCGCCCGCTCCCCGTCCACCTGCCGCGCTTCCACATTGACCACAATTTCGCCGGCATCGGTAAACTTGACGGCATTGTTGACCAGGTTGGTCAGCACCTGCCCCAGCCGCAAGGGGTCGCCCACCAGATTGCGGGGAACCTCGCGCTGGATGTGAAACAGCAGTTCGAGATGTTTTTCCTGCGCCTTCAGCGATACCTGCGCCGACACATTCCTGAACACGCTGTCGAGCGAAAAGGGGATTTCCTCCAGGCTCAATTTCCCGGCTTCGATCTTCGAATAGTCGAGCACGTCGTTGATAACCCCGAGCAAGGCGTCGGAAGAGGCCACCACCTTTTCCAGATAATCGCGCTGCTTGGCGTCCAGGGAGGTCTTGAGGGTCAGATGGCTCAGGCCGATGATGGCGTTCATCGGCGTGCGGATCTCGTGACTCATGTTGGCGAGAAATTCGCTTTTGGCGCGGTTTGCCGCATCCGCCTCTTCCTTGGCTTCCTGAAGCGCTTCGATGGCCTGCTTGAGCGCCTGGGTGCGCTGCCTGACCTTTTCTTCGAGCTGTTCGCGATAGCCCGCCAATTCCAGGTCGCGCGCCTGCAAACTGTCCAGCATGGCGTTGAAGCCCTGGCCGAGTTTGCCGATCTCATCCTCGTCCGTGATTTCGGCGCGCTCGCTCAGGCGGTAATCCTGTTTCACGCGCGCCATCAGGCGGCTCAGGTTTTCCAGCGGGATGGAAAACCATTTGGCCACTGCGCCCGAAACCCACAGGGAAATCAGCAGGGCGGCGATCAGCACCCAAGCGGTGTCGCGCAGGTTGTGGCGAAACGCTTCGTCGAAACGCTCCAGCGAGGCCACCAGTTCCAGCGTGGCCTGCATCCTGCCGTCCTCGCTCAGGGGTTGCCACACCACCAGGTGTTCATTACTGAAATGATGTTGCGCCAGCGGCCCGGAGGGTGGGGCAAACCCGATGCGCAGAGCGGCGTCGCGGCGGTATTCGGCAAACACCCCGCCGTCCGGCAGCAGGATGCGCGCCTGCAGAATGGCCGGATTCTGGTCGAGGGAAGCCAGCAGGCGCGCGGCCTCGCGCCGGTCCTGAAAAATCAGCGCCGCCTGGCTGTTGGTGGCGATGATGCGCCCTTGGGCGGACAGGGATTCCACCCACTCGGTGCGCAGCAGGCGCTGCTGCTGGTAACCCACCAGCAGGAATACCAGCAGGGAGGCCATGGCCAGCGAGCCGGCGCCGATCAGCGCCAGTTTGCCGCGGATCGACATGAAGTTGAATATTCCCTGCTTTTTCATGGCTCCACCACCTTGGCCAGCCGGAGTAACTGGGCACTGAATTCCAGCCCCTGCTTCTGTGCCGCGCGGCGGTTGAGCGTGACACCGACGCGCTCGTCGCTGAGCGTCAACTCGACCATGCCACCCGCACTGGCGAAGCCGGGAATGTCGGAAACCGTGACCACGCGCCGCGCCGCCAGCTTGCGCAACAGGGCGTCCAGCGAGGCGCTCTCCGAACGGCTGACGAAAATGAAATCGCACGGAACGTTGTCTCCCAATGCGGACAGTTGGACGATTTCGACCTGGCGCCCGCCCACCGGAGTGCGCGCCAGCCGCTCAAGAAGATTGCCGAAAGGATTGTCGCCCGCCAGGCACAGGGTCAGGCGCGGCGGCCTCCCATCCGTGTCCGGCCAATAGACGAACTGGGGTAATTTAAACAACAGTACGGCTTTCATGCCGTATTCGGAAACCGCCTGCTGGGCGCGTGCGGGCTGGGCGGCCATGACTAACACCAGCGCCAGCAGGCACAGGGACTGGAAAAAACGGTGCATGAATGGAGGCATAGAGCGTCTGTCCTGACTCAGAAGCGGTATTCCAGCGACAGCATGAACGAGCGTGGCGGCTGCGGCATGCTGACGAAGGTGGTGCTGCTCGATCCATAGGCGACGCTGTAACGGCGGTCGAACAGGTTGTGGATGTCGAGCCAGGCAGTCAGATTGCGCCCGGCCAGACGGTGGGCGCCCAAGTGCAGGTTGACCAGGGTGTAGCCGGGGGCTTCCAGGCGCGCGCCGGGGTTGGCCTTGTCGTTGCGCAGGGTGGCGGTGGGGCCGACCAGGTAGAGCTTGGGCGTAATGGTAAAGCGGTTGCGATAACGTAGCGTGGTGCCCAGCTTGAGCTTGTATTCGGCGATGGTGCCCTGGTCGAGCTCGATCCCGCCGGAGGACTCGACCACCTTGCCGCTGACGTGGCTCAAGCTGCCCCAGCTATCGCCGCTCCAGGCGTTGCTGAACGAGTGCCGCCAATGCAGGATCAGGTCGGCCCCCTGATGTGATTCCTTGCCGGCGTTGTCCTTGACGGAGGAACGCGTCAGCAGCGCGCCGGGAATGAATTGAGTCGGTATGGCTTCATCGCGCGTGACGATGAGATTGTCGATTTCCGTGTAATACACATTGGCGATCAGGCTCAGGTTAGGGCGCGGGCGCCAGTCCCAGGTCAGGGACAGGTTGCGCGAGGTTTCCGGTACCAGGCCGAAGTTCGGCGAACGGAAATTGCTGCCCAGGTACTGCCCCGCGTCGTTGCGGGCACCGCTAAAGCTACCGAAAGTGCTGAAGCTTTCTTCCGGCGAAGGTGCGCGGAAGGCTTCGCCGTAGAGCAGTTTGAGATAACTGCCGGGCGCGTTGTGCCATACCAGCCCCAGGCGCGGATTGAGACTGCCGCCGTAAGCGGAATGGCGGTCGTAGCGCATGCCCGCCATGGTGGAAATGGCCGGATTCCACTGGGTCTGAAGCTGGAGATAGGCCGACTTGTTGCTGTAGCGCGCATCGAAAGCGGCAAGCGGCAAGGCGGTGTTGGCGTAGGTGATGCCTTGCGCATCCTTCCCCAGATCACGGTTGTAGGGCTGGGGAAAGTCCGGGGTTTCCAGCGCGTAAAATTCCTTGTAGCCCGCACCGGCCAGCAGGGTATTCGCCGGGTTGATGCGCCAGTCGAAATTCTGCTCCACGCCGCGCCGCCAGGCTTTGGAATAGTCGTAACCGTGATCCTGGAAATCGGTGAAGATGTTGACGTACTTGGAAGCCGGATCGACCTCGTAGCCGGAATAATCCACGACCAGCTCGCTCTTGAGGGTCGGCGTCAGCGCGAAATGGTACTTGCCCCAGGCAGTTTCGATGGCGGTATTCCAGCGTGCATCGTCGAGATAGAGCGCGGTATCTGGACGGTCGCCGGTGCTGGTCAGGCTGTGGAAAGTGTTGCGGTAGTAACCGAAGCTCAGGTCTTCGCCCACGTCCAGGCGGGCATACAGGCTATCGCTGCCAGTGCCGCCGGTATAGCGTTCGCGCGCGGCGGCGGGTACCGCCACGACGCCGGAAAAGGTCTTGGCATCGACGCGGGGAAAATCCGCCGGGTAATAGCGGTCGAGATGCGCGCCCGCAGAACGCCGCTTGTGCCCCCCCACCGTCAGGGCGAGATGTTCATTGGGACGCACGCCGGCCGTGAAGGTGCCTTCCTCCGTGCCGAACGAACCCGCGCCCACCGATACCCAAGCCTTCTCGGCAGCGGCAGCACGGTCGGTGATGATGTTGATCACGCCGGCAAAGGCATCCGCCCCGTACAGTGCGGCAGCGGGACCGAAAAGCACTTCCACCTGGCGCGCCGGATAGAGCGAGAAATTGTCCGCCACCGGTATCTTGCCGCCGGCGGGATGGTCGATGCGCACGCCATCGAGCAAAATCAACATTTTGTTGTTGCTGATGTGTCCCTGCAGGGTGAAGCTGTTGTAGGCGGAGGACTTGGTGCCGCGCTGCATGTCCACGCCCGGCAGGTCTTCCAGCAAATCGGCGAGATTGCGGTAGCGCCGTTCGCGGATCTGCTCGCGGGTGAACACCAGGATGTGCGCGGGCGAATCGGTGCGGCTTTCCTGATGGCGGGAAGCAGTGATCACCGGGGTGGCAAATAATTCGTCCAGCGAAAGCGGCAACAGTTCGCGCACTTCGTTGTCGGCGGCGTGCGCTACGTTCCAGAAACCGCAGAGGGCGAGCAGCGAGAAAGCGCGTGCGGCCTGTTTTTTGGCGTATCCAGTTTCAGCTCTAGTTTCAGTTCTGGTCATCATGATGATTCTCAAGTTACATCCAGGCCGGCGAAATCTCCGGAAAAGGGTGGAAAGCGTACCGTCAGTGTGGTGCCGTGTTCCGGCGAGGTGTCGAAGTTGATGTCACCTCCCATGGTATAGGCCATCAGGCGTGCGGAATAGGTACCCAAACCGGTGCCGCCGGATTTTCCGGCGGTGGCGTATTTGTCGAAAAAATGCTCGCGCACAGCCTCGGGAACCGCGCCCTGGTTGTGGATGCGCGCCACGGCACCCGTGCCGTCATGCTCCAGGGTGAGGGTGATTTGCCCGTCCTGGGGCGAAGCTTCCATGGCATTTTTCACCAGATTGGCCAGCATGGCGTAGCACAGGGTGGCATCGCCCGGCACCATGAAGACCGTATTTGCATCCGCTTCCACGGCGCCGTGCCGCAATGCCACCGACAGGCGCAAGGTGCGCACCAGCGCGCCGTTGTCGTTGATGACGCGCCGCAACACCGGCAGCAGATCGACCGGTTGCGCACTGAACTGGTAAATCCCCTGTTCCATCTTGTACAGGTCGAGCGAGCGGCTAATCATTTCCAGCATGGTGTAGCCGGATTTTTCGATCATGTGGAGCAGTTCGATACGCTCCTCGGGCGATTCCAGGCCGCTCTCGTTGAGCAGCATGTGGGTGGCCACCAGGATGCCGTTGAGCGGACTTTTCAGGTCATGGTGCATGATGCGTTCAACGTCGTCGCGTAGCGCGGCCGCTTCTTCCAGCGACTGTTTTTGCGCGCGCAACTGATTGTGCGCGGCGCGCAGCGAGAGGTGGTTGCGCACCCGCGCGCGCGCGATGGAGAGCTGGAAGGGCTTGGAAATATAGTCCACCGCGCCCAGCGCCAGCCCTTTCTCTTCATCGTCGGCGGAATCCAGCGCGGAAATGAAAATCACCGGGATGTCGCGGGTGGCGGGATCGGCCTTGATTTCGCGCATCACCTGATAGCCGTCCATCTCCGGCATCAGCACGTCAAGCAGGATCAGGTCGGGCAGGTGCCCGCGCGCCCGTTCCAGCGCCTGCACGCCGTTCTTGGCGAGAAAGACCTGGTAACCATCTTCCTTGAGCAAACCGGTAAGCAGGGCGCGGTTCTGTTTCTCGTCATCAACCACCAATATCGAATGGGTATGCGTCATACCGTTTCCCCCTGCAGGTGCCGCCTGAGTTGCGCCAGAGATTCCAGCGCCTGTTGGTATTCGATGTCTTCGATCAAATCGCCGATTTCACCAAGCCGTGCATTCAGCGCGGGAGTGGTGACCGCCTGGCGCAGATCGCGGAAGGCCTCTTCGGCGGCGGCATCGTCAGCCTGAAGCAGGGTTTCGACCTGTTCCAGCAGCGTCATAAGCGCATCCGTGCCCGCCGCCGGGCGCTCACCTCCCTCTTTTCCAGCAGGCAAGTCGTCCAGCGCGCGCGCCACGCGGTCAGCGGCGGCGGCAAAGTCTTCCAGCAGGGCGGGTACGATCCGCCTTTCGGCCAGCGCCGCCTCCAGTTCGCGCGCATGACTGGCCAGCAACATGGCACCGATGGTGGCGGCGCCGGACTTGACCGAGTGCGCCAGACGCCGGGCTTCATCCAGCTCGCCCCGCTCGCTCAACTCGCGCATGCGGCTTCCGGCAGCGGCGAAATCGCGCCGGAAAATACGCAGAACGCGCAGGTAAAAGTCTTCCCGGCTCAGATGGTTGCGCAGGCCGACTGTCGTGTCGATATCCCCTTCCCCGAGGACCAGCGCGGGCGCGGCCAATTCTATCCGCGTTGCGTGCTCTGCCTGCCGCGCCACGGGGAAGCGCGCGCACTCTGCCCCGCCGGTGATCCAGTGTTTCAGCGCGGCAACCAGCGCATCGGGGTCGATGGGCTTGGTCAGGTGGTCGTTCATGCCCGCCTCAAGGCTGCGCTCGCGGTCGCCCGCCATGGCGTGCGCGGTCATGGCAATGATCGGCAGGTCCCGGTAACGGCTGTCGGCGCGGATCGTCTGCGTCGCGGTGATACCGTCCATCTCCGGCATCTGGATGTCCATCAGCACCAGCTGGTAATTCCCGGACAACACCTTTTCTACCGCTTCGCGCCCGTTCACCGCCTGATCGATATCCAGCCCGGTTTCCCGGAGAAACTCGATGGCTACCTCGCGGTTGAGCGGGCTGTCGTCCACCAGCAGCACGCGCGCGCCGCGCAGCGCGCCGAAATCGTGGCGCGCGTCATCCTGCAGGGGCTGGCGATAGCGGCGGAGACCGCCATCGTCCTTGACCAGCAAGGCCTCGGCAATGGCGTCGTGCAGGGTCGATTCGCTGACCGGTTTGGCCAGGAAATGGCCGATGCCTGCCCGGGTGGCGGCATCGGCGACGCGTTCCTGGTTGTAGGCGGTGACCATCAGGATCGCCGGCACCTCGCCCAGCGGGGCGCCGCTGCGGCGTATGCGGCGCGCCGTCTCGATGCCGTCGATGCCCGGCATCATCCAGTCGAGCAGCACCACGCGGTAAGGATCGTCCTGCTCCTGCGCGCGTTGCAGCATGTCCAGCGCCTGCTCGCCGCTCTCGGCGGCATCCGGCCGCATGCCGAAATGCAACAGGATTTCGTGGAATACCGCGCGCGCAGTTTCGTTGTCGTCCACGATCAGCGTGCGCACGCCAGTCAGGCGTTCAAGCGGCAGGGGACGAACTTCGCCGTCGTGCAGGCCGAAAGTGGCCTCGAACCAGAAACAACAGCCCTCACCGTGCCGGCTTTCCACCCAGATGCGTCCGCCCATCAGCTCGCACAGTTGCCGGCAGATGGCCAACCCGAGTCCGGTGCCGCCGAAGCGGCGCGTCACCGAGCCATCGGCCTGGGAAAAAGGCTCGAACAAACCTTGCTGCGCCTCGGGCGCGATGCCGATGCCAGTGTCACGCACCGAAAAACGCAGCAACGCACTGGTTGCCACCACGCGCACGGGTTCCACGCTGACTACCACCTCGCCGGACTCGGTGAACTTGACGGCATTGTTGACCAGGTTGACCAGCACCTGCCCCAGCCGCAGCGGATCGCCCTCCAGGTTGCGCGGCACGTTGCGGCGGATGTGGAACAGCAGTTCGAGATTCTTGTCCTGTGCCTTCAGCGATACCAGCGCCGATACATTGCGGAACACGCTGTCCAGGTCGAAGGGGATTTCTTCCAGCGACAGCTTGCCCGCCTCGATCTTCGAGTAGTCCAGCACATCGTTGATGACTCCCAGCAGGGCATCGGAAGAAGCCACCACCTTTTCCAGATAATCGCGCTGGCGTGCGTCAAGCCGGGTTTTCAGCGTCAGGCGGCTCAGGCCGATGATGGCGTTCATCGGCGTGCGAATCTCATGGCTCATGCGCGCCAGGAAACTGGATTTGGCCATGTTGGCCTCCTGCGTTTCCTTGATGGCGGCGGCAGTGGCGTCCAGCAGGGTATTCGCGCTGTGCACCAGCAGCCCGATTTCGCCCGCCGCATGATTGTCCTCGGTTGCCAGGCGCTTGGTGCTGCCGGGCTGGATGGCGGACATGGCCTGCGCCAGACGGACAATCGGCTTGATCATCATGATGCGCAAGACGGCCGCCATGATGACGGCGGCGATCAACATCTGCGCCAGCATCAGCGCAGTCTGGAACACGGCGGCATCCGCCGCCGTGCGACCGACCTGGTCGCGGTTGCGCGCCACCGCCAGCGCACCAATCCGTTCGGTATGGTTAACCGGGGAAAACAGGGGGTAGTGCGTACCGCTATCCAGGACACCACGGACAGCGGCGTCCGACTCGACCAGAAAACCTTCCGCTGATTCGATACGCACCGCCTGGATGATGGGGTTGACCAGCAGGCCGTCGAGCACGCCCTCCGCAATTTCCCTGTTGCTCGCGAAAGCCGCAACCTCGGCCTGTGACTGCACGGTGCGCACCAATTGTTGCTCCAGCGAAGCCGCTGCTTCGAGTTGCTGGCGATAGGCGTGGTTGTAGGTGAAGATGCCGGCGAAAACCGAGAAAACCAGCAACCCCAGGCCGGCAATGGCGACCAGACGTGCCTCCAGGCTTTTGGGGAGGAGTGTTGTGATCCGCACGTTACTCCTTCAGGCGCAGGACGACCTTCACCGAATCCCGCAGCGCGGCCGCATTGACGTAGCCGATGGCGTTGGGATTGCGGCTCACCGTATCGACCACCGCGCGGCTGTCGGCCAGGGTGGCGGGCGGCAGGACTTCGCCGCTGAAACGCAGGCGCGCCCAATAAGCGTTGAGTTGCCTGATGCTCATGCCGTTCAGGGAACGAAAAAACAGCTCGCGCAAGGGGTTGTCCGCAGGTAGCTCATAGACCGACAAAGCGCGGGCGCGACCAAGATACAGGTCGGAAACTTCGCGCGTCGTCATGGTATGCAGGGGGTTGCCGGGATGCACGATGACCGCCACGTCCGCGCGCGCCGCCACGGGCCACGCTAGGCACAGCAGGCAGAGAAAAGCTGAAATTGTCAGGTTGGCGCGCATGGTCAGAATATGAAATCCAGCGTGGCGGTGAACAGATCAACGCGCGCGGGCGCGTTGGGCCTAGTTTGATCACGGTTCCACAGACCATAACCGGAAAGCGGGATTGTCGTGCGATCCCATTGCAGCTTGAGTGCCGCCTGGCTGTGGAAATCCCAGCGCGCACCCGCCGACACGGTGTCCTGCTCAATGCGCGTGGTGTTCACGGTACGGAGCGCCGGGTTTCGCAGAGCGGCGTTGAGCGCCCCCCAGTCGTTGGCGGGGGCGCGCACGCCGTTGCCGGGGCGCGAAGTGCTCAACAACACGAAGGGCGTCCAGTCGCCGAAACGGCGTCCGCCACTCACGTAGGCCATGCGCCCGTGCGGCACGATAGCGGACGAGGCGGTCGTGCGGCCCAGTTCGCCCTGCGCGATCCACACCCCGTCATCGTAGGCGGCGCCGAGTGTGGTATAGCTGATTTTGGCGTTTTCGAAGGAAAGATGGTGGCGCAGGTCGGCGGCTTCCGCGCTGACTGCCGGAATGCCGGCGGCGGCCACCCCGTCCAGGCCCTGATGCAGGGGGGCGAAGACCGGCACCTCACTGCCGACGGTGAAGCGCGAGTGCGCCGCCTTCAGGCGCCAGGACGCGGATTGCCGGGTAACGGACAAGCTCGCCAGATTATTGGTTGTGAATTCGTAGCCGCCGTCCCTTCCGCCCGCGACGGGGATCGAAAGCGTGCTGCTGCCTGCCTGCGCCTTGATGCGCCAGCGGGCATCGTCGGAAAAAATGTCGGCAGCGCGAAAATGATAGGCCGCATCCATACCGTTCACCGAGAAAATCGGAATCCAGCCATAAAACTCCGTGGGAGGACGCACCCATATATAGGCATAACCCACATTGCGGTGGTCGGACATCAGAAAGGCGTCGTAGTTGATGCGACCGATGCGCAGATCGATCTGGTTGTCTGGCTTTATGGAGGCATAAGCCAGCTCGGTGGAACTATTGGAACCGGCCTTGAAATGGTCACGCAATACCACCTGCCCGACCAGGTCGATGAGCGGGCTGACCCCATATTCCAGTTGCACGCCAAAACGCGAATCGAGTTTCCAGCTTCCCGCCTCGTAGTCGACTTTCGGCAATTGGCTGATGTCGCGGGTTGGGGTGAGGGCCGAATTGTCGTCACGCGCATAGCCAAGGGTACCAAAACCACTCAGGCGCAGCCCCTCCTCGGTACGGGCATGAAGGCTGCCGCCCGCCAGCAGCAAGGCCGCCGTCAATAGGATAAAGACCGGGGAAGGTGTGCATTCCCCGATCGTTTCCAGCAAATCATGTCTGCCCAACTCGCTATCCCCTTCTGTTGCTACCGCAGCAAAGCAGGGAGCCATGAATACAGCCCCCACTTTAATCAGCAAAGCCCTGATTAGTTTGTTGTCATTCTGGACTGTTTTTTGGCGAAATTCTATCAGGTATTCCCTTAGACAAAATTTCTGGTTGCGCGGCGGTATCCAGTTCGAGCACAATCTCCGGGGCCGCTGCAAATTGAATGGCGCAACATCACACCACACCAAGGATTTCCCATGCACATCCCGACCATGACCGAACAGGAACTCGACCGCCTGGAAACCCTGCTCTCTGCCGACGGCTTCGACGAAGAAGCCATGCCGCTCGACACCCTGCAAGGCTTTCTCTGCGCCGTTATCAGCGGCCCGCAACCCCTTACCGCCGAGGAATGGATACCCCTGGTTTTCGGGGAGGCAAAATACGACACACAGGAGGAATGGCCGGAGCTGTCCGAACTGCTGCTGAAATTTCATGACCGTATCGCCGCCGCGCTCGCTGAGGGGGAGGATTTCGACCTGATTCTCTACGGTTTTGAGGACGACCCCGAACAACTGGATTACGCGCCGTGGTGCGATGGCTACGTCTACGGCAGTCAGGCCGCCGGGGAGGACTGGTTCGAGACCGCCGGAGAATATGCCCAGGATTTGAGCGAAAAAATGGAAGTTTTTTTCCTGCTCAACGGCATGCTCAAGGAAGATGCCCTGGCGAGCCGCGAATCCTGGCCCTCCGCCAAGGATGAGGCACGGCTGCTGGCACAGGCGCAGGAAGACCTGCCCGCAGCGCTTACCGACATCTACCGTTTCTGGCGCAACTGGCGCGTACCGCTGCAGACCGTGCGCCGCGAGGCGCCCAAGACCGGGCGCAACGATCCCTGCCCGTGCGGCAGCGGCAAGAAATACAAACAATGCTGCGGCGACAAGCCCACGCTGCATTAAGCCTCGACACAACCAGACTCAGGGAAAACCCGCATGGAAAAAGCCAAAAACAGCGCGCCGGAAAACGCCGGGGACAGCTATCACGAACTCGGCCACCTGGTGCGCCAGTTGCACGAAACCCTGCACGACCTGGGCTGCGACGAGGCCATGCGCAACGCCGTGGGCGAATTGCCGGACACCCAGGACCGCCTGAAATACATCGCCCAACTGACCGAACAGGCCGCCCAGCGCACCCTCAACGCGGTGGAAGCCGCCCTGCCGCTGCAAGACACCCTGGAAAGCGAAGCGCTGGCCCTGAGCGCCGCCTGGCGCGAAGCCAAAGCAAGCGGCAACGGCGAATGGCAGGTGGTGGCGGAAAGGATGCACCTGTTTCTCGAAAGCGTCCCCGGCCACACGCGCCAGACTTCCGCGCAACTGAACGACATCATGATGGCGCAGGATTTTCAGGACCTCACCGGGCAGGTCATCAAGAAGGTCACCCATCTCACGCAAAACCTGGAGCAGCAACTGGTGCACATCCTGCTGCTCAGCCAGCCCGGCGCCGCGTCGGCAAAAGAGAAAGAGGGCGACTCGCTGCTCAACGGCCCGGCACTCAAGAAGGAAGGCCGTACCGACATCGTCAACAACCAGACTGAAGTGGACGACCTGCTGAACAGTTTGGGGTTTTAACCGCTCAGGCCCACACCACGCGGTTGCGCCCTTCTTCCTTGGCGCGGTAGAGCGCGCCGTCGGCGGCGGCAACGAGGTTTTCCGCCAGTTTTTCCGCATCCTTTTCCGCCGTCGCGCCGGGCAGCAAGGCGACGCCGATGGAAATGGTCACCCCCAGGGATAGGCCGGGCTGGGGCTGGAAAGGCTGGGCGGCAATGGCAGCGCGGATGCGCTCGGCCACTTCCGCCGCATGCGGGGAACCGGTTTGCGGCAACAGCACGACAAATTCCTCGCCGCCGTAGCGCGCCAGGATGTCGCTGGCGCGCAACTGGGAGCGCACCAGCGCGGCGACGCTGCGCAACACGTCGTCACCGGCCTGATGGCCATGGCTGTCGTTGATGCGCTTGAACTTGTCCACGTCGAGAAACATGCAGGCGAGCGGCAGGCCGTGACGCAGCGCGTGCGTGCATTCTTCCCGGCAGCGCTGATCGAAGTAGCGGCGGTTGTTGATGCCGGTCAGCGGGTCGGTCAGGCCGGCCTGCTTCAAGCGCTCGTGATTGAGGGCGTTTTCCAGGCAGATGGCGACGATGGCGGCCAGGCGTTCGAGAAAATCGGTGCCGCTGTCGCTGCTGAAACGCCCCGCCTCGCAACTGCCCAGATTGAGGCTGCCGATCAATTCCCCCTGGCGCATCAGCGGCAGCAGCGCCACCGAGGCATTCGTGCAGGACTGTGCCGCGAATAGTCCGGCATGCCGCACCGGATCGTAGGCACCCAGCAGCGGCGCATCCCGGCCGCTGAAATTTTGCGCCAGCATGGCGGTGTCTTCGAGAAAAATCAGCCCGGCAACCTGGGCGCCGCCCTTGCTTTCGCTTTCCAGGATGCGCGCCGCTTCATATTCCGGGTCGGCCAGCGCCAGGGTGACGGCATCGAGGTCGAAAACCGCGCGATAGTCCTGCAACAGGATGCGGATCAGCCCGGACAGCGAGCGGACGCCGATCAGACGGCGCTCCAGCCGGTCGAAGCGGCGCATTTTCTCCTCGTTCTGACGCGCCTCTGCCAGCAACGATTGCAGTTGGCGGCGCAGAACCTGGTTTTCGAGGTGCGGATCATCGTTCATAGGCTCTTGTATCGGCAGCGGCGAAGCCGACTTGAGCGCGGTATGCTAGGATTATCGCCATGCCTTCCGAATTCGATGTGATCCGCCGCTTTTTTGCCCGCCCCGCCGCCCATGCCGTCCTCGGCGTCGGCGACGATGCCGCGCTGATGGCGCTCGCGCCGGGCGTGGAGCTGGCGGTTTCCAGCGACATGCTGGTGGCCGGGCGGCATTTCTTCCCCGATGCCGATCCGCGCCTGCTGGGGCGCAAGTGCCTGGCGGTGAACCTCTCCGACATGGCGGCGATGGGCGCCGCGCCGCGCTGGGCCACCTTGGCGCTGGCGTTGCCGCAAGCCGACGAAGCCTGGCTGGCGGCTTTTTCGGATGGATTTTTCAGCATGGCCGCGCAATTCGGCGTCGATCTGGTGGGCGGCGACACCACCCGCGGGCCGCTGAACATTTGCGTAACCATCCTGGGCGAGGTGCCCAGCGGCATGGCGCTGCGCCGCAGCGGCGCACGCGCGGGGGACGACGTGTGGATTTCCGGGCATCCCGGCGCAGCGGCCCTGGCGCTGGCCCATTTGCAGGGACGCATTACGCTCGCTGCGGACGATCTCGCCGCCTGCCTGCCCGCGCTGCACGACCCGCAGCCGCGCATCGCCCTGGGCCAGGCGCTGCTGGGCGTGGCGCACAGCGCCATCGATGTTTCCGACGGCCTGCTGGCCGATCTGGGGCACATTCTGGAAGATTCCGGGCTGGCTGCGGAAATCCGCTTTGCCGCCCTGCCGGCCTCTCCCGCCCTGCGCCGCGCCCTGCCGGATGAGACGGCGCGCGCCTGCCTGCTGGCGGGCGGAGACGACTACGAACTGTGCTTTACCGCATCCGCCGCCCGGCGCGCGGAGATTGCCGCCATCGGCGCGCGCCTGGGTGAAACACTGACACGCATCGGAACCCTCAATCCCGGCAACGGCGTGCGCGTGTTCGATGAAAACGGCAAGGAGATGCCCATTGGAAAAACCGGTTTCGACCACTTCGCCTGACTGGCGCTTGCTGGCGCGCAGCCCGGCACACTGGCTGGCCTTCGGTTTCGGCAGCGGGCTGGCGCCGGTCGCCCCCGGCACTTTCGGCACGCTGGCGGCCTTTCCGCTGTGGTGGCTGCTGTCCGGCGTGCCGGGCTGGGCCTACCTGGCCATCGTGGCATTTTTCTTCGCTGCCGGAATTGCCTTCTGCGATGCCGCAGGCAAGGCGCTGGGTGTTGCGGATCACGGCAGCATCGTGTGGGACGAGATCGTCGCCATGCTGCTGGTGCTGCATTTCGCACCGCATACGCTGGCCGGATTCGCCGCCGCCTTTTTGTTGTTCCGCCTGTTCGACATTTGGAAACCGTTTCCCATCCGGCATTTCGACCGGCGCCTGAAAAACGGTTTTGGGGTGATGTTCGACGATTTGCTGGCGGCGATTTATGCCATTCTTTGCCTGTGGGTGATCTTCCATGGATGATGCTCTCGATGAACTGGCCGCCCGCGTCGGCGAAGCCCTGAAAGCCCGCAAATGGATGCTGGCCACCGCCGAGTCCTGCACCGGCGGCTGGGTGGGGGAAGCCGTCACGGCGATTTCCGGCAGCTCGCAATGGTACGATCGCGGCTTCATTACCTATACCAACCTCGCCAAGCAGGAAATGCTCGGCGTGTCGCGGGAAACCCTGGATGCCCACGGCGCGGTAAGCGAAGAGACGGTGCGGGAAATGGTCCAGGGCACCCTGCGCCACAGTCGGGCGGACGTGGCGGTGGCGATCAGCGGCATCGCCGGCCCGACCGGCGGCACGCCGGACAAGCCGGTGGGCACGGTGTGCTTTGCCTGGGCGACGGGAAATGGCGCGCTCTACAGCGAAAAATACCTGTTTCCCGGCGACCGCAGGGAAGTGCGGCAGCAGGCGGTGACGATGGCGCTGGAAGGTGTATTAGCGCTGCTGTAGATATGACATAATTCATTGATTAATTTAGTTAGGATACGAACATGGACGAAAACAAGAGCAAGGCACTGGCGGCGGCACTTTCGCAGATCGAAAAACAGTTCGGCAAAGGCTCCATCATGCGCTTGGGCGACAGCGATGTGGTCAAGGACATCCAGGTGGTGTCCACCGGCTCGCTCGGCCTGGACATCGCGCTGGGCGTCGGCGGTTTGCCCAGGGGCCGCGTGGTGGAAATCTTCGGCCCGGAATCTTCCGGCAAGACCACGCTGACCCTGCAGGTCATCGCCGAAATGCAGAAACTCGGCGGCACTGCCGCCTTCATCGACGCGGAACACGCGCTCGACCCGCAATACGCGCAGAAGCTCGGCGTCCAGGTTTCCGACCTGCTGATTTCCCAGCCCGACACCGGCGAACAGGCGCTGGAAATCGCCGACATGCTGGTACGCTCCGGCTCGGTGGACATCGTGGTGATCGACTCGGTCGCCGCGCTCACGCCGAAGGCCGAAATCGAAGGCGAGATGGGCGATTCCCACATGGGCCTGCAAGCCCGCCTGATGTCGCAGGCGCTCAGGAAGCTCACCGCCAACATCAAGCGCACCAACACCCTGGTGATTTTCATCAATCAAATTCGCATGAAGATCGGCGTGATGTTCGGCAACCCGGAAACCACCACCGGCGGCAACGCGCTCAAGTTCTACGCCTCGGTGCGTTTGGATATTCGCCGCACCGGTGCGATCAAGAAGGGCGAGGAAGTGATCGGCTCGGAAACGCGCGTCAAGGTGGTCAAGAACAAGGTCGCGCCGCCCTTCAAGCAGGCCGAGTTCGACATTCTTTACGGCGAGGGCATCTCGCGCGAAGGCGAAATCGTCGAAATGGGCGTGGCCAACAAGCTGGTCGAAAAATCCGGCGCCTGGTACAGCTACAAGGGCGAGAAGATCGGCCAGGGCAAGGACAATGCGCGCGAATACCTGCGCGAGCACAAGGACATCGCCGCCGAGATCGAAAACAAGGTGCGTGCCGCCGTCGGCGTTTCCGGCCTGCCGACGACCGTGGACCCCAGCGACGGGGATGCCTGAAAAGAAACCGCTCCCCCTGCGTGAACGCGCGCTGGGCTACCTGTCCCGGCGCGAGTATTCCCGTAACGAACTGGCACGCAAGCTGGCGCCTTACGCGGAAGAACGGGAGGAAATCGAGTCCCTGCTCGACGATTTCACCCAACGCGGCTGGCTCTCGGAAGCGCGTTTCGTCGATATGGTGGTGCAGGCGCGCCAGGGCAAATACGGCAGCCGACGCATCGCCCACGAATTGCGCGAAAAGGGCGTCAGCGAAGAAGGCATGGCGGCGGCGTTAAGCGACGCGCGCGCCTGCGACCTGACCAATGCCCGCGCCATATGGCTCAAGAAATTCGGCACCCCGGCGGCCACCGCCGGGGAAAAAGCCAGGCAGATGCGCTTTCTGGCAAGCCGTGGATTCGGCCAGGAAACCATACGCCGGGTGATGGGCGCTGAATGGGACGAATGACAAAGCGAGAGCAGCGTGAAACCTCTGTTGGACCTGTTCACAGCACACAAGTCGTCGCTTGAGTTGAAACTGTTCGCGGTTCATAGCACTGCTCCGGTTAATTGTTGGCTCGAATTGCAATGGTTGGCTTCCGCTATCCGCAGACGCAGGTCGTGGCTGCCAAGAAGCGCAGTAATCCGGTCGGGAGACAATGGGTGCGAGAAATAGAAACCCTGGGCGTCGCAGCACTGGAATTCCCTCAGCATGTTGAATTGCGCCGCCGACTCGATGCCCTCGGCGACCACCCGCAGATTGAGGTTGTGCGCTAGCGTGACGATGGTGCGCGAAATGGCGGCATCCCCCTCGTTGGTGGCAATGTGAGCGACGAGGCTGCGATCGATCTTGAGCGTATCGACCGGCAATTGGCGCAGGTAAGCGAGGGATGAATGGCCGGTGCCGAAATCGTCAATAGAAATACGGACGCCGAGTTCCTTGAGGGCATTGAGGATGCGGATGCCTTCCTCGATGTTCTGCATCAGTGCGCCTTCGGTGAGCTCGAACTCCAGCCAGCGCCCTTCCAGGCCGGTCTCGGCGAGAACGTTCCTGACGGTTTCGACCAGGTGCCGCTCGCGTAGCTGAGACGGCGAAAGATTGACCGACACCCACATCGGATCGAACCCCATACCCTGCCAAGCCTTGTTCTGCAGGCAGGCTTCGCGCAATACCCAGGTGCCGAGGGTTGAAATGACGCCGATTTCTTCGGCCAGCGGAATGAACTCCTCAGGGGACACGTCTCCCAACTCGGGATGCCGCCAGCGGAGCAGCGCTTCCATCCCGGTGACCCCGCCCGACTCAATATCGACTTCCGGCTGATAGACCAGCGACATTTCACCGCGGTCGAGTGCGTGGCGAAGCTGGTTTTCCAGATGGAAACGCCGCGACAGCGCTTCGTCGCGGCCATCCGTCTCATAGAAGCGGTAAGCGTTGCGCCCCTGCTCCTTGGCCCGATACATCGCAGCATCGGCGGCGCGGGATAGCTGCTCCAATTGATGGCCATCCTGCGGATAAATGGCAATCCCGATGCTGGTGGTGACGTGGAGTTCCTTGCCATCGATCTGGAACGGATGGGCAAGCGCTTCGATCAACTTGTCGGCAACGCTGGCCGCAGCGTTGCCATTGTCTAGGTCGGGCAGAACGGCGTTGAATTCGTCCCCGCCAAAGCGGCTGAGGGTATCTCCGGCGCGCAGGCATGCGGCGAGGCGCCGCGCCACCTCGGCCAGCAGAGTGTCACCGGCGCGATGCCCCAGAGTGTCGTTGATGATTTTGAAGCGGTCGAGGTCGAGGAACATGACCGCCACCTGCCTGCCGCTGCGGGCGGCTTGGGCGAGGGCGAGTTCGCAGTGATCCTGAAACAGGAATCGGTTCGGCAGGCCGGTGAGCGGGTCGAAGTGCGCGAGGCGCCGCAGTCTTTCCTCGTTTTCCTTGACCTTGGTGATGTCGGAAAAAATCGCGACATAGTGGGTTAGCTTCCCCTCGTCGTCGTGGATGGCGCTGATGTTGATCCATTCAGGGTAGATTTCCCCGCTCTTTCGGCGGTTCCAGATTTCTCCGCGCCATTGCCCCTCCTCCGCGAGGGTGCGCCACATCTCCCGATAAAACGCCTGGTCGTGTCGGCCTGAGTTCAACAGGTTCGGTTTGCTGCCGACCGCTTCTTCCATCGAGAAACCGGTAACGGCGACAAAGGCCTGATTGACGGAAAGGATGTTTCCCTGGGCGTCGGTGACCAGGATGCCTTCCTGGGTATTCTCGAATATCTTGCCTGACAGGCGCAGCCGTTCGGCGTCGCGCAGACGGCGCGAGATGTCCTCGACGATGCACATGATGCCGGTGGTGCTGCCGGTGTCGTCGTGCATGGGCGCCAGCGAAACGCTGACATCGGACGGCGTGCCGTCCTTTTTGACGTGGCGGATTTCCTTGCCTATGATGATTTTGCCGCGCCGGGAAAATTCGTCGATCTCCAGCAACTCGCGCCTCAGCGGCTCCGCAAGATCGGGAAACACATTGCCGATAACTTCGCTGGCTTTCCAGCCGAAGATGTTTTCCGCCGCCGGGTTCCAGAACTTGATGCGCCAATCGGTTTTCAGGGCGATGACGCCCAGCGGGGCGAAGCGGTAAAGTGCCGCGAGTTCCTCCTTGGCATCGTGCAGGGCCATTTCCATGCGCTTGCGCTCGGTGATGTCGCGCAGGATGGCGATAAAGACCCGTTTCTGTTCCCAATGGGTCTCGCTGACCCGCATCTCGGCAACCGCCAGGAAGCCGTCCCTGCGCAGGATGTTGATCTCAGCCTGTTCCCCGCTAGCAATAGGGAAACCGAAAAGTTCGCCTTGGAATTCGTCCCGCTGGCGCTGGAATATCCGCGCAACGGCTGGATTGCTCAGCAAGACGTAGCCGTCAGAATCCAATACAAGAATTCCGTCGGAAGCATGTTCGACGATGTCTTGAAACAAGGAACGCGCCGGTTCCGATGGTCCCTCAAATAAAGCATTCACGCTCGCGTTCCCCTACTCGACGGGGTGAACATCGAAGGGCGTTTCGCGCGGATTGCCGGCAAGAATGCCGGTAACGTCGCGGAAGGGCTTGCCGAGGTGCATGCCGCTACCGTCGATGGTGAATTCGAGAATGTCCTTGTCGTGGATCGAGCCACGCATTTTCAACACCGTCAGGCCACGGCGCATGGAGCCGTTCATTTCCACGTAGCGCAACAGGATAATCGAGTCGGTCAAGGTGGAAATATGGGATTCGGTCACCGAGGTGCCGCCCAGCAAGGTCGGTGTGGTCGAGGTGAACAAACCGGCGACTTCCTGATGCTTGATGAAAGAGGTCAGGCTGATGACGAACTCGCGAAATCCCTTGGGCGTGGCGACACGCTCCAGCGCCGAAAGGCTGTCCACGGCGATCCGGTTCGGCTTGAAGTCTTCGATGATGTCCTTCATCTCGATGAGGTGGTCTTCGAGACTGGCTGCCTCCGGGTAGGCGCACACCACCTTGAGCAACCCGGATTCTTCCATCGTCTCGAAATCGATCCCCCAGCCGACCGCGTTGCGGAACAGTTGCTCGCGGCTTTCCTCGAAGGCAAACAGGAGAGAGCGCTCACCGTGCTTGGCACCGCCATTGAGGAACTCGGTGGTGATCAGCGTCTTGCCGGTACCGGTGGCGCCCGACGCGAGAATGATGGAGTCGCGGAAAAAACCGCCGCCGCACATGCTGTCGAGTTCATCGTTACCGGAGGAAATGCGCACGTTCGACGACTTCTGCTTGAGTTCCATTGCTGAAAGCGGAATGGCCAGGATGCCGCGCCCCGACACAATGGTGAAGGGGAACTCGCCTTTCTGGTGGCTGGTGCCGCGGTACTTGAGGATCTCCATGGTGCGGCGGCGCTTTTCATCCTCCAGCACATTGCGCAGGATCACCACGTTGTCGGCGACGAATTCCTCGACGCCGAAGCGGGCGATTTCGCCGTACTCCTGGGTACGCTCGGAGGTCATGACCGACGTGACGTTCAATTGGCGCAGGATGGACGAAATGCGGAACAGTTCGCCGCGCACCATGGCGCCATCGCGGAACTGCGAAAAAATGGCGCCGAGAGAATCCATGGAAAGGCGGGTTGCCCCGGCCTTGGCAACCGCGTATTCGATGCGCGCGAGCAATGCGCCAAGATCATAGCGTCCGGCCTCCACCTGGTCCTGCCCCGGATCCGGGGAGGCGTCGATGAACAGCCACTTGCCCGCTGCTTCCCATGACTCGATATCCCAGCCCAGCGACATCACGTTGCGGCGGATGTCAGCCGGCGCTTCCTCGAAGGTCACGAAAATACCCGCCTCACCCGAACGCAGGATGCCCTCGGCCAGGAACTGGACGGCGAAGAGCGTCTTGGCGCTGCCTGCCGTACCGGAAACCAGGGTGGTGCGGCCCTTGGGCAATCCGCCGTTGGAAATCAGGTCGAAACCGGTAATGCCGGTTTCTGTTTTTTCGATCTGAGGGTAGTTTTGTGTACGTGTGAACATGAAAATTCCTCTGGCGGGATAGTTTGTGCTAGCGCGAAGGCAGGTCCATCCCAGCGAGGACCTTTTCCTTGTCGGAAAAATCGCCGATGATGCGGCGGATCGGCAGGGGGCGTTCTTTGACCAGGGTGGGCGCGGCGAGTATTTTCTGCTCTTCGGCAAACGCCGGGTGGGTCAGGATGTCAATGATAACAAGCTCGTAGCAGCCGGGAAATTCGTCCTCGCAAATGCGTTTCAGGTTGGCAATGGCCGGTTCTGTCCGGTTCGAGGTGCCTACAACGTATAACTTCAGTAAATATCGAATGCCTGTGTCCACGGGTGCGCCCACGTTTGCCAAGCGTGAAAGATAAGCGAAAAAAATCGACGCGTCTTTAGGTAAAAACGGAAAACGCCCGCAGGGAAACCCGAGGCGCCATTCAGGATTTCCTTAATTGTTTCGTTTGTCGGCGATGTCGTAGCGTAAGGCGTAGCGCACCAGATCGGCGTTGTTGTTCACGCCCAGCTTCGCCATGATGCGCATCTTGTGGCTGCTGATGGTCTTCGGGCTGAGATGCAATTCGTCGGCGATGGCATTGAGCGATTTCCCCTCTACCACCAGTCGGAGCACCTGCAGCTCTCGGTCGGTCAGCTTGTCGTCCGGCCCCTGTTCCGCATCCGGCATCTCGAAAACCATGGTTTCGACCAGCGCCGGGTCGATGAATTTTCCATCGTCCGCAATCTTGCGGACAGCCTGAACCAGAATATCCGGGTCGGCATCCTTGGTTACATAGCCGCGCGCGCCCTCACGTAATGCGCGGGCGACGAACTGGCCTTCGTTGTGCATGGAAAGCACCAGAATGCGGATTTGCCGGAATTCCTTTACCAGATGCTTGATTAACTCGACGCCGCTCAGGCCGGGCATGAGCATGTCGAGGACCAGCACATCGGGCATTTCCCGCCGCAGCGCTTCCACAACCTCGTCGCCGCTGGCACACTCGCCGGTAACGGCGATATCCGTGGCCCGGCCGAGAATTTCCTTGATGCCGCGCCTGACCATCCGATGGTCGTCTGCTACCAACACGCTGATCATGTCGTTGTAACCTCCCCCAATGGCAGGTCGATGAAAATCCCCGTTCCTTTGTCCGGGGCGGACTGGACAGTCAGAACGCCACCCAGTTCCAGTACCCGCTCCCGCATTCCGACCATGCCGAATCCGGCCGTTTTCTTTTCATCGTGGTTGAAACCGCAACCGTTGTCGTGGATTTCGAGATGCAGGTGACCTTGCCACTGCTGCAACGAAATGCTGATGCTGGTGGCGCGGGCATGCCGCGCCACGTTGGTCAACGATTCCTGAATGACGCGAAACACGGTGGTTGCATAAGCATCGCTCGCCTGTATTTCCCAGGGATCGATGTCGAGCGCGCAATCGATCTGCCAGCGCTTTTCGAAATCCCCGGCCAGCCATTCGATGGCCGGAACCAGGCCGAGGTCGAGTGCCGAAGGCCGCAAATTGCCGGCAATGCTGCGCACGCTCTTGAACATGCCTTCAGTCAGCAGCAGCATTTCATCTATCCGTTCCAGAGGCTTTTGTTGCCCCCGCAGCTCGCACTGCAACAACGCGGCTTCCATGCGCAGGGCCGTCAGAATCTGGCCGAGTTCGTCATGGACCTCGCGGGCGACATGTTTGCGCTCGGCTTCGACCACGGCCTGCAAATTGGCGTACATGGCGCGCAATCTTTCTTCGCTGTCACGAATGGCAGCTTCCCCTTCCTTGGCTGCCGTGATGTCGGTTACCAGCACGTAAAAGCCCTGAACCGTTCCTTCCACGATGTCGGGGATATAGTCAGTCAAAGAGTGCCTGACACCATTGCCATCGGGAATGGGAATGGTGCGCTCGAATGTCTGGCGCTCGCCACGTAGTGCCGCTTCCATGTGGGGCAAGTTGAGTTGATAACGTTCTTCGCCGATGATCTCACGGATATGTTTGCCTGATATCTGGCTGTGGTCAACGCCGAACCAACTTTGATAGGCATGGTTGCCGAAACGGTTGCATAAATTCTTGTCCCAATATCCGATCATCGACGGAATATGATCGAGGATGGAACGCAAATCGCGTTCGCGCTGACGCAGTTGGATCTCGGCATCATGTTGCCGCGCCATGGCCTCCCGTAGTCCGGCCTCGGCCTTGGCGCGCTCGCTCAGGTCGGTAACTACCAGGCAACGGAACTGTTGCAGATTGGTGCTGACCGTCTTCAGCGAAAGACGTACCGGCAATGCCCCGCCGGCTACATCGAGCGAGGCCTCGCAAGCCGCTGTCGCCTCGCTTGCGAGAAGTTCTGCAACACGCACGCGATCACCTGATGGGATGCAGGAAAGAAAAAGTGCGCCGCGCAGTGCCGCCATCGGTCGCCCGATCATGGCGACGAAACAGGGGTTGCCGTGCAGGATCGCGCCGCTGCTGTCGAGGGTCACGCCTCCTTCGTTCATCGCGCTGAAGAAAGTGACGTAAGGCTTCTCGGAACCGTTCAGGTGAAACACGTCTCCGCTCTCGCCGATGAGGGCGTCAGCTGCTCCCGAACGGATGGCGTCGAGGGTCGCGTCCGCCTCGGCAAGCCGGGTGCGCAATTCGGCAATTTCCCGTGCTTCGCTGCCCGGCGCGGTCATGTCCGATCAAACCGCCTTGGGCTTGAGTTGCAGGCCAACCAGTGTTTTCTCGGTATCGGAAAGATCACCGATAATTTTGCGTATCGGCTCGGGCAGCTTGCGTACCAGCGTCGGAATGGCGATGATCTTGTCGCCTTCAGCGAGTTGGGGCGTTTCCAGCAGATCGATAACTTCGATATGAAATTGACCTGCCAAGTGTTCCTTGCAGATATGGTGTAGATTGGAAACGGCAGCCAGCGATTTGGGAGTCTGTCCGGCGATATAGAGGCGCAGCAGCCACGCGCCATCCCACGTGCTGGATGATGCGGAAGAATCAGCGTCTGAATGACACGCAGTTGTTTGGTCTTGCGGATTTTTCATGTGGCTGGAGTGGCTCGTCAATGTCTTGGTTGCTAAAGGTGCGGTGTCAAAGGTGCAATATATTTTTTTGTTGCGACGCTTCACCAATCCGCAGTCCGAGATGTACGCAGCAATTTACATCATTCGCCTCAGTTTTCCAATAAATGGGCGGGAGCAGTTGCCCGCATGGTTTGCCGCCGTGAAGCAAATCGCCAAGCAGTTGGGGGGCGCGCGTAACGCAATGGGTGGGACTCTGGGTGGGGTTATAACGGTTCTGCTCGGACGTTACAAGAACATAGAATTGTAAAATATATTTATATTTCAATAGTTATAATGCAACGCTGGATGCAAAGGGAATGTGAATGCGCTACTGGCTGATGAAATCCGAACCCGCCGATTGCAGTATCGACGATCTCGCCGCCATGCCCGACCAGACAGTGGCGTGGTATGGCGTGCGCAACTACCAGGCGCGCAATTTCATGCGCGACCAGATGCGGGTCGGCGACGGGGTGTTTTTTTACCATTCCAATTGCAAGGAACCGGGTATCGTCGGTGTTGCCGAGGTGTGCCGGTTAGCCTATCCCGACCAGACCCAGTTTGATTCCCAAAACAAGTATTTTGATCCCAAGGCCACCCCCGAAAAGCCGCGCTGGTTTAATGTCGAGGTAAAGCTGCTGCGCCGAGCCCGGCTGGTGAGCATCCGGGAATTGCGCACCTATCCTGAACTGGCGCGCATGCGTATCTTGCAACAAGGCAATCGCTTGTCGATCACGCCGCTGGATCCGCGCGAGTGGGAATTCATCCTGGGCTTGCTGTAGAATTCACCTGCCCTGTGGCGGTAAGGTACAACGCCGCTTAGCCGGAATCATTTGGCAGGGGTGTTGTCCCACTCCACCGATTCCCGTACCCCCTCACCATCCTTTATCATCAAGGAGCAAACCATGAAAAAAACCATCGCGTCCTCTCTCTTGGCCGCCTTTTCTCTCGCCTTGCTCAGTTCCTCCGCTCAAGCCCAAGTGGTGGGCAAGATTGAAGACCAGATTCGCTGGCGCCAGGCGGCCTATCACACCATGGCGTGGAGCATGGGGCGCATCAAGACTAACGTCGAAGGGACTTACAGCAAGGAACAGGTGATCGAGGCGGCCAATCTCATCCAGGCGATTGCCAACTCCAAGATGGGCGCGCTGTATCAGCCCGGTAGCGACAAGGGCAAGGGTTTCAAGGAAACCCGTGTCAAAGCGGAATTCTTTGCCGAGCGCGAAGCTGTCGGCAAAGTGGCGATGGCCTTCGGCAAGGAGGCCAACGAGATGGCCAAAGTGGCGGCCAGCGGCGATGCCGCCGCCGTCAAGGCGCAGTTCGGCAAGCTGGGTGAAAGCTGCAAGGCGTGTCACGACAAGTTCAGGACGGAAGATTAGATTCCCAAACCGATTTCCTGAGAGATCAGGAAATCGGAATTGATGAATCATCCAGGCGGGTTCCCGGCAAGTAGCCGGGAGCGTTCCGCGAGGCACTCGCTTTCACCCACCGGGAAGTCGCGGCAGATGCCTGGGCGTTGCTCATAGATTGTGCAACGCAGGGTGCTGCGGCTGAGGGCGGCGCACCAGCCGTCGGCAAGGCGGCGCATCACCCAGCCGCCCCAGCTGTCCTGGGCAGTCAATGTCGCCGGGACGCCGTTATCGCCGATCAGCATGACCTCCAGCCGACAACAGCAGGCTTCGCAGGTGGCGCACGAGACGGGCGGGCCGCTGCCGTCCACGGCACTTTCCCTGCTACACCCGCTCAAGCGCCGTCCGGTGCCACTTCCGCTTTGATCCTGCGGCGGCGCGTGGCGGGTTTGCGCGCTGAATCATCTGCGCGGGTTTCCGGGGCGGCCTGGGTCGGTGCCGGGCTGTCTGGCGGCGCCTCCGGTGCGGCATCGTCGGCGGGGCGGCGGGACTTGGCCGTTGCGGCCCGGCGCGCACGGTGCGGCTTGGGGGCATCCGCTGCTGGTTCCGAAGGCTGGGGGGCCGCGCTTGTCGTTTCCAGTGGCGCGCCGGATGTCGGCGGCGCCATTTCAACTGCCGTTTCAGACGCTTCCGTCTTTCTGGCCGCCGCTTTGCGGCCTCCGCGCCCCTTGCGGCGGGCTTCCGGCTTGCCGCCGGATTCCGCTACCGCGTTGGGTACGGCATCGCTGGAAAGCGGCGCCGCCGTTTGTTCGAGCGCGCCTTCGCCGGAGGCCGTTGCGGCGCTGCTGCGATAAACGTAGGCGTTGGATTTCTCGTCGCGGCCAAATTCGAGCAGGCCGCGTGCCTGCGCCTCCTCAAGCAGGTTGCCGAAGGCGCGGAAGCCATAGTAGGACTCGCTGAAATCGGGCTTGCGGCGTTTGATGGCTTCTTTCAACACGGAGGCCCATATCTTGCCGCCGTCGCCGCGTTCGGAAACTAGGGCGTCGAAGGTTTCCACCGCCATTTCGATGGCTTTGCTCCTGCGCGCATCCAGCTCTTCCTTGCGGCGTTTTTCCTCCTCGGGCGTGCGCCGGGCAGCGGGGGCGGGCGCCCTCGTTTCGCGGCGGGCAGCCGTGCTCTGGCTCTCGCGCATCAGGTCGTTGTAAAAAATGAATTCGTCGCAGTTGGCGATCAGCAGGTCGGAGGTCGATTGCTTGACCCCGACGCCGATCACCTGTTTGGCGTTCTCGCGCAGCTTGGAGACCAGCGGCGAGAAATCGGAGTCGCCGCTGATGATGACGAAGGTGTTGACGTGCGACTTGGTATAGCAAAGGTCGAGCGCATCGACCACCAGGCGGATGTCGGCGGAATTCTTGCCCGACTGGCGCACGTGCGGGATTTCGATCAGCTCGAAGTTGGCTTCGTGCATGGTGGCTTTGAAGCTCTTGTAGCGATCCCAGTCGCAGTAGGCCTTCTTGACGACGATGCTGCCCTTGAGCAGGAGGCGCTCAAGAACCGGTTTGATGTCGAATTTCTCGTAATTGGCGTCGCGTACGCCGAGCGCAACGTTTTCAAAGTCGCAAAACACCGCCATGCTGACGTTTTCGTAGGTTGAGGCCATAGGTTTGTCGATCTCCAAGGATGAGCTATGCGCATAAGCACGGGCATTATGCACTGCGGGAAATGATGGCGCCAATCGGGAGGGATGGAGCGCCCGTTGCCTGATAATACCTTAGCTTTTTAGTCTGGATAAGCTATATTGAGGGCGGACAAACCGAGATTGTGCAGGACCGGTGTTTCTGAATTTTAGCCTGATCGAACTGGAGGTGAGACATGTACGACATCAACAAGGCGATAAACAACCAGGGCAGGGGGTTCGCCAACCCCGATTGCCATTTGCCCGGACTTGCCGACTGGTCCGAAGCCATCGCGGCTGAACTGGCGCGCTGGGAGGGCATTGTCATGACCCCCGAGCACTGGGAAGTGGTTTGCCTGCTCAGGGATTATTACGGCGAATGCGGTGACAAGGCCAGTGGCCGCGAGGCATTGCGCATGCTGGAGGATGCGTTCGGCGGCGGCGATGCGCGCAAGCGCCTGTTCCGTTTGTTTCCCGGCGGCCCGGTGCGCCAGGGTTGTCATATCGCCGGGTTGCCTCCCTTTGCGCTGGTTTGCGACAAGTCCTTCGGCAGCATCCACTGATGGCAGGTGGTCGCGGCGGGTGGGGGCGTTTGGTAATTTCCGGGCGTCACTCGTCCTCAAAAACTGCGATCAAGCAGTCGAGGGCTTCTTGCAAAATCGGATCGGGTACTTTCTCGACAAATATCGCTTGCCGTGAAGCCCAGTCCAGTGACTTGAGTTGGTGCGCATGGATGGCGCCGTCGGTGCGCAGCCCCGATCCAGTCAACGAGATCAAAAAGCCACTACTGCGCGCCACTGCCGCCGCTCCGCCCGATATCGGGCAAACCATGGCCAGCCGGAATCGGGCATTGAATGCGCGAGAAGAGACGACGAGGCAGAAATGCTTTCCGAGCATTTCCTTTCCCGATGCCGGATCAAACTGCAAGTGCAGAATGTCGCCCCGCTCGGGGATCAAAGCTCTTCTCCAGATATCGGCATTTCATCCCAACCCGGCGCCCGGCACAACCCTTCTGGGGTGTCGTCAAGCAGGTCGGACAGCTTGAGGCGCTCACGGCCGGGCCTGACCTTCAATTCAGCCCCGTTGATTTCGACCAATACCCGCGAGCCTGCATCAAGATGATTTTGTTCGATATACGACTGGGGGATCGTCATGATAAGCGATCCGCCGGAACGGCGAAGGGATGCGTTGAGCATGATGCGTCTCCGTGTAATATTTTATATAGGTAAAATATTACATATTCCCGCATCAAAGCGCAAACGGGGGCGCATGGAGACGGTAATGTTCCAGGGGCCATACGCAAGAGTGTGCAAAAACATGAATCGTTATCATCCTTATTATCGCAGCATCATCCATCCGTTGTCTGTCTTGATAAATGCTTTCTCACCTGAATAAGAAACCGTTGTACCTTTTTTTATTATTTCAGTGGGTTCGCGAACGCCGTTAACCGGAATATTACCCTGTGACAAATTGATTGCTAATATGAAAAAGTCGCCACCAGCTGTTCCTTCTGTATAGCCTGTATTCTCATCGCAATACGCTGCAATAAGTTGTAGCCTGTTCTCGTTAACACTCATATCGATATCGGTAACGAACTCTATTTCATAAGAGAAGGACATTGTGTAGTTTTTGGGGTTGTTCTCAATCCCATTGATTTTTTTGAAGTTGACCAGTTTAATCGCTTTTCCACAACGCCCATAGTAAGCGCTAAGCTGCTTTTTGGCATCGGATTCAGAAGGCGCTCTTGAGCTAAAAATAGATGATCCACTCGCAGCCACATCTTGTGGCATAACAAATTGGGCAATCGTTTGCCAAGCGAACACCACTACGATCCCCATTGCAAGAACTTTACCCCATGGTTGGCGCTCATAGTTCTTCCCGTATGTCGACAGGATTTCTTGGTTTTGCCTACGGGCAGAACGAAAATTCCAAATGAGAAAATTTGTCAGATCAACAAATATCCATATGCCGAAGCCATAAACACCAAACATGGATGTCAACAATTGTCAATCAGCGCGCAAATTTGACCACCCAACAGCGTCCAATTTTGACCAGGG
>CAZGOY010000005.1:0-114054 GCA_964527565.1 uncultured Sulfuricella sp. | reverse complement strand
TGGCCGATTTCGTGCGACTGGTCGGCACGGCGGAATTGCAGGCGCTGGGGGTGCCGGAGGGGTGGTTGGGGTGAGGGTAAAAGTGGCACCCCGGAAACGCCGCCCGTTCTATGGGCGTTTTCCGGCACGGACCTTTCCCCGGTCCTTTCCTCGGTCGCTTGATATCCACGCCGAAGTCAAGTAGGGTTGTTCCCAGCTGCGCCATCGTGGCGCAGGCCGGGAACCCGCCATGACCACACCCACAGCCCACATCTTTGACCTGCTTGAACAGCTCAACGCCGTTGGTAAAGCGCTGTCGGCAGAAAAAAACTTCGACCGGCTACTGGAAAACATCCTGTTGGCCGCCAAGCGCATTACCCGCGCCGATGCAGGCACACTGTACCGCGTGCACGACATGCAAACCCTCACTTTCGAGATCATGCGCACCGATTCGCTGGGCTTTGCCTTCGGCGGCACCACCGGCAAGCCCATCACCCTGCCGCCCATCTCCCTTCACGATGCGGCGGGCAATCCCAACAACACGGCGGTGGTTGCCTATGCCGTGCTGAACGATCGCACCGTGAACATCGCGGACGCTTATGCGGCGGAGGGTTTCGATTTTTCCGGCACGCGTTTTTTCGACGAGAAAAACCGCTACCGTTCACAGTCTTTCCTCACCGTGCCGATGAAGAATCACGAAAACGAGATCATCGGCGTGCTGCAACTCATCAATGCCCAGGATGAAACCAGCGGAAAAATCCTGCCCTTTTCCGAAGAACAGCAGCGCCTGGTCGAATCGCTCGCCTCGCAAGCCGCCATCGCGCTGACCAACCGGCAACTCATCAATCAGCTGGAAGAACTGTTCGAGTCCTTCATCAAGCTCATCAACATCGCCATCGACGAAAAATCGCCTTACACCGGCGGCCATTGCGAGCGCGTGCCGGTGCTCACCCTGATGCTGGCGGAGGCCGCCGTCGCCACCACCCAGGGCGCGCTGAAGGATTATTCGATGAGCCAGCGCGAGCTCTATGAGCTGAAGATCGCCGGTCTGCTGCATGATTGCGGCAAGGTCACCACGCCGGTACACGTGGTCGACAAATCCACCAAGCTGGAAGCCCTGTTCGACCGCATTCACCTGGTCGATACGCGCTTCGAAGTCCTCAAGCGCGATGCCGAAATTGCTTGGCTGCGCGCCAGGCTGGCGGCTTTGGAGGGCGGCGATGCGGCAAGCGCCGACGCACTGGAAAAAAGTTACAGGGAACATCTCCGCCAATTGGACGAGGATCGCGATTTCCTGCACAAGTGCAACCAGGGCGGCGAATTCATGTCCGACGCCTTGCAGCAACGCGTGCGCAACATCGGCGCCCGGCGCTGGATCAATGAAAACGGAGAAGACGAGCCCTTCCTTTCCGCTGAAGAAATCGAATGCCTGAACATCGCCAAGGGCACGCTCACGGCAGCCGAACGCGAGATCATCAATCACCATATCGTCGCCACCATCAAGATGCTGGAAGCCCTGCCGTGGCCCAGGCACCTGCGCCAGGTGCCGGAACTGGCCGGCGGCCACCACGAGCGTATGGACGGCAAGGGCTACCCGCGCGGGCTGACGCGCGAGCAGATGTCGTTGCCGGCGCGCATGATGGGAATTGCCGACATTTTCGAGGCGCTCACCGCCAAGGACCGGCCCTATAAACCCGGCAAGACGCTCACCGAAGCCCTCACTATCCTCGGCAGGATGAAACTCGATCACCATGTCGATCCCGACCTGTTCGACCTGTTCATCCGCGAGAAGGTCTATTTGCGTTATGCGCGGGAATTTCTTGAAGCGGAACAAATCGACGAAGTCGATGAAAGCCGCATACCGGGCTATGTTCCATGACCGCGAGGGAAAGCGCACCAAAGCGGGACTTGGGAGCTATTGAGCGCATTTCCAGCGAAAAACTGGACAAGAACCCCTCATTTGCGGCAAACTTGCCGCCATGAAAAACGAGCGTCCGGGCAAGATACTGGTACTGCACGGCCCCAACCTGAACCTGCTGGGTTGGCGCGAGCCTTCCCATTACGGCAGCGACTCCCTGGATGAGATTAACGCGCGCCTCAAGCAACAGGCCACCGTTGCCGGGGTGGAACTGGAAGCCTTTCAGAGCAACAGCGAAACGGCGCTGGTGGAAAAAATCCAGCAGGCGCGCAACGATACCCGTTTCATTCTCATCAACCCCGCCGCCTATACCCACACCAGCGTGGCCATGCGCGATGCACTGGCGGCAGTGGGCATTCCGTTTGTCGAAATACATCTTTCCAACGTTTTCGCGCGCGAGCCTTTCCGGCACCACTCCTATTTTTCCGACCTGGCCGTCGGCATCATCAGCGGACTGGGCGCGCGCGGCTACGAACTGGCCCTGCAATTCGCACTGGGCTATCAGACAAAAAACCAGTAACCCCAGAATTTAGTCAAACTCTAAAGGATTCGTCATGGATTTACGCAAGATCAAGAAGCTGATCGACCTGGTGAGCGATTCCGGCATCGCCGAACTGGAAATCACCGAGGGCGAGGAAAGGGTGCGCATCAACCGCTTCGGCCCGGCCGCCCAGCAGACCATGATGATGCCCGCCCACTACGCGCCGCAACCCTACGCCCCCGCACCCGGCGCGGCCCCCGTGGTCACGGCGGACATCGCGGTGGTGGCGCCGGAAATGGAAGGCCACCAGGTCAAATCGCCGATGGTCGGCACTTTCTACCGCGCCGCCTCTCCAGGCGCCAAGTCTTTCGTGGAAGTCGGCCAGAGCGTCAGCGCAGGCGAGACGCTGTGCATCATCGAAGCGATGAAACTGCTCAACGAGATCGAAGCCGATCAGAGCGGCGTCATCAAGGCCATCCTGGTCGAAAACGGCAATCCGGTGGAATACGGCGAACCGCTGTTCATCATCGGGTGAGGCCCCCCCCTGTCACACTCCGCGCCCCCCTTCACCCCTCACGGAATTCCAATATGTTCGAGAAGATCCTAATTGCCAACCGCGGTGAAATCGCCCTGCGCATCCAGCGCGCCTGCCGCGAGATGGGCATCCAGACCGTGGCGGTCTATTCCGAGGCCGACCGCGAAGCAAAATACGTCAAGCTCGCCGACGAATCGGTGTGCATCGGCCCACCGCAGTCCAGCGCCAGCTACCTGCACGTGCCGGCCATCATCAGCGCGGCGGAAGTCACCGACGCCGAGGCCATCCACCCCGGCTACGGTTTCCTTTCGGAAAACGCCGATTTCGCCGAGCGCGTTGAAAACAGCGGCTTCACCTTCATCGGCCCGCGCCCGGAAACCATCCGCCTGATGGGCGACAAGGTCTGCGCCAAGGAAGCCATGAAGCAATCCGGTGTGCCCTGCGTGCCCGGTTCCGACGGCGCGCTGCCGGACGATGACGGCGAAATCCTGCGCATGGGGCGCGAAACCGGCTACCCGGTCATCATCAAGGCCGCCGGCGGCGGCGGCGGGCGCGGCATGCGCGTGGTGCACACCGAGGCGGCGCTGATCGCTGCGGTCGCCATGACCAAAAGCGAAGCCCAGACGGCTTTCGGCAATCCCATGGTGTACATGGAAAAGTTCCTGGAAAATCCGCGCCACATCGAAATCCAGGTGCTGGCCGACGAGCACGGCAACGCCATTTACCTGGGCGAGCGCGACTGTTCCATGCAGCGCCGCCACCAGAAAATCATCGAGGAAGCACCGGCGCCGCTGCTCGGCACCAAGCTGCGCGACCAAGTGGGCGAGGCCTGTGCTGCCGCCTGCCGCCGCATCGGCTACCGGGGTGCGGGCACTTTCGAGTTCCTTTACGAAAACGGTGAATTCTTTTTCATCGAAATGAACACCCGCGTGCAGGTCGAGCACCCGGTCACCGAATTGATTACCGGCGTGGACATCGTGCAGGAACAGATTCGCATCGCCAATCACGAAGAATTGCGCTTCAAGCAAGAAGACATCCAGTTCAAGGGGCATGCCATCGAATGCCGCATCAACGCTGAAGACCCGTACACGTTCGTGCCTTCGCCGGGGCGCATCACGGTGTACCACGTTCCCGGCGGCCCCGGCATCCGCGTCGATTCGCATGCTTACCAGAATTACGTAGTGCCGCAGTATTACGACTCGATGATCGGCAAGCTCATCGCCTACGGCGCCACCCGCGAACAGGCCATCGCGCGCCTGCGCACCGCGCTTTCCGAAATGGTGGTGGAAGGCATCAAGACCAACGTCCCGCTGCACCAGGACTTGCTGCGCGACGCCGCCTTCCTGCAGGGCGGCACCAGCATCCATTACCTGGAACACAAGCTGGCCGAGCAGAAAAAGGCCTCCTGAAGACGTATCCCCAACTTCATGAATGCCACCCAACCCTGTAGGAGCGGCCTTGGCCGCGAGATTTTGACTTTATTCGCCACGGAACAGAAAAGCTCGGGGGCAAGCCCCCTCCTACCCGCAACGCTGCGTTTTCATGAAATATTCAGGTTATGAGTTGGTTATCGCTCAAGATCGAGGCCGATGAACACAGCGCCGGGCCCTTAAGCGACGCCCTGATGGATTTAGGTGCCCTGTCCTCGGCCATCGAGGATGCCGATGCGGAAACCGCCCGCGAACAGGCCATTTTCGGCGAACCGGGCGCCCCCGCCGACAGCGTATGGCAGCATAACGTGGTGAGCGGCCTGTTCGCGTCCGATGCCGACGTTCCCGCTATCGCCGCCGCCGCCGCACGGGCCGCCGGCTTGCGCGAGCCGCCGCGCTTCACGGTGGAAACCGTCGCCGAACAGGACTGGGTGCGGCTCACCCAGTCGCAATTCGAACCGATCCGCATCTCCGAACGCCTGTGGATCACGCCTACCTGGCACAGCGCTCCCGACGCGAATGCCATCAACCTGGTGCTCGACCCCGGCCTCGCTTTCGGCACCGGCAGCCATCCCACCACCCGCCTGTGCCTGCAATGGCTGGAACGAAACCTGACGGGCGGAGAGAGCGTGCTCGACTATGGCTGCGGCTCCGGGATACTGGCGATTGCCGCCATGAAGCTGAGTGCGGGACAAGCGACCGGCATCGACATCGACCCGCAGGCGATCAGCGCCAGCCGTCAAAACGCGCTGCAAAACCAGGTCGCCGCCGATTTTTCCCTGCCGGATGCCGCGCCGAAGGCCGGAGCCGACATCGTCGTCGCCAACATCCTCACCAATCCGTTGAAAGTGCTGGCACCGCTGCTCGCCGATGCCACGCGAAAAGGCGGCAAAATCGCGCTCTCCGGCGTGCTCGCCACCCAAGCGGAAGACGTGCTGGCGGTTTACCGGCAATATTTCGACATCTCAGTGGCGGCGGAGGATGAAGGCTGGGTGTGCTTGGGCGGAGTGCGGCGCTGATGGCGCACACCACCACCTGCCCGGCTTGCGGCACCACTTTCCGCATCACTGCCGGGCAGTTGCTGGCGCACAGCGGCGATGTGCGTTGCGGACGCTGCGCCCAAGTGTTCAACGCCCATGCCACCCTGACGCTGGATTACCCGCCGACGGAAGACGTTGTCATGCCGCCGACGGCTCCGCCGGAAGATCCCGCGGAAATCCCGCAAGAAGCAAGGGATGATTCCGAGGTGCTGGCGGAAAAGGAAGCCGCCCCGCAACCCGAAGCGGAAACGCCGGTGGAACCAGCCGCCACGCCTGAAACGCCGGTTGACGAAGCGGACGCTCCAGAACAAAGGCCAGCCGGCGAATCCCCGGCAGAAATGGACGCCACGCCGACGCCTGAAGAAGAATGGCCCCTTGCCGGGGCGGAAACGACGGCAGCCAGCGAAGTCGCGCCCGAAGAAATAGTTGAGGAAACAGCCAGCGTTGCCGAATTTGTGGCGGAGACCGAAACCGCCCCCTCCCTTGTAGGAGGGGCCTTGGCCCCGAGCTTTTCCGTTCAGCGGCAAGAAGGTCAAAACCTCGGGGCCACACCCGACAGCCTGTCGGCTGAGACACAGGAGCCCCCTCCCACGGTGTTGGGCAGCGCGCAAGAAATAGGCCCAGCCGCTGCCATCGAATTACTACCCGAACCCGAAGTGGCGCTTGAGCCGGAACCAGAAATCACGGCAGCACCCATGCCGGAAACGGCAGGCGAACAGATTGCCGAATTTCCGCTCGATTTCTCAGCGGCAGCGCAAACCGTGCCGGTCGAAGTGGAAATCGTTATCCACCCGGAGGCCCGTGTCGATTCCGCAGCGTTTGTTCCTGGCGCCATTGACGAGGCAGCGGTTGCGTCGGAAATGTCCGCAGCGTTTGCTGCGCTTGAGCCTGGAGAAACGCCGCCCCCTGAGGCTGCCGCGCCGCGACGGCGCGATTTGCGCCGCTTGTGGCCGACGGGCGCCACGCTGTTGATGCTCGCCCTGGCGCTGCAAGGCACCATGCATTTCCGCAGCGAACTGATCGCCGTTTCCCCCGCGCTCAAACCGGCTTTCGAGCAGGCCTGCGCCTGGTTCGGTTGCCGGGTGTCGCTGCCGCGCGACGCCGAACTGTTGAGCATCGAAGCTTCGTCGCTGGAGGCGGGAACTGGCGACCCCGGTTTTGTCACCCTCAATGCCGCGCTACGCAATCGCGCCACCTACACCCAGGCCTACCCGTTGCTGGAACTGACGCTCACCGACACCCAGGATGCGCTGGTCGCCCGGCGCATTTTCCAGCCTGCCGAATATCTGCCGCCGCAGGCCGCCGCGCAACCCGGCATGTCCGCCGAAGACGAAATCGACGTGCGTCTCGACCTCGACCTCGGCGGAATCAAGGCGGCGGGCTACCGGGTCTACCTTTTTTATCCCCCTCACGCGAGTTAAGCCATGAATTTACCAGACAATCTCAAATTTACCGCCAACCATGAATGGGCCAGAGCCGAAGCCGACGGCAGCATTTCCTGCGGCATCACCGCACGCGGACAGGAACTGCTCGGCGACATGGTGTACGTCGGCGCCCCGGAAACCGGGCGCCGCGTGGAAGCCCAGGAAGCCTGCGGGGTGGTCGAATCCGTCAAGGCGGCCTCCGACCTCCACGCCCCGCTGGCGGGAGAAGTGGTGGCCGTCAACGATGCGCTGGCCGAGGCGCCGGAAACCCTCAACCAGACGCCCTGGGATGCCTGGATCTTCCGTCTTCGTCCAGATGACGCCGCTGCCTTGACGCAACTGTTGGATGCCGTTGCCTACCAGAAGCTGCTCGACAGCGAATAAGCCGGCAGGCGCCCGGTTGCGCGGGCTACGCCATCAACTGACGCAATACATACGGCAGAATGCCGCCGTGGCGGAAGTAATCCACCTCGGCAGGCGTATCGATGCGCACCGTAACCGCCACTTCCTGCACCGCCCCGTCGGCGCGGCGGATCACCAGTGTGGCGTCCTGCTGCGGCTTTACTTCGCCATCCAGTCCCAGCAGGTCGAAGGTTTCCGTGCCGTTGAGGCCGAGGCTTTGCAGGCTGTCGCCGCCCTTGAACTGGCACGGCACGATCCCCATGCCGACCAGGTTGGAACGATGGATGCGCTCGAAACTGCGGGCGATGACGAATTTCACGCCCAGCAGTTGCGTACCCTTGGCCGCCCAGTCGCGCGACGAGCCGGTGCCGTATTCCTCGCCGGCGAAAATCGCCAGCGGCACGTTGTCGAGCTGGTATTGCATCGCCGCGTCGTAGATCGCCACCTGCGCGCCATCGGGCTGGTGCAGGGTGATGCCGCCTTCCGAACCGGGAATCATCAGGTTTTTGATGCGCACGTTGGCGAAGGTGCCGCGCATCATCACCTCATGGTTGCCGCGCCGCGAACCGTAGCTGTTGAAATCCACCACCGCCACGCCGTTGGCCTGGAGATACTTGCCCGCCGGGGAAGACGGTTTGATCGAGCCTGCCGGACTGATGTGGTCAGTGGTGACTGAATCGCCAAACAGCGCCAGGGCACGCGCCCCCCGGATGCTGCCGACGGCGACGGGCGTCATGCCGAAATTTTTAAAAAACGGCGGTTCCTGGATGTAGGTGGAGGAAACGTCCCACTGGTAATTGGCGCCACTGGAGGTCGGCACCGCATCCCATAACGGGTTGTCGCGGGTGAAATCGGCGTAGAGCGCGCGGTAGGTGGCCGGATCGGTGGCGTAGCGCATGACCTCGGCGACTTCCGCCTGAGTGGGCCAGATGTCCTTCAGATAAACGGGGAACCCGTCGCTGCCGGTGCCCAGCGCTTCCGTCGTCATGTCGATGTTGGCGCGCCCGGCAATGGCGAAGGCGACCACCAGCGGCGGCGACATCAGGAAGTTGGCCTTGATGTTCTGATGTACGCGCGCTTCAAAATTGCGGTTGCCGGAGAGCACGGCGGCGGCGATCACGTCGTTGCCCGTCACTGCCTCTTCAATGCGCGGGTCGAGCGGGCCGGAGTTGCCGATACAGGTGGTGCAACCGTAGCCGACCAGCTTGAAGCCCAATTGATCCAGCGCATCGTTCAAGCCGGCATTTTTCAGGTAAGCCGTGACCACACGCGAGCCGGGCGCCAGCGAAGTCTTGACGCGCGGATTGACCTTCAGCCCACGTGCTACGGCTTTCCGCGCCAGCAGCCCGGCAGCCAGCAGTACGCCGGGATTCGAGGTGTTGGTGCAGGAGGTGATGGCGGCGATCAGCACGTCGCCGTGGCCGACATCGACACCCGCCATCTTGCTCGGGAAACGCTTGGGCAGGTCGGCGGCCGCTTTGGCGTAGCCGCTCTCGGCCAGCGGCTTGCTGAACAGTTCGTCGAAGGTGGATTTCAGCTTGTCCAGCTCGATGCGGTCTTGCGGGCGCTTGGGGCCGGCCACGCTGGGCACGATGGTGGAAAGTTCCAGCTCCAGCACGCTGGAGTAATCGATTTCCCCCGCCTGCGGGATGCCGAACAGCCCCTGCGCCTGGAAGTAACTGCGGAAGGCGCTCACTTCCTCGTCGCTACGTCCGGTGGCCCTGAGGTAATCGACGGTGGTTTCATCGACCGGGAAGAAGCCCATGGTCGCGCCGTATTCCGGCGCCATGTTGGCAATGGTGGCCCGATTGGGCAGGCTTAAGTGCCGGGTGCCTTCACCGAAGAATTCGACGAATTTGCCGACCACCTTGGCCTTGCGCAGCATTTCGGTGAGGGTCAACACCAGGTCGGTGGCGGTCACGCCCTCGCGCAGGCTGCCGGTGAGGTTCACCCCCACCACGTCGGGGGTCAGAAAATACACCGGCTGGCCGAGCATGCCGGCTTCCGCCTCAATGCCGCCGACACCCCAGCCGACTACGCCGATGCCGTTGATCATGGTGGTGTGCGAGTCGGTGCCGACCAGCGTATCCGGGTAATACACGCCATTCTTTGCCAGTACGCCGCGCGCCAGGTATTCGAGGTTGACCTGATGGACGATGCCAATGCCGGGCGGCACCACCTTGAAGGTTTCGAACGCCTGCATGCCCCATTTCATGAACTGGTAGCGCTCGCCGTTGCGCTGGAATTCGATTTCCATGTTGCGCTGCAAGGCATCCACCGTATTGGCGACATCCACCTGCACGGAATGGTCGACCACCAGGTTCACCGGCACCAGCGGTTCGATACGCTGGGGATCCTTGCCCAGCGTCTTCGCGGCGTCGCGCATGGCGGCGAGATCGGCCAATAGCGGCACGCCGGTGAAATCCTGCAATACGATGCGCGCCACCACGAATGGAATTTCGTTGACGCGTTCGCCGCCCGGTGTCCAGTTCGCCAGCTCGCGCACGTGGTTTTCCGTAATTTTGAGGCCATCGACATTACGCAATACCGATTCGAGCACGATGCGGATCGATACCGGCAGGCGCGAAATTTTGCCAATGCCTGCCTGTTCGAGTTGCGGCAGCGAATAATAGAGTGCGGTTTTACCGGAATACGGCTGGAAAGTTTGCAGGGTGCCGAACAGGTTGTGCTGGGTAGTCATGATGGACTCGCAATGAAAGATCAACGCCGCATTCTACAACGAATCACGGCGAGTCCGGCTGCGCCCACATCCTGATGCCAGGGCAATCGCACTATGTGGAAACACGGTACTTTTCAGGCCCCAGCCAAGCCGTCTCCCCCTTTGCAAAGGGGGGAATCAGATAGTGCGATTGCACTGAGCCGGATGCAGACTCAATAAATCTCGGAAATTTCCACCCGGTTCTTGCCCTTCTGCTTGGCGGCGTACATGGCCTCGTCCGCCCGCGCCAGCGTCTCCGTGGGAGACTCGCCCCCGGCTCTTTGCGCGATGCCGGCGCTGAAGGTGACCACCCGTTTTTCATCGTTGGCCATGAAAATCTTGCGTGTCAGGGCGCGTTGCAGTTTTTCGGTTTCCTCTTTCACCTGCTCCGCGTCATAGCCGGTGAAGATGATCACGAATTCTTCGCCGCCCATGCGCGCCGGTACGCCCTTGCCGCCGATGCTTTCCCGTATGGCGTCGGACAAATATTTCAAGGCCTCATCGCCCGCTTCATGCCCCAACTGGTCATTGATCTTCTTGAAATTGTCGATGTCGAGCAGCACCAGGGTCACTTTCTCCCAGCCTTCCCCGAACATTCTGGCCAACTCTTCATCCATGCCGCGCCGGTTCAGCAGGCCGGTCAGGTAATCCTGCTTGGCTTTCTCCCCGGCAACTTGCAACTCCTCTTCCAGAGCGCGGATTCTTTCTTCGGCGCTTTGCGCCTGAATCTTGGCATTTTCCAGGCGGGCATGGTTTTCCTTCATCTTGCCATGTACCGCCGTCGTTCCAGACAGCAGGGCACGGCTGGCCGCCAGCAGCGAAGCCTGGTCGCGCGCTTCCTCGATGGCTTTCTTTCCGGCTTCCACCTCCTTGAGAAACTCACCGGCATCGTTCCCGGTACTCGCCATCTGCGCCAGAAAGGCATTCGCCAGATTTTTGGCGAAATCCTTGGCTTCTCCCAGTTGCGCCTGAATTTGCTCCGGGGTCGCCATCTTGGCCAGCGCCCGCTTGGCGCAGTACATTTTCTCCATGTCGCGGGGACGTTCGAGCAGATCCTTGACGATGTCGATCTGCCCTTGCAACACGGGGTTTTCCGGAAACAACCCTTCCAGATTGCGGGCAAAACTCTCCATAACGTAAAGAACGCCGTTGAACGAGCGGACCTCCACGCAGGTCTTGCACTGGTCGATACGGGCTTCCGCTCCGGCAGCGGCGGGTTGCGCGGTGTTGGCGCAGGATTGCGATTCACTGTGAATATATTTGAGGATCAGCCCTTCGATCACGCGCCAGTCGCGCTGTGCCAGCGCCACGTCGATGGCTTCCTTCCACTCGTCGAGGTGAGGCGCAGCATTGCCCTTCAGGCGATCCTGCAATTTAAGCAGGGATTGGAGACCGGGATCGTCCTGCGAAACCGCACCCGATATGCGCTCGTAGTATTTTTTGTAGTTGGCGGGGGTCGGCGGAACGTTTTCCTTCGCCATTTCGATCAAGGCTTCCCTGGCGAGGATGGCGGTTCCCTTGGGGGCGGACTGTGGGGTGGGGTTTCCCATGGCTGAATTCCTTGTTGCCTGTGTGGAAAAGGAGATGATTATTCTCCAAATCCGCTTTCCAAGGAATAGGTCCTTCCACTAAACGAAAAGTCAGGGGCGCGGAAGGATGCCCCTCCGCGCCCCTGGCGCACGCCTCGCGACCGCTTGCTTATGCGGCTACGTACTGTTTCTCCAGCAGCTTGGCCTGCGCTGCCGCCAGGCGTGCGATGGGCACGCGCGGGCCGGAACAGGAGACGTAGGTCAGGCCGACATGATGGCAAAAGCTGATCGACGCGGGATGGCCGCCGTGCTCGCCGCAGATACCCACTTTCAGGTCGGGGCGGGTTTGGCGGCCCAGGCTGACGGCGATCTTCATCAATTCGCCCACGCCCTTGATGTCCAGCACCTCGAACGGATTGTCCTGCAGGATGCCGGTTGCCATGTAGTCAGGCAGGAACTTGTTTTCCGCATCCTCGCGCGAGAACGAGAAAGTGGCCTGGGTCAGATCGTTGGTGCCGAACGAGAAGAACTCGGCGGTCTCGGCCAGGCGTGCAGCGCGCACGCAGGCACGCACCACTTCGATCATGCTGCCGAACTTGAAGTTGAGCTTAATGCGGAATTTACCTTCCACTTCCTCGTGGATCTGCTCGACGTAGCTGTGGATGTGCTTCAACTCTTCCACCGTCGCCAACTGCGGCACCATGATTTCCGGCAGCACGGCGATGCCGGCCTGGGCGCATTCGGCGGCGGCTTCCAGGATGGCGCGGATCTGCATGACGTAGATTTCCGGATAGGTAATCCCCAGGCGCACGCCGCGATGGCCGAGCATCGGGTTGACTTCGGAGAGTGCGCGCACCTTGTGCAGGACTTTTTCCTTTTTGTGGATGATGTCTTCTTCCAGGTGCGAATCCTTGAATTCGGACAAACCGTCCATCAGCTTGTCGAGGCCGCCGGAATATTGCTGGTAAAGCTTGGGGTTAAGCAGCTTGAGCGTTTCCGGCAACTCTTCCAGCCCCTTGATGGTGTCGCGCAGGTGGTGCAGGTGGGAGATTTCCACTTCCAGCTGGGCGGCGGTGGGCAGGAACTCGTGCAGCGGCGGGTCGAGCAGGCGCACGGTTACCGGCAAGCCGGCCATGGCCTTGAAGATGCCCTTGAAGTCGTCGCGCTGGATGGGGAACAGGCGGTCGAGCGCGTTCTGGCGCTCTTCCTGGGTATCCGCCAGGATCATGTCCTGCACGATGGGCAGACGGTCGGTGGCGTTGAACATGCGCTCTGTACGGCACAGGCCGATGCCCATGGCGCCAAAGTTGCGCGCGCGCTGGGCGTCCTTGGGGGTGTCGGCGTTGGCCATCACTTTCAGGCGCGAAGCATCGTCCGCCCATGACAGCAGGGTAGCCAGATCCTCGGAGAATTCCGGCTCCACGGTCGGCACCGTACCGGCATAGACGTTGCCGGTGCTGCCGTCGATGGTAATGATGTCACCCTCATGCAGGGTGACGTTGCCCACTATGGCGCGTCGTGCGAAAACATCGACGTGAATCTGTTCGCAGCCGGACACGCAGGGCTTGCCCATGCCGCGCGCCACCACGGCGGCGTGCGAGGTCTTGCCGCCGCGCGAGGTGAGAATGCCCTGTGCCGCGAAGAAGCCGTGAATATCCTCGGGTTTGGTTTCCTCGCGCACCAGAATGATTTTTTCTCCGGCGCGACCGCGCGTCTCGGCGCTGTCCGCATCGAATACGATCAGGCCGGAGGCCGCGCCCGGCGAGGCAGGCAGCCCCTTGGCCAGCGCCGCACCGCGGAAGTCTGGAGACAGTTGCGGCACCAGCATCTGCTCCAGCATCGCGGGCTGAACGCGCAGCAGCGCCTGCTCCTTGGAAATCAGGCCTTCATTGAACATTTCCACCGAGGTGCGCACCATGCCGTGGGCGTTCATCTTGCCGTTGCGGGTTTGCAGGCAATAGAGGTGGCCTTTCTCAATGGTGAATTCAAAGTCCTGCACTTCGTGGTAATGTTTTTCCAGGCGGTCGTGCAGTTCCAGCAGTTGGCGGTAGATTTCCGGCATTTCCTGGGCCATCTCGGCGATTGCCTTGGGGGTGCGGATGCCCGCCACCACATCTTCGCCCTGGGCATTGGTGAGGTATTCGCCATAAATCTGGTTTTCGCCGGTACCGGGGTTGCGGGTGAAGCCCACGCCGGTGCCGGAATCGTTGCCCATATTGCCGAACACCATGGTGCAGATATTGACTGCCGTGCCGTTGGCCATCTCCTTGGTGATCTTGAATTCGCGGCGGTAATCCACCGCGCGCTTGCCGCCCCAGGAGCGGAACACCGCTCCGGTAGCGATTTCCAGCTGCTCGTAGACATCCTGCGGGAAAGGCTTGCCGGTGTGCTTTTGCACCACATAGAGGAATTCGGCGGAAAGTTCCTTGAGATGCTCGGCGGTCAGGTCGACGTCCTGCTTGACCCCGGCGGCCGCCTTCATGGCATTCATTTTCTCATCGAAGGCTTCGTCCGGGACGCCCAGGGCGATCTTGCCGTAGAGCTGAATAAAGCGGCGGTAGGCATCGTAGCCGAAGCGCGGGTTATCGGTGAGCTTGATCAGCCCCTGCAGGGTATTGTCGTTGAGGCCGAGGTTGAGAATGGTGTCCATCATGCCCGGCATCGACATTGCCGAACCGGAACGCACCGACACCAGCAGGGGATTGTCGGCGCCGCCGAACCGTTTGCCGGTAGTTTTTTCCAGCGCCTGCATGTGCTCCCTGATTTCGTCGAACACGCCCGGCGGCAACTTGCTCTGCTCCAGGAAGGCGAGGCAAGCCTCAGTGGTCACGACGAATCCGGGCGGCACGTTCAGGCCGATCTGCGTCATCTCGCACAGGTTGGCGCCCTTGCCGCCGAGCAACATCTTGTTCTTGCCGTCTCCTTCAGTGAACGCATAGACATATTTCTTGACGCTTTTTTTTGCACTCATGCCATCTCTCCTGACGTGTTGTCATACATATCATCTACAAGACCTGCCGCCCGTCGGCACCCTCTCGGGATTGTAATGGCGCGGCAGGTAAATCACAACGGTAAACCCTTGCCCTGAAAATTAACAGGCCAATGTTACAGTGCTTACTACCTCTTCCAGTAATCCAACGGTTAATCCAACGGTCTTATTGGAAATTTCGGTCGATGATGTAGAGGCAGCTATTCTCGATGACCCAATGTTTGCTGGTAACGGGTAGAATTCGCCAATCCTTTCGGAATTCTTCATGCTCACCCACGCCCAAGCCCGAGAACTCTATCGTCTGCGCTGGACTGCCTTTGCCGTGGTCGGGTTGGCGTACATCCTGTCGTTCTTCCACCGCTTTGCTCCGGCGGCCATCGCTGGCGACCTGCAACAGGCGTTCGCGGCCAGCAGCGCCGAACTGGGCGGACTGGCAGCCACCTATTTCTACGTTTACACGGTGATGCAGATTCCCACCGGCATATTGGCCGATACGCTGGGGCCGCGCCGTATCGTGGCCATCGGCGGGGTCATCGCCGGCATCGGTTCGCTGCTGTTCGGGTTGGCGGATACGCTGGCCATGGCCTCCGCCGGGCGCCTGCTGGTAGGGCTGGGGGTGTCGGTGACCTTTATTTCCCTGCTCAAGCTCAACGCCGCCTGGTTCCACGACCGCCATTTCGCCACGCTCACCGGACTATCCATCCTGCTCGGCAATGTCGGCTCACTGCTGGCGGCCTCGCCGCTGGCGTGGGTGTTGGCGTTCACTTCGTGGCGCACGGTATTCGTTGCGGTGGGCGTGTTGTCCCTGATACTGGCTTTGCTGGCGTGGGTGCTGGTGCGCAACCATCCGGGCGAGGCCGGATTGCCCAGCCTGCGCGAGATCGACGGCAAGGCGGCGCACCCGGCGCATCAAGGACACTGGATGGACGGCCTGCTGACGGTGTTGAAAAATCGCGCCACCTGGCCGGGCCTGTGGGTGAATCTGGGCTTGTCCGGCTCGCTGTTCGCCTTCGGCGGATTATGGGCGGCGCCGTTTCTACAGGACGTTTACGGCATGAGCCGCAGTGCCGCTGCCGCCCATACCACCCTGCTGCTGGCGGGCTTCGCCATTGGCGCGTTTACCATCGGCTCATTGTCGGACCGGCTGGGGCGGCGCAAGCCGGTGATGATTGCGGCGGCGGCGGCCTACTGCCTGGCCTGGCTGCCCTGGCTCGTCGGCGGGCAGCCTCCCGCGCTGCTCGGGTATGCGCTATTCTTCATCATGGGGCTGGGTGCTTCCAGCTTTACGCTGACCTGGTCGTGCGCCAAGGAGGTCAATCCGCACGCCCTCTCGGGCATGGCCACCAGCGTGGTCAATACCGGCGGGTTTCTCGGCACCGGCATCATGCAGCCCTTGGCCGGCTGGGCGATAGACGTGGCGCAGCGCGAATCCGGCGCGACGGTGCGCACTCTGGCGGAATACCAGGCCGGCATGGGCATCATGTTCGGTTTTGCCTGCCTGGGGCTGGTGGCCGCGTTTTTCGTGCGCGAAACCCGCTGCCGCTATATTTGTACAAACTGACAGGGATGCGGTAATGAGCAAGGCATTTACCCGCGAAAGCGACGATGCGGAGGATGAAGAACCCGAACCCGCGCAGCAGTTGCCGCAGGGGGTGAAAAACTACATTACCCCGGCGGGCCACCAACGTTTGCAGGACGAACTCGACCGCCTGTGGAAAAGCGAGCGCCCGGAACTGGTAAAGGTCATCTCCTGGGCCGCCTCCAACGGCGACCGTTCTGAAAACGGCGATTACATCTATGGCAAGAAACGCTTGCGGGAAATCGACCGGCGCCTGCGTTTTCTCTCCAAGCGTCTGGACAATGCCGAAGTGGTCGATCCGCAACAGCGCGAGGATTGCGACCAGGTATTTTTCGGCGCCACCGTCACCGTTGCCAAGCATGACGGCGAGGCGCACACGTATAGCATCGTCGGAGTCGATGAAGCCGATCCGGGGCGCGGCCTCATCAGTTGGGTTTCCCCGCTGGCGCGCGCGCTGCTCAAGGCACGCGCGGGCGACGTAGTGACCTTGCGCACGCCGGGCGGGATTGAAGAGCTGGAAGTGCTGGAAGTGATTTACCGGGCAATCAGGGGAGACGGGCCATGAGCGATGAGCGGCTGTCCGAAATCGAAATCAAGCTGACCTACCAGGAAGACCTGGTGCAGGAACTCAACACCCTGGTTTACCAGCAGCAGCAACGTATCGAGCAGCTGGAAAAGCTTTGTCAGGCGCTGGTGGATCATCTCCGAGGCCTGGCCGAACCAGCCGCGCCACGCAGCATCATGGATGAAAGGCCGCCGCATTATTGACGCGGTACGGGAAAGTCAGCGCGTGGTGCTATTGAAACCCTCGATGCAGTCTTTCAGTTTGTCGCTGAGTTTGTTCTCGCCGTCGGGGACCGAGCACTCCTCGGTGACCTTCTCCGGTGCACCCTTGCCGCGCTTGACCGGGCGCGCGGCTTTTTCGCGGGCTTTGATCAACTGTGCTTCCAGTTTTTCACTTTTTTCCCGCAACGCCTTCAGTTCTTCCGTCTCATCACGCGGCGCCGGATTCGGTGGCGTGACCTGTTCCACCGGCGCAACCTGGGATGCCTGCTGTTCCTTGAGCCGGTTTTCCAGTTGTTCGTTTTGGGTCTTTAGTTCTTCGATCAAGGCTTGTTGCCGGGGGTCGGGTTGCGGTGCCGGGGCGACGAGCTTTTCCTGCTGGCTGGATTTAGACCAGGAAATCAGCAGCACAGCGCTCACGCCGACCGCAATTCCCCCCAGCACGGCAATGATCAGGATGATGAACATTTTTTTGCGGCGGCTGAACCGGACAACGGTGTTTTCCCCGGATGCCTCCGGCTCTGCGGGCAAATCCTGGCCGGGGGGATTTTCAACTGTGGGGGATTCTTCGCTCATGGGGATGCGGACAAGGAGTTTTTCCTCCGGCAGTATAGCGTAAGGGCAGGCTTTGCCGTAAAGTAGCGGCGTTAAAAATGCCCCGGTCGATCATGAGCGAAAGCCCGTTTGAAGCAAAGCTGAAAGCCGCTTACGGCGACGTTTACGCAAGCCGCAAGTCGGCCGATGGGGACGCCGCGCCGCTGCGCACGGAAACCGTGATGCAACTCCAAGAAAAGGTCATCACCGTCAACGTCTATGTGCTGGGTATCAACATCGAATACAACGAGCCGGACCTTTTCGTCACCCAGGTAACCTGCACCGAGCAGGAATATTACGAAGAAGGGCAGCATCTGGTCATGGCGGAAGAGCGCGCCAAGCAGAACGGTTTCGTCGACCCGCTGTTCTCTTTCGACGAGCGCGAAACCGCCGTCATCAACAAACTCGGCAAGCTGTTCGGCAAGCCTTGATTCTCAAATAACTGCAATCACCGGCGCATGGTCGGAAGGCCGCTCCAGCGCGCGCGTAGTTTTGTCCACGACGCAGGAAACGCAGCGTTGCGCCAGCGCTTCGCCAAGCAGGATGTGGTCGATGCGCAAGCCCCGGTTGCGGCGAAAGGCATTCATGCGGTAATCCCACCAGCTGTAAACTTTTTCTGCCTGCTGAAACAGGCGGAAACCGTCCTTCAAGCCCAACGCCTCAAGCCGCCGGAACGCTTCCCGCTCTGCCGTGCTGCACAGCACCTGCCCGGCCCATGCGCCGGGGTCATGCACATCGCGATCATCCGGCGCGATATTGAAATCACCCAGCAAGACCAGGTCCGGGTACCTTCGTATTTCCTCTTCCAGCCAGCGCGTGAGCGCTTCCAGCCAGCGCAGCTTGTAGGTGAATTTTTCAGAATCGACGCTCTGGCCGTTGGGAACATAGACGCAAACCACGCGCACATCATCGAAGGTGGCGGCCAGCACGCGCTTCTGTTCATCCGCAAAACCGGGTATGCCGGGTGCAATCTCGATGGGCGGTTGTCGGCTGAGGATGGCGACGCCGTTATAGGTTTTCTGGCCGCTGAATGCCGCCGCGTAACCGGCGGCGTTAATCTCCACAAGCGGAAAATTGACGTCCTCCAGCTTGGTTTCCTGCAAGCACAGCACGTCCGGCTGGTTGACGGCCAGCCAGTCCAGCACCTGCGGCAGGCGCACTTTGAGGGAGTTGACGTTCCAGGTGGCAATTTTCATGAAAGAGGTCGCGCGGCGTGAGATTGCGCGAGAAACAGCAGAATGATGTTGCCGACGACGAAATTGGGGCCGCGTTCGGGTTCTTGCATGATTCAAACTCCCCGAATTAAGTTTCCTGCCGTGCCTAACAGGCCAACGCCGCATTTTTCCGCCGCAGCCTTTAATGCACGATCCTGTGTCGCTAACGGCAATCCTTCTCGCATGGCAAGTTCCAGATAGGCGGCATCATAACTGCTCAAACACTGCTCGCGGGCGAGCGTCAAAATCCCGGAAAGCGCCTGTTGCGAGGTTGCGCCATCCACCCGGATGGGCAAGACATCAAGCAGCGCAATAAAACGGCCGGTACGCGCTTCCGTGCTGCGCCCCTTCCTTTCGCCCACCAACAGCACATTGGCCACTTCCAGCGGCCATATCGACGGAACCAGCGCTTCGCTTTCGACAAGCTGCCGCAAGACCGCAGCGGTGAAATCGTTGGCTTCGTCCTCGAAATACCAAGCCATCACCACCGAATTATCGAGGATGAAACGGTTCAACGCCGCCCTTCCTCAATCAGGTCACGAATCGACATACCCGAACGGTGCCCCTGCGCAAAGGTTTTCAGTTCCTCGATGGCTGCCCTGACATCAGGTTTGTTCGACGGCATAATCGGCACCAGCATGGCAACGGGAACCCCGTGCTTGGTGATGGTGACCCGCTCACCAAGCTGTACCCGCGCCAACAAACTGGGCAAATGGGTTTTCGCCTCATAAGCGCCGACTTCCATGATTTTTCTCCAGACTCGAATTTAGACTAGCTCGGACCAGTTTATGCCGGGTGGGACATTCGAGCAATATTACTTTTCCTCAGAACCCATTCTCACGCCGCCTCTCTCAGCAGACTAACAACCACCTTGTCCGTCTTTTTCTGGCGCGCCATCCACAAATCATGCTGCGCCTGCATGTTGAGCCACAACTCCGGGGTGGTGTTCAGCGCCTTGGCCAGCCGTAGCGCCATTTCCGGGCTGATACCGGCGCGTCCGTTGACCAGGGCTGAAAGCGTCTTGCGCGCGACATTCAAGGCCATGGCCGCATCGGTCACAGAGATATTCAAGGGTTCAAAATAGAGCCCCTTCAACACTTCGCCGGGATGAGGCGGATTGTGCATGTTCATGTCATTTTCCTAGTGATAATCCACATAATCGACTTCGTAAGCATCCTGACCTTCGAAACGAAAAATCAGACGCCAGTTTCCGCTGATTTTCACCGAACAGAACCCGGCAAGATTACCGCTCAAACCATGGAAACCGGAACCCGGGAAATTCATATCCTCCGCCCGGCTCGCACCATTCAACAACAGAAGCACCAAGCGCAGCCGCTTTTCGTGGCTGGGAATAATTCCAGCCTTGCTGGATGTTTCGAAAAAAATTTCCAGCCCCTTGTGTGAAAAGCTTTTTATCATGATCCGCAGTGTAGACTGTAACCACACAGGTATCAATCCAGCCAACAAAAAGGGCGCAGTTACCTGCGCCCTTTTTGGGCATGTTCGCCGGTCAATCCCAGTTCAACGCCCCGCCGCTCTGATATTCCGTCACCCGCGTCTCAAAGAAATTCTTCTCCTTCTTCAAGTCGATCATCTCGCTCATCCACGGGAAGGGATTCGTCGCCCCCTGGTACAACTGATCCAGTCCGATCTGCTGGCAGCGGCGGTTGGCGACGAAGCGCAGGTATTCCTTGAACATCGCGGCATTCAGGCCGAGCACGCCGCGCGGCATGGTGTCTTCGGCGTAGGCGTATTCGAGCTCGACGGCCTTTTTCAGCAGCCCGGCGATTTCGGCGCGGAATTCCGTGGTCCACAGGTGCGGGTTTTCCATCTTGATCTGGTTGATGAGATCGACGCCGAAATTCAGGTGCATGGATTCGTCGCGCAGGATGTACTGATACTGCTCGGCGGCGCCCACCATCTTGTTCATGCGCCCGAGCGCGAGAATCTGCACGAAGCCGACATAGAAGAAGATGCCTTCCATGATGCAGGCGAAGACGATGATCGAACGCAGCAGCTTCTGGTCAGCTTCCGGCGTGCCGGTCTTGAAGTCCGGGTTGCACAGGGTGTCGATGTAGGGAATGAGAAACTCGTCCTTGTCGCGGATCGAGGGAATCTCGTGGTACATGTTGAACACTTCGCCTTCGTCCAGCCCCAGGGACTCAACGATGTACTGGTAGGCGTGGGTGTGGATGGCTTCCTCGAAAGCCTGGCGCAGCAGGTACTGGCGGCATTCCGGCGCAGTGATGTGGCGGTAGGTGCCGAGCACGATATTGTTGGCGGCGAGCGAATCGGCGGTGGAAAAAAATCCCAGGTTGCGCATGACGATGCGGCGCTCGTCTTCGGTCAGGCCGTTGGGGTCTTTCCACAACGCTACGTCGCGGTTCATGTTCACTTCCTGCGGCATCCAGTGGTTGGCGCAGGCGTCCAGGTATTTCTGCCACGCCCACTTGTACTTGAAGGGGACGAGCTGGTTGACGTCGGCCTGGCCGTTGATGATGCGCTTGTCCTCGGCACGAATGCGGCGCGTGTCGTGGATGCCGGTCAGCGCGGAGGAAACCGGCTCGGACGCGGGTGCGGCAAGCTGGCGTGGCGCGGTTGAGCGGGGGGGGGTGCCGGATACGGCGCTTTCAAAATTCAGCATTTCTTGAATTCTCCTCTGTTTGTGGGAGCGGCCTTGGCCGCGAGTTTTTCTGAAAGCCCACAAAAATTCAAAATCTCGCGGCCAAGGCCGCTCCTACCTGTAAATCGGTTCGTGCACCTGCCTACTGGCAAGCCTCGCAATCCGGGTTGTCGATACTGCAAGCCTTGGGCAGGTCTGCTCCCAGACCGCCGTCCACCGGCACGGCATTCAGGCTGCCTGCCTGTACGGTGGATTTCTCGGCGTGGGTGGCACCCAGGCTGCGCAGGTAGTAGGTGGTCTTGAGACCGCGCAACCACGCCAGCTTATAGGTTTCGTCGAGTTTCTTGCCGGACGGCAGGGCGATGTAGATGTTCAGGCTTTGCGCCTGGTCGATCCATTTCTGGCGGCGCGAACCAGCTTCCACCAGCCATTGCGGCTCGACCTCGAAGGCGGTGGCGTAAAGCTGGCGCAGATGCGGCGGAATGCGGTCGATGCGCGCCAGGGTGCCGTCGAAATACTTGAGGTCGGACACCATCACCTCGTCCCACAAGCCTTCCTGCTTGAGGTCGCTGACCAGATACTGGTTGACCACGGTGAATTCGCCGGAGAGGTTGGATTTGACGTAGAGGTTCTGGTAGGTCGGCTCGATCGACGGCGAGACGCCGACGATGTTGGCGATGGTGGCGGTGGGGGCGATGGCCAGGCAGTTGGAATTGCGCATGCCGTATTGCTTGATGCGGGCACGCAAGGCCTCCCAGTCCAGCGTCACCGATTCGTCGACTTCCAGGTAGCCGCCGCGTGCTGCACGCAGCAGGGCATTGGATTCGTGCGGCAGGACGCCCTGGTCCCACAGCGAACCGCTGAAGGTCGAATAGCGGCCGCGTTCTTCCGCCAGCTCGGTGGATGCCCAGTAGGCCGCGTGCGCCACCGCCTCCATCGAACGGTCGGCGAATTCGACCGCCTCCTGGCTGGCGTAGGGCACGCGCAACTGGTGCAGGCAATCCTGGAAGCCCATGATACCCATGCCCACCGGGCGGTGCTTGAGGTTGGCGTTGCGCGCCTTGGGCACGGCGTAGTAATTGATGTCGATGACGTTGTCCAGCATGCGCATGGCGGTGTGGACGGTGCGACGCAGCTTTTCCAGGTCGAGCTTTCCGTCGGCAATGTGCGCCGCCAGGTTCACCGAACCCAGGTTGCACACCCCGATTTCGTGCTCGTTGGTGTTGAGGGTGATTTCCGTGCACAAATTCGAACTGTGCACCGAGCCGACGTGCTGCTGCGGGCTGCGCACGTTGCAGGGATCCTTGAAGGTCAGCCAGGGATGGCCGGTTTCGAACAGCATGGTCAGCATCTTGCGCCACAGTTGCAGGGCGGGCATGCGCTTGAACAGCTTGATCTCGCCACGCTCTGCCTTGGCCTCGTAGGCAGTGTAGGCCTGCTCGAAAGCCTGGCCGAACTTGTCGTGCAGATCAGGGCAGTCGGAGGGCGAAAACAGCGTCCACTCGCCTTCCTCCATCACGCGCCGCATGAACAGGTCGGGAACCCAGTTGGCGGTGTTCATATCGTGGGTGCGGCGGCGGTCGTCGCCGGTGTTCTTGCGCAATTCGAGGAATTCCTCGATGTCGAGGTGCCAGCTTTCCAGATAGGCGCACACCGCGCCCTTGCGCTTGCCGCCCTGGTTCACCGCCACGGCGGTATCGTTGACCACCTTGAGGAAGGGCACCACGCCTTGCGATTTGCCGTTGGTACCCTTGATGCGGCTGCCCAGCGCGCGCACCTGCGTCCAGTCGTTGCCGAGGCCGCCGGCGAACTTGGAGAGCAGGGCGTTTTCCTTGATCGCCTCGTAGATGCCGTCGAGGTCGTCGGACACCGTGGTCAGATAGCAGGAGGACAATTGCGAGCGGCGCGAACCGGAGTTGAAGAGGGTCGGCGTGCTGCTCATGAAATCGAAGCTGGAGAGCAGGTTGTAAAACTCGATGGCGCGCGCCTCACGGTCGATCTCGTTGAGGCTCAAGCCCATCGCCACGCGCATGAAGAAGGCCTGCGGCAGCTCGATGCGCCGCTCTTCGATGTGCAGGAAATAGCGGTCGTAGAGGGTTTGCAGGCCGAGATAGCCGAATTTCAGGTCGCGCGCGGCAGAAAGCTGAGCACCCAGGCGCGCAAGGTCGAACTGCGCGAGGCGCTCGTCGAGCAATTCGGCAGCCACACCCTTCTTGATGTATTCTGGGAAATAGTCGGCATAGCGCGTCGCCATGGCTTCCTGCGAAACCTCCTCGCCCAGCACCTCGTGGCGGATGGTGTTGAGCAGCAGGCGCGCGGTAACAAAACCGTAGGCCGGGTCTTTCTCGATCAGGGCGCGCGCCGAGAGAATCGCCGATTTGCCCACTTCCTCGATGGCGACGCCGTCATAGAGGTTTTTCAGGGTGGCGCCGAGAATCGCATCGGGACTCACGCCTGCGCCCAGGCCCTGACAGGCGGAGGCCAGCAGCCCGTTGAGCCAGTCCATGTCGAGCGGCTTGTGTACGCCCTTTTCCACCACCTGTATGCCGTGCGCGGGGGCTTCAACGGGTTTCTGGCTGGCGCGTTTGCGTGTCTGTTCCTCGCGGTACAGCACATAGGCGCGCGCCACGTCGTGCTCGCCGGAACGCATCAGGGAAAGCTCGACCTGATCCTGGATGTCCTCGATGTGAAACGTCCCGCTATCGGGCTGGCGGCGGATCAGGGCAGCCACCACCGAATCGGTCAGCGCGTTCACCAGCTCGCGCACCCGCGCCGAAGCGGCGCCCTGCCCGCCGTTCACCGCGATGAAGGCCTTGGTCATGGCGATTGCGATTTTGCCCGGCTCGAAGCCCACCACGCTGCCGTTGCGGCGGATCACCCGGTATTCGGACCAGGCGTTTTGGCGTTGCGCATCGGTTTCCGCATGGGAAAAACCGGCAACCGGATGAGGCGCGGGGGCGGACAGGGGTTCGGCGGCAAGTTGCATGGGTTGGTTTTCTCCTTGATTGACGCGGCGCGCAGCGGGGCGGCGGTCACTTATCTACAATTCATCCAGAGGGATATCCACAACATATTGTGTTTTTCTGGAATGCTCGGCACTAATTCTAGTTTTCGAGGTGATAAAACGCAACTTTTAATTTTTGCGTATTATTGTGGAAACGCGTTGGAAAATCAGGTACCCGTTCCTTGATGAGGCGTTATGGTCGGCTCCCGGTCGTTGCGCCGTGCGGCGCCGACGATCAATCCTTCCAGCAAGTCGTGCAAGGTATTATTTCCCGAGCCTTGCGGCTTGTCGTTTGCGCTTTCAGGCGCCATGTCGCTAAACAATTTCTTCAACAGCTTATCGGCATCGCGGAAAAATCGCTCGGTTTCCCGCAACATTGCTGCCAGCTTGTCGTTGAAATCGCCGATGCTGGCGGCCTCGCGATTGTTGAGCGGGGCCGCGCCGCGCCGGTTCTGATCGATTGCATCCACCTGCCGATAAGCGGTGATGGCGCTGCGTGATTGCGTGTAGCTCAAGTCCAACGACAGGCTCGAAAGTTGTTCCTTGTTCATGTCCAGTACCATGGCATGCTGCATGGCGCCTTGCATGTCTCCGCCATAAAAATCCTGGGCCAGTTTATCCACGCCCTTCATCAGGTTGGCGATGGCATGTTTCTCCTCGTCGTTTAAATCGCCCTGAACGGAGAACGACAGATTTTCGCTCTTGCCGGAATACGCGGAAAGCGCCTGCGCGATGCCGTTTTCGTCCGCAATGCGGCTGGCCTGAAAACCGGCAGACTGGTTTGCGGAGTAGGATAGCTTGACGATATCGCCTTCGCGGGTTTTGATTTCCATCTCAAAGGTTTCCGTCCGCTTCATATCGTAGGCGGCCAGGCGCGCACTCTGGGTCCCCGTGGCGGAGTGGCTTGCCGGGGCAGGCAAAGCCGGTTGCGCCCCCGCCCCCCTGGCATCGAACCCCTTGTGGATCAGTTCCAGGGTTTTCTCGGCGTTGGCCTTGACGCTGCCGTCCCACGCGCCGAACGACTGGAGAATGTCCCTGGCTTCGGCAAAGCCTTTTTCGACGGCCGCTTGGGCCAGCGCCATTTTTTTCTCTACGGCGGCAGCATCGGCGCCGCTGGCGCGCAGGGCGCCAATCGCGGAATCGATGAACGAAAGAATGTTCTGTGCGACCTTTTCCGGACTGAAATCACCGCCCAGCACGCCCGGCGCTTGCGGCGTATTCGCAGCAAGCGCACTGCGCGCAGAGGATGCCATCCGGTCATTCAGCAGCGAGGCGGCCTTGGAGGCGTCGAATCGGGTCAGGCCGCCATGGTCTCGGACTTGCGGATCCAGTCGGCTGGTCCTCGAAAAACCGCTCTCACCCTGCAACGGCTTGAACGAACCGTTCAAGCTGGAAAGCGCGTTTGCAAGATTTGAATGTGCGTTTATCATGAGCGGCCCCGCTTGTCTTTATCAATGGCTGTAGCCAATTAACGGCCGGAATTGCAACGAATTGAATTGCTTTTTTCTATGGGAGCTGAGGAAATGACGCCATGCTGATCGGCGTACCAAAGGAGATCAAGAACCACGAGTATCGCGTCGGCCTTACTCCCGCCAGCGTGCGCGAACTGACCAGCCAGGGGCATCGTGTGCTGGTGCAGGCCGGGGCCGGTGCGGCAATCGGGCTGGGAGATGCCCTGTATGTGGCGGCGGGCGCGGAAATTGCCGGTGGCGCGGAAGAGATATTCGCGCGCAGCGAGCTGATCGTCAAAGTCAAGGAACCTCAGCCCGGAGAGTGCCGCCTGCTACACGAGGGGCAGGTGTTGTTTACCTACCTGCATCTGGCGCCAGACCCCGAGCAGGCGCGCCTGCTGCTCGCTTCCGGCGTGACCGCCGTCGCCTATGAAACGGTAACCGGGGCGAGCGGTGGCTTGCCCCTGCTGGCACCGATGAGTGAAGTCGCCGGACGCATGTCCATCCAGGCGGGTGCGCACTGCCTGGAAAAACCGCAGGGCGGTGCGGGACTGCTGCTGGGCGGCGTGCCCGGCGTAACTGCGGCGGAGGTGGTGATACTGGGCGGCGGCGTGGTCGGTTACAATGCGGCGCTGATCGCCACCGGCATGGGCGCGCGCGTCACCGTGGTGGATCGCTCGCTAGAACGCCTAGTATGGCTTGATGCCCTATTCGGCAACCGCTTGCGCACGCTACACGCGACGGCGGATGCCATCGAATCCTGCGTGCTCGCCGCCGATCTGGTGGTGGGGGCCGTGCTGGTGGCGGGCGCCGCGACGCCGAAGCTGGTAAGACGGGAAATGCTGGCGCGCATGCGGCCCGGTTCGGTGCTGGTGGATGTTTCCATCGACCAGGGCGGCTGCTTTGCCAGCAGCCGGGCAACCACCCATGCCGCGCCAACCTTCGTGACCGACGGTGTCGTACATTACTGCGTGGCCAACATGCCGGGCGCCGTGCCGCGCACCTCCACCTTCGCACTAAACGACGCGACCCTACCCTTCGTTCTCGCTCTGGCGGATAAGGGCTGGCGGCAAGCCATGCGCGACGACCCGCACCTGCGCGCCGGACTCAATACCGACCGGGGCGCGGTCACCAACTCCCAAGTCGCCGCAGCCCTCGGCCTGGCGTTTAGCGACCCGTCAGCGCACCTCTAGCAGTGACGCCAGCAACTGGTATCCCGTCGCTCATCAGCCTATACTGAGGCTTCCCGGACTAACTGGATGCCCACAAGGAGAGGATCATGAGCAAGGAACAAAAAAGCAACAAGGAAACCAAGAAGCAGCCCGCCAAGAGCGCCAAGGAAAAGAAAACGGCCAAACAGGCCAAGAAGCACGCTTCCGACACCATTCCATTGACGACCCGCTGAGTCTGTTCTCACGTACCTGCCGGGTGCCATGACCAAGCCTTCGACGCTCGATTCTGCGCGGCTTGACCGTGTCATCGCCGAAGCCCGCCGCCATAGCAGCGAACGCGAGGGGACTTATCGTGAGCGGGCTCTCAAATTATTCCCGTGGATTTGTGGGCGTTGCGGACGTGAGTTTTCTGGAATCCGCTTGCGCGAGTTGACGGTGCATCACAAAGACCACAATCACGACAATAATCCGCCGGATGGCAGCAATTGGGAGTTGCTTTGCCTGTATTGCCACGACAACGAACATTCCCGCGTTCTGGATGAGGCGGCGCGAGGAAGGGTTCAGGGCAACGCGCCATCCGGCGCGACCCACAATCCCTTTGCGGAGTTGCAAGCTCGCCTGAAAGCCAAAGGCTGACGGCTACGGCTGTCGGCGCAGCATTCAGAAGCCGACGTTGACCCCCAGCACGATGCGCCGCGGTTCCTGCGGCGAACCGGCGAAACCGCCCGAGCCGCCGTCACCGACGTTGACGTAGCGGCGGTCGAGCAGGTTGTCGATGCGCAGGAAGAGATCGGTCTTGTCGCCGACACCCAGCCAGCGCGCGTAAAGATCGGCCACCGTGTAGCCGGGAACGCGTACCCGGCCATTGTCTACCGGCCCCTGGGCATCGCTGACCCAGCGCAGCCTGGGGGTAAGCTGCCAGGTGTTTTGCAGGGTATAGGTCACGCCGAGATTGATCTTGCCGCGCGACACGAAAGGCAGGGGTACGGTCTTGGTGAGGCTGGAGAGTTCGCCGTCGGTATAGCTGGCATTGCCGAAGTAGCGGGCCTTCCAGCCGCTGCCGCTGTGGCTGTAATCGAAGCCCGCATCGATACCGCTGGCTTCCAGCGCGCCGATGTTGTCGTTGTGGGCGGTCCAGAAGATCGTGCCGCCGGGCACGAAGCCGCTCGCCACCGTGGGGGTATTGGTGCGATAGATGATGTCCTGGGCGCGCAGGCGGTAGAGTCCGGCGTTCAGCTCCAAGCCTTCCGTAGGTGCGTAGATCAGGCGCAATTCGTGTGAACGCAGCAGCTCCGGTTGCAGGCTGGTGTTGGGAACGTGGAAATAGTAGCTGGTCAGCGGCGCCGGGCTGCCGGGGTTGAAGCCGCCCCAGTTTTCATACGCATAGAACGGCGAGGGCGCCAGGAAGGACTCGCCGTACAGGTATTTCAGCACCATGCCGGAGGCTAGCGTGTAGTTGACGCCTGCGCGCGGGGTAAGGCTGGTGCCGTAAACCGAGTTGTCGTCGTAGCGCACCCCCAGATGCAGCAGGGTGCGCTCATCGAGTTCGCCGGAATACTGAACATAGGCGCCCCGGTTCTGGTAGCGCTGGCGGAAAATCTCGATTTCCAGCCGGTCATCGCTGTTCGCGTAATAGAACGGGCCGCCCTGATTGTAGGGGTGCGGCAGGTTGGCGGTCTTCGGCAGGGCGTCGAACCATTCCAGGTTGAGACCGGCTATTACCCGCTGTCCGGCCTGTTCCCAGGTAATCTGGGGTTCGATGTGTCGGCGCTGGTTGCGCGAATACTTGTAGCCGCTGTGTTCGAAATTGGTAAACGAATTGACGAACTCCGAACTCGGGTCAACCTCATGCTGCGACCAGTCCAGCATGATCTTGCCGGAAAGCGTGTCGCTCATGCGCCAGCGCCACTCGCCCCACAGCGTGTCGAGCAGGGTGATGTAATCGGCGCGGGCGTTGTAGAGCACGCCGGCGGGTTTGGCGCTGATGGTGGTGGGGGCGCGGTAGCGGCTGTGGTTCCAGCCCAGCGAGACCGAATCCGACCAGTCCAGGCGGGCATTCAGCGAACGGCTGGCGGTGGGCTGGCTGTAGTGGTCGCCCGCTCTCACGGTGGCGAAGAGGTCGGGATAATATTTCGAAAGATCGGCGTTGTCGTTCTCGCGCCAATGACCGCCAAGTTGCAGGCGGGCAGCTTCGCCCACGGGTTTGACCAGGTTGAAGTGACCATAACGGTGCCCGAAGCTGCCGCCCTCAAGAGCGATTTCACTGCCCGTAGCGGTGTCCATGCCGGTAATCAGGTTGACCACGCCGGTGAAGGCATCAGCGCCATAGAGGGCTGAGGCGGGACCATAGACGACCTCGACCTGGCGCACGTGGTAGAGCGGGAAGTTGTCCATCAGCGCGATGGGATCGCCCGTCGGCGAGGAGATACGCACCCCGTCCTGCAAGATCAGCAGCTTGTTGTTGCCGACCACGCCGCGCACGGCGACGGCGTTGTTACTAGTGCCATTGGCGAGACTATGCACATCCATCGAGGGCATGTCGGCCAGCAACTCAGCCAGGGTGCGGTAGCCGCGTTCGCGAATCTGCTGGCGGCTGACCACCAGCAGGGTGCCTGGGGAACGGGCATAGCGTTCGGGGGAACGCGACGCAGTGCTGACCTGGAGGTTCAGCAACTGGCCAAGTTCCATATTTAACAGGCTGTTGAGATCGTTCCCTTTTTGCGTGGCATGCCCTGACCCGAACGGGGCGACAAGAAGGGTGGCGAGGATCAGGCGGCGCGAAAAAATCTCCAGGTTCAACGGGTTCATAACAGGCATTTTTCTGGTTTTGTTGTGGAATCAGGTCTGAAAAAAGATGTTATCTTATTGGGTGCGTTGAAACAATCTTAATAAATGCGAAATATCATTAATACCATTCCGTCGAAGCGGGAAATGCCTGTTGTTTGCGTCACGGCAGGCCGATTTTTATTTAGCGGGTTTTGTGGTTAGAATCTGACCTTTGCATATAAAACCATCAAGGAAATGCCATGCCGAATTATCGTATTGCCCCGAGCATCCTGTCCGCCAACTTCGCTAAGCTGGGCCAGGAAGTCGATGACGTTCTCGCCGCCGGCGCGGACGTTGTTCATTTCGACGTGATGGACAACCATTACGTCCCCAACCTGACTATCGGCCCGCTGGTGTGCGAGGCGTTGCGCAAGCATGGCGTGACCGCGCCCATCGACGTACACCTGATGGTCAAGCCGGTGGATCGCATCATCCCCGACTTCGCCAAGGCGGGTGCTACCTACATCACCTTCCACCCGGAGGCCTCCGAACACGTCGACCGCACCATCGGCCTTATCAAGGAAAGCGGTTGCAAGGCCGGGCTGGTATTCAACCCCGCCACTCCGCTGGACGTTCTGGAATACACCCTGGACAAACTGGACATGGTGCTACTGATGTCGGTAAACCCCGGTTTCGGCGGCCAGAAATTCATCCCCTACGTGCTCGACAAGGCACGCAAGGTGCGCCAGATGATTGATGCCAGGGGCCTGAATGTCAGCCTGGAAATCGATGGCGGCGTGGGGCCGGGCAATATCCTGGAAGTGGCGAAAGCCGGCGTGGATACCTTCGTCGCCGGTTCGGCGATTTACGGCGCGGGCAAGGACAGCGACCCGCACCGCTATGATTCCGTGGTAGCCGCCATGCGCGCGGAGCTGGCGAAGGCCTGAGACGTCCATCCATGAAACGCCTCGCGTGGCTGTTGCCGCCACTGCTGCTCGCCGGTTGCGAATTCGAAATCCCCGGCCAGAAGGCCAAGGATGCGTCAGCCATGGGCTATGCCTGCCGCGTTTCGAAGAAGTCGCCGGAACAGTGCATGCGCGAAAACCCGGACTTCAGCCAGACCGCCATTCTCGAAGGCTGGCGCGAGGCGGACGTGGACGTGAAGGACAAGAAGGTCGATACCAACTTTCCGCCGCCGCCGCCCGTGATTCTGAAACCGGCGGAGTCCGCCAAGAAGGCCGAGGGCGAAGCAGAAGGCGAAGCAGTTCCAGAACCGGAGCCTGCACCCGCAGCCCCGCCCGCTCCAGAAGTTGCTGCCGTGCCCGCGCAGTCTACCGAGCCGCCCAAAGGAAAATAAGCCATGCTGGACCCAACTGCCTTTCCTCTGCCCATCCGGGCAGTGGTCATCGATCTTGACGGCACGCTGCTCGACACCGCGCCGGACATCGCCGAAGCGGCGCAACGCATGCTGCGCGACCTGGGTCGGCCGCCGGTCGATCTGGCGAAAATCCAGTCATTCATCGGCAACGGTATCGCCAATCTGGTGAAACGCGCGCTGACCGGCGAAATGCACGGCCAACCCGATGCAGCCCTTTTCGAGCGCGCCCTGCCCCTGTTCCAGAAGCATTACGCCGAAGTGCTGACGCTTGCCACGTGCCCCTATCCGGGTGCGCTGGAAGGGGTAAATGCCCTGCGCGCTGCCGGGTTCCCGCTGGCCTGCGTCACCAACAAGGCGGAAATTTTCACCCTGCCGTTGCTGGAGGCGATGGGCCTGAAACCCGCCTTCAGCCTGATTCTTTCCGGCGACAGCCTGCCAAAGAAAAAACCCGACCCCCTGCCCCTGTTGCATGCCGCCGAATTCTTCGGCTGCATACCGGGCGAGCTGTTGTTGATCGGCGACTCGCTCAACGACACGCAGGCCGCCAACGCCGCCGGATGCCGCGTGTTTCTGCTGCCCTACGGCTACAATGGCGGGCGCGATGTGCGCGAGCAAAATTGCGATGCGGTAATCGAAAACCTGCTGGAAGCGGTAAAACTGATAAAGAAGATTTGAAGCATGGACCTGAAGGAAAAACAAAAAATGTTCGAGGCCTGGCCCTGGCGATGGTGAGACCCGCAACGCCAGAATGGCCCCATTTTTTGATGATTACTTCAGGTGAAACAACATGACCAAACAAGAATTCGACCGCCTTGCCAGCCAAGGCTATAACCGCATCCCCCTGGTACGGGAAACACTCGCCGACCTCGACACCCCGCTGACCGTCTATCTCAAGCTGGCCAACCGCCCCTTTTCCTATTTCCTCGAATCGGTGGTGGGCGGCGAACGCTTCGGACGCTATTCCTTCATCGGCCTGCCCGCCAAAATCCGCCTGGTGGTACGCGGACAGCGCGTGACCGTGGAAAACGATTGGGAAGTGCTGGAGGAGGTCGAGACCGGCGATCCGCTGGCCTTCATCCAGTCCTACCGCGCGCGCCTCAAGGTGGCGCAGCGCGCTGGCTCGCCGCGCTTTACCGGCGGCCTGGTGGGCTATTTCGGCTACGACACCATCCGCTACATCGAGCGCAAGCTGGCCGCAACGATCAAGCCCGACACGCAGGGCACGCCGGACATCCTGCTGCTGCAATCGGAAGAGCTGGCGGTGATGGACAATCTTTCCGGCAAGCTCTACCTCATCGTTTATGCCGACCCCGGCGAGCCGCACGCCTACGACAAGGCGCAGGCACGCTTGGACGAACTGCACCGCCTGCTGCGCCGCCCGGCGGAAATCCCGGCGGTGGCGCCCGCCGCACCCGCCGAGGCGGTTTCCGAATTCGGCGAAGCGGCCTTCAAGCAGGCGGTGGAAAAAGCCAAGCAGTACATTTTCGACGGCGACATCATGCAGGTGGTGCTGTCGCAGCGCATGCGCCAGCCTTTCAGCGCCTCGCCGCTGTCGCTCTATCGCGCGCTGCGTTCGCTCAATCCCTCCCCGTACATGTTCTATTACGACATGGGCGACCACCACGTGGTCGGCGCCTCCCCGGAAATTCTGGTGCGCCTGGAAGACCACGACGTGACCGTGCGCCCCATTGCCGGGACGCGCCCGCGCGGCAAAAGCCGCGAGGAAGACGAAGCGCTGGCGGACGAACTGCTGGCCGACCCCAAGGAAATCGCCGAACACCTGATGCTCATGGACCTGGGGCGCAACGATGTGGGGCGGGTCGCGCAAACCGGCTCGGTCAAGGTCACCGACCGCATGGTGATCGAGCGTTATTCCCACGTCATGCACATCGTCTCCAACGTCGAAGGCAAGCTCAAGGACGGGCTGGACGCCATGGACGTGCTGCGCGCCACCTTTCCGGCGGGTACCGTATCCGGTGCGGCCAAGGTGCGCGCCATGGAAATCATCGACGAACTGGAACCGACCAAGCGCGGTATCTATGCCGGATCGGTCGGTTACCTGGGCTTCAACGGCGACATGGACCTGGCCATCGCGCTACGCACCGGCGTGGTCAAGGACGGCATGCTGACGGTGCAGGCGGGGGCCGGCATCGTCGCCGATTCGCAACCCGACAGCGAGTGGACGGAAACCCGCAACAAGGCGCGCGCCGTGCTGCGCGCGGCGGAACTGGCGCTGGGCGGGCTGGCGGGCTGAATGCGCCGCTTCGGGAAGGCGCCGTAGGCTGGGGGACACCCCAAACCGCTCCGGCGCGGGAATCGTGCCGGAGTCGCCATCGCGGCAGACGTATCAAACAACATTCAAAATATTTTCTTACATATTGACTTAACACGATTTTTAAACTTATAGTGTCGCCATGGAAGCCGAACTCAAAGCCCTCGAAGACAGGGTTACCCAACTTGTCCAACTGTGTCAGCGTCTGCGCGCGGAAAACCTCCAGTTGCGCCAGGAGATGGCCGGTGTGCAGAACGACAAGCACCACCTCGCCGAGAAGATCGAAGCGGCGAAATCCCGCCTCGAACGCCTGCTCGAACAGATTCCCGAGGAAGACGAATGAGCCGGAGCCTGGATGTCAGCATCATGGGGCGCGAGTTCCGCGTCGCTTGTCCAGAGGGGGAAGAACAGGCGCTGCTCGACGCGGTGGCCTACCTCGACCGCAAGATGAACGATATCCGCGACACCGGCAAGATCGTCGGCACCGAACGCATCGCCATCATGGCGGCACTCAACATTACCCACGAACTCCTTTCCGCACGGCTTCCCGGCGGTTTTGACATTGGGGAATTCAAGCGTAGAATGGGCCACATGCAAGCTCAAGTCGAGCAAGCCATGTCCGAACAGGACAAATTGTTTTAGCCCGGAAAGCCCTCCCAGTTCACAGCGGGAGAATTCCGGCAAGCGTTCCAGAGTTGTCCCCTGCGGTGTTCGTTTAGGCCATATATTCTTTGAACCAATATATGCTAACTGGCTGCGGCCAATACAGAAGCTGTTGTGCACGTCCCTTGCGGATGAGCCTGATGCGACTGTAGGTTGTGGCCAACTTGAACCCTAGGTTCAAGATGCTGGTCTGACGGCATTTGCGGGGGGCTTGTTTTTTCGCGGCCTACCCTCTTTCGATTCCATCCATGAACAAGCGCGAACTTCGCGGCATGCTGCGCCAGGCGCGCCGCGCCATTTCGCCGTGGCGCCGCCGCCGCGCTGCCCGGGAACTGCGCCGTAACGTCGGGCGTAGCGGCGTGTTGCTGCGCAGCCGCCGCATTGCTTTCTATGTGGCAACCGCCGAGGAAATGAACCTGCTGCCCCTGCTCAACCAGTTATCCTGGCTGGGCAAGGAATGCTACGTGCCGGTGGTGCCGCCGCGTTTTCAGCGCCGCCTGGGATTCAGCCGCCTGACCGCGCTCCCGCGCTGGTACGCCAATCGCTTCGGCATCGAGGAGCACTGGTCGCCGCGCCCGGTACGCGCCTGGCAGCTTGATCTGCTGCTCCTTCCCCTGGTCGGCTTCGATGCCGAAGGCTACCGTCTCGGCATGGGCGGCGGATTTTACGATGCCAGCCTGGCTTATCTGATGCGGCGCAAGCACTGGCGCAAGCCCCTGCTGGTCGGTGTCGGCTACGAATGCCAGAAAGTGGAGCGCGTACCGCGCGAGCCTTGGGACATTCCGCTGGATGCAGTGGTGACCGAAAAGGCTTGGGCTTGGTGCAATAGAAACGCTTGCCTTGGGCCTTACCCCGGCTGACCGTCCGCGCGCGGGCGCCAGAACATCGGCGCGTACTTCACCACCCAGGGAATGAAGCACAGCAGCCAGATTAGCGCGGCGAGCAGGAACAGATGGCCGCGCGGCATGGGCAGGGGCAGATCGCCGGCGATGCGCGCCAGCGCCGCACCCTGGAAGCCGAGAAACAAGGCCCAGGTAGCACCGTCCGCCACCAGATCGAAGCCGGAATGGCCGAGGGTAACGCGCGTGGCCATGGCCAGCAGCATGGCGGCGAAGAAACCAACAGTGAGCGCGTGTAGCGGCGCCTGTCCGAACAGCGCAAAGCCCGCCAGCGCTGCCAAGCTTTGCACTACGTACAGCGCCAGCGCCACGGACAGCCAGGCGAAGCCGATGTGCAGCACGGCGAGGATGCGCGGCTGCATGGCGCGCGCGATACCCCAATGCCAGGTCAGGTGCAGGGAGGCAGCTAGAAAGGGCAGGTCAACCAGCCACAGCCAGCGCCCGGCATCGGCAATTTCCAGCAGGCCGTGCCCGACGGAGCAGGCCAGCACCGTCCACAGAGCCCATTTCGGGCGCACAATCTGGTAATCGTGCAGCACGCGACTGGTGAAGAAAGGAATCATGCGGTGGCTAACGGCGAAGAACACCGGCACCAGGAACAGCCAGACTCCCACTTTCATTCCGATCAGCGCGAACAACCCGTCGGCGCCCGCAAACCACAGGCAATACGCCAGCAAGCCGAGCCAGCCCAGCACCAGTGCCGCTGCGGTGATGGCGGGATGCAGCTTGTCGGGATGCACCGCCGCCAGCAGCACGTGGAACAGGGCGCGCAGCGCCAGCGCCCAGCCCGTCAGCATCAGCAACGCGCCCAGCGCCAGCAGCGGCGCGCCGAGCAACAACCCCAGATAAAACAGCGCCACGCCGCCGCTCATCAAGCCGAAGACCGGGACGTAGCGGCGCGGCGGAATCTTCTCGCCGTTCATCCAGTTGGGATAGACGGTCATGAGAAAGCCGAAAATGAAAAACGGAAAAAAGCCGTAGATCATCAGGAAGCCATGCAGCCACGGCGATGGCAGCGGCCACGAAAGCGGGGCGTACAGGCCAGTGTAGCGCCCCAGCAGGTCGGCCAGCCACCACGACAGCGCCAGCACGCCCTGCACGGCGCCGGCGAGAAACATCATACGGTGGGGGGCGGCGGAGAATACTCGCCACAGGCTTTTTTCCGGATTCATGGTGCGCAAGGGATTATGGTTGATAAAACTCGTTGGTTATTGTACCAAGACCAGCGCCAGCTGCAAAACACGCCGTCACAAGCGGCGGCAATCCCTGAAATCTGACAAAATGGAACCCTTCAACCCGATTGACCCGGACAGGCGGGGCAACCAGTGACAACCAGCGAAAAAGATCAGGGCGACTTACCCGGCGCAGCCGTGAGCATGCCGGATGCGGAAGGCCGAGAAGCTGCCGGGGTTCTGCTCGATGCCTACCTCGACCATCTGAGCGCCGAGCGGCGGCTGGCGGCGCATACCGCCACCGGCTACCGCCACGACATTAGAGTGTTGCTCGAACTGGCGGAGGGCACGCCGCTGGCGCAATTGCAGGTCCACCACCTGCGCCGCTTCGTCGCGCAGCTCCATGCGCGCGGCCTGGGCAGCAAATCGCTGGCGCGCGCGCTTTCCGCCTGGCGCGGCTTCTATCATTTCCTGGTAGCCCGGCACGGCTACACCCACAACCCCTGCGTCGGCCTGCGCGCGCCCAAGGGCGCCAAAACCCTGCCGCACGCGCTTTCTCCCGACCAGGCCAGCCACCTGATGGCGGTGGATGAAGACACCGCTCTGGCGGCGCGCGACCGCGCCATGCTGGAACTGTTTTATTCTTCCGGCCTGCGTCTGGCGGAACTGGTGCAACTGAACTGGCGTCCCGACGAAATCGACCTGGAAGCCGCCAGCGCGCGCATCACCGGCAAGGGCAACAAGATCCGCGAAGTGCCGGTGGGCAGCTACGCCGTCGCCGCCATCCGCGCCTGGCTGCCGCACCGCCAGGCCATGGCGAAGGCGGATGAAGCCGCCCTGTTCGTCGGCCGCAACGGCAGCCGTCTCGGCAGACGCGCCATCCAGTACCGCCTCGAACACTGGGCGCTCAAACTCGGCATCAGCGCCCGCGTGCATCCCCATGTCCTGCGCCATTCCTGCGCCAGCCACCTGCTGCAATCATCCGGCGACCTGCGCGCCGTGCAGGAAATGCTCGGCCACGCCAATATCTCGACCACCCAGGTTTATACCCACCTCGATTTTCAGCGTTTGGCGCAGGTTTACGACGCCGCCCATCCGCGCGCGAAAAAACGCTAGCACCGTCATTTCAGGTTGACTGACTACAAGCCCGGACTACGAAACAGGGCGATGTCGCCTTGCAGGGCGGAAATCAGACGTGCGCCAGCAGCGGGTCACTTGTCAGCAGGCGGACAGATTTGTAAAATCCTGCCCGAAATTTCTTTTGGCGCTGGGAATATGTCTGTTATCGGTTCATCGCTCTACGCCCAACTGCAATACGCAGGGGAAGCTGCCACCGGCGTCATGGCCATGGCGGCGGCGGCCTCCGCGCAACCCGCGCCGGGAAAGGAGGTTTCCCCCAGTGCTAAAGTCACCATCAGCGCGGAAGGCATGGCGCTGTCGCGCAAATCCGAGGCCAGCGACCTGATCGCCGCCGATGCGAAAAGACAATGGCACATGAACAATGCCCGCTGGGAAGCCAAGATCGCGCAACTGCATGCGATTACCAACCAGAACCACATTGCACGCAACGAAAGAACGCACGCCGAATTGACCGCGCGGCAAGAGGAAAACCGGCAGATACAAGAAGCCGAGGTGCAAAAGCAGGTGGCCCAGCGCACCGAGCTTCCGCCACCCAAGCCCGCACAAATTGAGCCGCCGCCGCCCCCGCCCCCGCCGCCTCCCCCGCCGCCACATGCGGCTCCTTCGGCGGCGGTGCGAGCCTGAAATCCTTGCCGGTGTCCGGCAGACCAACAGCCGGATGTCATTTGACACGAGCGCCCCTCCTGACCGATGATGAAAAAATGAAATCGCGTTGGCTGCTGCATCTCGCTTTTGCCTTCGTCCTGCTGTTCGCGCAGCAGGGCGCGGCGACGCACGCGCTGGCGCACCTGCCGGAGCACGCCTCGCAGGAGAAGCACCTGCCGCATTCGCCGGCCTGCGAGCAGTGCCTAACCTATGCCGGCGTTAGCGCCGCGCTCGCTTCCGCGCCGCTGGCATTTGCGGCGCCCCTCGCCGCCGGGCTGCTTTCCGCAGCCTTGCTGCTGCTGTTTTTTTCCGCGCCGCGGCGCTTTTACCGCGCGCGCGCGCCCCCCTTCCCGTTTTAACCCGGATATTCCACGTGGGGCGCAAAAACGCCGTAAACCGGTCATCGCCGCCCGCGTAGGCGCATAGCGCCGCCTAATGGAAAATCCGGGTTCAATCTGACATGAGTTCATCTCGGCGGCCGTGCGCCTGCACGCCGCCGTACCGTCATTTTTTACGAGGAACCCGTCATGACCTTTTCCCGCACCCTGCTGGCGGCGAGCGTTACGCTCGCCCTCTCCGCGCCCTTCGGCGCATTGGCCGCCGATTCCGCCGAACTGGCGCAAATCCGCGATGAAATCAAACAAATGAAGGAAGGCTACGAGGCGCGCATCCGCGACCTGGAAAAACGCCTGGAAAGAGCCGAAGGCGCCGGACCCGCGCCGCTGGCCGCTGCCAGGGAGGATTCCCGCGACCGCTTGGGGCAAGTCGGCGCGGGCGCCGCCTTCAATCCGCAAATCTCGCTGATTCTCGACGGCGTGGTCTATGGAGACAATCGCAAGGGGCTGGGCGCCGAACTGAGCGAGCAAATCGACGGCATTCACCATGCACACGAGCATGAGGGCCACGACCATGGCGCGCTGGAGCGCGGTTTCAACCTGCGCGAAACGGAGCTGGTGTTTTCCGCCACGGTTAGCCCGCACTTCGATGCCCGCATGATGATAGCCCTGACCTCCAGCGGCGCAGTGGAACTGGAAGAGGCCTATTTCGACACGCGCAGCCTGCCTGCGGGACTCAAGTTGCGCGGCGGCAAGTTCCTTTCCGGCATCGGCTACCTGAACGACAAACACCCGCATCAGTGGGATTTCGTCGACCAAAATCTCGCCTACCGCACGCTGCTGGGAGAGCACGGCCTGTCGGATACCGGCATGCGCTTGAGCTGGCTGCCGAAGACCGGCAACTGGTACACGCAGCTGGGTGTGGAACTCCTGCAAGGGCGCGAGCAGCTATTCGGCAGCGCGGGTGCAGAAATTCCCGAGTTGCGCGCCGACGGCACCCCCCTGGCTGCCACCGGCGCCGGCGGGCTGTCCGCAGCCAAGGCCGGACCTCGCCTTTACACGGCATTTGCCAAATTTTCACCCGACCTGGGCGACCGCCATGCCCTGCAGTTCGGCCTCTGGGGCGCGCAGGCGCGCCAGCACCAGGAGGTGCATGACCATTCTCTGGAAGACCCCGCAGCTCTCGTGAATGCGCTCGAAGGCAAAGGGGCGCTGTGGGGAACGGACTGGGTTTACAAATACGATGCCGGCAATATCGGGGGCCACGGCAATCTGAAACTGCTTGCCGAATATTTGCGCGCCAGTAAGGATATGCACATCGCCTTCCATGAAATCGGCTCGCGCGTCGGCCAGGCGCGCGACTTTACCCAGGACGGTTTCGTCGCCGAGGGCAGCTATGGCTTCGCCCCGTATTGGCGCACCGGCCTGCGCTATGACGTCACGGGCATGACCAACCAGCTCGTAGGCCCGAGCGGCACGCTGTGGAACAAGAACCAATCCGACCGCTGGACTTTCGCGCTGACGCGCAGCCTGACCGAGTTTTCGCTGCTGCGCCTGCAGGCGTCCCGCGCCAATCTCTATGTGGATGGCGCGAAGGAAGGTTTGAGCCAGCTCTTCCTCCAGTATCAGCACAGCCTGGGCACCCATGGCGCCCATAGTTTCTAAGGAGAAGGGCCATGCGATTCCTGCTGATTGCCGCACTAAGCCTGTGGGCGCAGTTTGCCTGGGCGCTCGACGTGGTCGCCACCACCACGAGCATGGGCATGCTGGCGCGCGAGGTCGGCGGCGCCACGGTCAAAGTGACCGAACTCGCGCCGCCGGACCGCGATGTCCATGTACTGGAGGCGCGGCCTTCCATGATGCGCGCCCTGCGCGACGCCGGGCTGGTCGTCGCCGTCGGCGCCGAGCTGGAGATGGGCTGGCTGCCGGCGGCCATCAACAACGCGGCCAATCCGGCAATATTGCCGGGGCGCCTGGGCTATTTCGAGGCGGCGGCCCAAGTGCCGCTGCTGGAAAGCGGGGCAACGGCGGACCGGGCGCACGGCGACGTGCATCCGGCGGGTAATCCGCACGTCAATCTCGACCCTTCGCGCATGGCGCGCATCGCTGCGGCGCTTGCCGAACGCCTGGCGACGCTTGATGCGGCCGGAGCATCCGGCTATCGCCAGCGTGCCGCCCGCTTTGCCGCAGCGGCCGAAGCCCGCACGGCGGCGTGGCAGCGTCTGGCCGCGAACAGCCCTGGGGCCGTGCTTTACCACAAGGACGGTAACTACCTGATGAGCTGGCTTGGCCTGCCGGTGCTGGGCTATCTGGAACCAGTGCCCGGCGTGCCGCCGACGGCAAGCCATCTCAGCGGGCTGGCAAACAAACTCAAGGGGCGGCAGGGGGTTATCCTGCACACGGCGTACCAGCCGGCGGCGGGCGCGGAAAAACTCGCCGCCGCCCTCGGCTGGAAAACCGCCGTCGTTGCGCTCGAACCACCCTACGGCGCCTCGGCGGAAGCCTACTTCGCGGTGATCGACGGCTGGGTACAGGCGCTGGCCGCCGCTAGGCCGTGACCCCGGAATCTTGCCCTGCCGTGGAGACGCTTCTCAGCCTGGAAAATGTGATCGCGGGTTATGCGCACCCGGTTTCGCCGCCCGTGAGCCTGGAACTTGCGCGCGGCGAAACGCTGGGTTTGCTGGGGCCCAACGGCGCCGGAAAATCCACGCTGCTGAAGGCCGTGCTGGGCAGCGCCAAGACGCATGGCGGCAAGCTGTTCCGTGCAGCCGGTGCGCGGCTGGCCTACCTGCCGCAACGCCCGGTGCGTCTCGCGGATACCCCGCTTTCCGGGCGCGACATGCTGCACTATCTGGGCGCGGACGGTTTGACGCCGCCCGCGCGCCTTCAGTCCCGGCTTGACGTGCGCACCGACCGCCTCTCCGGCGGCGAATACCAGCTCCTGTGTCTTTGGGGCTGTCTCGCGGGGGGCGCCGACATCGTCTTGCTCGACGAGCCGACCAACAACCTCGATCACGCTCACATCCGTTTTGCCGCCGAAGAAATCGCCGCAGCCGCCAAACAGAGGGGCACGCTGGTCGTCAGCCATGACCGCGCATTTCTCGACGCGATTTGCACGCGCATTGTCACCCTGAAACCTGTCGGCCATGGATAGCCTGTTCGTGTTCCCCTTCCTTGCCGGTCTGGCGGTGGCGCTGATCTTGCCGCTGGTCGGCAACCTGTTGCGCCTGCGCGACGAATGGCTGGCAACCCTGGGCTTCGCGCATCTCGCCGCCGCAACGGCCCTGATCGGCACCGCATTCGCCCTTCCCGCAATCTGGGGTGCGCCCCTGGGCGCCTTGGCCGGTGCGGCTTTCAAGCATCTTTCCGGCAGCCGCAGCAACAGCGCATACGGCTTGATGATCCTCAGTGGCTGGACGCTCACGCTGCTCGTCGCGGCCAACACCCCGCTGGGCGATGCCCTGGCGCACGCCGTGGTGGACGGGCAACTCTATTTCTCGGGGCGGCGGGAGTTGCTGCTTGACGCGCTCGTCGCGCTGATTGCGCTACCGGCGCTGCGTCGGCTGACGCCGCGCCTCATCGCCGCCCGGCTTTTTCCCGAGAACGAAACCGCCAACCGGCTCCCCGCCTGGCGCTGGCACCTGGGGTTCGACCTGCTGGCCGCGCTGGCCATCGCGGCGGGAACCGCCACCATCGGCCTGATGGCGGCCTTCGCGCTGGTCTTCGTGCCGCCCTGGCTTGCTTTCCGTTTCGCGCCGGACTGGCGGCGCGCCGGCTGGGTCAGCGTCGCCATCGGCGTGGCGGCCTACAACCTGGCCTTCTTCGTCGCGCTGGCGCTCGACCAGCCTTTCGGCCCCGTGCTGGCGGCCCTGCTCATCGTGGCGTTCCTCATCACGGGAGCGCGCCGCCGCATCTGACAAGGAAGGCTTGCAGGCCTTCTACCGACTGGGATAAATTGCTTCGAGCAGAATTAATAGTCATTTTGATGTTATTTGTATATCTGTTTTATAGGCTGATTAAACCCTAACACGATACCGACATTCGTTCAATGATTTCTGCTTATCCGACAGGTAAACAGAAAAGGTTTAGATGTGCGTTATGAGCTTGCCGCTTCACTGGGAAGAAACATCGCTACTTGGCGCAACGCTCTCGGGGTGACCCAGGAGCAATTGGCCAACAGTCTCGATATCGACCCCGTTACGATTTCCCGTTTCGAGCGGGGAGCCACCTTGCCGTCCCTGCCGACGCTGCAACGGGTGGCACAGGCTTTGGGGGTGACGATGGCGCAATTGCTGAGCGAACCGCTGCCCGCCAAATTCAGTAAGGCCGACAAGATCGCGGCATTGCTGGAACCGCTTTCGGAATCGGAACAGGATTTCGCCGTTGAGTTCGTCGAAAGATATTGCGGCTTCCTGGGGAAAAGAAAGCAGGGGCGGAGCGGAGAAGACTGAACTTGTCTTGTGCCGACACCGGTTTTTCGAGGCTCGCCACCTGTTTCATATTGTAATTTCCCAACTCCTCTCAGGGTATTCATGAAAACTTTTGATTGACACCGGGCAGAGGCTTGCCCATAATCTAATTCAAGAGTTCTCTTGATTATTATTTTTTGCCGAGGAGGCCATCATGAAAACCCTGTTCATCCTCAACGATCCGCCCTACGGCACGGAGCGTAGCTTTAACGGTTTCCGCCTGGCGCGGGCGCTGGCCAAGCATGGGGGCAGCGAAATCCGCGTCTTTTTGCTGGGCGATGCCGCTCTGTGCGCCAAGGCCGGGCAGAAGGTGCCGGAGGGCTATTACAACATTGAGTTTTTCGCCACCAGCATTCTGAAACGCGGCGCGCAAATTGGCGTGTGCGGCGCGTGCATGGAAGCGCGTGGCTTGCGCGACGAGGAAATGATTCCCGGCGCGCAGCATTCCACCCTGGAGCATCTGGCCGAATGGACGGAATGGGCGGACAAGGTGCTGGTTTTTTGAGCCGCATTTTTTTCCCAATATTCAAGGGTTCAATTGAGTTAAATAGATAAATTAAGGGGGAGGCGCATGATCCTGCTTGCCATTTTCGCCGGTGCCGCCACCGGTATCGTGCTCGGGCTGTTCGGCTCGGGCGGTTCGATCATCGCCATGCCGGCGCTGATGCTGCTGCTCGACGTGGAGGCCAAATCGGCTATCGCCATGAGCTTGGGCATCGTCGCCGTTACCGCGACGATCTCGGCCTGGGACAATTGGCGGCGCGGCAATGTGGACGTGAAAATTTCGCTGGTGTTCGGCTTTTTCGGGGTGATCGGCACCTACGGCGGCGCGCGCCTGGGCGTAGTGACGCCGGTGGTGGTGCAACTCGTTCTGTTCGCCCTGGTGATGTACGCCGCCGCCTGGAAAATGCTGCATAGGAAACCTGCCGTGGCGCCAGGGGTGTCCGGCGTGCAGCTTGCCACTGCCGACGGTCCGCTCCTGAATGAGGAGCAAGCCGTTTCAGCGCACCTCGGCCACATCGCCGCGCACGGCATCGGTGTCGGCGTGCTCACCGGCCTAGTCGGCGTCGGCGGCGGCTTCCTGATCGTACCGGCGCTGGTGCTGCTGTCCGGCATCCCGATGAAGATGGCGGTTGGCACTTCGCTCGCCATCGTCGCCGCGAAGTCCTATGCGGGGTTCGCCGGCTACGTCGGCGCGGTTCCGGTCGATTGGGGAATCATGGCTTCCTTCACCGCCGTCACCGTGATGGGCAGTTTCGCCGGAACCCGCCTGGCGCACCGTTTCTCGCAGGACGCGCTGAAACGTGCATTCGGCTGGTTCCTGGTGGTGGTTGCCACCTATCTGTTGTTCAAAAGTACATTGTAGAGAGAGAAAACCATGATCCATCTCGAAGCCAATAACCCGCCCGGCAAGCGCTGCGCACTTTATTTGCGCTACGCTGAAAAAGTCGGCCAACTGGGACAATTTCCGGTCAGTGTCACCTTCCTCCCGGCGCTTACGGAGCAGGAGCGGATTGCCCCAAGCCTCTCGATAAACGGCAAGGCAATCCCCCCTTCGAACGGGGAAACATTGTCGCCCCAGGATATTTTTGCGGCCATGCCGGATGCTGCGCCGGAATTGCTGGCCGCCTTGATCGAAATACAAGGCGTCCCTTTCCAGCTTCGCGTCATTTCGCAGCAACCGCCCGGCGGCCGTTGCACGCTCTACGCCCGTTATGCACAGGAAATATCGTCCAGCTTCGGGATGGAAATGGACATCGTCCATACCGACAGCCGCGACGCCCACGGCACGGGATTTCCTTCCCTGCTGCTGAACGGCATTGCATTGCAGCCCTCCGACGGCGTCATTCTGTCGCCGGCGGACATTCACGCCGAATTGACGCGCCTGGCACCCCACCTCACGGGCGAGCAGAATATCCTGCAACGCCTGGAAGATATCCAGAATAATTTCCTTGAGGGGATCTGACATGAATGACCAAGCCGGTCTTTCCACCCGCTGCGTCCACGCTGGCGAACTGGATGACGTTCACGGTTCTCCGCACACCCCGCTGTATTCCGCCACCACTTTCAAATTCGCGTCCACCGCCGATCTGCTCGACGTGGTGGACGGCAGGAAGCCCGGCAGCCTGTACACCCGCTACGGCCTCAACCCCACCATCTTCAGCCTGGAGGCCAAGCTCGCCGCGCTGGAGGGCGCGGAGGCGGCGTGGGCATTCTGTTCGGGGATGGCGGCGGAAAGCGCGCTGTTCCTCGCCCACGGGCGCAAGGGCATTGTCTGCATCGGCGATGCCTACGGCGGCACACTGGAGCTGCTGTCTACCCAGATGCGCGAACTCAACATTCCCACCTATTTCCTGCCCGGCAATCGCCTGGATGATCTCGACGCGTATTTCGACTTGGGCGCCACGCTGGTGTTTTTCGAGACGCCGACCAACCCCACCCTGGAAGTGCTGGACATCCGCCGCATCTGCAACCAGGCCCACGAGCGCGGCGCACTGGTGGCTGTGGACAACACCTTCGCCTCGCCGGTGAACCAGAACCCGCTGGAACTCGGCGCCGACTTCGTGGTGCACAGCGCCACCAAGTATCTGGGCGGCCACAGCGATCTCACCGCCGGGGCGCTGATGGGCTCGAAACACCTGCTGGCCGCAGTGTGGAACTGGCGCAAGAACCTGGGCACCACGATTTCCCCGGAAATCGCCGCGCTGCTGATGCGCTCGATCCGTACCCTGACGGTGCGGGTGGAGCGCCAGAACGCCACGGCGCAGACCGTGGCCGAAGCCCTGGCGCGCCACCCCAAGGTGGCGCGGGTCTATTATCCGGGCCTGCCCGATTTTTCCGGCCATCTCGTTGCCAAAGCGCAGATGAAGGGGTTCGGCGGCATGCTGACGCTGGAACTCAAAGGCAGTTACACGGATGCGGTGCAGGCGACCGACCGGCTCAAACTGTTCGCCATCGCCCCCAGCCTGGGCGGCGTGGAAAGCCTCGCCACCATGCCGGTGACCACTACCCACCACGGCCTCGACGCCGAGGAACGGGCGCGGCGCGGCATCGGCGACACCATGATCCGCCTCTCCATCGGCCTGGAAGAGCCCGCCGACCTGATCGCCGACTTGAAACAGGCGCTCGGGTAACACATGTGCGAACTGTTTGGAATGTCGACCAGTGCCGCTGTAGCGCCTGGAGAAAGCCTTCGAGAATTCCGTCAGCGCGGCGGCCAAACGGCCGACAATCCCGACGGATGGGGCATCGCCTGGCGGAAAAATGGAGCCTTCCGTCTTGCCAAGGAACCTCGGCCCGCTTGTTCGAGTACCCTGTTCGAGAATTTGTGCTTAAGTCTGTGCTCCGATCTGATCATCGCCCATGTGCGCAAGGCAAAGTTTCCGCCCGTAAACAACACCGGCAATACCCACCCGTTTCAGCGTGTGTGTTGCGGGAAGACGTGGATTTTTGCCCACAACGGCTTGGTGCCCGACATTGTGGGAATCGAACTGGCTAATGGCCAGTCCGTGTGCAGACCTGAAGGCGAAACCGATTCGGAATACGCTTTCTGCCATCTGTTGAGCCATCTTGCCGAAAATTCGACCGCTATCGGTGCCGCCTCATTCACCGGTCTGGCAGCGGTTAGTGAAATGGTCGCCACCTATGGCAAGTTCAATTTTCTCATGTCAGACGGCGAATACCTGATCGCCTACGGCCACGACCGCCTTCATTATCTGGAGCGAGGTGGCGACAACGTAATGATCGCCACTGAACCTTTGCCTGGCGGCAGGAAATGGACCGCCTTCGAGGCTGGCGAACTGCGCGTTTACCGGGCAGGTTTGCTGACGGGCAGAATTCTGACTCACCCTGCCGGTATTTTTGGCGAGGCACTGATGTAATTGGGCGCCGCGCCCTGTTTTTGTTGATGTAACCACTATCGAAGAGTTGAATCATGTATCTGAATACGACACGCAACATGACTTTTCTTGCCGCACTGTTCGCCCTGTTTTTTGCCTTGAATGCCGCCGCCGCTGAATTGAATGACCGACATGCCCTTGAGGGAGTGAAGGAGACATGATGGAGGTAAAGCCGGTCTATCTCGACTATAACGCCACCACCCCGGTGGCCCCGGAGGTGGCGGATGCCATCGAACCCTGGCTGCGCGAGCATTTCGGCAACCCTTCCTCGTCCCATCCCTATGGGCGGAAGGCCAGGCAGGCGGTGGAGGAGGGCCGCGCCGATGTGGCCGCGCTGATCGGTGCGCAACCGGGGGAAATTGTTTTCACCGGCTGCGCCAGCGAGTCCAATAACCTGGCGATTCAGGGAATCGCCCAGGCGCCCGGCGCGGCACGCCGCTCTCCCCGGTGAGCGTGGGTGCCGGGCACGAGCACGGCTTGCGGCCCGGCACCGAAAATGTCGCCTATATCGTCGGATTGGGCAGGGCGGCCCGGCTGGCCCGGCTGAATCTTTCGGAAAACCCGGCGCAATTGCGTGATCGGCGCGACCTGCTCCACGGCCTGCTCTGCGCGGCCATCCCCGGCCTGGCGCTGAATGGGCACCCCGAATCGCGTTTGCCCAACACGCTCAACCTGTCGTTCCCCGACGTCAGCGGCCACGGTTTGTTGGAAGCGGCGGCGGCTGATATCGCGGCATCCACCGGCTCGGCCTGCCACGCCGACAATCAGGCAGCGAGCGGCGTACTGGGGGCGATGGGCTTGAGCGCCGGGCGGGCGATGGGGGCCGTGCGGCTTTCGGTGGGCCACTATACGACACCAGCCGATGTCGAGCGGGCAGCAGCCGCCCTGATTGAGGCGTGGCGAGAGTTGCAATCCTGATGGATGCGGCGAGCCATGACGCCTGGTACGATACGCCGCGCGGGCGCTGGATCGGCGATAACGAACAATGCCGGGCAGCTTGCCGCTTGGCTCGTTTCTGGCCGTAACCGACAATTGTTGTTGAATGAATTCGAGGAGATAGAGTGTGGCGATAAAGGAAATAACCATACGCTCGTTCCTGCTGACGCTGACCGGGATGCTGGCTGGCCATTCGCTGGCGTGGGCAGGTGAAACGCTTCACGAACGCAATCCGGACAGCGGTCTGGAAAGCTGGAAAACCGCTCGCAACGGGGTTGTTGTCGAATTGACCCAGCTGACCCCGGACCAGTCACGCGCCTTTTTCATGGGACGCGGCTTTGCGCGCGAAGATGCCGGGCACTATGCGACGGCCTGCGTTTTCATGACTGTCCTGCGTAACGATGCGGCGCCCGCCGCCATTCATTACCGGCTGGCGGAGTGGCGAGCCGTGGTTCCGGGGCGGGGCGGCCAGCCCCCCAAGCTGAAGGAAGACTGGATGGCGGAGTGGACGGCGCGCGGCTTGCCCGCCGCCCAGAAAATCGCTTTTGAATGGTCGCAGTTTCCCAGCGAGCAAACTTTCGAGCCGGGCGACTGGAATCAGGGGATGAGCACCTTCATGCTGCCGCCCGGCGGGCGTTTCGACCTGGTGCTGCGCTGGACGGTGCAGGGCCGTAACGAGGAACACATTTTAAAGGGAGTGCGTTGTGCGCAAGATCGGAATAACTGATATTTACCCGCTGTTCCTGGGGGCTTTGTTGTTGCTGTGGGCCGTCGCGCCAATGGCGGCGGAAAACCGGCAAGGGTTGATCGTCCTTGCCGAGCGTCTCCCGGCCCCCGAGATCAAACTGCAGGACGGCGATGGCAAGACGCACAGCCTGTCCGGCCTGCGCGGCAAGGTGGTGCTGGTGAATTTCTGGGCCACATGGTGTCCGCCCTGCCGCCGCGAGATGCCGTCCATGCAGCGCCTCTACCAGCGTTTTCCGCGCGGGCATTTCGAGATTCTGGCGGTCAACGCCGGCGAGGATGACGGCACGATATTCGCCTTTACCGGCACGCTGGAACCCGCTCCCGCCTTCCCGCTGTTGCTGGACCTGGATGGTCGGGCGATGCGCCAGTGGCCGGTGAAGGGCTTGCCGACCAGTTTCGTGGTGGACAAACGCGGCCGCATCGCGCTACGTGCCGTGGGTGGCCGGGATTTCGACAGCCCCGCCGTGGTGGCGCAGGTGCAGGCGCTGATCGACGAGGCGGATTGAGCCCGGCATTTTCCTGGCGGGTGGGCGCTGGATACGCCGTCCCGATAAAACTCAGTCAATAAGCAGGGTTTATGCTGGCATAGGTAAATTGTCCCCCCGTCGGAATTGCGCTTTGCTCGATTTGGATTAGAATTTCCGCTCCTAAAAAGGAGGAGAAAATAATCATGGCGGCATCGGATCTGGCAACAACCATTGCGTGGTGGGGCTTCGGCCTCGGCGCGGTATTCGGCTTCATTGCCAACAAAAGCAACTTCTGCACCATGGGAGCGATTTCCGACATCGTCAACATGGGCGACTGGGGGCGGATGCGCGCTTGGCTACTGGCTATCGCCGTGGCGATGATCGGCACCAACCTGCTGGCCTACCTGGGCTATCTGGACCTTTCCAAGACCATCTACACCGGCACCAGCTTTCCCTGGCTGGCTTATATCGTCGGCGGCGCGGTGTTCGGCGTCGGCATGACGCTGGCTTCCGGCTGCGGCAACAAAACCCTGGTACGCGTTGGCGGCGGCAATCTGAAGTCGGTGGTGGTATTCATCTACATGGGCTTCGCCGCCATGGTGACGCTCAAGGGCATTTTAGGCGCCTTCCGCGTCAATGTGCTGCAGGCTCCGGCGGTTACCTTGCACCTGGAGGGCGGGCAAACCCTGCCGACCCTGCTCGGCGGCGTCGGCGGGCTGGACGCGCAAACCATGCTGCTGGCGGTAACCGGCGCGGTGGCGCTGGCCATCCTGATTTTCGTGTTCATGGATCATGAATTCCGCAAGCACCTCGACAACAATCTTGCAGGCTTGCTGCTCGGCTTGGTGGTGGTCGGCGGCTGGTATGCAACCGGGCATCTGGGGCTGGCGGAAAACCAGGAAACCCTGGAAGTCATGTATTTCGGCACCAACTCCAAGCTGGCGGAATCCATGTCCTTCGTGGCGCCGACTGCCTACACCATGGAATACTGGGCTTACTGGACAGACACTTCGACGGTGATTACCTTCGGTATCGCCACCGTGTTCGGCGTCGGCATCGGCTCCTTCATCTACGCGCTGCTTACCAAGTCCTTCCGCTGGGAGCATTTTTCCTCCTCGCAGGACATGTTCCGCCACATCATCGGCGGTACCATGATGGGCTTCGGCGGCGTGACGGCGATGGGTTGTACCATCGGCCAGGGCATGACCGGCGTTTCCACCCTGTCGCTGGGCTCGATACTGGCCTTCATCTCCATCGTTGCGGGCGCGGCGATTACCATGAAAATCCAGTATTACCTGATGATGCGCGAAGCCTGATCCAGTTAGTTAATCGGGCCGGGGAAATCCGCTATTCGGGCTTCCCCGGCCCGGCGCTTCTATAATCCCGCTTTATCTCGCCATCAAAAATAAAATTAACCAAAACCCTAATCCTCTTATAAGATAACCGCACTTTTCTTAACCGGCCAGACGACGATGCCGTACAGGTTTTTCCCCGCGCTTCTGTTGTGGTTTTTTCTTGCCCTGATTCCTTCAGCGCAGGCGGTTGAGGCCATCAATTTCAATTTTACCGATACCAGCGGCAAGCAGCATCGTCTTTCCGACCTCAAGGGAAAATGGGTGCTGGTCAATTTTTGGGCACCCTGGTGCCCGCCCTGCTGGAAGGAACTCCCCGACCTGGATGATCTGCAAAAGCAACGCAGCGACATTGTCGTCATCGGCATCGCCATGGACTACAACAACACCGATTCGGTCCACTATCTGCTCAAAAAGCACAAGGTCAAATTCCCCATCGTGATGGGCGGCAAATCGCGCGACGAGCACAGCCCGATCAAGCAGGTCGGCCCGGTTCCGTTCTACCCGACCTCCTATCTCTACGCACCGGACAGCGAGATGGTTTTTGTCAAAATGGGCATGATCGACCAGGATATCGTCAACCAGTTCATCCATGGTTACCGGCTGGAGTTTCCCGAGAAAAAATGGAATTAGGTTTCGCAAGCATCCGCCAAGAGGTGCCTGTTTTGTTAATTAATCAATCAAAATCAAGGAAGGAAGAGACATGAACCTGAAGAAATCCGTTGTTGCCCTCACCGTTGCCCTTTGCTGCCAGGCCAGCATGGCGTATGCCGCCGCCCCCGCCATTGACACCAAGGCCATGACCCAGGCCACCACCGATTGGGCCAAGTCGTTGGATGGCATGTCAAAGATGTTCGATCCGAAGATGATGGACGGCTTCATGAAAATGGCTACCGATCCCAAAATGATCGAAGCCATGATGAAAATGGCTGATCCCAAGATGATGAACCAGTGGATGGGCATGATGACCGATCCCAAGATGATGGAAGCCATGATGAAAATGGCCGACCCCAAGATCATGAATCAGTGGATGGGCATGATGACCGATCCCAAACTGATGGATTCCATGATGAAGATGGTCGATCCGAAAATGATGGAAGGCATGATGAAGGTCATGGTCGATCCGAAAATGATGGAATCCATGATGAAAATGGCCGACCCCAAGATGATGGAAGGCTTCATGAAAATGGCTACCGATCCCAAAATGATCGAAGCCATGATGAAAATGGCCGATCCGAAGCTGATGGAAGGCATGATGAAGATGGCCACTGATCCGAAGATGATCGAGTCCATGATGAAGATGGCCGACCCGCAGATGATGAACCAGTGGATGGCCATGGCCACCGATCCCAAGATGATGGAAGCCATGATGAAGATGGCCGATCCCAAGATGATGGACGGCTTCATGAAGATGGCTACCGACCCCAAGCTGATGGAATCCATGATGAAAATGGCTGACCCCGCGGTCATGAATCAGTGGATGGGCATGATGACCGATCCCAAGCTGATGGAATCCATGATGGCGATGGCTGATCCGAAAATGATGAATGCCTGGATGGGCATGATGACCGACCCGAAAATGATGCAGGCGATGATGCAGATGGTCGATCCGAAAATGATGGGTCAGTGGATGGGCATCATGACCGATCCGAAAATGATGGATTCCATGATGAAAATGATGGATCCGGCCATGATGACCAACATGATGTTTTCCATGATGACCATGATGAATACCATGCCGAAGGCGATGGGCGACATGAGCACCGGCATGACCGGCATGACCACCGGCGCTTCCAAGGCCATGAATCCTGCCGCCGCGCCCAAAAAGGCAAAGCCCAAGGCTAAGGCCAAGGCCGCTGAATAAGGCTGCCTTTCCGGCAACACGGCATCCGGGCAGCCGCTGCCCGGATAGTCGGCTTTTCCCTTCGGATACTGCAAGGATTTGAGTCATGCGTAACCCACTAAACGCACTACTGCTGCTCGTCGCATTTACCGGCGCGGCTTCCGCCGTTGCTGCGGATGTGACCAAAGCGGCAGCGCAGAAGACGGAAGCCGCCAAACCTGCGGGGCAGACAATGCAGCCCCCGATGTTTGCTTTCCCGACACTGCCGAAAAAAGACATTCCGCCCAACACGGTTTCGGAAAGCATCAGCAAGGAAGCCAAGGCCAAGGCTGTTCAGAGCATGATGCTGGTCAACCCGCTGTCCATGCGGGAAATGGTCAGCCTCATGACCTACAAGGTGAAGGCCAAGCCCGGCGTCAGCTTCGACGAGGTGGTCGATTCCATGAAGTTGCGCGCCAACACGCACAACTACAAGTATGTCGGCCACAGCCCGCTTTCCAAGGACGTGGAGGCGGTGACCGGCAAGCCCTCGCCGCGCGTGGAAGTGTTCAGTTTCTGCGATTCCGTGGTGGCGCGCCGTCTGCTGGATTATGTCCCCGAATTGATTGCCTTCCTGCCTTGCCGCATCGCGGTGCTGGAAGACGCCAACAAGGAGATTTGGCTGATTACCATCGATTGGGACATTTCCTGGCTGGATTACAGCCAGAATCCCAACAAGATGGACGCGGACCTGTACCAGGAGTCGCGCCGCATCCGCGACGTCATGGAAGACATGATGAAGGCGGGCGCCAACGGCGACCTGTAATCCGGGGCAAGCCCCACTGCAATCCACAAGACCTGCTTGCGCAGGTCTTTTTTTCTCTGGTATTTCACGAGCATTTTCCGTCCCTTCACGGATATTGACGGGAGGCTCGCGCAACGCCCATGCGATAAGCGGCGCGGGGTGTTGCCGCCCCTGGAAAACCAGTAGAATTCGTTCCTTTGAAATCCGGCCAGAATCACGGACATGCTGACTTTTCAGGACATCATCCTCACGCTGCAAAATTACTGGGGGCAACGCGGTTGCGCGCTGCTCCAGCCTTACGACATGGAAGTGGGCGCGGGCACCAGCCACACCGCCACCTTCCTGCGCTCGCTCGGCCCGGAGCCGTGGAACGCGGCATACGTGCAACCTTCGCGCCGCCCCAAGGATGGGCGCTACGGCGAAAACCCCAACCGCCTGCAACACTACTACCAGTTTCAGGTGGTGCTCAAGCCCGCGCCGGAAAACATCCTGGAGCTGTATCTGGGATCGCTGGAAGCGCTGGGCTTCGATCTGAAAAAGAACGACATCCGCTTCGTCGAGGACGACTGGGAAAACCCCACCCTGGGTGCCTGGGGGTTGGGCTGGGAAGTGTGGCTGAACGGCATGGAAGTGACCCAGTTCACCTATTTCCAGCAGGTCGGCGGCATCGACTGCAAGCCGATCACCGGGGAAATCACCTACGGCCTGGAGCGCCTGGCGATGTACCTGCAAGGCGTGGAAAACGTCTTCGACCTGACCTGGACGGAAGGGCTCACTTACCGCGACGTCTACCACCAGAACGAGGTGGAGCAATCCACCTACAACTTCGAGCACAGCGACATCGAGTTCCTGCTCGCCGCCTTCAACGCTCACGAAAAACAGGCCAAACACCTGATGGAACACCAATTGGCGCTGCCCGCCTATGAACAAGTCCTGAAAGCCGCCCACACCTTCAACCTGCTCGACGCGCGCGGCGCGATTTCCGTGACCGAACGCGCCGCCTACATCGGGCGCATCCGCAACCTGGCGCGCAGCGTGGCGCAGAGCTACCTGGACAGCCGCGCGCGGCGGGGTTTTCCAATGGCAAAGCCGGAACATGCCGCCGAAGCGCTGGCACAGTTGGAGAAGAAAGCGGCATGAGCGCGAACAACGAAATTGTCGTAAGCTCCGACGATTTCGGCTGGCCCGCTTTCCAGTGGGTGCAAAAACGTCTTTTCGACTTGGTGGACAATCAGGGATTTCTCGATGTCATTCTGGATTTTTCTCATCTGAAACGGGCTTTCCCAAACGGGTTTGTCCCCTTGGTCGTTCTGCTCGATCAATATCGGCGAAGCAGCAACGTAGGGTTCAATGTGACGCTGCCGGAGGATGAGTTGTGCCGCCGCGCCATGGTGGAGTCCAACTATGCGGCCTGCCTCGATCCGCAATCGGGGATGGTACCCACGGACAAGGCCAATGCCTTGCATGGTTTTTCCGACGATTCCAGCCTCAATGACCTTATCAGCCAACAAATCCATCAGATTCTGGAAAAGGCGACTTATGCCGGAGGGGTGTTGCAATCCTTTGAATGGGCATTGAACGAAATCGCCGGTAACGTTCTGGTCCACGCCAGCGTGGAGCGGGGCTGGATGCAGGTCGTGGTTCACCCAAAAACGCATCACATGGCAATTGCCGTGGCGGACGGCGGGGTAGGGATTCCCGAGACCATTCGCAAAGCCTTTCCACAGGAATGGAGTGACGAGGATGCGATAGCACACGCGCTCAAGGAAGGCATTACTTCCCGCCCGGATTTCGGCCAGGGCAAGGGGTTGACCGGCACCTTGCAGATCGTAAAAATCAACAAGGGCGGGCGGATGGCCATCCATTCCCAGCGGGGGCGAGTCGAATGGCAAAACGACCGGCTCGACATCAAGGGCGATTTCCCTCCTTTTCCAGGTACGTTCGTGGATATTCAACTGAATACCGCCGAACCGATAGAAATTGAGAAAGCGTTATGGGGTAGCGCGCCGGGCTATCCGTTCAATGAATCCTTGTATGGCAAGGATACTCCGGTCGGCAAGATGCGCATGGCGCTGGCCGAAGAAGCGAGCGGTTTTGGAAACCGCCCCACCGGCCTGAAAATCCGCCACAAGATAGAAAACCTGCTGGTTGCCGCGCCTGACGACATGCTCGAAATCGATTTCACTGGGGTGGAACTCATCGCCTCCTCCTTTGCCGACGAGGTATTTGGTAAACTCGCAGTGACTCTGGGATTCGTGGGTTTCGGCTCGCGCATCCGTCTAATCAACATCAACAAATTTTGCCGGGGGATTATCGACGATGTCGTCCAGTCCCGTATCGTGCAAAACCGTACCGCTCAAAATGGACACTAATCAATCATTGCTCGTCGAACTGTTCGTCGAAGAACTGCCGCCCAAGGCGCTGAAATCCATCGGTGCGGCTTTCGCCGCCACCCTGTCCGCATCGCTCAAGGCGCAAGGGCTGGCAGCCAGTAACGCCGCCGTTACTCCCTATGCCTCGCCGCGCCGTCTGGCGGCGCACATTGCCGGGGTGCTGGACAAGGCCGCCGACCAGGAGGTCGAAGTCAAGCTGATGCCCGCCGCCGTCGGGCTGGATGCCGAGGGCAAGCCGACCCAAGCCTTGTTGAAGCGCGCCGCCGCGTTGGGCATTGATCTGGCGACAGCAGGCAACGATGCCATCAGCCAGCGCATGGACGGCAAGGCGGAAACGCTGTTCACCAAGACCGTGCGGTTCGGCCAGACCCTCCCGGACGCCTTGCAGAAGGCGCTGGAGGAAGCGCTGGCCAGGCTGCCCATTCCCAAGGTGATGACCTATCAGCTGCGTGACGGCTGGAGCACGGTGAATTTCGTGCGCCCGGCACACGGGCTGGTGGCGCTGCACGGCGCGGAAGTCGTGCCGGTGAGCGCGCTCGGCCTGTCCGCCGGACGGACCACCCAGGGGCACCGTTTCGAGGCTGCTGTCAGCACCCTATCCCTGCGCGATGCCGACAGCTATGAGGCGCAACTGGAAAGCGAAGGCGCGGTGATCCCCAGCTTTGAAAAACGCCGCGATGACATCGCGCGCCAGCTGGCGGAAGCCGCCGCCGTACTGGGCGGCGGGGTGCAGCCGGTCGCGGACGCCGCCCTGCTGGATGAGGTCACCGCGCTGGTCGAACGCCCCAACGTGCTGGTGGGACAATTCGAGGAAAGCTTCCTGGAAGTGCCGCAGGAATGCCTGATTCTCACCATGAAGGCCAACCAGAAATATTTTCCCTTGCTGGACACCCAGGCCAAGCTGACCAACCGTTTCCTGATCGTTTCCAACATCCGCCCCGCCGACCCGTCGGCGGTGGTGGGCGGCAACGAGCGCGTGGTGCGCCCGCGCCTGGCCGACGCCAAGTTTTTCTTCGACCAGGACCGCAAGACGCCGCTCGCCGCGCGCGTCGTAAAACTCGGCAACGTGGTCTATCACAACAAGCTGGGCAGCCAGCTGGAGCGCGTGCAGCGCGTCACCAAGCTGGCCGGTGAAATCGCGCGCCGCCTCAACGCCAACGCGGAACACGCCGAACGCGCCGCGTATCTGGCCAAGGCCGACCTCTTGACCGACATGGTGGGCGAATTCCCCGAATTGCAAGGCATCATGGGGCGCTACTACGCGGCCCACGACGGCGAACATGAAAGTGTGGCGCGCGCCATCGAGCAGCACTACCAGCCGCGTTTCGCCGGCGACGCACTGCCCGACGACAACGTCGGGCTGGCGGTGGCGCTGGCCGACAAGCTCGATACGCTCACCGGCATCTATGGCATCGGCCTGATTCCGACCGGCGACAAGGACCCTCACGGCCTGCGCCGCCATGCACTGGGTGTGCTGCGCATCCTCGCCGAAAAGGGCCTGCCGCTGGATCTGCCGCAACTGCTGCAATTCACGCGCAGCCTGTTTCCCGGCGAAATGCTGGCGGACAGCGTGGCGCAGGATGTCCACGGCTTCATGCTGGAGCGCCTCAAGCATTTCCTGCGCGAGCGCAACTTCGAGGCCGACGAGGTGGAGGCGGTCATCAGCCAGCAGCCCGCGCGCATCGACTTGGTGATGCCGCGCCTGCTGGCGGTACGCGCCTTCCGCAAACTGCCGGAGGCGGCGGCACTGGCGGCCGCCAACAAGCGCATCCAGAACATCCTGAAAAAGACCGAGGCGCCGAGCGGCGAAGCCGATGTTGCCCTGTTGCAGGAGAATGCCGAAAAAGCCCTGTTCGCCGCAGTGACCCGTCTGGCGCCGAGCGTCGCCTCGCTGGTCGGCAATTGCGACTACAGCGAAGCGCTGACCGCATTGGCCGGGGTACGCGCCGAAGTGGACGGTTTCTTCGACGAGGTGATGGTGATGACCGACGAACCGGCCATCCGCAACAATCGCCTGGCGCTGCTCAGGTCGCTGGGCGACCTGATGAATCAGGTGGCGGACATTTCCAAGCTCGCGGGGTGATTCTTATCATTTCCCCGGCTCGTTCCACGGCGCCACCTTCATCAGCAGCACCATGCCCGGCAAGGCCAGCAGGGTGCACAGCAGGAAAAAACCGAACCAGCCCATGCCCTCCACCAGATAACCGGTGGCGGCGTTGGCGAAGGTGCGCGGCACCGCCGCCAGGCTGGTGAAGAGGGCGAACTGGGTAGCGGTGTAGAGCGGATGGGTGGCGCGCGCGATGAAGGCGACGAAGGCCGTGGTGCCCAGCCCCACGCCCAGCGCCTCGAAGCTGATGACGCCCGCCAGCAGCAGCGGATCGTAGCCCTCCAGCGCCAGCCAGGCGAAGCCCAGGATGGAGACCACCTGCACCACGCCAAACAGCCACAGCGCGCGATTGATGCCCAGACGGATCATCCACACCCCGCCCAGCAGGCCGCCGATCACGCTCGGCCACAAACCGGCGTGCTTGGCGATCAGGCCGATTTCCGATTTTGAAAATCCCATGTCGAGATAAAACGGCGTTGCCAGCGCCGTGGCCATGCTGTCGCCCAGCTTGTAGAGAAAGATGAAGGCCAGGATCAGCCCGGCCTGCCGCCAGCCCGCGCGCGTGATGAATTCATGGAACGGCTCGACCACCGCCTGGCGCAGGGTTTTCGGTGCCGTCTTCTGCAGCGCCGGTTCGCTCACGCGCCAGGTCATCAGCAAGCCGGGCAGCATGAACAGCGCAGTAATCAGGAACACGCTGTCCCAAGGCAGGTGGTCGGCGAGAATCAGCGACAGCGAACCCGGCACCAGCCCGGCAATGCGGTAGGCGTTGACGTGAATGGCATTGCCCAAGCCGAGTTCCACGTCGAGCAGGATTTCCCGGCGGTAGGCGTCGATCACCACGTCCTGCGTGGCGGAAAAGAACGCTACTGCCGCCGCCAGGTAGGCGATGGTCCATAAATCGAGTTTCGGCTCCAGCCAGCCGAACAGCGGCAGCGAAACCAGCAACGCCAGTTGCGAAACCAGCAGCCAGCCGCGCCGCCGTCCTATCCCCGGCCACACGTAGCGGTCGAGTAGCGGCGCCCACAGGAATTTCCAGGTGTAGGGCAACTGGATCAGCGCGAACAGGCCGATGGACTTGAGATCGACCTGTTCCGAGCGCAGCCAGGCGGGCAACAGACTGATGAGGATATAGAGCGGCAGGCCGGAAGTGAAACCGGTGAAGATGCAGATCAGCATGCGCCGGTTGTAGAGCGCCTGGCGCAGCGTGGGGTGAGTATCGGACATGGGGCGCTACCTTACCCGAAACCCCGATTTTGAGCGAGCACTTGGCTGTGTCACAATTCCGCCTTCATGGAACTCAATCTCCTCTCGGTCTTTCTCGTCGGCCTGCTCGGCGGCACCCATTGCGTCGGCATGTGCGGCGGCATCGTCGGCGCGCTCAGCCTGCAATTGCCGGATCAGGCGCCGCAATGGCGTTTCCACCTGGCCTACAGCAGCGGGCGCATCGCCAGTTACGTGCTGGTCGGCGCCATCGCCGGCGCGGCGGGGGCCAGCAGCCTGCTGCTGTCCAACATCCTGCCGGTCAAGGAGGTGCTGTATTTGCTGGCCAACCTGCTGCTGGTGGCTCTGGGCCTGTATCTGGCAGGGTTGTCGTCGCTAGTATTGCGCATCGAGGGCGTGGGTGCCGCCGTGTGGCAGCGCCTGCAACCCTTTTCGCGCAAGCTGTTGCCGGTGCGTAGCGTGCCGCAAGCGTTGGCGCTCGGCGCGCTATGGGGCTGGGTGCCGTGCGGGTTGACCTACAGCATGCTGATTTCAGCGCTCGCCAGCGGCAGCGCATTGGGCGGCGGCACCATCATGCTGGCCTTCGGCCTGGGCACGCTGCCGAATCTGCTGGCGATGGGCTATTTCGCGCGCCAGCTCAAGGAATTCATGCAGAACCGCATGGTGCGGCTGGCTGCCGGGTTGCTGGTCGGCGGCTTCGGTGTGCTGGGCTTGTACCGGATGTACTGGCCAGCCTCGTGAGGGACGGCGGCTCAGTCCGGCAGCAGGGGAGCGAAAGCCTGACCGCCCCCTTTGGGGAGATGGCGAGACCATGGAATTGACCAGCGAAGACGCCTTGCGCCTCAACGTCCTGCTGGCTAACGGCGCGCAGGCAATCCGCATTGACGAGGCCGACATGACCCTGTACGCCCTCACCGCGCGCGGCGAGGCCGCCATCCCCCTGCACCCGGAGGGGCGCAAGGAAACCTACCTGCGCCTGGTGCGCGAACTGCTTTCCGGCCACGCGCTCGGTTCACCCGGCGGCTTTCCGGTTTACCTGCGCAACTGGACGCGCTCGGGCCAGCCGATGGGCGACAACCTCGACAAGCTGCTGCTGCTCGGCGAGCCGGAAGCGGTGGTGTCGGTGGCCTATTCGCCGAAACTCACGGCGGACCTGGCGCGCCTGGCGTGGTGGGCGCTGCCCGTGGCGGACAATGCGCGCCGCATGCTGGAGCGCGAGTGTGTAGCGGATGCGCCCATCGGCAAGGTGCTGGCGGACCACCTGATCGAGCACCTGCCTTTCGAGAGCAGCCCACACATCCGCATGGACACCGTGCGCATCGTGCTGCACCCCGGCCTGATCGACGAGGGCGCACGCCTGCGCCTGTGGAACAAGGCGAGCGGCGACAACGCTTTTTACGTGCCGTTCCTCCTGCGCGCGCCGGACGATTTGCCGGGGGGCCACTCGCCGCATGGAGAGCGCGAATCGCTGCTCCCGTTGCTGACGTCGCTGGCGCAGGCGGGCAACCCCTGGGCGGCGCTGTTGCTGCGCGTTATGTCGGGCAGCGGCCAAGCTTTCCTGCGCGCCGCCGGGGAGGTGGTGGCGCGCCCCGCCGATCAGGATGTGGCGGGGGCTGCTTTCAACGCGGTGGCCGGCTATTTTGCCGCCGTGCGCGTGAGGGAAAACGGGTTCGGGAATATCGACGCCCTGTTGGCGGAAGCGGAAGCGCTGCTGGACAATGCCGCCGCTGGGGAAGTGCTTGCGCAGGCGCCCGCCCTGCGCGACGAGCTGCGCGCCATGCTGCTGTTGGCGCACATCGACGCCGAGCTCGCCCGCTCCATCCTGTCGCGCACCACCGCCGCAGGAACGTTGCTGCGCCGCAAGCTGGAGCCGCTGACCGCACCCATGCTGCGGCAAATGGCATTGCTGCGCGGCATCAGAAAATAAACGGGGGAGCCGCGGCCCCCCCGTTTATTTACCTGGTTCGCAAAACCTTATTTTTCCGCTGCGCGTTCCGGCATCAACAGGCGCGACATATAGTCGGCAACGGCATCGGCATCGGCATCGGAATAGCCCTTCACCACCTTGACCATCTTGGGGTAGGAATTGCGGCGCTTGCCGTCGCGGATGTCGCGGATTTCGCGCGCCAGATACTTGAAGTGCTGCCCGGCGAGAACCGGGTAGAACTTGGCGGTATCGCCCTCGCCGTTTTCGCCGTGGCAGCTCTGGCAATCCTTGGCATACAGTTCCTTGGCGCGCGCCAGGCTGCTGCCCGGCCCCTTGCCGTTGTCGCGCGGGATCTTCATGTTTTGCAGATGGACGGCGATGTCCGCGATTTCCTGCGGCGTCACCACGTGCTTGCCGGCGAAGGGGAACATTTTCGGATTGTCGCGGCGGCCTTCGCGGGTGTCGGCCATTTGCTTGATGAGCACGCTGGCATGCTGGCCGGCCAGTTGCGGGTAGCTGCCGTCGGGAATCCCGGCGCCGTTCGGCTTGTGGCAGCCCTGGCAGCCCTGGTAGGCCTCCTTGCCGCGCTCGGCATTGCCCTTCAACTTGAGGATTTCCTTTTTCTCGCCGCTGTCGGCGTTCCATACGTAGCTCGGCGATTCGATGCCTTCGGCTTTCGGTTGCTGCGGCGGCGCGGCGCAAGCCAGGGACGGCAACAACATGAAAGCCAGGGTGAGTGCGTGTGTGCTGATTCGGGTATTGTTCATTCGGCTGTCCTTTTTATTTCAAGCCCATTATGTATTCGGAAACCGCCTTCATTTCCTGTTCCGACATGCGCATGGCGAGCGACTGCATCACCAGGCCACGATCGTTTTCGCGCTCGCTGCTGGCGAAGCGCTTGAGTTGCTGCAAGGTATAAGCAGCATGCTGACCGGCCAGGTGCGGGTATTTATCGGTGCCCGTGCCGTCCGGCAGATGACAGCCGGAACAGGCCGGAACGCCGTTGTCGGGGCTGCCCTCATTGTAGAATTTGCGGCCGGGTTCCACCAGTTCGGGGCTCTTCACCGTGCCCGGCTTGTTTTTTTGCATGCTGAAATACACCGCCAGATTTGCCATGTCGTCAGGCGAGAGCCCGGCAACCAGCCCGGACATGACATCGCTCTTGCGCTTACCGCTCTTGAAATCCTTGAGCTGCTTGAGCAGATAGTCGCCCTGCTTGCCGGCGATCTTGGGAAATTCGGGATTGGTCGGCTCGGTGCCGTTGCCATCCATGCCGTGGCAGGCGATGCACAGTTGCGCCACAATCTGCTTGCCCTTTTCCGCGTCACCCTTGGGCGCCGCCACGGCATGTTGTACCGCCATGCTGCCGAGAATGATCATTGCGATGGTTAACTGCTTCACACACTACTCCTTGTTAAGCCTTGAATTTTTGTCAGTTTTAAATCTAGTATAAATTCTACAGCTATTCAAACCAAAATACGCTGACAAATATCAACTTTTATGCGTTATTAGCAGGCCTATCATTCGAGGGCATGCTTTATTGCCGGGCCTGCCCCAGCGCCGCGCACATCTGCCGCACCCCCTCCAGCATGCGCGGCGTGGCGCGCTGCAACAAATCGGGATGGACGGCGAACAAGCGCCCATGACGGACGGCTTGCAGCTGCGGATAGCGCAGCCAGTCCGCCGTATCGCCGCCGATAATGACGGCCGGATCGGCAGCCAGCAGGCTCTCCAGGGAAACCGTGGGCGTCAACGCGGACAGGGCGGCATAGGGATTGGCGCCGCCACACAGGCGCAGCGCCTCGCCGATCAGATGCTGGCCGTTGACGGTCATCAGCGGCTGGTGCCACAACTGGTAAAAAACGGTGACCGGTCGGGCGGCAGCGTGACGTTGTTCCAATCCACGCAACGCACCGCGAAATGCGGCGGCGCTCCGCTCCGCTTGCGCCGCGCTGCCCGCCAGTTGGCCGATGGCGGCGATATGACGGGCGATGTCGTCGAGGTGTTGCGCCTCGCTGACATAAAGCGGAACGCCGAGCCTTTCCAGACGCGCCAAGTCGCCCGGCGCATTGCCGCTGCGCCAGGCGATGACCAGGTCGGGGCGCAGTTGCAGCAGGCGTTCCATGTCGATCTTGCCGTAGTTGCCGATTTGCGGCAGGGTTTTTGCGGCGGCGGGGAAATCGCTCCAGGCGCTGACGCCGACCAGCTTTTCTCCGGCACCGGCGGCAAACACCAGTTCGGCGAGACTGGGGGCCAGGGTGACGATGCGCTGCGCAGGCGCGGAAAGCGCCACGGCAATGCCGCGGTCATCGACGGCGCGCCATTCGCCCGCACTGGCGGCGAACGGCAGCCACAGCGCCAGCGCAAGCCCCATCTGAAACAGGGACAGGAACATTGCGGACGCCGCCGGAAAAATGCGGATCAGCCGACCCAGGCGGCGATGGTGAAGAGCGAGATCAGCGCCAGCCACAGCACGGCGGCGCGCCAGATCAGGCTGACGGCGCTTTGCAGATAATCGGCATCGGCATCGTCGCCCAGGCCGAGTTCGGCGCGGAATTCTACTTCGCCGCCGACCGGTAGCGGTTCGCCCAGACGCACGCCCAGCGCCCCGGCGCCGCTTGACAGCACGATGCCCATGCCGTGGCGCGCCCAGCCCTCGGCCTGGGTGCGCCAGCAGTACACCGCGTCTTCGAAATCGCCAACCACGGCGAAGGACAGCGCCGTCATGCGTAGCGGTAGCCAGTCCACCCACTCGAAAACCTGCGCCGCGAAATGGCCGAAGCGGCCAAATTCGTATTCGTCCAGGTTGCCCCACTTCTGCCCGACCACCTGCGCCAGCCGGTAAAACACCGCGCCTGCCGGACCAAACAGCACGAACCAGACAATCACGCCGAACAGATGCTTGTGCGACAGCGTCAGGGTGTGCTCGATGCCGACACGTGCCAGCATCGTGCCATTCCATTCGTCGGTGCTGCGCCCGCTCCACTGGGCAAACAGATGGCGCGCGCGCGCCGGGTCGTCCTCGCGCAATGCTTTGGCGAGCGCTTCGGCGGGAACGCTGAAATAACGCAGCCCCACCGTCAGATACAGCACCGCCGCGCCGAACAGCCAGGCGAGCAGCGGGTTGATCTCGCGGAATACGGCATACAGCATGCCGGTCAGCAGCGTCGGCAGCAGCACGGCCAGGCTCCAGGCGACGATGCCGTGCAGCATCTGCCCAGCGTTGAGGTGGCGTTCGAGATAGTGCGCGTAGCGGGTAAAGCCGACGAAAACCGGGCTGCGGTTCGACAGCGGGCGGAAATGTTCCAGCAGCAACGCGGCAATCAGCGAAAACAGGCTCATGGGCGTTTCACCTCAACGATCCATTTCCAGGGACAGTTCACTGTCGCGAAAAATTTCTACCGTCGGCAGCTTGAGGTTCATGCCCCGGCCGTCGAGATAGTCGAGCAGCGCCGCGTAAGCTTTGCCCGGCGCCACCGTGGGGTGAGCGCGAACCCGTGCGACGATGACGCTGCGCGCGGGAATGTCCGCCAGTTTGAGCGGCTCGGCCACCTTGGCGGAAGCATCGACCAGGTAGCCCACCCGCGCGGTCAGTTCCTTGCGCGCCGTGGTGCGCGGGTCGGTGAGCAGCACGGTAATCGGCGCGCCGCTGGCGATACCCTGCTGCCCCAATTCGCGCAAGGCGGTCTGCTGGGCTTCCGGCAGCTTGTCGAGCGCACCGTGCTGTGTAAGATAAGCATAGTGATAAGGCCCGCGCATCTGCCCGGTCTCGATCTTCACTTCCGAGAAAACGCCCCACCACCAAGCGATGCCGAGGATAGGCAACAGAAAGACCGCCACGAAATAGTGCCACTGTTTTTTCACCGCTCGCTTTCCCGCCACTGAATCATGCAAAGCGCGAAGATACCATAAACCCGCAGGGCTTGTCGCGGCGGGCGCATGCAGCGCGCCCCCCTGTTTTCACCGGATGCGGGACAAAAATTTCTTGACCTCCCACAGCGCTTGCGTAAGATAGTGACCAATAACTTTCTAGCGGGGCTACACGATGCGACGCGAACAGAAATCCTTCATTTTCAACCTTTCGCTTGGCGCACTCGCCGCGCTGTTTCTGCTGACGGCGTGTTCCGGCGAAAAACCGGCTTCCGGCGATGGCTCGACCGTGCGGCCCGCCCCGTGGGTAAAGACCGCCGTCATCGGCATGGATGGCCGCACGGCACTGGCGCTTTCCGGCACGGTGCGCGCGCGCCACGAAGCGCCGGTGGCGTTTCAGGTGGGCGGCCGCATCGCGGCGCGCCATGTCGATGCGGGGCAGGAAATACGCCGGGGGGCGCGCTTGTTCCAGCTTGATCCACGCGACCTGGAAGAGGCCGCGCGCACCGTCGAAGCCGAACAGTCCGCCGCGCGTGCGGCGCTGGAAACCGCGCAGGCCGAGGTGGCGCGCAGCCGCCGCTTGCGCGCGCAAAATTTCATCAGCCAGCAAGCGCTCGAGCGTACCGAACAGGCGGAACGCGAGGCGCGTACCCGCCTGGATTCAGGCGCAGCGCGCCTGCGGCAGGCGCGCAACGCACTGGGCTACGCCGATCTGCGCGCCGAAACGGACGGCGTGCTGATCAGCGTGGGCGGTGAAGCCGGGCAGGTGGTCGCCGCAGGTCAGGTGCTGGCGGTGATGGCGCGCGACGGCGCGCGCGAAATCGAGGTATTTTTTCCCGACGGCGTAACGCCGCCACGCGAGGGGCGCGCCGCCCTGCCGGGCACGGCACCTCTTGCACTGACGCTACGCGAAGTGGCTGGCGCGGCGGACCCGCAAAGCCGCACCTGGCGCGCGCGCTACCGGGCCAACGCAGAAACCCGCCGTTTGCCGCTGGGTAGCCTGGTGCGGGTGGATTTCGAATCCGTGGCGCCGTCCGCTGCGGATACGCTGGAAGTCCCGCTGGCCGCCCTCGATGAACGGGGCGGCGGCGCGCGCGTATGGCGGATTGTCGATGGCGCGGCGCAAGCGCTGCCGGTGGAAGTGCTCGCGCTGTCGCAGGATTTCGCGCGCGTCCGGGCGCAACTGGCACCCGGCAGCCGCGTCATCGCGCTGGGCACGCACCTGCTGCAACCCGGCATGGCGGTACGAGAGATGGCGCAATGAGTTTTCCCAATCTTTCTGCGCTTGCGGTGCGCGAACGGGCGGTCACCCTGTTCTTTATCCTGCTGTCGGTGGTTGCCGGAATCTATGCCTTTCTTTCGCTTGGGCGCGCCGAAGACCCCGCCTTCACCGTGCGCGTTATGGTGGTTTCCGCCGTCTGGCCGGGGGCCACGCCGCAGGAAATTCAGGATCAGGTGGTAAACCGGCTGGAAAAGCGCCTGCAGGAAGTTGAATATCTCTATCGCATCGAAACCAGCGTCCGCCCCGGACGCGCTGATCTTCAGGTGGAGTTTCACGACTACACCCCCAACCACAAACTGCCCGAGCTGTTCTACCAAGTGCGGAAACGCATGCAGGACGAAGCGGCGAATCTCCCGCGCGGGGTGATCGGCCCTCTCGTCAACGACGACTTTTCCGACGTTTATTTCAGCCTGATTTCCCTCACCGCGCCGCGCATGCCCATGCGCGAACTGACGCGCGAGGCAGAAGCGATCCGCGACCGCATGCAGCGGGTGGAAGGCGTACACAAGGCCCTGCTGCTCGGCGAGCGCAGCGAGCGCGTGTATCTCGATTTCGACAGCGCCAAGCTGGTCAATCTGGGCATTTCCCCGCAAATGGTTTTCGACGCGGTGGATGCCCACAACCGCCTCGCCCCGGCGGGGCGTATTGAAACCGTCGGCCCGCGCGTGTATCTGCGCGTGGATAGCGATCTGGCAGACCCCCGCGAATTGGGCGCCGTACCGATCCGTATCGGCGACCGTCTGTTGCGCCTGTCCGACCTCGCCACCATCCGGCGCGGCTATGAAGACCCGCCCGCCTACCTCATCCGTGCGCGCGGGGAAGACACCATCCTGATCGGCGTGGTCATGCGCAAGGGAGAAAACGGCCTCAAGCTGGGCGAACGCCTGGCGCACTTTCTCGCGGCAGAGGGCGAGCGCCTGCCCCTGGGCATGGCGCTGACGCCGCTGACCAACCAGGCGGAGCTGATCTCGGCGGCGGTCAACCTGTTCCAGTTGAAGTTTCTCATCGCCGTGGCGGTAGTGATGGGCGTCAGCGTGCTGGCCATCGGGCTGCGCGCCGGGCTGGTGGTGGGCATCGCCATTCCGGTCACGCTGGGGCTGACCTTTCTGGTGATGAAGATCATGGGCATCAACCTTGACCGCATCACGCTCGGCGCCCTGATCATCGCGCTCGGCCTGCTGGTCGACGACGCCATCATCGCCATCGAAATGATGATCGTGAAGATGGAGGAAGGCTGGGACCGCGTGCGCGCCGCCACCCACGCCTGGACGGTCACTGCCGCGCCCATGCTGTTCGGCACGCTGGTCACGGTGGCCGGTTTCGTGCCCATCGGCTTCGCGCAGTCGGGGGTGGGAGAATACGCAGGCAACATTTTCTGGGTGCTGGCGATTGCCTTGCTGGTATCGTGGCTGGTGGCAGTCACCTTCACGCCCTACTTGGGAATCAAGCTGTTGCCGGAACGCCGGAATGGAAGCGCCCACGCCGACGACTTCTACCAGCAGCCGCTATACCAGCGCCTGCGCGCCGTGGTGTTCTGGTGCGTAGTCCACCGCAAGACGGTGGTGGGCGCCACGGTGGGGGCGCTCGTGTTGGCGATTGCAGGGCTGGCCGGCCCGGTGCAGAAACAATTTTTCCCCGGCTCGGGCCGCCCGGAAGTGCTGGTCAGCATTTTCCTGCCGCAAGGCAGTGCGATTGGCGCCACCGATGCCACGGCGCGGAAAATCGAAAAAATCCTCAATGCACTTCCCGAGGTCAAAACCCTGTCCGCCTACGTCGGCGGCGGCGCGCCGCGCTTCTTCATTTCCGCCAATCCCGAACAGCCTGACCCGGCCTTCGCCAAGGTGGTTGCAGTCACCCGTGACGCCGCCGCGCGCGACAAGGTGATGGCGGAAATGGAACGGCGCGCCGCCGCCGGTGAATTTCCCGAGGCGCGCATCCGTGTGACGCGCCTGATGTACGGCCCGCCGGTGGTCTGGCCGCTCAGCTTCCGCGTGCTCGGACCCGACCCGCTGGAGTTGCGCCGCATCGCCCATGCCGTGCGCGAGGTGATGGCGGCCAACCCCCATACCCGCGACCCGCATCTGGAATGGGACGAACGCGTACCGGTGCTGCGCCTGCGCATGGACAACGAAAAGCTGCGCCTGGCGGGGCTAACGCCCAGCGACGTCACCCAACAGCTCCAGTTCCAGCTTGACGGCGTACCGGTGACCCAGGCGCGCCAGGACATCCGCACCGTGGAAGTGCGCGCGCGCGGCGCGCACAGCACGGCGGCAGAACTCGCCGCCATCGAAATCCGCACCCAGGAAGGCCGCAAGGTGCCGCTTGCCCAGATCGGCGCGCTGGAAGTGCATTTCGAAGACCCGGTCATCAAGCGTTACAACCGCGAGCCCTTTCTCGCTATCCACGCGGACATTCGCGGCGCGCAGCCCAATGACGTAACCGCCGCCGTGTGGAAGGAACTTGAAGGAATTCGCGCCGCCCTGCCGCGTGATTATCGTATCGACACCGGCGGTTCCGTCGAACAATCCGCCAAGGCCGACGGCTCCATCCGCAAGCTCCAGCCCCTGATGGTGGCGCTGATGCTGATCTTCATCATGTTGCAGATGCGCTCGTTCTCCGGGACCTTCATGGTGGTCGCCACCGCCCCGCTTGGCGTGGTCGGCGCCGTCATCGCGCTGCTGCTGTTCAACCAGCCCTTCGGTTTCGTGGCGCTGCTCGGCTTGATCGGGCTGGCGGGCATTCTGATGCGCAACACGCTGATCCTCACCCAGCAGGTGGCCGACAATTTCGATGAAGGCATGCCCCCCCTGGATGCCGTGGTCGAAGCTGCCGTCCGCCGGGCGCGCCCGGTAGTACTCACCGCGCTGGCTGCCATGCTCGCCTTCATCCCGCTAACGATGGACAGTTTCTGGGGGCCGCTCGCCTACGTCCTGATCGGCGGCGTGGCCGTGGGCACCGTCATCACCCTGCTGTTCGTACCCGCGCTATATGCGTTGTGGTTTCGCCTGCGTGGTCCATCTCAAGAATCCTGAGCGGAGGGCAGCGTCAGACGCGCTTCGGTGCCACCCTCCGGGCGCGGCAGCAATTCCAGTTTCCAGCCGTTGTTTTCCGCCAACTGGCGCGCAATCGCCAGCCCCAGGCCGCTACCGCCGGTGGCCGCACTGCGTGACGCCTCCAGGCGGAAGAAGGGTCGAAACACGGTTTCCCGCTGCGCCGGGGGAATGCCAGGGCCGGAATCCAGCACACTGACGGCGACCGCCCCTTCTTCCGTCCGGCGCCATTCGATTCCGAGCGGTTTGCCATCGCCATAGCGCACGCCGTTGTCGAGCAGATTGGAAAGTATCCGCCGCAACGCCAAAGGGGCTGCGTCAACCACGCAGGGCGCGGTAGACAGGCATTCCACCTGCGCGCCGCCGCGCCGGATGTCTGCGGCCAGCTCGCCGGTCAGCGCCATCAGCTCAACGGCTTGTTTTTCCTCATGGCCCAGCCCCCGGCTCAGGTCGATCAGCGCGCCGATGAGGCGGTTCATCTGTTCCAGATCGTGCAGCAACTGCTCCACCAATTCCGCATTGGATGTTTCCGACAGCATTTCCACCGCCAGACGCATGCGCGCCAGCGGCGTGCGCAGATCATGGGACACCCCCGCCAGCAAGGTGGTGCGGTTGGCCAGCAATTCTTCCACCTGGCGCGCCATGAGATTAAAGGCGCGCGCCAGCGTGACCAGTTCCTGAGGCCCGGATTCGGGCAGCCATTCCGGCGTTTCGCCCTTGCCCACGCTGGCCGTGGCTTGCGACAGGCGTGCCAGCGGTTGCGTGATGCGGCGCGCCAGCACCAGCGCCGTGACCAGCGCCAGCAAGGTACCGCAACCCAGCACCAGCACCAGTGCCAGGAACGGGCGGGTGCCGAGACGTTCCTTGGGAAAGCCGACGCGGATCAGTTGCCCGGCCACGGAGATTTCCGCCCACAGCCAGGGTTCGCGCCAGTCCGGCACGACCACGGAAACAGGCACGCCCGCCCGTTTCGCCAGAGCCGATTCCAGCAACTGCCGGTAGGGCGCCGCTTGCCCGGTCCGGGCCAGGGGTTCGCGTGCCGCGAACAACCACAAATTATGGTTTTGCGCCAATTCAAGCTCGAAATCGCGGCGCGTTTCCGGGGGCAGTTCCACCCAGGTCTTGGCGGAAAGCAGGATGAGTTCCGCCAGATCGTCTGCGGAACGCTCCGCCAGCGGCAGCAGCACGAAATAAACCACCGTCACCAGCGTGAACGCCTGGAACAGGATGAAGGCCAGGGCGATGGTCGCCGCACTCCTGCCGAACAGCGTCACGGGGCGGCGCGGAAAAAATCTCATGGTCGCCTCATCCCGTCCCCTCGGGCGAGAACAGATAGCCCTCGCCCCACACGGTGCGGATGTACGCCGGCGCAGCGAGATCGGTTTCGATCTTGCGCCGCAGCCGCGTCACCCGGACATCGATGCTGCGGTCGAAAGGGTCGCGTTCGTAGCCTTTGATCAGCTCCATCAGCCTGTCGCGGCTCAACACGCGATGTGGATGTTCGACAAACGTGCGCAGCAAATTGAACTCCGCATTGGTCAACGGCACTTCCTGGTTTCCGCGCAACAGGCGGTGGGAAGAAATATCCAGCCGGAACGCGCCGAAAGATGCGCCTTCCGCAGCGCCGGAAGCCGCTTCGGCCGGTTCGCCGCCGCCACGGCGCAACACCGCCCTGATGCGGGCCAGCAGTTCGCGCGGGTTGAAAGGTTTGGCCAGGTAATCGTCCGCGCCCACTTCCAGTCCGACGATGCGGTCGATGTCCTCGCCGCGTGCCGACAGCATGATGATCGGCAGCAGGTTGCCTGCGGCGCGCACCTTGCGCGCCAGCGTCAGGCCGTCCTCGCCGGGCAGCATCAAGTCCAGCAGCAACAGATCCGCGCCCTGCTCGCGAAGATGCCGCTCCATCGCCGCGCCGTCCGCCACGCCGGTCACGGCGTAACCATTGCCGGACAGATACTGGGCCAGCAGTTCGCGCAGGCCGGGGTCGTCATCCACCACCAGAATGCGGTTTTTTTCCATGGGCTTCACTATATATGGTGGTGCGGTGGATGCGATCACCGATACTCCTTTCCGGCGAAACCGGCAAAATATCCGGGAAGCAACGCAAACGCCCCTGCCGTCGCGTGCAACGGCAGGGGCGTTTCTGTTCAAAGGCGGACTTATTTCTTGGCGGATATCTTGGCGATGATGGTTTCCAGATCGGCCCCCGCCTTCTTCATGACGTCGGCCACTGCCGGTTCCATCATGGCGCCCATCACGGTGGTGTTCATGCGGCTGATGATGACCTTGCCGTCGCTGGTTTCATAAACCGACAAACGGCAGGGAATCAGCGAGGAAACATAACGGGTTTCGTCCTTCTTCACCAGTGCGACGCTGTATTTGCCGCTGCACAGCTCAAGAATGACCAGCGGCGCGATAGTGTGGCCTTTTTTCGCCAGAATTCCCGCCATATCGTGCGCGACCAGCACGCTCCAGCCCATGCCGCCCACTTCCGCCTTGATGGCCGCAATGGTATCGGCAAAATTGAGCGGGCTTTGGCTTTCGATAAACATGTCGCGCGGTGCTGGGGAGGCTGCTTGTGCAGGCGCCAGAGCGGCCATGCCCAGCGCGGCAAAAGCGAGGACGGCGAACCATTTTTTGAGTGTATTCATGTTTAAGTCTCCTTGGTGAATTTTTATGAGGCGAAAAAGCGGTGTGAACGAACCCTTCATCCCGCCGCCCCTGGCGGCCATGAAGCAGGAAAACCACTCAGCGCAGCGGGTTTTTCCATGGTCTGGACTATACAGGATGTCAAATAGCTGGAAATAGTCCGGTAACACACTGTAACAATTCGGCGCCCCCTGGAAATGGGCGGGCAACACTCCCCAGGCATGATGACGACATCGGGGAAACCAACCCGATTGCACACCCCTCAACAATGTGATTTCAGGAGCAGATGATGAACAGCAAAAAATTCTTTTATAACGCCGCACTGGTTTTTGGCCTTGCCGCCAGCGCGACGGCCTACGCCCAGCAGACGACGCCGATGACCCCGGAGCAGCGCGATGCCTATCGCGCCCAGCGCCAGGCGGAAATGGGCAGCATGACGCCCGAACAGCGCAGCGAGATGCAGGCGTCGCGCGGCCAAAGCGGCGGCACGCAGGGCCAGGGACAAGGCACCATGGCGCGCGACGGTTCCGGTTCCGGCGGGATGCATGGCAACAGCGGCCAGGGCGGCGGACGCGGACGCGGTCGCTGATCCCGGAAATTCTTAACCCGCCATGAACGCTGCAGCAAACATGGTTCTGCTTTTCGTGTTGGGCGCGCTGGCCGCCACCACGGTCGGCGCGCAGGAAATCGCCGCCCCCGACCGGGCGCGCCTGCAAGCCATGAGCCATGAAGAACTCAGCGCTTACCGCGAGCAGTTACAGCGCCGCATCGAGGGGTTGGGCGAGGCGGAACAACGCCTGATGCGCGAAACCAGCGTCAACGGGCGCAAGCAACTGGCGCAACCCGGCAGCGGGGGCGGCTACGGACAAGGTTACGGTTCGCGCGGCGGCGAAGGCGGCAATTACGGCAGGGGCGGTGGGCGCGGCGGACATCGCCGGTAATAACGCCGACAAGCCCCCTGGGACAAATTCAATCAACCTTTTTAAGGAGTCTTCATCATGAGAAACCATTTCGCAAACCAGGAAGTTGCCCACACGCCCCATCCTTCCGGCGCTTCAGGCCAGAGGTTCCAGGGCCGTGAATTTGCCGGTCAGGCGGCGCCGGATGCGGCTGCCGTTCCGGTCTATACGGAAGAGGCCGTTGCCAGCCTGCGCTTCATGATCCAGGAAGAAAAACTCGCGGGCGATTTGTACGAGGCCTTTCACGAGCAGACCGGCCTGGACATCTTCGCCACCATCGCCGGTTCGGAAGACCGCCACATGGGCGCGCTGCTTGCCCAGGCCGAGCGCGCCGGGATCGACGTCAGCGATTTGACGGCATTGCCTGAAGGCCAGTTTCTGGATGAAGGCCTGCAAGCGATGTATGCCGAGTTGCTGGCGGCGGGCAGCGTCTCGCCCGAGGCCGCCCTGAACGCAGGCCGTGACATCGAAAGCGCGGATATCGCCGATCTGGCCGATGCCATGAATGTAGTGGCCGACACGCCGCTGGCCGGTGTTTACGAACGCCTGTCGGCAGGGTCGGCGCATCACCTGGCCGCCTTCGATTACTGGCTGGCAGCATAGAAGCCTGTCGGAAGCACCGCTCCGCCGCCACCAGACGCAGCCGAGGCGGTGGCCAAAGCCGCGTCCGACTAGGATGCCCGTAGCGTCATCAACGAATTCCAGAAACACCAGACGGCCTGCTTCAATTGCCACAACGAATTCCGCAAAGCGTTGGTCGAACATTTTTATCCGCTACGCTGAGCAATAGGCTCTTGACGCCCGGCACGCTCCGAGTAAGATAGTAACCGATAACTATCTTTACGGAGCACCCATGCTGGCTCAACAGGAACAATCCGCATCCAAACGCCGCCTCAGCGCCGAAGAGCGCCAGGAGGAAATCGTGCGCGTGGCGCTCGATCTGGCAGCGCATCGCGGCGTGGACACGGTCACCACGCAGGATATGGCGGAGGCCATGGGGCTGACGCAGGGCGCAATTTTCCGCCACTTTCCCACCAAGGATGACATCTGGGTGGCGGTGATCGGCTGGGTGCGCGGCCAGTTGATGGCGCGCCTGGAAAAAGCCGCCGCCCAGGGCGGCGACCCCATCGATTCGCTGGAACGCATGTTTCACGCGCATATCGGTTTCATCGCCAAACACCCGGCGATTCCGCGCCTGATTTTTTCCGACGAATTGCGTAACAAGAACCCGCGCCTCAAGCAACTGGTGCAGGAAATCATTATCGGCTATGAACAGCGGATCGCCGCGCTGCTGCGCGCCGCCAAGGAACAGGGGCTGGCGCGCAACGACCTCGACGAGGAAAGTGCGGCCACGCTGTACATCGGCATGATCCAGGGTCTGGTGCTGCAAGCGTCGATCTTTTCAGGAAAACGCGAGCTGACGGCACTGTCGAAAAAAGTCTTTCCGGTGTACCTGAACGCCGTTTGGCGCACCGACTGGTCGCTGATCTGATTTTCCCGGAGATTCAAGCATGCGCAACACCCTCAAGCGTTACCTCATTCCGGCGGGCATCGTGGCTGCCTTGCTGGGCTTTGCCTGGTTTGTCACGCAGCATGGCCCGCTGGCACCGCAGGCAGTGCGCGTAGCCACGGCGGCGCGCGCGACGCTGGCACCTTCGGTGTTCGGCATCGCCACGCTGGAAGCGCGTCGCGCCTACGCCATTGGCCCCACGCAGGCCGGGCGGGTGCGCCGGGTAATGGTTGACCAAGGCGACAGTGTCCAGGCCGGTCAGCTGCTGGGTGAAATCGATCCGGTCGATCTCGATGCGCGCATGGATGTCGCGGCCAGGGCCGAACAGCGCACCCGCCAGGCAGTGCTGGCCGCCGAGGCGCAGGTGCGCGAGGCGCAAAGCCGCCAACGGCTGGCGGCAGCCAATATCGCGCGCCATCTCGGACTGGCGGAAAAGGGGTTTGTCAGCCGCGAAGCGGTGGAGGTGCGGCGCAACGAAGCCGACGTGACCCAGGCCGCCGTGGCCGGCGCGCAAGCGGCCTTGCAGGGCGCGCGCCAGGATGTCGCGCGCGCGGCTGCCGAACGCGATGCGGTGGCCCGGCAACGCGCCCATTTTCGCCTGCTCAGCCCGGTGGACGGGCTGGTGGTGGCGCGCGAAGCCGAACCGGGTTCCACCGTGGTGGCGGGACAGGCGGTGTTGCGCTTGATCGATCCGGCCAGCCTGTGGCTCAAGACACGCATCGACCAGGCGCAGGCGGGCGTCATCGCGACCGGCCAGCCTGCTGAAATCGTGCTGCGCTCACGCCAGCACGAAAAGCTGCCGGGAAGCGTGGCGCGCATTGAAGCACAGGGCGACAGCGTGACCGAAGAGCGCCTGTTGAGCGTGAACTTCGACCGCCTGCCGGACGGTCTCGCGCTCGGCGAGCTGGCGGAAGTCACCATTTGGCTACCGCGCTTGGACAAGGTGCTGGCGCTGCCCGCCGCCGCAGTAAAACAGGTGGGCGGCAAAACCGGCGTGTGGCGGCGCACGGATGGCCGCGCGCGCTTTCATCCCCTCGAAACCGGGGCGCGCACCCTGGACGGCCAGGTTGAAGTGCGTTCAGGGCTGGCCGATGGCGACGAAGTGATCGTTCACAGCCCGGTAGAGCTGCGCGAAGGCATGAAGGTGAAGGTCGCCGTCAAATGATCAACCTCGCCTACCGCGACATTTCCCACGGAATGGGGCGCTATCTGCTGACCGGGCTGGGGCTGGGGCTGTTGATTGGCGTGACCCTGACCATGGCCGGGGTGTATCGCGGCATGGTGGACGACGCGCGCGCCCTGGTCGACGCCAGCGGTGCCGACATCTGGGTGGTACAACAACATACGCTGGGGCCTTACGCCGAACCTTCTACCCTGCACGACGACGCCTGGCGCGGTATCGCCGGGATGCCGGGCGTCGCCGAAACCGGCAACGTCACCTACCTGACCATGCAGGCGCGGCGCGGCAACCACGATATCCGCGTGATGGTGGCCGGCTTTACGCCGGGCAAGCTGGGCGAGCCGCGCTTTCTGGCAGCCGGGCGCCCCGTCAGCCGCTCCCACTACGAGGCGGTGGCGGACGTGAAAAGCGGCTTCCAGCTCGGCGAGCGCATCCGCATCCGCCGCCACGATTACACCGTGGTGGGCCTAACAAGGCGCATGGTGTCTTCCGGCGGCGACCCGATGGTGTTCATCCCGCTCAAAGACGCCCAGGAAGCGCAATTCCTCAAGGACAACGCCGCCGTGGTCAACGACCGCGCCCGCCTAGCCGCCAACCCGCAGCTCAACCGTCCCGGCGTGCCGGGTCTGCTGGAATCCGTGCAGGCCGACCGCAGCGCCAACCGCAACGTCAATGCCGTGCTGGTGCGCGTGACGGAAGGTGCCGACGCGCGCGCCGTGGCGGATAACATCCAGCGCTGGAAGCGCCTCACCGCCTACACCCGCGCCGATATGGAAGAAATCATGGTGGCCAAGCTGATCGCCACCTCAGCCAAGCAAATCGGCCTTTTTCTGGTGATTCTGGCGGTGGTCAGCGCGGCCATCGTGGCGCTCATCATCTATACCATGACCATGGGCAAGATCAAGGAAATCGCCGTGCTCAAGCTGATCGGCACCAAGAACCGCGTCATCGGCGGCATGATCCTGCAACAGGCGCTGGGGCTGGGCATCATCGGTTTCGTGGTCGGCAAGCTGGCCGCCACCGCCTGGGCGCCGGCTTTTCCCAAATACGTCCTGCTGCTGCCGGACGATGCCCTGCGCGCCTTCGCCATCACCCTGGCGATCTGCACGCTGGCCAGCCTGCTGGGCATCCGCGCGGCGATGCGTATCTCGCCCGCTTCGGCGATAGGAGGCGGTTGATGAAACAACTGGACAATGCCCCAGCCATCAAGCTGGAAGGGCTGGTGAAGCGTTACGGCAGCGGGGCCGCCGCCGTGGAGGCGCTCAAGGGCGTGGATATGGAAGTGTGGCCGGGCGAAGTGGTCGGCCTGCTCGGCCCCAGCGGCTCGGGCAAAACCACCCTGCTGCAATGCCTGGGCGCAGTGATCGACCCGACGGCCGGGCGCATCAGCCTGGGCGGCAGCGTGACCTTCGATGGCGAATGGAAAATCCGCGACCTGCGCGAATTGCGCCGCGACAGCATCGGCTTCATGTTCCAGGCGCCCTATCTGATCCCGTTTCTCGACGTCACCGACAACATCGCGCTGCTGCCCATGCTGGCGGGCCGTCCCAACAATGAAGCGCGCAGCCGCGCGCACGAACTGCTGGCCGCGCTGGACATGACGCACCGCGCCAACGCCAGCGTTTCGCAACTCTCCGGCGGCGAGGCCCAACGGGTCTCCATCGCCCGCGCGCTGGCCAACAACCCGCCGGTGATCCTCGCCGACGAGCCCACCGCGCCGCTCGACAGCGCGCGCTCGCTGGCGGTGGTGAAGCTGCTCAACCAGTTGGCGCAACAATTCCGCACCGCCATCATCGTGGTGACCCACGACGACAGCATCATCCCGACCTTCAAACGGATTTATCACATCCGCGAAGGACGGGCGCACGAGGAGCGGGGGGAGGGCAAGACCATCGCGGCGTAGCGGCAAGAGCGGGAATCGCAACGGCACAATCGTCCGGTCTTGCCGGACAGCTTGCTTGAGCTTCTTCCCGCAACTCTGGCAAAACAGATCTTCATTCGGTCGGCAACCCGGTCATTTCCGCCTATCTGCAATGCCTGCTGCTGACTGGCGCACGGCGTGCAGAACTGGCCGGGGTGCGCTGGGCCGATGTGGACTTCCAGTGGAACAGCATCACCATCCATGACCAGATTGAAGCCTGGATACTGGAACAGGCGGAATCGAATTTGAAGCCCGTGCAAGCGGGTTTGCGCGTGGTGAATTAACCCCGCTTGAACTTATTATGGTGTAACGTATAATTCACATCATGTATAAAGTTTCCGATTACCTGACAGACGACGGGCGCGACCCATACAAGGAATGGCTGGGAAATCTGGCGGACAGACAAGCGCGGGCGCGTGTCGTGGTGCGTGTGCAACGGATGGCAGCCGGAAACTTTGGGGATTGCAAGCCGATTGCCGAGGGGGTGTGGGAATTGCGTATTGACCACGGGGCGGGCTATCGCGTGTATTACTCCAGGGCAGGGGAAAAGCTGCTCTTGCTTCTGGTGGGAGGGGACAAGCGAAAGCAACAGGCTGAGATTGGTACGGCATTGGAATACTGGAAAAACTGGAAGAGGAGAAACGAGACATGAGCAAAGCATCCCGCCCCCATGATGTTGCAGTGGTGGAACTGCTGCACGAAGACCCGGCCTTTGCCGATGAATATCTTTCTGCCGCACTTGATGAAGTCAACCAACCCGGAGGCCGTGAAGCACTGTTGGCCGCGCTGCGTCATATTGCGGAAGCGCAAGGTATGACCGCCGTGGCAAAACGTGCGGGAATTCCGAGAGAAAGCCTGCACAGGGCTTTATCCACGAAGGGAAACCCGACCATAAAGACGCTGCTGGCGGTGGTTGGCGCTGCCGGCTTGAAGCTGTCAGTACACCGATAGAAATGATGGCCGTCTTGAATCGATCCTGGCCATTTATACTGGCGCAAGGCCAGTAACGCGGCGCGGCGCCCGTCCGGGTCACCACAGCGCTTGCGGGAAAAACCGGTTTATCCCGTAACAGCCTGATTGGTTGCCTCTTCCATATCGAACAGGCGGCGGTATTCGCGGATGGCGTAGCGGTCGGTCATGCCGGCGATATAGTCGGCAATGACGCGCGGCTGGCTTTCCCCCCCTTTTTCCTGGCGCGCCCTTTCCTGGTGCCGGGGCGGCAGCAGGCGAATATCCTCCATGAAGGCGGCGAACAGTTCGCGCACCACGCGCCGCGCTTTGCCGGTCATGCGCATGACCTGGTAATGGCGGTAAAGATGGCGGAACAGGAAGGCTTTCAGCTCCTGCTGTTCGGCCTGCACATCCGTACTGAATGCAATCAGGGGGGCAGCGCCGCGTACATCCGCGATACAGCGGGGGGCGGCGGCTTCAATGTTGGCGCTGCTTTGTTCGATCAGGTCCGTGACCAGGGTGTTGATCATGCGGCGCACGGTTTCATGCACTAGGCGCCGCCCCGCCAGGGCGGGATATAACTGGCGCACCCTATCGAGATGGCGCGCAAAGACGGCGACTTCGGCCAGTTGTTCCAGGGTGATGAGGCCGGAACGCAGACCGTCGTCAACATCGTGATTGTTATAGGCGATGGCGTCCGCCAGATTGATGACCTGCGCTTCCAGTGAAGCGCTGCCCCCCTTGAGGAAACGCTCTCCCAGGTCGCCCATCTGCGCGGCGTGGTGCTGCGAGCAATGCTTGAGTATCCCTTCGCGCGTTTCCCAGGTCAGGTTCAGGCCGTCGAATTCGGCATAGCGCTCTTCCAGCAAGTCCACGACGCGCAGGGATTGGAGGTTGTGTTCGAAGCCGCCGTGATCCTTCATGCAGGCGTTGAGCTCATCCTGCCCGGCATGCCCGAACGGGGTATGGCCGAGGTCATGGGCCAGGGCGATGGCTTCCACCAGATCCGGGTTGAGCTTGAGGTTGCCGGCGATGGTGCGCCCGATTTGCGCGACCTCGATACTATGCGTGAGGCGCGTGCGGAACAGGTCGCCTTCGTGGTTGACGAATACCTGGGTCTTGTATTCCAGGCGGCGAAAAGCGGTGGAATGGATGATGCGGTCGCGGTCGCGCTGGAATTCGCTGCGCCCCGCCGGGGGCGGTTCGGCATGACGGCGTCCGCGCGTGTTGTGCGAGGACAGCGCGTAGGGCGCCAGTGCGGCCGCCGCGTCCGCTTCAGCCGACATGCAGGGTTTCACGCAGCATGGCCGACGGCACCTCGCCGCTCACCACGCCATCGCCGATGGCGCGCAGCAGAACGAAACGCATCTTGCCGTCCTCGACTTTCTTGTCCAGGCCCATCAGATCGAGGTATTTTTCCACCCCCAGGGCAGGCGCGGCCACCGGCAAGCCGGCACGTTCGAACAAGGCACGGATGCGCGCTACGTCAGCTTCATTCAGCCAGCCCAGGCGCCGCGACAGCTCTGCCGCCAGCACCGTGCCGGCCGCCACCGCCTCGCCATGCAGCCACACGCCGTAGCCCATGCCGGATTCGATGGCGTGGCCGAATGTGTGGCCCAGATTGAGCAGGGCACGGATGCCGCCTTCCCGCTCATCGGCGGCCACCACGCGGGCTTTTTCAGCACACGAACGGTGGATGGCGTAAGCCAGGGCGGCAGGGTCACGCGCGCGCAAGGCTTCGATATGTTTTTCCAGCCATTCAAAAAACGGCAGATCACCGATCAGCCCATATTTGATGACTTCCGCCAGGCCGGCGGAAAGCTCGCGGTCCGGCAGGGTACTCAGCGTGCTGGTATCGGCCAGCACCAGGCGCGGCTGGTAGAAGGCGCCGATCATGTTCTTGCCGAGCGGGTGGTTGATGCCGGTCTTGCCGCCGACCGACGAATCCACCTGCGCCAGCAGGGTGGTGGGCACCTGGATGAACGGTACGCCGCGCAGATAAGTGGCGGCGGCATAGCCGGTCAGGTCGCCGATCACGCCGCCCCCCAGGGCGATCAGGGTGGTTTTGCGCTCGCAGCGATGGGTCAGCAAGGCATGGTAAATTTGGTTGAGCGTTTCGCCGTTCTTATAGGCCTCCCCGTCCGGCAGGACGATCGGGACAACCTTCACCCCTTCGGCTTCCAGCGCCTGACGCAGGCTGTCGAGATACAGCGGGGCAACGGTGGTGTTGGTGACGATGGCAGCCTGCTTTTGCGCCAGATGCGGCAGGATCAGGTCGGCACGTCCGAGCAGGCATTCGCCGATATGAATGGGATAGGCGCGTTCGCCCAGCGCTACGTCGAGTGTTTGCATGACAGGCCTTTGATTTTTTCTTCCAGGCAATGCGTGAGCGCGTGGGCGCTCTGTTCCCCGGTGTCGATGACGATGTCGGCGATTTCGCGGTAAAGCGGGTCGCGCAACGCATACAGTTCCGCAAGCCGGGCCTGCGGGTCGGCGGTTTGCAGCAAGGGGCGGTTGCGGTCGTGGCGGGTACGCTGCCACAGGTCGCGCACCTTGGCGTGCAGATAAACCACGGTGCCGTTGGCGCGCAGGGTTTCGCGGTTTTGCGGGTTGAGCACGGCGCCGCCGCCGGTGGCCAACACGATGTCGGATAGCGCGGCCAACTCGGCGATTATGGCGGTTTCGCGGGCACGGAAGCCGGCTTCGCCTTCCAGTTCGAAAATCAGCGGAATATTGACGCCGGTACGTTTTTCTATCTCGTGGTCGGAATCGAAGAAGTGCAGATGCAGGCGCTTCGCCAGCAGCCTGCCGATGGTGGTTTTACCCGCCCCCATCAACCCCACCAGAAAAATGTTGCTCGCCTTGTTCGACATGGCGCAGCATTCTAGCGGAAAAACCGGCTCCCTGCCATGCGCGCCCATTGCCGCATGGGGCGGTTCTCGGTAGAATTCCGCACTTTTCCCCGAATTTTTCAGGTCTGGCAATGGATAGACAAAGCTGGTTGGACGGCACCCTTTACCGTCCCGATTTCGAGCAGGACAGTTGCGGTTTCGGGCTGATGGCCAATATGGACGACAAGCCCAGCCATTGGCTGGTGCAGACCGCGATCCAGTCGCTGTCGAACATGACGCACCGCGGCGCGGTGGCGGCGGACGGCAAATCCGGTGACGGTTGCGGCCTGCTGTTCAAGAAGCCGGATGCATTTTTGCGCGCGGTAGCGGGCGAGGCGGGTTTCAGCCTGAACAAGCTGTATGCCGCCGGATTGGTGTTCCTCTCCGCCGAAGCGGCGCAGGCGGAAGCCGGACGCGCCGCGCTGAAGCGCGAAGTCGAGGCCCAAGGCCTGATTTTCGTCGGCTTGCGCAAGGTGCCGGTCAATCTGGACGCGCTCGGCGAATTCGCCAAGGCTTCCCTGCCGGCCATCGAACAGCTTTTCGTCAATGCGCCGGATGGCTTGGACGGCGACATGTTCGAGCGCAAGCTCTACATCGCCCGTCGCCGCGCCGAAAAGGCGTTGGACGGCGATAAGGCCTTCTACCTGCCCACCCTGTCGGCGCGCGTGATCAGCTACAAGGGCCTGGTGACGCCGGAAAACCTGGCGGTGTTCTACACCGACCTCAACGACGAGCGTTTCGCCTCGGCGCTGGCGGTGTTCCATCAGCGTTTCTCCACCAACACCTGGCCGCAGTGGCGCCTGGCCCAGCCCTTCCGCTACCTGGCGCACAACGGCGAGATCAACACCCTGCAGGGCAACCGCAACTGGTCGCGAGCCCGCGAGCGCACCTTCTCTTCGGACTTCATCCCGAACATGGACGACGTGCGCCCCATCGTCTCTTCCACCGGTTCCGATTCCTACAGCATGGACAACATGCTGGAAGGCCTGGTGATGGGCGGCGTGCCGCTATTCCGCGCTCTGCGCCTGATGGTGCCGCCGGCCTGGCAGAACGTCGGCGACCAGATGGACACCGACCTGCGCGCCTTCTACGAATACAACTCGATGCACATGGAGCCGTGGGACGGCCCCGCCGGCATCGTGCTCACCGACGGCCGCTACGGCATCTGCCTGCTCGACCGCAACGGCCTGCGCCCGGCGCGCTTCGTCGTCACCAAGGACCGGCACGTTACCATCGCCTCGGAAATCGGGGTGTGGGGCTACAAGCCGGAGGACGTGGTGCAGAAGGGCCGCGTCGGTCCCGGCCAGATGGTGGCCGTCGACCTGCAGGAAGGCAAGCTGTTGCTGACCCATGAGATCGACGCCCAGTTGAAAGCCGCCCAGCCTTACCGCCAGTGGCTCAAGGACAACTCCACCCACCTTGAAACCGGCATCGACGAGGACAAGGCTTTCCCGGTGATGGCGGCGGAACAGTCGCTGATCTACCAGAAACTGTTCAACGTCACCTTTGAGGAACGCGACCAGGTGTTGCGCGTGCTCGCCGAGGAAGGCCAGGAAGCCATCGGCTCAATGGGCGACGACACGCCGATGGCGGTGCTGTCCCAGAAAATCCGCTCGCCCTACGATTACCTGCGCCAGCAGTTCGCCCAGGTGACCAACCCGCCGATCGACCCGATCCGCGAGGCGGTGGTGATGTCGCTCAACACCTGTTTCGGTTCGGAGCGCAACCTTTTCAAGGAAACGCCGCAGCATGCGCATCGCCTGGAAGTCAGCGTCCCGGTGCTGTCGCAGGAGAAGTTCGCACGCATCACCGGCAGCGCCGATCCTGAATACCGCAGCATCACGCTGGAACTGAATTACGATCCGGCCAAGAGCGACCTCAAGGGCGCGCTGGAAGCCCTGGCACAACGCGCGGTGCAGGCGGTGAAGGACGGCAACGTGATCCTGGTGCTGTCCGACCGCAACATCGCCCAGGACAAGCTGCCGATCCACGCCCTGTTCGCCACCGGTTGCGTGCATCACGCCCTGATCCGCGAAGGCTTGCGCTGTAACGCCAATATCCTGGTGGATACCGGCACGGTGCGCGACCCGCACCACTTCGCCTGCCTGATCGGCTACGGCGCGACGGCGGTATTCCCCTACGTCGCCTACCAGGCGATCAACGATTTGATCGAAAGCGGCGAGGTCAAGGGCCACACCCTCAACCAGGCGCTGTACAAATACCGCAAGGGCATCGCCAAGGGCTTGCTCAAGATCCTGTCGAAGATGGGCATTTCCACCGTTGCCAGCTACCGCGGCGCGCAGTTGTTCGAAGCGGTCGGCCTGCATGCCGACGTGGTCACGCTGTGCTTCAAGGACACTGTGTCGCGCATCCAGGGCGCCAATTTCGACGATTTCGAGTCCGACCAGAAAGAACTGGTCAGTTTCGCCTACAACCCGATGGAGCCGCTGTCGCAAGGCGGCCTGCTGAAGTTCATCTACGGCGGCGAATACCACGCCTATAACCCGGACGTGGTACTGATGCTGCAAAAAGCCGTGCAGAACAGCGACTATGCCGCCTACCAGGAATTCGCCCGGCTGGTGAACACCCGCCCGGTGGCGACCCTGCGCGACCTGATGAAGCTGAAGCTCGACGTCAAGCCGATTTCCGTCGACGAGGTCGAGCCGCTGGAAGCCATCCTCAAACGTTTCGACTCCGCCGGCATGTCGCTCGGCGCATTGTCGCCGGAAGCCCACGAGTCGCTCGCCGAGGCCATGAACCGCCTGGGCGGCCGCTCCAACTCCGGCGAAGGCGGCGAAGACCCGGTGCGCTACGGCACCGTCAAGATGTCCAAGATCAAGCAGGTGGCCTCCGGCCGCTTCGGCGTCACCCCACACTACCTGGTCAATGCCGAAGTCTTGCAGATCAAGGTGGCGCAAGGCGCCAAGCCGGGTGAGGGCGGCCAGTTGCCGGGCGACAAGGTCACCGAGACCATCGCAAGGCTGAGATGCGCCAAGCCGGGGATTTCGCTGATCTCCCCGCCGCCGCACCACGACATTTACTCCATCGAAGACCTGGCCCAGTTGATTTTCGACCTGAAGCAGGTCAACCCGCAGGCGCTGGTGTCGGTCAAGCTGGTCGCCGAACCGGGCGTGGGCACCATCGCAGCCGGCGTGGCCAAGGCCTACGCCGACCTCATCACCATTTCCGGCTACGACGGCGGCACGGGTGCTTCCCCGCTGACCAGCGTGAAATACGCCGGCACGCCGTGGGAGCTGGGCGTCTCCGAAGCACAGCAGGTGCTGCGCGCCAACGGGCTGCGTTCCCGCGTGCGGGTGCAGGCCGACGGCGGCCTGAAGTCGGGCATGGACGTGATCAAGGCGGCCATCCTCGGCGCCGAGAGTTTCGGCTTCGGCACCGCGCCGATGATCGCGCTGGGCTGCAAATACCTGCGCATCTGCCACCTCAACAACTGCGCCACCGGCATCGCCACCCAGGACGAGCGCCTGCGTTCCAAGTATTTCATCGGCCTGCCGCAGATGGTGATGAACTATTTCACCTACGTCGCCATGGAAACCCGCGAACTGATGGCGCGTCTGGGAATCAGGAAGATGGAAGACCTGATCGGCCGCATGGACCTGCTGGAAACCCTGGAAGGCAACACCGACCGCCAGCGCAAGCTGGATATCAAGGTGCTGCTCGACCAGGGCAGCGTGCCGGACAGCGTCCCGCGCTTCTGCACCGAGCCGTCCAACCCCTCGTTCGACAAGGGCGAGCTGGCAGAGCGCATGGTCGCCGACGCACTCAAGGCGATCAAGGCCAAGCTGCCGCTGACCCTGGAATACCCGGTGCGCAACATCAACCGCTCGATCGGCGCGCGCCTCTCCGGCGAGATCGCCCGCGCCCACGGCGCCGACGGCCTGCCCAAGGATTGCCTGACGATCAAGTTGAAAGGCAGCGCCGGCCAGAGTCTCGGCGTATGGAACGCCAAGGGCTTGAAGATCGAACTGGAAGGTGACGCCAACGATTACGTCGGCAAGGGCATGGCGGGCGGCCAGATCGTCATCTACCCGCCCAAGGGCTCGGCTTTCGCGGCGCACCAGACCGCCATCGTCGGCAACACCTGCCTGTATGGCGCAACCGGCGGCCAGTTGAACGCCAGCGGCACCGCCGGCGAGCGCTTCGCGGTGCGCAACTCCGGCGCGGTGACGGTGGTCGAAGGTACCGGCGACCATTGCTGCGAATACATGACCGGCGGCATGGTGCTGGTGCTGGGCGAGACCGGCCACAACTTCGGCGCGGGCATGACCGGCGGCTTCGCTTTCGTCTACGACGAATTCGACCGCTTCTCGCACCGCTACAACAACGAGTTGATCGACATCCATCGCATCAACAGCGAACCGACCGAGCAGTATCGCCACTACGTGCGCGAGAAGCTGGAAGAGCACGCCCGTCTGACCGGCAGCGCCCGCGCCAAGCAGATCCTGGCGGACTTCGGCGGCGAGATCGGCAAGTTCTGGCTGGTCAAGCCCAAGGCGGCGCATCTGGACAGCTTATTGAAGAGCTAATAATCATGGCCAAACAAGACGTTTTTCAATTTTTGAACATCGCCCGCCGCGACGGCGACAAGAAGGGCGCGGACGCCCGCATTCAGGAGTTCCGCGAAATCTACGCAGCGTTCGGCGAAGATCAGGCGAAAGAGCAGGCCGGACGCTGTCTGGCTTGCGGCAACCCGTATTGCGAGTGGAAGTGCCCGGTGCACAACTACATTCCCAACTGGCTCAAGCTGGTGCAGGAAGGCAACCTGTTCGAGGCGGCGGAACTGTCGCACGCTACCAACTCGCTGCCGGAAATCTGCGGCCGCGTGTGCCCGCAGGACAGGCTTTGCGAAGGTTCGTGTACTTTGGGTTCCGGCGGTTTCGGCGCAGTCACCATCGGCCAGGTCGAGAAATACATTTCCGACGAAGCCTTCAAGGCCGGCTGGCGTCCCGACATGAGCAAGGTGGTCAAGACCGGCAAGAAGGTCGCCGTGATCGGCGCCGGGCCGGCGGGACTCGCCTGCGCCGACGTGCTGGCGCGCCACGGCGTGGCCCCGGTGGTCTTTGAGCGCAACGAGGAAATCGGCGGGCTATTAACCTTTGGGATTCCCGAATTCAAGCTGGAAAAGGAAATCGTCAAGCGCCGCCGTGCGATCATGGAAGGCATGGGCGTGGAATTCCGCCTCGGCGTGAACGTCGGCGCCGACGTGACTTTCCAGCAGCTGCTCGACCAATACGACGCCGTATTCCTCGGCATGGGCACCTACACCTACATGAAGGGCGGCTTCCCCGGCGAAGACCTGCCGGGCGTGCTGGAAGCTCTGCCCTTCCTGATTTCCAACGTGCGCCATTGCCTTGAGCTGCCGGGCGAATTCGTCTCGATGCAGGGCAAGCGCGTGGTGGTGCTGGGCGGCGGCGATACCGCCATGGACTGCAACCGCACCTCGATCCGCCAGGGCGCGGCTTCGGTGACCTGCGCCTACCGCCGCGACGAGGCCAACATGCCGGGCTCCAAGCGCGAAGTGAACAACGCCAGGGAAGAAGGCGTGCAGTTCCTGTGGAACCGCCAGCCGGTGGAAGTGGTCGGCTCTGGCCGCGTCGAGGGCGTCAAGCTGGTGACTACCCAGCTTGGGCTCCCCGATGCGCGTGGCCGCCGCACCCCGGAAGTAATTCCCGGCAGCGAGGAAATCATCCCCTGCGACCACGTCATCGTCGCCTTCGGCTTCCGTCCGAGCCCGGCGCCATGGTTCGCCGATTTCGGCATCGCTACGGACACTTCCGGCAGAGTGAGCACTAACAGCGCCACATTCCAGACCGCCAATCCAAAAGTATTTGCCGGTGGCGACATGGTGCGCGGCTCCGACTTGGTGGTCACTGCCGTCAACGAAGGGCGCCTGGCAGCGAAAGGGATACTCGGCTATCTGGGCGTACGATAAGTGCCCATGGTCAGCAAGCGCTTTCAGCGTAAGATCGTGCTTACTGAACACGTCCGCAATCGCTTGGCGGAACGGCGGATTTCAGCGGAAACGCTGCTGGAACTGGTGGAAACCGGCGAAATCCGCCACCGCGATCCGACACATTGCTGGATCGCCGGACATTTCGATGGGCGTGACGATAATTTGTTATGCATTGCGGCAGTCATGGAAAACGTGCTGGTCGTGAAAACCGCGATACACCATTTTGCGTGGGGAGAAACAACATGAAAACCGTTTACTACCCTCAGGATGACATCCTCGAAATCCGTTTCAACGACAAGACCATCGTCCGCGAAACATCGCAGGACTGGAACGTCAACGTCAGCTACGCGCAGGACGGCAGCGTCGTGGAAATCGCCGTGCTGGACGCCGTAAAATGCGGTTTCATGCCCTTCGCAAGCGGGGAGCGCAAAGCTGCCTGACCCCTATTCAACCCATTGCAATTGCACCGGAATCATGACCGACATGAAAAACCTGCTGAACCGTATCACCAGTGATCCCGCAAAGTGTGGCGGCAAACCCTGCATCCGTGGAATGCGTATCCGTGTCACGGATGTTCTGGACATGCTGGCAGACAATGTTTCGGCAGAAACGATACTCGCGGATTTCCCCGACCTTGAAACGGAAGACATACAGGCGTGTCTGCAATTTGCCGCCCGGCGAGCCGACTATGCACGGCTCGCCGCATGATCTTCTGGATTGACGCACAACTGCCGCCCGCACTGGCAAAATGGCTGGGCACGGAATTCGGCGTCGAAGCCTTTGCATTACGTGATCTAGGATTGCGCGATGCAAGTGACATTGAAATTTTTGAGGCCGCCCGAAAAACCGGCGCAGCTATTTTTACCAAGGACAGCGATTTTGTCGATCTGGTTTACCGTCTGGGAACGCCGCCGCAAATTCTGTGGCTGACCTGCGGCAACGCAACGAATCACCACCTCATGAAAGTGATAGGCGCCACTTTTTCCAGTGCCCTGAACCTGCTGAAAGACGGCGAACCCGTCATAGAAATCGGCGATCTTTGAGCGAATGACATGACCAAACTCAATAACGACACCTTCCTGCGCGCCTTGCTGCGCCAGCCGACCGAATACACCCCGGTGTGGATGATGCGCCAGGCCGGGCGCTACCTGCCGGAATACAACCAGACGCGCGAACGTGCCGGCAGTTTTCTCGGCCTGTGCAAGAACCCGGACTACGCCACCGAAGTCACGCTGCAACCGCTGGCACGCTTTCCGCTGGACGCCGCCATCCTGTTTTCCGACATCCTCACCGTGCCGGACGCGATGGGGCTGGGACTGTATTTCTCGCAGGGCGAAGGCCCCAAGTTCGAGCGCCCGCTGCGTAACGAATGGGAAATCCGCGACCTCTCCGTACCTGATCCGCATACCCACCTGCGCTACGTCATCGACGCCGTGGCACAGATCCGAAAGGCGCTGGACGGTTCGGTGCCGTTGATCGGTTTTTCCGGCAGCCCGTGGACGCTGGCCTGCTACATGGTCGAGGGCGGTTCCAGCAGCGATTACGCGCTGGTCAAGACCATGCTTTACGACCGCCCGGAATTGCTGCACCGCATCCTCGACATCAACGCCAAGTCCGTCATCGCCTATCTCAACGCGCAGATCGAGGCCGGCGCGCAGGCGGTGATGATTTTCGACAGTTGGGGCGGCGCCCTGTCGCACGCGGCCTATCATGAATTTTCCCTGGCCTACATGCAGCAGATCGTCGACGGCCTGACGCGCGAGAAGGACGGCGCCAAGGTGCCGTGCATCGTCTTCACCAAGGGCGGCGGCCTGTGGCTGGAAAGCATTGCCGCCACCGGCTGCGACGCCGTGGGACTGGACTGGACGGTGGACATCGGCGAAGCGCGCCGCCGCGTCGGCGACAAAGTGGCCTTGCAGGGTAACCTCGATCCCTCCGTGCTGTTCGCCAATCCCGAGGCGATCCGCAATGAGGCGGGCAAAGTGCTGGCCAGTTACGGCAAGGGCTCCGGCCACGTCTTCAACCTGGGGCACGGCATTTCCCAGTTCACCAACCCGGAGCATGCCGCTGCATTGATTGCGGCAGTGCATGAATTGAGCAAGCAGTATCACTAAATGTACCTGCGTGTTGCGCTGGATGTACCGCTAAACACGCTGTTCGATTATTCCTGGACGGGGGGCGCGGTCGCCCCCGGAACCAGGGTGCTGGTGCCCTTCGGTCGGCGCAACGCCGTCGGCGTGGTGGTCGGCAGCAGCGACAGCACGGATGTGCCGGTCTCGCGCATCAAGCCGGTGGCGCGCCTTTTCTGCGAGACGCCGCCGCTTTCCCCCGAAATTCTGCGCCTGCTGCAATTCTGTAGCGACTATTACCAGCACCCCCTCGGCGAAACGATCTTCAACGCGCTGCCTGCCGCGATGCGCCAGACCAAGCCGCTATCCCTGCCGAAACCGGAGTTTTATTGCCTGACCGCCAACGGGCGTAACGTCGATCCCGATACGCTGCCCTCCCGCGCCGTGGCCAAGCGCCGCCTGTTGCAGGTTTTGCGCGCGGCGAATAGCCTCAGCCGTAGCGAGATTGCTGTGCTGTCGCCGACGACTCCAACTGCGCTGAAAACCTTTATCGAATTGGGCTGGGTGGAGGAAAGCAAAAGTGACACGCCTATCCCCCCCTTTGAAAAAGGGGGGCTAGGGGGGATTTCCGGCAGTGGCGGCAATCCAGGCACCGCTAAATCCCCCCCCACCCCCCTTTTGCAAAGGGGGGTGCCCCATGCCCCGGACTTGACCACCGCCCAGCGCCAAGCCGTCGATTCAATCAGCACGGCGCTGGGTGCCTTCCGCCCCTGGCTGCTGCACGGCGTCACCGGCAGCGGCAAGACCGAGGTCTATCTGCGCGCCGTCGCTGCCGTATTGCAAGGCGGCGGACAGGTGCTGGTGCTGGTGCCGGAAATCAACCTGACGCCGCAACTGGAACAGCGCTTTCGCGCACGCTTCCCGGCAGCGCGCCTGGTCAGCCTGCACAGCAACCTGGGCAACGGCGAGCGTCTGAAGAACTATCTGGCGGCCCAGGCCGGGCAGGCTGCTATCGTCCTCGGCACACGCCTGGCGGTGTTCACGCCGCTGCCGCGCCTCAAGCTGATTATCGTCGACGAAGAACACGACACCTCGTTCAAGCAACAGGAAGGCTTGCGCTATTCGGCGCGCGATGTGGCGGTGATCCGCGCCAAGCAGGCCGACATCCCCATCTTGCTGGGTTCGGCCACGCCCTCCCTGGAGAGCTGGCACAATGCCCAAGGTGGCCGCTACGGTCTGCTCAGTCTGCCCGAGCGTGCGGTGAGCGGTGCGGCGCCGCCGGACATCCGCTTCATCGATACCGGTCGGCTCAAGCTCGATGACGGATTCTCCGAGCCGTTGCTGGCGGCCTTGCGCGAACGGCTGGCGCGCAAGGAACAGAGCCTGGTATTCATCAACCGGCGCGGTTATGCCCCGGTGCTGATGTGCGGGCAATGCGCGTGGATTTCCGCCTGTCACCGCTGTTCCGGGCGGCTGGTCGCGCATCTGCGCGAGCGGCGCCTGCGCTGCCACCACTGTGGCCACGAGAGCCGCATTCCGGCGGCCTGTCCGGGCTGCGGGAATCCTGACCTCACCCTGCTCGGTCACGGCACCCAGCGCGTCGAGGAAACGCTGGAACGCCTGTTGCCGCAAGCGCGCATCCTGCGCGTCGACCGCGACAGCGCGCGGCGCAAGGACGCCCTGCCGGAATTGTTGCGCAAAATTCATGACGGCGAGGTGGACGTGGTGGTCGGCACCCAATTGCTGGCGAAAGGCCACGATTTCAAGCGGCTGACCTTGGTCGGCGTGATCAATGCCGACGGTGCGCTGTACAGTTCCGACTTTCGCGCCGCCGAGCGCCTGTTCGCCCAGCTGATGCAGGTAGCCGGGCGCGCCGGGCGCGCCGAACTGCCGGGCGAAGTGCTGATCCAGACCCAGTTTCCCGGCCACCCCCTGTTCATGGCCTTGCAGCGCCACGATTTCCCGTCCTTTGCCGAAGCGCAACTGGCCGAACGCAGCCAGGCGGGGTTTCCGCCCTGGTGCTATCAGGCGCTGCTGCGCGCCGAGGCCGCCGACCGGGAGAAAGTGCTGGCCTTCCTGCAACGCGCCGCCGCCGAGGCTATCGGGCTGGAACCTCAGGTTGCCGTATTCGACCCCACCCCGGCGCAGATGGCGCGCATCGCCGGCAAGGAACGCGCCCACCTGTTGGTACAATCCCCTTTGCGCGCCGAACTGCATGGTTTCCTGAAAGCCTGGCGCGCCCGCCTGGAAGCGCTGGATACGCGCAACGTGCGCTGGGTGCTGGATGTCGATCCGCTGGAATTTTGATTTTAGGGAAATGCCGAGATGCCCATGCCGCGCTTCATCACCAGCCTGCCGCCGCTGCTGCGACTTATCCGGCGGCGATTTCGCGAAGATCGCTGTTCGCAGGTGGCGGCCAGCCTGACCTTCACCACCCTGCTGTCGCTGGTACCCATCGCCACCATTGCGCTCACAGTGTTTTCCACCTTTCCGTCATTTGGCGAAACCACCACGCAACTCAAGCTGTTCCTGCTCACCAACATGGTGCCGGAATCGGCGGGGAAGATCATTTCGGTGTACATGACCCAGTTTTCCGACAAGGCTGCACGCCTCACGGCGGTGGGCATCGGCCTGTTGGCAGTCACCGCCTTCATGCTGATGCAGACCATCACCCAGTCATTCAATGTCATCTGGCGTGTGCGCCGCCCGCGCCCGCTGGTGCAGCGTTTCCTCGCCTACTGGGCGGTGTTGACGCTGGGGCCGCTGCTGGTGGGCGCCAGCTTGTCGCTCACTTCCTACCTGGTCAGCCTGTCCCGCGGTTGGGTCAAGGGTATTCCCCTGATCGGCGGCTTGCCGCTCGACATCACGCCGTTGCTGTTGACCATCGCCGCCTTGACTTTGTTGTACCAGGTGGTGCCCAACCGCACGGTGCGTTTTTCCCACGCGCTGGTGGCTGGGATAGTTGCCGGCATCGTTTTCGAGTTAATGAAAAAACTATTCGCCCTGTATCTTGCGGCCTTTCCCAGCTACACGCTGGTTTACGGCACTTTCGCCGCGCTGCCGATTTTTCTGGTGTGGGTTTACCTGTCGTGGCTGGTGGTGCTGATCGGTGCCGTTATCGCCGCCGCGTTGCCGTATTGGCGCAGTGAGATAGCGCGTCACCCGCGGCGTGCGCAGGATGATTTCCTGCGCGCCCTGACCGCCCTGAGCGCGCTGTTCCAGGCGCAGCAAAACGGCGATGCCTTGCGCCTGGAAATCTTGCAGGAAAAACTGCACGTCGGGCTGGAAGAAATCGAGGTCTTGCTGGAGCGCCTGGAAAGCGCGCGCTGGGCCAGCCGCGCGGCGCGCGGCGGCTGGATGCTGAGCCGCGATGCCGGAAGCATCTCGCTAGCCGACGTGTTTCACGAATTCGTGTTTCATCCCCTGGGGCCGGAGGAATTGCCGGAACATCTGAAAGCGGCGCTGTTGCCATGGCTGGATTCCCTGCAGGCGGGGCTGAACGGAAAAGGCAACCTGTCGCTGAAAACGTGGTGCGATGCGGGCGCTGGGCGCTGATTATGCGTTCGTCATTATTAAAAATAAAATCAAAATGTTAGAATAAAAAACAGGATATGTTCCGGCATAGAGGAAGTCATGACTATCATCAGAACCCAAAAACGTTCACCGCACCGCTCGCTCGATCAACTCTTCGCCAGCGCCTTCGACAGCCCGGTGCTGGTGGTCGAGGATCAGAAATCGCTGGCCGGACTGCTGGCCGCCATGATCCGCGAGCGCTGGGGCTGCGAAGTGCACCTCGCCCACAGCCTGGAGCAGACCGCCTGCCTGTTGTCCACGCAGGACCCGCCCTACCGGGTGGCGGTATGCGACCTGAACCTGCCGGATGCGCCCTACGGCGAAGTGATCGATCTGGTGAAGAGCGCCGATGTAGCGGCCATCGCGCTGACCGGTTCATTCGGCGAGGATTTGCGCGAGGCGATCCTGAAAAAAGGGGTGATCGACTATGTGCCCAAGGACAGCACCAACAGCTTCGGCTACGTTACCGAACTGGTCGGGCGCCTGCAAAAAATTACCGCATCAAGCTGCTGGTGGTGGACGATTCGCTCTCCGCGCGCGCCGTGCTCAAGCACATCCTGGAAATGCTGCGCTTCACCGTGCTCACCGCCAACGACGGCGCGGAAGCCTTGGCCGTGCTCGAAGCGCACCCCGACGTCGCCCTGATGCTGACAGACTATGCCATGCCGGTAATGGACGGCTTCGAACTGACGGCGCAGGCGCGCAAGCTGTACGGCAAGGAACGCCTGGCGATCATCGGCATCTCGGCGTCGGAAGACAAGCTCATTTCCTCCCAGTTTCTGAAAAACGGTGCCAACGATTTCATCACCAAGCCTTACAGCTACGAGGAAATCCTGTGCCGCGTCAACCAGAACCTGGAAATGCTGGAAATCATCCGCATCAACCGCGACGCAGCCACACGCGACTACCTCACCCGCCTGTACAACCGCCGCTATTTCTTCGAGACCGGCTCTCCGCTCCATGCCGCCGTCAAAAGCCGTCAACACCCCTTGGCGGCGGCGATGCTGGACATCGACCACTTCAAGAAAATCAACGACCAGTACGGCCACGATTGCGGCGATGAAGTGCTGCGCCAAGTGGCGAAGCTACTCGACCAGCATCTGGGTCAATGGCTGGTGGCGCGCCTGGGCGGGGAAGAATTCGCCGTGCTGCTGGACGGCTGCGGCCTGGAAGAGGCGCGCGGCCATCTGGAAGCGCTGCGCTTGGCCATTGCCGCAGCCCCTATTGTCTGCGGTGCCAGCGCCATTCCTGTCACCATCAGTATCGGGCTGAGCGGTCAGCCGGGGGAATCCATAGACGACATGATCAAATCCGCCGACCTGGCGCTGTATCAGGCCAAGGAAGGTGGGCGCAACCGGCTTGTGGGATAATCCCAAACCGTGAATACCCCAGTCTCAGTCGCAAGCATCCAGATTTCCCCCACCACCTTCCGCACCCGGCTGGTGTTGGGCGTGCTGCTGCTCAACCTGCTGGTCAGCGCCCTGGTCGGGATAGCGGTGCGGCAAAGTTATCACCAATATCAGGAACGCGCTGAAATTACCACCAGCAATCTCGCCAAACTGCTGGAAAACGAGATTGTTACCACCCTGCGCGACCAGGACATCGTCCTGCTCACCGTGCTGGATGAGTACCGGCGCCAGCGTCAGGCTGGCGCTATCGATGCCGCAACCCTGAATGCCTACATCGAACAGGTACGCGCGCGCCTGCCGGAAATCGACGCGCTGCGCATCACCGACGCGCAAGGTCAGCTGGTGTACGGTAGCGGCGTCAACCCGACCAGTAACACCAGCCTGGCGGACCGCCCCCATTTCATCCGCTTGCGCGACGACCCTCAAGCAGAGTTGGTGCTATCCCGTCCGCAGATCAGCCGCGTCAACCAGAAATGGGTCATCGTCCTGGCGCGGCGCGTCAACCTGCCGGATGAGGCGTTTGGCGGCATGATCTTCGCGGCCGTCGCCCTCGATCATTTTTCGCGCTCGTTCGCCGCGCTCAACGTCGGTCGCAACGGTAACATTACCTTGCGCGAAACCGGCGAGATGGACGTGTTGGTCCGCAACCATGACTTGCCGGGGAACCGCAGCCCGGTGGGACAAAAGGGAACTTCCGAAACCCTGAAAAAGCTGCTGCAATCGGGACAAAAAACCGGCACCTACCAGGCCCGCTCGGGATTGGACGGCATTGAGCGAACCTTTTCCTATCGCCACATCGGGAATTTTCCGCTGCTGGTCATTGTGGGCCTGGCCACGGAAGACTATCTCGCCGAGTGGCGCCGGAATACAGCCATGAATGGCGCCTTGGTGGCGCTGTTCGCCTTGATGACCGTGCTGGCTGCCGTGCTGATCCATCGTGCCTGGCAGCGCCAGCACCGGGCACTCCAGGATCTGGCGCTGCAGGAAAAGAAATTGCGCGCCAGTGAAATGCGCCTGCTCGAAGCGCAACGCATTGCCCAGATCGGCAGCTGGGAACTCGACCTGACCACCGGCAAGCTGATCTGGTCGGACGAGATATTCCGCATTTTCGAAATCGACCAGACCAAGTTCGACGCCTCCTATGAGGCATTTCTCAACGCCATCCACCCGGATGACCGCGAAGCCGTCAACCGGGCCTACAACGATTCGCTGACGCAGCGCGCCCCCTATGAAATTAGTCATCGCCTGCTGATGGCGGATGGCCGCGTGAAATGGGTCAACGAGCGCTGCGAAACCGATTACGACGAAAGCGGCCACCCCCTGCATTCCACCGGCACCGTGCAGGACATCACCGCGCGCAAGCTGGCGGAAGAACGCTTGCGGGAGTTGAACGAAAACCTGGAATTGCGCGTGGCGGAGGCGGTCGATAAAAACATGACGCAGGAGCGTTTGCTGATCCAGCAATCGCGCTTGGCAGCAATGGGTGAAATGGTGCACAACATCGCCCACCAGTGGCGCCAGCCGCTCAATGCGCTGGGGCTGTTGCAGGCCAATATCCAGGATGCCTTCGAATATGGCGAACTGGACAAAACGCTGATGAGGCAATTTGTCGAAGATGGTCAGCGGATGATCCAGAAGATGTCCACCACTATTGATGAGTTCCGCGACTTTTTCAAGCCGGACCGCGAGAAGACGCTGTTCTCGCTGCACGATGCCATCGACCATACCTTGAGTATCGTCAGCGCCAGCTTCCACAATCACGCCATCGAAGTGACCGTGGATGCGCGCGCAGACATTACCCTGAACGGCTACCCCAGCGAATTTTCCCAAGTGCTGCTCAACATTCTCAACAACGCCAAGGAAGCCATCCTGGAAAAACACCCTACCGGCGGCAAAATTACCATCACGCTCGACCAGGATGGGGATAACATACAGGTGACGGTGAAGGACAACGGCGGCGGCATCCCGGAAAGCGCGCTGGCAAAGATTTTTGACCCTTATTTCACCACCAAGCCCAAAGGCACCGGCATCGGGCTGTATATGTCGAGGATGATCATGCAGCACATGGACGGCACCCTCGCGGCGCGCAACGCGGATGAGGGGATGGAATTCAGCATGCTGTTTCCCAGGACGCACTAGCCATGCCGACAAAACACCCTGGTGAACGCTCTCAGCCCGAGGAACTGCTGAGGAAGGAGCGGGATTTTGCCGAGGCGCTGGTCGAAACCGCGCAAACCATCGTGCTGGTGCTGGACCTGCAAGGACGCATCCTGCGTTTCAACCCCTACATGGAAAACGTGTCCGGTTACGCGCTGGCCGAAGTCCAGGGCAAGGACTGGTTCAGCACCTTCCTTCCCGCCCGGAGTGCCGAGCATACCAAAGCCCTGTTTCTGGAAGCGGTCAATGGTATTCAAACACGCGGCAACGTTGATGCCATCGTCACCCGCGACGGGCGGGAACGGCTGATCGAGTGGTACAGCAAAACACTGAGGGACGGCGACGGCAACGCCATCGGCCTGCTCGCCACCGGGCAGGACATCACCGAGCGCAAGCGGGTTGAGGACGCCTTGAGAGAGAGCGAAAAGCGCTTTCGCGCCTTTTTTGAACGCGCCATCGTAGGAATGGCCATTACCAGCCCGGGAAAGGGTTGGCTGGATGTCAATGAGGCCTTGTCGGAGACGCTGGGGTATTCCCGCGAGGAACTCATGAACACGACCTGGGCCGCCCTGACCTATCCCGAGGACGTGCCACCCGATGTCGCCCAGTTCAGCCGTCTGCTCAACGGAGAAATCGACGGCTATACCATGGACAAGCGTTTCTTTCACAAGGACGGCCACCTGGTTTATACCCGCCTTGCCGTGCGCGGCGTGCGCAAGAGCGATGGTGCTATCGACTATCTGGTTGCACTGGTCGAGGATATTTCCGAACGCAAGCATGCCGAAGCCAACATTCTGGAACTCAACCGCTTGCTCGAACTGCGTGTGCGGGAGGAAGCGGCAAAAAGCCGCGAGAAGGATTTTCTGCTGATCCAGCAATCGCGCCTCGCCACCATGGGCGAGATGCTGCACAACGTTGCCCATCAGTGGCGCCAACCCCTCAACGCCCTGGCGCTGTTACAGGCCAACATCAAGGATTCTTTCGATTACGGGGAGTTGACCCCGGAATCCATGACGCGCTTTATCGAGGACGGGCGGCGTTACATTCAGAAAATGTCCACCACCATCGACGATTTCCGTTCCTTTTTCCAGACCTCCGAAGCAATCACCCACTTCAATCTGGCTGAGGCGGTGCGCGATGCGCTGAGCATCATGGATGCCACGTTCAAGGATGAAAAAATCGCCGTCGCGGTGGAAACGCCGGTCGAGGTCTTCGCGGACGGCCTTTTCAACGAACTGTCACACCTGCTGCTCAACGTACTGAGCAATGCTCGCGACGCCATCAAGGCACTGGGGCGGGGGGACGGACTGGTCATCATCTGGCTCGAATACGAAGACAATATGGGCGTGGTGCGCATTCGCGACAACGGCGGCGGCATCCCGGACGAAATGCTGCCGAAGATATTCGACCCCTATTTCACCACCAAGCCGGGCGGCACGGGGATCGGCCTGTACCTGGCGCGCATGGTGCTGCACCACATGGGCGGTCGCATCAAGGCGCGCAACACTGATGAAGGCCTGGAAATCGCTATTTTCATCCCTGCGGGGACCTGATCCAGACATCCACCCTTATCGATAAAAGGAACGGGGGTCTTGACTATTTTTCAGCCAAATGCAAAATAGTCGCGACTATTTTTCTGAATCAATGCCCATGGACGCCACAAGATTCCTTACCGAGCGCATTCGCGCTGATCTTCCGCACAAGCTGGTGATCCTCACCGGGCCGAGACAAGCCGGGAAGACCACGCTGGCCCGCCAACTGATGGCGGATTTTCCGCGCGCCCAGTACCTCAACTGGGATGTGCCGACAGACCGCGAGATTATCGCCGCAGGCGCTTGGTCGCCCCGCGCTGGGCTGCTGGTCTTCGACGAGATTCACAAGATGCGCGACTGGAAGGGCTTTCTCAAAGGCGCCTGGGACGGGCGTAGTGCAGCCCAGGCCATCCTCGTCACCGGCAGCGCGCGCATGGAAACTTTCCGCCAGGGGGGCGAATCGCTGGCGGGGCGCTATTTCGCCTGGCGGCTGCACCCCTTCTCGGCACGCGAGTGCGTGGCCGCGCTGGGGATGAAGCCGAGCGAGGCGCTCGACCGGCTGCTGGAAAGGGGCGGCTTTCCCGAACCTTTACTGGCCGCCGATGCCATGGCGGCGGAGCGCTGGCGCAGCCAGTACGCCACCGATCTGATCCGCGAGGACGTGCTGGAGTTTTCCCGTGTCCATGAAATCCGCAATCTGCAATTGTTCGTTGAACTTTTACGCGAGCGGGTCGGCTCTCCGATCAAACTTTCCTCGCTGGCGCAAATGTTGCAGATTGCTCCCAACACCGCAGCGCGTTACCTCGAAATCCTCGAAGCGCTGTACGTCGTTTTCCGCGTTACGCCGTGGCACCGCGATGTGGCGCGCGCCATCCTCAAGGAAAGCAAGGTCTATTTCTTCGACACCGGGCTGGTCAGGGGCGATGCGGGGGCGCGCCTGGAAAACGCCGTGGCGGCCATGCTGCTCAAACACGCCCATTACCTCCATGATGCCGAGGGCAAGGCGGTGACGCTGCACACCATACGCGACAAGGATCAGCATGAAATCGACTTCGTGCTGGCGCAGGAAAACACCGTTACCGATCTGATCGAGGTCAAGCGCACCAATCCTGCGATATCGCCCTACTTTCACCGCATGGCGGAGTGTTTTCCGGGTGCCCGCGCGGTGCAGATCGTTTCCGATCTGCGCCAGGAAACACAGCGGGGACGCGTAGAAGTGCTTTCCGCAGCGGGGTGGCTCGCCGAGCTGACGGCTTGAGGTTCGGGGTAAGCTTCCCGGTGCGGTATGGCGCAACCCCTGCGATGCACCGCGTGGCCGGACGCGCCACCTGCGAGCTTCGTGCGGGGAAGCGGAATCCCGTAGAATGCCCTCTGGCGACGACGAGGTGCCGGTCATGACACAGGCGATGCAAAAAATCGGATTGAAAATATTTCTGGGCGGCAAGCACGCACCCGGCGATTTCTGGGGCGGCCTTGCGGCCATGCTGGTGGCGCTGCCGGCGTCGATCGCCTTCGGCGTTACGGTCTATTCGGTGATCAGCCCGAGCTATGCCGGCATCGGTGCGCTGGCGGGCATCGTCGGCGCGGCCATCATCGGCCTGGTGGCCTCCACGCTCGGCGGCACCGACCGTCTGATCAGCGCGCCGTGCGCGCCTGCCGCCGCAGTGTTGTCGGCCTTTGCCATCGAGCTGGTCAGCCAGGGCGTGGCGCCGGGCACCATCGTGCTGCTGATGATCGTGCTCGGCGTGGTGGCCGGGGTCGTGCAGATGCTGCTGGGTTTCGTCGGCGTCGGGCGGCTCATCAAATACATTCCCTACCCGGTGGTGAGCGGCTATCTCTCAGGGGTGGGGCTGATTATCATCGGCAGCCAGATTCCCATACTGGCCGGGGCGGCAAGCGGGGCGCGCTGGCACGAGGTGCTGTTCGCGCCGGAAATGTGGGACTGGCGCGGCCTCACCGTCGGCCTGGTGACGGTGGGCGTGACGCTCCTGTCCCCCAGGCTGACGCAAAGGATACCCGGAACCATCCTCGGCATCCTCGCCGGGATAGGTGCCTACTTCGTGCTGGCCACCCAGGATGGAACGCTGTGGGATGTGACCGATAATCCGCTGGTGATCGGCACGCTGGGCATTGCGAAGGAGGGGTTCATCGCCTCCATTAGCGGGCGCTGGAATGAGATCGGCGACCTGCGCCTCACCCAGGTTGCCGCACTGTTCGGCAGCGCTTTGACGCTCGCCGCCCTGCTTTCGATCGACACCCTGAAAACCTGCGTGGTCGTCGACCAGATCACCAATACCCAGCACGACCCCAACCGCGAACTCGTCGCCCAGGGCATCGGCAACGTGGCCTCGGCGGTGGTCGGCGGCATCCCCGGCGCAGGCACCATGGGTGCGACCATGGTCAGCCTCAACAGCGGCGCTCAAACGCGCGCCTCGGGCGTGCTGGAAGGCGCATTTTCACTGCTTGCCGCCCTGCTGCTCAGTTCCTTCATCGCCTGGATTCCGGTGGCGGCGCTGGCCGGGGTGCTGATCGTCGTCGGTTTTCGCATGATCGACCGCGAGCCCTTGCATTTCATCGAATCGCGCGCCACGGTATTCGACTTTGCCGTGGTCGCCGCCGTGGTTGTCGTGGCGCTCACGGTGGGACTGATTGCCGCGTCGGGCGTTGGCGTTGCCATGGCTATCCTGCTGTTCGTGCGCGAACAGATCGGCGGCTCGGTAGTGCGCCACAAGATTTACGTCAACCAGATGTCGTCCACCAGCTACCGTCCCGAAGCGGAAATGCGCATCATCGAGCAGAAGGGCGACCAGGCCGTCATCTTCGAATTGCAGGGCAGCCTGTTTTTCGGCACCACGCAGCAGCTTTACGCCGACCTCGAACAGGAACTCGGCACGCGCCACTACGTCCTCCTCGACTTCCGGCGCGTGCAATCCCTCGACGTGACCGCCGCGCACATGCTCCATAACGTGCGCAATGCCCTGCGCGCGCGCGGTGCGATGTTGCTGCTGAGCGGCATACCCGAAAACCTGCCCAATGGGCGCAACCTGCGCGAATTCCTTGAACAGATGGGCGTCGTGCAGACCGGCGACCAGACCGTGAGCGTGTTCCTGGAACTGGACAACGCCATCGAGTGGGTCGAGGACCGCATCCTCGGCGAACAGGAAACGCCCGCTGGCGAGGAGCCGCCGGCCCAACTGCACGAAATGGATCTGTTTCGCGGGCGTAAGGACGAAACCATGCAGGACCTGGAATCACGCATGGTGCAGCGTCTTTACAAGGCCGGCGACGCAATATATTCGCGCGGCGAACCGGGTGAGGACATTTTCTGGATCCGGCGCGGCGAAGTGCGCATCTTCGCGCCGCTCGGCGCTGGCCGGTCGCGGCACGTGGGAACCTTCGGGCGCGGCGATTTCTTCGGCGGCCTGGCGTTTCTCGACGGCGGCGCCCGCAGCAACGACGCCGTCGCCCATACCGATGTCGAGGTTTACATGCTGTCGCGCGAAACCTTCAACCAGCTTGCCGAAGAGCATAAAAGACTGGCCTTCAGCCTGGTGACCGCGCTGGCCCGCACGCTGGCCATCCGCCTGCGCCACGCCGACAGCGAATTGATCATGCTGCGCGAATATTGAACCCTGCCCGAATGAATCGCGTTGACTCCTAAGCAGCCAGTTTTCGCGGACGCCCGCCCTTTGTGCCGTTAGCGCGCGCGGCAGACGCCTTCTTTTCCGACGTGCGTTCGCCGGCCTCCTTGGCGGCAAGGCGCATCATCCACTTTTTGCTGCCGAAAATACCGGCGAGCGCGCTTTCAATGCGAATATCTGCATTGGCTCGCGGCCAATGCAGCGCATAGCCGCCACCCAGCAGTTCGATGTCCGCCAGTTCTTCCGGCGTGGCCAGTTCCAGCCCCTGGACGTGCTTTGCAGGAAAGGCAAATAGACAGCCGTTGTCCATTTCCACCAGAATGCGACGGCTTCTGCGATCAAAGCGGGCGGATTTGGCATGCGGTTCGTAGTCGTCGGTGCCCGGCTTGTGTGTTTCGGATACGCGGGCAATCTCTTTATTAATCCAGTTCAGGTCATCCATGAATTTTCTCCCATTCGCGAAGCAAAACCACCCGGTTTTCCGCTACAAGGCGCAATGCCATGCGCAGCTTTGAAGGTGGCAGAGTGCAGCGTGGTTTATCCGCCACCCTTGGTTCTTCAAGGAAAATCTTGCATTTCTCTCCGCCGCAAAATACATGGGTGTGTGGCGGGTCGTGGTCATCGGGAAATATGACGAACACCAAACCGAAAGCGCGGAATATTTCAGGCATGGGCAAATTATAACCCAACAGTTGGGTTGTTCAACCCGGCGGGTGCAGCCGAAGACCAAGCAGGCTGCTTATTGCGTCGGTTGCCCCTGGTCCTAAACCACACCGGGGGCGGGGACAGCGGCGGCTTCGGCCTGACGGCGCCTGGGCGCCTTGCCGCGCGCGTCGACCCAGTTCTTGGCGGCGATCATCAGCCCCATGCCGATGAAGGCGCCGGGCGGCAGGATGGCGAGCAGGAAGCCTTGATAGTCGGGAATGACGGTGATTACCAGCGCCTTGGCGGATTCGCCCAGAGCCAGGTCCAGACCGGAAAACAGCGTGCCCTTGCCGAACACCTCGCGTAGCGCGCCCAGTGCGCCCAGCGTCAGCATCAGACCGAAGCCGGCCATGAAGCCATCGACCATCGAAGGCAACAGCGCGTTCTTGGAAGCGAAAGCCTCGGCGCGGCCCAGCACGGTGCAGTTGACCACGATGAGGGGCACGAATATCCCCAGCACCAGATACAAGCCCGGCATCCAGGCATGCATCGTCAGTTCGATGACGGTCACCAGGGTGGCAATGATGAGAATGAACACCGGAATGCGGATTTCGTTGGGCACAAAACTGCGCACCAGGGATACGGTGGCATTGCTGAAGGTCATCACCAATACGGTCGCCAGGCCCAGCCCGACACTGTTTACCACGGTGGAACTGACCGCCAGCAGCGGACACAGCCCGAGCAGGGCGACGAGGCCGGCGTTGTTTTTCCAGATGCCGTTCCAGACGATTTCCTTATAGCTGACTTCGCTCATTTTGAGGTCTCCTTGCCCTCGCTCGCCGGCGCATCGGCGGACTGCGGGGGAAAAAGTTTATCCGGGTTGGCGGCAGCGTATTGCAGCGCCTTGTGCACCGCCTTGACGATGGCGCGCGGCGTGACGGTGGCGCCGGCATGGTAATCGAACTTGCCGCCGTCCTTTTTCACTTTCCAGTCGCGCGCGCCACTGTATTTCGCCAGCGACAGGCCGTCGAACATCGCGATCCAGCGGTCCTTGGCAATTTCGATGTAGTCGCCCAGCCCCGGCGTTTCACGGTGCTCGACGACGCGCACGCCGGATAGTTCACCGTCGGCTTTGAGTGCGATCAGCAGCTTGATCCGGCCGCTGTAGCCGTCCGGCGCCACGGCCTCGAATACCGCCACCGAGGGCTTGCCGCCCAGGGTGGCAAGGTAGAGGGGGGTGGCATTCTTGTTGCCGAGTTCCGGGGCGGGCGGCAATTCCGCCGCTGCCTTGAGAATGTCGTTGTCGAACAGATCCTTGGGCAGAATTTGCCCAATCAGCTTGAGCTTGGCCTGCCTTTCGCTCTCGGCGATGATGTCGTGAGTCGCGTCGTAGGTGGCGGCCAGCAGTGCCGTGCCGGTGACGGCGAAGGCCATCAGGATCGCGCCGGCTTTGGTGGAATGGCGGAATACGGTTTCCATGGTTACCCTTTGTGACCGAATACTTTGGGCTGGGTGTAGGCGTCGATCAGCGGTACCGCCGCGTTCATGATGAGGATCGAGAACGCGACGCCGTCGGGATAGCCGCCGAATACCCGGATCACATATTCGAGCAAGCCGACACCGCCGCCGAAAATCAGTTTGCCGGTGGGCGTAGTCGGCCCGGTGACGTAGTCGGTGGCGATGAAGAAGGCCCCCAACATGGCGCCGCCGCTGAACAGGTGAAACAGCGGTGCGGCATAGTGATTGGCGTCAACCCCCTGAAAAATGGCGGCCAACAGGGCGAACACGGCGAGGAAGGCCACCGGAACGTGCCAGGTGATGATGCGCTGTTGCAACAGGAACAGGCCGCCGAGCAGGTACATTGCGGCAACCACCTGCGTCCCCTGGCCGCCCAGCATGCCGAAAATCGGGGTGTTGCTGCGGATGTCTTCCACCGTGCGGCCCAGCGAGAGCTGGGTTTTGATGGTATCCAGCGGCGTGGCCATGGTCACGGCGTCAAGCTTCATGTCGGCGGGCAGCGCGCCGCCGAAGAAAAACGCCAGTTGTTGCGACAGGCTCAGCGTGTCGTGCGCCAGTGGCAGCGGCGCCAGCCATTGCGTCATGTGCGAAGGGAAGGAAATCATCAGCACGGCGAAACCGACCATCGCCGGGTTGAACAGGTTCTGGCCCAGGCCGCCGTAAAGGTGTTTGGCAATGACGATGGCAAACAGCGTGCCCACCACCACCAGCCACCAGGGTGCCATCGGCGGGATGGACAGCGCCAGCAACCAGGCGGTCAGCAGCGCGCTGCCGTCAAACAGGAAAAAGCGCACCGGGTAGCCGCGCAAACGCAGCATTGCGGCCTCCGCCGCCAGCGCGGTGACGCTGGCGAGCGCCAGGCTGACCAGGATGGCCGGGCCGTAGAAATAATAATAGGCGGCAATGGCCGGCAGCAGCGCCGCCAGCACGCGCAGCATGATGCCGGAAACGCCGCTGCCCGGTTTCAGGACGTGGGGGGAATTCATGACTTTTCGGCCTCTTGCGTGGGGGGTTCGGCGGGGGCGTCCGGCGTGGCGGCTTCCTTGTGCGCCTTGGCGCGGTCCAGCGCCGCCTGGATAGCCGCCTTCTTTTCATCGGCAGCCGGGTCGCTGGCCGCCGCAGCCTTCATCTGGGCCTGTTTTTTCGCCAGCATGGCGGCCCGCTCCCGCTTGTCGCGTTCGGTGCGCGCTTCCTTGAATTCGAAGCGCTCGCGGGCGACATCGGCAAATTTCTTGTCGCGCTCGGCGGCGGAAAGCTCGCTCTTGGCGAAGCGGAAATAGGACACCAGCGGAATGTGGCTGGGGCACACGAAAGTGCAGCAGCCGCATTCGATGCAATCGAACAGGTTGTAGGCGCGCGCCTTGTCGAAATGGCGGCTCTGTGAAAACCAGTACAGCTCGAAAGGTTGCAGGTCCACCGGGCAGGCGCGCGCGCACTGGCCGCAACGGATGCACGGCATGGCCGACGGCGCGGGCGGAAACAGCGCCGGAGAGGCGGCAATCACGCAATTGACCGATTTCACCAGAGGGGCGGCAAGCGTGGGCAGATCGAACCCCATCATCGGCCCGCCCATGATGTAGCGCTCGGTATCCGGCTTGGCGCCGCCCGCCAGGGCGATAACTTCGGCCATCGGCGTGCCGATCAGCACTTCAAAATTCCGCGGCGCCGCCACGTTGCCGGTGACGGTGACGACACGCGAAATGACCGGCTCGCCGAGGTTGATGGCACGGTGTACGGTGTAGGCGGTGCCGGTGTTGGAGCAGCTTACGCCGATGTTGAGCGGGCGGCTCCCGGAGGGCACCTCGCGTCCGGTAAGCACCTTGATCAACTGCTTTTCGCCGCCGCCGGGATACAGGGTGGGCACCGGAACCACCTCGAAATTGGTAGCGGCGCACGCGCGGCGCATGACTCCTATCGCTTCGGGCTTGTTGTCCTCGATGCCGATCAGCACTTCGCCCGGCTGCATGATGTGCGCCATGATGCGGATGCCCTCGACGATCTCGGCGGCGCGTTCGCGCATCATGCGGTCGTCGGAGGTGATCCACGGTTCGCATTCGGCGCCGTTGATCACCAGGGTGCGGATTTTCTGCTGCCGTCCCGGATCAAGCTTGACGAATGTGGGAAACACCGCGCCGCCCAACCCGACCACGCCGGCATCGCGCAAGCGCTCGCGCAGCACTGCAGGCTCGACGCTCCGGTAATCCAGCGGCTGACGCTCGATCCAGCGGTCTTCGCCGTCGGCGTCGATGATCACGCACAGATCCGGCATGCCGGAAACATGCGGCACCGGGTGATTTTCCAGCGCCACGACAGTGCCCGAAGTCGGCGCATGGACGGCGGCGGAAATCTGGCCGTCGGCTAGGCCGATCATCTGGCCTTTCAGCACCTTGTCGCCGACTTGCACGATGGGTTTGGCGGCAGCGCCGATATGCTGGCGCAAGGACACGATCAGCCGTTGCGGCAGGGGCGCGGACGCAATCGTCAGGGCGTTGGACTCTTCCTTGTGCTGCGGCGGATGGACGCCGCCGTGAAATGTCGATAACTTTCTCACAAATAACCTTTCAGGCGGCTTTCTTCAAGGAAGCTTCTTCCGGATAGTGCCATTTCCAGGTGGTGATGTCCTCCTTGACCGGAATCATCTTGATGCAATCCACCGGGCAGGCCGGCACGCATTTTTCGCAGCCGGTGCAATAGATCGGCAAAATGGTGTGCATCAGCTTGGACGCGCCGAGAATGGCGTCCTGCGGGCAGGGTTTCAGGCAAGCGGTGCAACCGATACATACGCTTTCGTCGATGAAGGCCACCTGCTTGGGCTTGATAACGTCGCCTTCGTCGCTGTCGCCGACCGGCTTGAACTCGACGCCGAGCAGTTCGGCAATCCCCTTCGCCACCGGGTTGCCGCCGGGGATGCACAAATTGACTTCCGCCTTGCCCTCCGCAACCGCTTCGGCATAGGGCGCGCAGCCGGGAAAACCGCACTGGCCGCATTGCGTGTTCGGCAGAATGGCGCCGACCTGGGCGATCAGCGGGTTGCCTTCCACCCGGAACTTGAGCGCGGCAAATCCCAGGATCAGCCCCAGTATGACGGCCAGACCGGCCATGACGAGAATGGCGATTAACATGACAAGTGATGCGACCCTATTTGATCAGACCGGAAAAACCCATATACGCCAGACTCAGAAGTCCGGCGGTCACCATGGCGATGGGCGCGCCCTTGAAAGGTTCCGGCACCGCCGCCCCGTCCAGGCGCTCGCGCATCGAGGCGAACAGCACCAGCACCAGCGCGAAGCCCAGTGCGCCGCCCAGCCCGTAAATCAGCGACTCGATGAAATCATGGCTTTCCTGGACATTGAGCAGCGGCACGCCAAGCACCGCGCAGTTGGTGGTAATCAGGGGCAGATAGATGCCCAGCGATTGGTACAAAGCCGGGCTGGACTTGCGGATGAACATCTCGGTGAACTGCACGATGGAAGCAATCACCACGATGAAGGACAGCGTGCGCAGGTAGGTGAGGTCGTTGGGCACCAGCAGGTGGACATTCACCGCGTAGCTGAGGCCGGAGGCCAGCGTCAGCACGAAAGCCGTCGCCGCGCTCATGCCGACCGCCGCGTCGAGCTTCTTGGACACGCCCATGAACGGGCACAGCCCCAGCATCTTGACCAGCACGATGTTGTTGACCAGAACCGTCCCGATCAGTATCAGAAGAAAGTGTTCCATTCGCCCCGCACCCCAGACCCATAAAGCCACGGCTTGCGATTATCGGGCTAAAAAAGGTGTTATGCAACTCTTATCTTACAGCCCATCTATAAGATTAAAATCTTAAAATTCATTTTGCTTCAATCTTTTAACAAAAAATATGGCAAGGTTCACTCAAGCGAGTTGGCGGCGGATTTCCGCGATCAAGGCCGGGCCGCGATAGATCAGGCCGCTGTATATCTGCACCAGGCTGGCGCCCGCCGCCAGCTTCTCCTGGGCGTCCAGCGCGCTCATGATGCCGCCCACGCCGATGATGGGAATTTTTCCCGCCAGCGCCAGGCTCAACTGCTTCACCACCGATGTCGAGGGAACCCGCACCGGCGCGCCGGAGAGGCCGCCGCTTTCCGTGCCGTGCGGCAACCCTTCTACCCCGGTGCGCGCCAGGGTGGTGTTGGTGGCGATCACGCCATCGATTTCATGCTGCAGCAACAGGTCGGCGATGGCAATGACCTGCGGGGTGTCGAGGTCGGGTGCGATTTTCAATGCCAGCGGCACGTAGCGGCCATGGCGTTGGGCCAGTTTTCCCTGTTCTTCCTTGAGCAGTCCGAGCAGGCTGCCCAGTTCGTCCGCCTGCTGGAGCTGGCGCAGGTTTTTGGTGTTGGGCGAGGAAATGTTGACCGTCACATAGCTGGCGTATTCATAGACCTTGCGCAAACCATGCAGATAATCTTCTGCGGCCCGCTCGATGGGGGTATCGAAATTTTTGCCGATGTTGATGCCGAGAATGCCGCGATAGCGGGCGCGGCGCACGTTTTCCAACAGATTGTCGACGCCCAGATTGTTGAAGCCCATGCGGTTGATGATGGCGTTGGCCTGCGGCAGGCGGAACAGGCGCGGGCGCGGGTTGCCCGGCTGCGGACGCGGCGTCACCGTGCCGATTTCGATGAAGCCGAAGCCCAGCGCCGCCAGGGCGTCAATACAGGCGCCGTCCTTGTCCAGCCCGGCGGCCAGCCCCAGCGGGTTGGGAAAATCCAGCCCCATCACGCGGCGCGGACGGGCGGGAACGGCGGGCGCCGACAAGCCCAGCAGCCCGCTGCGCTGTAACAGATTGAGGCTGTGCAGCGTCAGGTTGTGGGCCGTTTCCGGGGCGAGGCGGAACAGCAGGGGGCGAACCAGGGAATAGAGTGCGGGAGAATAAAGCATGGGAGGGCTAGGCCAAGGTATGAGGATGCTCGATCATCTGCTGGTAGATCATGCTTTGCAGAATCACGCTGTCGTTGGGTTGCAGATCGACGAATTCCAGGCCGTGGTGGATCAGCACCGCGCCGCCACTGTCCAGCGCTTCATCGGTGAACACCGCGCGCACGGCGGCGCTCACCGTAAGATAGGCGTCGATGTTGTGCAGGTTGACGCGAAACGACAGCTTGATGGCGTCGCCCTTTTCCGCCAGATTGCGGCGCGCGTCCAGCAGGGCGCCGCTGGCGCTGAGATTGGAAATGATCGCCGAGGCGTTTTCGGCGCCCGGCTTGCTTGCCGCGACCGAGGCGATGATTTTGGTCCTCACGCGCGGCGCCTTGCGGATCACTGTGCCTTGCACTTCGCTGGGAAAGGACAGGTGCAGATAGTCAAAGGGCAACCTGCAGATCTTTTCGATGGTGCTGGCGAAGCCGAAGGCGTTCTGGCTGGAAAATACCCGCACCACCAGTTTTTCCCCCTCCATCAACTGCAAACGCAGCCCGTTGCTGGTCATCGGCGCAGTCACCAGCAGGCTGGTATGGTTCACGTAGCCGATCAGCCTGACGATGAAACGCTCGGGGGAAAGCTGGGCGGGCGGCTGGACTTGCAGGCGGTCGCCCACCTTCAGGTTCATGGCGTCGAAGGGAAAGCGGGTCTGCTGGGTATTCTGGCTCTTGTCCGCCTTGGTAATGTCTTCGGCGGACAGTTCGTCGGCGCCGGCCTTGCCGCTTCCGCCCTCCCAGGTCAACTCGCGGCAGGGTTGGCTGTCGAGCAGCAGCAGCAACTGTTCCTTGGTCTGAATGATGTCGCCTGCCGCCGCGAGGCGCGTGCGCTGCGGGTCAAAAACCGCCCAGCGCAGGGGTTTGCCGATTTCGAGTTCGTCCTGCTTGATGGGGATGAGGCTCATGGTTCGCGGTTTCCCGGGTTGAATGGCGGGCCGGATACGGCTTGAGGCCAACACGGAGCAAAGATTACACTGCCCGCCAGGGCTTATCAAGAATTCCCCCTGCGGGTGGCTTATAATGGGCGGCATTCGAAAAATCTCCTGGAAACGCCATGCAGCCTGCCTTCACCCTCCTCGAAAAATACAGCAAAGCCGGACCGCGCTACACTTCCTATCCGACCGCGCCTTACTTCACGGAAAGTTTCGGGGAAGCCGACTGGCTGGCGGAGTTGCAGCAAACCCAGGATCGCGGGCGCGATCTGTCGCTGTACGTGCACATCCCCTTCTGCGACACCCTGTGCTGGTATTGCGGCTGCAACATGGTGGCCACCAAAAAATACGACAAGGCCACCCACTATCTCGACCATCTGTTCCGCGAGATCGACCAGGTCGCCGCGCTCACCAGCCCGGCGCGCAAGGCGCGGCAATTTCACTGGGGCGGCGGCACGCCGACCTATCTCAAACCTGACGACATCCGCCGCTTGTACGCGCATATCGCCGGTAAGTTCACGATTGCGCCGGATGCGGAGGTCAGTTGCGAGGTCGATCCGCGCGAACTGACGCGCGAGCATGTGCGCGCGCTCAGGGAAAGCGGTTTCAACCGTCTGAGCCTGGGCGTGCAGGACCTGGACGAGACGGTGCAGAAGGCGGTCAACCGCGTGCAGCCGGAAAGCCTGATCCGCGAGGTGTACGGCTGGATGCGCGAGGAAGGTTTCGCCAGCATCAACCTGGACCTGATGGTCGGCCTGCCGCACCAGAGCGTGGAGACTTTTCGCCCCACGCTCGACAAGATCATCGCGCTGGCGCCGGACCGCCTGGCGGTATTCAACTACGCGCACGTGCCGTGGATGAAAAAGCACCAGAAATTGCTCGACGAGACGGCGTTGCCCAAGCTGCCGGAGCGCATGGCGCTGCAACAGCTCATCATGGAGCAGCTCAATGCCGCCGGGTACGTCTACATCGGCATGGACCACTACGCGCGCCCCGACGACGAACTGGTCAAGGCGCGGGAAAGCAAAACCCTTTACCGCAACTTCCAGGGCTACACCACGCACAAGGACTGCGACATCATCGCCTTCGGCGCGTCCTCCATCAGTCAGACCGAAGAAGTGTTCGTGCAGAACGTCAAAAAGCTTTCCGATTACTACCGTCTGGTGGAAGCAGGGCGGCTGCCCGTGGAACGCGGCCTGCGCGTCACCCGCGAGGACCGGCTGCGCCGCGACGCCATCACGCGCATCATGTGCGACCTGGAACTCGACAAGGCGGCCTTCGGGCGGCAGTGGGATATCGACTTCGACCAGCACTTCGCCGATGCTTTCGACGAACTGAAGGACATGGCCGCCGACGGCCTGGTGGTCCTGACAGCGGAGAAAATCAGCGTCACCGAGGTCGGCCGCATTTTCCTGCGCAACATCGCCATGCCTTTCGACGCCTACCTCAAACAGGCGGCAGAACAGAAACCGCGCTTTTCGCGCACGCTGTAAATCCATTTAGCCCGGATTTTACCCAACTCCGTGGGAGCGGCCTTGGCCGCGAGCTTTTCCGTTTTCTTTCCGTCTTTCTGCGCGCTTGATATTTGTCAACAAAAGGATTAACGTTCCGCGCGGCGGTTATTTGAGCCTTTTATGACCCCCTGAGTTTCCACCCCAACCCTATACTTCAGAGGTATAAAATCATGAGCAGATTGCTCTCATCCATTCTTTCAGTCTCCGTCCTTTGCTTTGCTCAGGCTGCTGTTGCGGCTGGAGAGTACAACGATGTCCCCGCCGGGGATGCCCAATATAAAAACTGCAAAATTTACGCCATGAAGAAATGGGAAGGTGGCGGTGAAAGCAGCCCCATTCCTGGACAATCCAAGGCGGAAGCTTTTTGCACCTGCTTGTGGAATGAAACCCCGGACGATTTCAGAGGCGGCTTGGCAAAATTCTCTGAAAGCCCGAAGGGTGCAAAAATCAACAAGATTTGCGAAAAATATTCTGATTGGCACGACTGATTCCCTCTAAAATCTACGCTGTCCGGTTTTTTCCGGGCAGCGTTTTTTTTGCCCGGAGGTTTCATGGAAGAACCTGCATCGCCAGCTCAAGCCCCCGCAATTCGAATGCCGGCAATTTCCGAGGAATTCCGCAACAGCATGCTGGAATTCCTGCTTGACCGCATTCGCCACCAGAATGATTTTCCGGCGATGGCGGAATCCATCGCCACCATCAACCGTATCGCCTCATCCGAAGAGGAAAGCATCGCCTCGCTGTCCAACCTCATCATCAAGGACTTCGCCCTCACCAACAAGCTGCTGCGGCTGGTCAATTCCGCCTCCTTCGCCCACTACGGCGGCGGCAACATCAGCACGGTGTCGCGCGCGGTGGCGATTCTCGGTTTCGACGCGGTGAAAAACGTCGCCCTTACCCTGCTGCTGTTCGACCGCCTGAAAGACCGCAAGCAGGCCACCCACATCCAGGATGAATTCCTGCACGCCCTGTTCAGCGGCGTGCTGGCGCGGGAAGTCTCGCAACGGGCGATGGCGCAGGGCACCGAAGAAGCCTTCATCTGCGCGATGTTCCACCATCTCGGACGCCTGCTGGTGATCCATTATTTTTCCGCCGAAGACCGCGAGGTGCATCGCATCATGGCGCGCGAGCACGTCGATGAGGACGGCGCCGCGCTCCAGGTGCTGGGGTTTTCCTACCGCGAACTGGGCATGGCGGTCGCCCATGAATGGTGTTTCCCGGAGCAGATCGTTTACAGCATGGGTCCCCTGCCCGAAGGCCCGGTGGAATTCCCCATCGGCAACCGGGACAAGCTGCGCATGCTGGCGGTATTCGCCAACGAATTGTGCGAAACCGTCGCCCATACCGCCTGCGCCGACATGCCCGCCGCAGTGCGCACCACCGTCGCGCGTTTCGCCGACGGCCTGCCGGTGACGGAGAAACAGTTGCTCGATGCGGTTGATAAATCCATGGACGAAGTGGTGCGCTACGCCAACGCCATCCAGATCAACCTGCAGAAAACCCCGTTCGGCAGGCGCATCAGCCAAACCGATGAAAACGGCGCCATCCACAACGCGCGCGGCTGCGACGCCATAGAGGAAGAGCGCACGGCTGGCGAATTCGGTTATGGGGCCGAAGCGGAAGCCGACGATGACACGCTCGACATCCTCACCGCCGGCATCGTCGACATCAGCGATGCACTGGTCGACGACGGCCCGCTCAGCAACACCCTGCACGTCATCCTGGAAACCCTGTATCGCGGCCTGGGCTTCCGGCAGGTGCTGCTGTGCACCGTGGATGCCTACCGCAACACCATGGATGCGCGCTTCGGCTTCGGCAAGGACATCGAAGCGCTGATGGTCAAATTTCATTTCCCCCTGGTCAGCGGCGAGGGCGGCGACGTATTTCAGGCCGCCGTCGCCCGCGGGGTAGACGTCATTATCGCCGACAGCCATCACCCGCACATTCGCGCGCGCATTCCCGTGTGGTTTCAGCAGGCCACTGATATGCGCGCCTTCACGCTGTTTCCCCTGAAAATCCGCGACGTGCCGGTCGGCCTGATCTATGCCGCCAAGGAAGAAGCCGGCGCAATCAGCTTCAGCGAAAGCGAGCGCGGGCTGCTGCGCACCCTGCGCAATCAGGCGCTGCTGGCAATACGCCAATCGTTGTAAGGACGCGCCAACTCGGAATGATCGTAGGGTGCAATCCCCGAAGGGCATTGCACCGGAACCGCGAACATCCGGCACTATGCCCTTCGGGGATTGCGCTTCCCTGCGAATCAAATCCTCCATGGCAGACCCTATAGGGGCCAATGAAAATTTTGAAAGGACCGGGGATGAAGACACTTTTCAACAAAGAGGCAGCACTTCTTCTCAGCCTGCTCATCGTTGATACCGCCTATACCGTGTGGGCGGTTCACACCATGAACAGCGCGCGGGGGTGGGATAGCTTCCTGGTATCCATATACCTCCTGCCGCCGGGAATCGTGGCCGGTTTCACCATCCTGGCGAAACTTATCGCCCACCTCACGGGCAAACCCCTCAATTGGACCAAGGCACTGGGCATCGGCATGCTCGGGTTTGTCGCCGGTTTGGTGGTGCTTGGGGGGTATACGGTGTTTAACAGCTAGCCTGTTTTCTCGCCAAGAGAGTGTGGCGACGGCCTATCCAGCCGAGTCCGTGGGAGGGCCAGAGTCATGGTTCGGCGGCTCGCTATTGTGGTTGGCAAGCTTGCCGCTGATCAATTTTTGTTGCTGATAGGCTGGAATGATCGTCCCCCGATCTCACTGCCTTCGCAGGTGGTGGGGTCGGGGGATTTTTTTGCGTTTGGAAAGGAGGGCTACCAGCTGATTGGTTTTGTAAATGTGCCGTGCTGGTCTGTGATCTGATCCGGGAATTGCGCAGCCCCGAGCACGCCCGCGCGAATTTGCTTGATGAAGTCGATGTGAGGCAGGATGGCGCGGCTGGGGTTTTTCTGTGGATTCAGCACCCCGATTTTCTTTCCCATGTCGGCGCGCACGATCTTGATCGGTGCCAGCAAGTCGGAGTCGTTGGAGATGACCACTGCAACATCGAAGCGATTGTGATGAGCGTCGTTGAGCAGATGTGTTGCAAGGTTCACGTCGGAACCCTTCTCTTCGGTCTTTATCACCTCGACATATTCCTGCGGCTGACCATGAAGTACGACTTTGGGCATCCAGACATTGTGCGTCAGATAGTGCCCCAGAACGATCTCTGTCGTGGGCAGGGTGCGCAGTGCTCGCAGATATGTCTGTTGACGCACGGGCTGGTCTGGATCGTTTGGGCGAGCAGACACCAGCGCTGTGAAATACTTGACTGCCTGAATATCGTTCTTCGGCAAAAGCAGTTCGCAGAGATTCTGAATGTTCAACCAGCGATACGGTGTCCGCTTCAAGCATCCGTAGTACAGATTGAAAGCATCGACATAGACGAAAGTGCGCATCGTTATCCACAAAAAAGCAGGGGCCACCCGAAGGTAGCCCCGCGCCCAGCCACCGAGGCGTCTGGGGAGATGAGTGGCGAGTATAACTGACTATTCGTGCGATGCGAAAGGGTAGCCTTGTCCAACGTGGTATGAGCCTGAACGAGGTGCGTATTTCCAACCGGGGAT
>CAZGOY010000004.1:97522-119785 GCA_964527565.1 uncultured Sulfuricella sp. | reverse complement strand
AAAAAAGCAGCTTAAATGAAACCATTTAGGCGACAACTAGCTTGACAACGACCGTGGGCAGGTGGCCAGCATTTTCGAGGCGGGCCTATCCCCGCGAGCGCGGGGGAAACAGTCCCCAGCCATCTGATAGCTTGACCAGGCAGGGCCTATCCCCGCGAGCGCGGGGGAAACCCGCGCGTGATGGCGTACTGATAGCGCGACCAGGGCCTATCCCCGCGAGCGCGGGGGAAACGAACAATTCGCGGCTGTCTGTGATGCTTTCGAGGGCCTATCCCCGCGAGCGCGGGGGAAACCGATGCGGGGCGGGGGGGCTGGCCCCCCTCTGGGGCCTATCCCCGCGAGCGCGGGGGAAACGGTGCCGATAGCCTCGGCGGTGAGCCCGGTCTGGGCCTATCCCCGCGAGCGCGGGGGAAACGCCTGCGCCAGCGCCTGGCGGTTCAGGCGCTCGGGCCTATCCCCGCGAGCGCGGGGGAAACACTTTCGCGGGCCGCCGCGCGTTTCGTCCGCTGGGCCTATCCCCGCGAGCGCGGGGGAAACAGACTGGATGCGTTGGACGCCGCGCCGAGCAGGGGCCTATCCCCGCGAGCGCGGGGGAAACGCCATCACCTCGGCCACGCGCCCGACGATCTGGGGCCTATCCCCGCGAGCGCGGGGGAAACGCGGGTTCCAGGGAATATTGAGGTAGCCGACTGGGCCTATCCCCGCGAGCGCGGGGGAAACGTCGATTTTCGCCGCCGCGCCGTCCAGACCCAGGGCCTATCCCCGCGAGCGCGGGGGAAACTGATTAAGCTCCTTGGGGGGTGGGTGAAGTCAGGGCCTATCCCCGCGAGCGCGGGGGAAACACGGGAGGGGAGCAGCTCGATGAATTATGCCGGGGCCTATCCCCGCGAGCGCGGGGGAAACGACGTGAGCTTGCCCGCGTCGTCGCGCACCAGGGGCCTATCCCCGCGAGCGCGGGGGAAACTGCCCGTTCTCACGGGCGGGAGACATTATCAAGGGCCTATCCCCGCGAGCGCGGGGGAAACAGCATGAGCGACAACATCGCAATCGGCGCATGGGGCCTATCCCCGCGAGCGCGGGGGAAACACGACGCGCTTAAACGTTCCGGGAATGGCCGTGGGCCTATCCCCGCGAGCGCGGGGGAAACTCTTGCTCGTAACAAATTGATCCACAATGTAAAACATCAATACCTGTGCATTTTTTTAAAGAGCGTCGTACAAAGTCAGACGGGTCAGCCATAAGCCGTCGATTTCGACCAGTTCGCGGGGAGGGGAACCCAGGTTGGCGATGCCCACTCCTCCGGTTTCATTGGCGTCGCGCCACACCATGACGATGCTGCCGTTGGGTTCGGCGCTATGCCAGTCCGACAGCACCTCCCAGATGCGCGTCCTTACCCCGGCGTTCATGCGCGGGGAAATATACACCGTCGGCGCAACTTCCAGCATGGTGGAAGCCAGAAATCCGCGAAAACGGTCGGCTACGTCACGCGTCACTATCACGACCAGCGCCATCGACTTCCTCCATGCGGATGACCTGCTTGATCTTGTCGATCATGGCGGGAATCACGCTCTGTTTGCGAAATACCGTGGCGGCTTCACGCCTGACCAGTCGGTCTATGCTGGTTGCGTCGCCGGCGAGCGATTTTTTGGCAGCGGTGAAAGCTATCTGCAAGGTGACGGTGTCGCGGAACAAGTCCGCGATGTCCAGCACGAAAGACTGCCCGGAATCCTCGTGGATGAACCCCAGTTGCGGGATCGCCGCCAGGGACTGCACCGCGATGGCGGCGGCGGCCTGGACTGCGGTGGCGGCATGATTGATGGCCTGGTTGGGCGTATCCGTGGCGGCGGGATTGCTTCGGTCATAATGCCGTCCCTCCCACTTGATGCCGTATTTATCCGCCATCAGGCGATAGATGGTTTTAACCCGCGCGCCTTCGATGCCGCGCAAGGTATCCAGATCACGGTGCGGCAACACCTCGCCCAGACGCAAGGCGTACATGTGGCGCGCAACGCTGATGCGGCGGCGCGGATTGCCCCACAATTCGGCTTGGCGACGGGCGATGTCGGAACGGTCCGGCAGCAGTGCCGGTGCGGTGTAGGAGCGCACGCCGTCCTGCCCAACGGCGGCGAGCAGCGTTCCATGCCGCGCCAACAGGCGCAGGGCGTCGTGCGTGACGCTGCTACCCGGCCCGAGCAGGATCATCGAAACCGCCTGATGGGGTATCTGGTCAATATGCGGGGTGAGCGAATTTTTGCCGACCATGAAATGCAGGCAACCGTCGATCACGCACAATTCGCCGCGCTCCAGCCAAATCAGGCCGTGCCGGTCGGCATGGGGTATCCGGGCGGTTTCCAGCCCCAGGCGGCCTTTTAACATGATGCGGCGGGCCGCAGCAGCAACATGCCGAAACCGAATGCCCGGTGCCGCCCGACGCCACGCGCCAGCAAACGGGTAAAAGCCGCGCTGTCGCCGACTTGCAAGCGGCCTTTGAACACCGCATCCGGGCCGGAAATGCCGGTAGCTTTGCGCTTGCCGTTTTCGCCTGGCGCTGCCTTGCGCAAAACGCGGGTAAGGCGGAAGGCTTCCATGCGCGCATCGAGGATTTGCGCCGCGCCATCCACCGCAAACTGCCTGGCAAGCCAGTCGAGGTAAATTTTCTCCCGCTGAGCAGGGTCGGCGGCTTGCGCGACGGTTTCGACAGCATGCAAAAAAACATCGCGCTCGCGCCCATCCTTGGCGCGAATGATCGGGCGCACCCGCACCTCGAAGCCGATCTCCCGCCCGGCTTGCCACTCGTCGGGAAACGGGCGGGCATCCAACTCGTCCAACCCCAGCGCCCGTGCGACATCGGGTGTTGCCAGGACGGCATTTTGGCGTAGCGCCTCCAGGCTTTCCGGGGTGTAGGCGAGCAAGCCTTGTTTTCCGCCCAGATAACGAAACGGCTTGGGCGAGCGTTCGCCGAATGCGGCGCGCAGCAAGGCATGGAAGGCATAACCGTAGTCGCCATCAGGCGACAACACACCGTGGCGGGTGGCCCAGGTGGCAAGCGCAGTGGGCTGCGGTTGCAGGCGCATCAGTTGCAGGCTCATGGCTGCCTCCCCGGCAGCGTGAAGCTGCCTTCGCGTATCGGGCGCCAGCCACCGTGTACGCCGCTGCGCCAGTTGCGCTCGTCGCACAGATCGATGGCGCGATCATGGGGAAGTGCGCCCTCGCCGTCCGGCCATTGCAGGCGCAGGGTTTGCACGGCGTCCGCTGGAGGAAGATCGGCGATTTGCAGGGCGTGCAGCACGTTGTCCGCTTCCTGCCATCCGGCAAAAATCCGCCGGGTCGGCAAACAGGATTTGCGCCCGATAAACAGCGGGCGGGACGGGTGATCGAGGGCCAAGGCTAGGTCGTCTAGCGTGGGCGCATCAGAAGCGGGTTCGAGACGCAGGGCGACCAGGACATTCAGGCTGGCGTGGTAGTCGCGGTAACGTAAATGCGGCCCTTCATAGGTTCCCGCCCCGCCCCGGCGTTCTTCGGGAACACCCCAGGTCGTCCAGCCTTTATCGTCTTTGCCTAGCTGTGCGGTCTGGAAATCCGTGAAGCGCTGTACTCCACTATCCAGCCGCGCTCCCAAAACCATCCGGCTCTGCAAGCGGTCATGCAATTCGCAGTCTTCCCGCCGCCAGCCCAGCGCATTGGCCAGCAGTCCGGTAACCATGGAAAGCGCCGGAAAGTCGCGAATCACGCCATGGTTGTCGATGGTTTCGCCGCCGAATGCCATCAGCGGCGCTTCCAGGCGCATTAACAGATGGCGCGGCATCTCAGCATTCCCCTTGCCGCACGATCTCATCGGCCCAGTTCGCCAGCTTGGTCAGACTGGCGCGCTCGGCGCCGGGAATTTCCACGGCATCCAGCGCCAGAAATTGCCGCTTCGTCTGTGCGCCATAGGCAATATCCATCGCCGAAATTTCCTGCGCCATGCGCGCCACGGCGCGTTGCCGGATGCTGCCGGGATTGGCCTTATCCTCCAGCGGCAGCGCATCGTGGAACGCGCCCGCCAGACTACACGGCTGCCAGTCGCCCGCCTCGACCAGCATGAATTTTGCCCACTCAAAGGGTGCGGTAGAACCGCGCTTGGCGCCGGGGCTGACGGTGGCGATCAAATGCAGCAGGTGTTGCACCACGCGCCCCGCCAGTTCGCGGCGCTGCGCCGGGGTGTCGGCGGCGAAGCAGTCCTTGGCTTTGATGCCTTCGAGATTTTCAATCAACTGCGGCACGTCCACCACCACGTAGCCGTAGTACAGGCCGGAAGCCAGTTCGGTGTCGAAGATGCCCGCCGAGCCTAGTTCGCCGGCTTCCTGCACCAAGTCGTCCACCACGGTGAAATAGTCGTTTTCGACCTCCTGTTTATGCACCGTGAAGGCATGGGCAACATAAATGGCGGCATCGCGGCTGGCGAGGATGTCGGAGGTAACCATGCGGCCAAACAAAGCGGATTCCAAGCCGCTACCGTGCTTGAGCGCTTCGATGTTTTTCTTTTCATCCTTCATGGCCTTGGCAATCTCGGCCTTGAGGATTTTTTCTTCAGGGTGCGCTTGCGCCAATTCACTACAGCGATGCACCAGGTAGTCAATTTCCGGTTTGCCCATCAGCACCGCCTGGCCTGTTTTGAGCGCATCTTCACCCTTTTTGTCCTTGCCGCCCTTGTCGAGCAAACCCGTGTCACGCAAGGCTTCGGCGGCGGCTTGCGCCAGTGCTGCGGAAATGCCGTTTTCCTGAATATGCTGGCTGATGAGTTCCAGCGTGCCACGGGAGCGAATCGCCATCGGCACATCCAGACGCGACAGGGAAAACTGGTCTTCGGTCACGCGCCAGTGCCGTTTCAGGCACTGCGACGAAATGCGGGTGCGCACGGCGTCACCCAAGGGCAAACGCTTCGCGAGGCCCGCATCGTCACGATTGAGCAGCGCGGCGGGGTAAGTGTGCAGGGTGTGAATTTGGATAAAGCGCGGCAATGGCATGGTCGTTCTCCTGAATGATTAAGCGTGTTTCGGTTTTTTGGCTTCGGCAGAGAAAAAGTGGCCTGCGATTTTGAGGCGTATATCCTCGGCTTTTTCCTCATCACGGCCTTGGTGCAGAATCAGCCCGCCCAACTCGTGCCAGTTGGGGGCAACACCCTTGCTGGCGAGCAGGCGCAACAAACGCGGCAGCAATTGCCGGAAAGCCTCGTCGCGGGCAGTGAGCAGCTTGGTGACACGGGATTCGGACACGCCTGCCCCGCTGAATTGCTGCCCCAGGCTTTTCGCTCCGTCGTGCCCGGCCAGCGCCATACCGTGGGCGATCAAGGCCCAGCGTTGCCACGTTTCCGGTTTCCACGGCATTTTCTCGGAATCCGGCTCAAGCTCGGCGTAAATCAGCGCGCGGGACAGCGCAGCCACTTGGTGCGGGCGCATGTCGTCCGGCTCCAAGCGCGCCAGCGCGGCGCGTTCGCCGTTATCCAGCCCGTGGGCGTCGCCGCTAAAACGAGAGGCATGGGCGATGATGCGCGCCAGGCGGGCAATCGGATTTTCACGGGTTGCAGCATCGGGGGTGTCGCGGCGGTTCTGGGGTTGCCCCCGTGGATCGGCATCATGCGGGCTCATGCGGCTTGCTCCTTGTCGGCGGTTGATTGGCGGTAGTGGTTGGCGAGAGTGGGCAGCGTTTTGTCGCTACGCAAGCCACCGTGGAAGCGGGACAAGGCGGCGGAGCGTGCGCGGTAGCGCTGTTCGCAGCTTTGCGGCCCGGCGCTGAAGGCATTTTTGAGAACAGCTTCGGCGCGCTCTGCCATGGACAGCAACCAGTGCAGACGCGCTTGGTCGGGATCGGCGGATTCGATTTCCGCGTTGAGTTCGTCGAAAAAGCAGGTGTCTTCAGCTTGCTCAAATGATCTGGTAAAGCTGCCGGCCTTATCCTTCGCGCTGTCCGAGAACCGGTCCTTTGCCGCGCCCTGATCGAACAGCGTCGCCAACGCTGTCCAGAGCACGCCGCGCATTTGAGCTATGGCATGGACGCGCTCCCCGGCGATTTTCGCCAGAGGGTCGGTCTGTTTCTGCACCAGCAGCCTGCGCACGGTGGGTGAGATGGGAATGCGGCGTTCGTGGTAACCCTCGGTTTTCCCCTGCCCCCGCGTCACTCCTTGAGCCAGCACCACGATGCCTTCCGTACCGTCGGCGGGATCAAGCGCTTGTGCAATCGGGTGGCGAAATTTGCTGCCGAAGAGCAACTCGGCGGCCAACTTATAGTGGAATCCCTCCGCGCCTATGGTCAGGGCCTTTCCGGCCGCAGTATCGGTGGGTGTCCACGGGTCGCCGGTAATGCCGTTGCGTTCCTTGGCCTCGACACGAGCGGCCTTGCTGCCGGTCGCGAGTGCGACGATAGCCGCGCCGTTGTCCGGCTGAATCAAACGAATGCGGCGGCAGATTTCAATGTAAAAAGGATCAAGCGAGGCAAAAGCCCGGCTGCCCTCGCCGCTCCACGTTTCCAGCCACAATAGGCCAACGCCACGTTCGCCCTGGAGTCCCATGTGCTCCACAATTTCGGCCCGGTCGTTCAGCAGAGCCAATACATCCCTTTGCCAGCGCTTCCCCCAGTAGCCTTTGGGAACCACGCCGAGCGCCGGACGGCTGGCGAAGCCGCCATTCATGCGTGAAATGCCGTAGTTGCCCGCCCCCAAAAAACCCTCCTGCGTTTGCAGGCTGATCAGCGCCATCAGCCAATCATCCAGCTCGCCCTGGCGCATACGGGCGGCCTTGAGATCGTGGTTCTTGGAGGTGACCAGCATGTCGAGTTCGTCGGCGGCGTACAGGGTGTTTTTCCACTCGATCACATTTCCTCCCGGCACCGGCGCCTGCATGAACGCTGGCTGGTCGTGCGGCGCAATCAGGCACCAGGCCGCGCCGTCCGGGTATTCCGGCGTGAGCGCCAGCAGCGCGGCTTTCCAGGCGGGTTCGTCGGTGAAAGGCTGCGTCTGCCCGGTGCGGTGCAAAGCCATAGCGGCAAGTTGCACCAGGAAGGCGTGCCACGGGTGGCGTTGGTGCGGGCGCAAAGCGGGGAAGTCGCGCACCTCGTCGCGCGCCAGCGCCACGAACAGGCCGGGCAGGTTGTATTTCACCGGTTGGCCGCCGTCCACCAGACGGGCGCGGATCAGCGGTTCATCGAGCAGCGAGTATCGAAGCGTCACGGCAGTCCTCCAATGTCAGTAAGCTGGCGTATGCACATAAGCCCCTCTCCCGGATTTCGGGAGAGGGGAGAAGACCTGCTGAGTGGTTGCCATTGGCAGCAAATCAATCATCCTTGAGTCTTTCCAGCCCCAGTCGGCTATAGCGAAAACGTGCGTCACCCAGGCGGAAGGTGACGTCACTCGCAGTTTGCACGATTTCCTCGGGTTCTGCATCCAAGGGCAAATCATTGGGTAACAGGTGGTGGCGAATGGGGAGTTCCTTGAGCGGCTCGCCGAAGGGGCCGGGCAGGTCGGTAAAGTGCAGGATGCGGTCTTGTGCTCCGAGACGGGTGGCGATTTGCACATCGCGGGGAAATTCCTGCTCGCCAAATGGTTGATTAACGTCCAGTGCGTGCAGATGCCCGATGGTTCTTTGTGCGCCGGTGTCGCCTTCAATTTGTTGCCCCAGTTTTTGCCAGGCTTCGCCTTGGCGGCTTTGAATGGCCTGGAGTTTTTCGGGGTGGGTGGCGGCTTCGACCAAGTAGCGGTTGTCCTCGGGTATCGTCACTTCGGGGCGCTCGACGAGCAACGCCCGCGTGGCCTCCAGTATGCGCAAGTCGGCGTAGACGCCGCCGCCGTTGCGGAAACGGCCAAGGCCATGGCGGGGTCGTGCCGCCAACGAGTTGAGATCATGCCCGGCCGGGGTCAGCACCCAGGCCTGCGCCGATTCGAATCCCTCGGGGCGCTGGTTGTCGTGGCGGTGCAGGCGGCCTATCCGTTGCAGCAGCACGTCCATCGGACACAGGTCGGTAATCAGCAGGTCGGCGTCGATGTCCAGGCTTTGTTCCAAGGTTTGCGTGCCGACTACGATGCGCGCCCCAGTCGGGCGCGCTTTGCCGAGTTGCGCTTCGATGGCCTTATCCATCACGGGGCGGTCTTGTCGGCTGAAACGGCTGTGGTGCAGGGTGGCGACGTCGTTGACGGCGAACAGCCAGGATTTGTCGGGTATGTTTTCCTCGATGGCAGCAAAGGTGGCGATGGCGTCCGGCACGGTGTTGCGGATCACCAGCACTTTTGCGCCACGGCTGGCGGCAGCTATCGCCATGCGGGCGATCTCATCGGGTTGGTCGATGAGATCGTATGCCGTCCAAGCAACTTTTTTGGTGGCGGCGGCAGCTTCGACGGCACGTTCGGAAATCGCCGGATAAGGCACGCGACAGGCCGCTTCGAAGGACATGGGCAAACGCGGCCTGGAAGAGACGGCGGCGAGCGCCAGATAACGGCTGCGCGCGCTGGAACCGAGGGTGGCCGAGAGCAGCAGCGCATGGCCGCCGCTGCCCAGGTGGGTTTTGAGCAGACATTCCAGTAGCACGGTCATGTAGGGGTCGGAAGCATGGACTTCATCGACCACCAGCAGGCTGCGCGCCAGCATCGCGTAGCGCAGGTGGGCATGGCGCACTTGCAGGGCGCCGAGCAGAGCCTGGTCGATGGTACCCACCGCCAGAGGGGCGGCGAGGAAGCGTTTGGCGGATTCCGCCGCCCAGCGCCGTTCGGCTTGGGCATCTTCGGGATGATCGCTCCACAACACTTCAAAGCCCGGTAGGTATTGGGCTTCGGCGCCGTCGGCGCTGACGTAGCCGGACAAGGCGCGCACTGCCAGCGGCGGATTTTCCGGCCACAGCCGCTCGACGGCCTTTTTCACCCTTTCGTAAACCTGGGTGGCCGCTACCCGCGTGGGCAGGGCGAAATACAGGCTGTCCACCAGCCCGGCACGAAACAGATGCACATAGCGCCACAACGCGGCTTCCGTCTTGCCGCTGCCGGTTTCGGATTCGAGGATCACCAGCGGCCCGAGACTGTCGTCAGCCATGGCGGCCTGCATCGGACGCGCCTCAGCAATGCAGAAGGTGCTGGCAAAAGTGGGTACGCAGGCGTTGAGCTGGTTGCGGCTCTCTTCGGCATCCAGCCCAATGGTGGCGATGGCTTTGTTGGCATATTTCCTGGCGGTAGCAGCGCGGTCTTCCCCGGCTTCGGAATAAGGGAAAAAAACTTTGGAGGAACCCAGCCAATCGGCCAATTGCACCAAGCCCGCAAACAAATGCCCGAAGGCTGGAGCATCAGGCAGCGGTTCGCCGCCTGCGGTAAAAGCTTGGGGGTAAATCGCCATGACCCGTCGGCCAATATCCCGCAATTCAGCGGCGGGATCGTAGGCCTCGGCAACAGGTTTCCAGATGTTCTTGTTCCAGTCGCCGGGGCTATCCTTGATTGGGCGACCGTGATGGCTGATGCTGGCTATCAGTAGCGAGTAGCAGGCATCGCCCCAGGCATCCATTTGCACAACTGGCAAGAATGCCAACAAGTGCTGAAGTCGGTTAAAAGGATCAAAAAGTTTGAGTGATTCAATCCCGTGTCCGACATGTTTAAACGCAGGCCAACTATGGGGTATGCCTTGCTTCCAGCGCTTGGCCTGAAATCCGCTGTTCGCCTTGCCAATATCGTGCAAGAAAACCAGCGCCGAAAGTCGGGCAATGTCACTTTTGTGCAATGTTCGCCCCGCCGCCGCTCCCATCGCCCGGCGTATCGAACGGCATGCGCTCAAACGCTCGAAACATGCGGCGACATCTGTCATGTGGTCAGTCAACGAGTGCCAGCCGAAAACTTCGCCGGTATCATTCGTTTCGAGCTTGCCAAATGCGCCATCAATAGCCCCCCGCAAGGTTGCTCCTCTGGTTATTTTGTAGGCACCACGACTTGTTGCCGTTCCTTCGGTGGTTCAGGCCGGGAAAGCGCATGGGACGGCGTGCTGGCGGCAAGCTGCCGGACGGCGTCAGCTCTTTTCGATATCCAACCCCAGCCGGTGGGTGTCGTTGATGACCGCGAGCAGGGGTTTGAAGGGAATGCTGGCGCCAAATTTCTTGACGATTTCCATGAACGGCAGGTTGGGGCCGTTGGGGTCGAACTGGTAACTGCCATCGACCATGCTGGCGTACAGGCCGCGCAGTTGGGCATCCATGGCGTCCACCCAGGGCAGGATGGTGCCCTTCATGTTGTCGTCGTCTTCGACCATGGCGCGCAGTTCGTCGATTTCGTAGACGGCTTGATGCATCAGATCGATGTACTCGTCCACGGTTTTGGGTCTTTTGATCATCATGTTCACTTCTCCTGAAAAAGGGCGCTCCTGAAAACGACAAGGGGCGCCGCTTGGCGCCCCTCGATTTTACTGCAAAACAAGCCGCTTACTTGCCGGCCACTTCTTCCAGCTTGGTGGCGCGGATCAACTGGCCGTCTAGCGCCGCTTCCGAAGCACTACCGCCATAGGCGACGGTAATCAGCTGCGAGTAGTAGGTTACCGGGATGTTGAACTTGGTGCCGTAGCGTTTGTTCACTTCGCCCTGGTAGATTTCGACGTTGGCCTGGCACAGCGGGCAAGGCGTGACGATCATGTCGGCGCCGTGGTCGTAGGCGGATTCGATGATGTCCTTGATCTGCTTCTGGCTCTTTTCCGGTTCGGAGAAGGCCAGTGCGCCGCCGCAACAAGTCACTTTCTGGTCGTAGGGTACGGCTTCGGCGCCCAGCGTTTCGATCATGCGGTCGAGATACTGCGGGTTCTCGAAGGACTCGCCGGCCACGCCGAAGGGGCGGTTGGTCTGGCAGCCTACGTAACCCGCGAACTTGAGGCCCTTGAGCGGCTTCTTGACGCCCTTGCCGAGCACGTCGTAACCGATGTCCTCGATCAGCACTTCCACCATGTGGCGCGCTTTCTGTTCGCCGGTGTAGACCAGCCCGGCTTCCTTCAGGGCGGTGTTGGCGTCGGCCTTCATCTGCGCGCTGTGATCCAGGCGCTCCTTGGCCTCGCGGGTAGCGAGCCAGCAGGCGGCGCAGGTGGCGACCACATCCTGGCCGGCGTTGTGCTTTTCCGACAGGGCGATGTTGCGCGCCGACAGGGTGATGCGCGGCAATTCGCCGCCGCCGGCGTAGCCGATGGAAGCACCGCAGCAATTCCAGTCGGGAATCTCGTTCAACTGGATGTCCAGATACTTGCACATCGAGTTGGTCGAGGTCAGGTAGTTGGACGAGGACGCCCCGCTCTGCGAAGAGCAGCCGGGATAAAACGAATACTGTTTAGCCATGGTCTTCTCTCCTTAGGCTGGTTTCTTGCGCTGGTCTTCGAGTTCCTGCGCCTTTTTCAGCATGGCATGGAAGCCGCTCTTGTCGGAAACGCCGTGGCCGCCGAAGAACTCCATCGGGTTGAGGCGCTTGGCCTTCATAAGCCCCAGGCCAACGCTTTGCATGGCCATGGCATTTTTGACGCCCTGGCCGAAGCCATCCTTGAAATACAGGCCGAGGGACAGCTTGAGTTCGTTGACGCGACCGGCCTTGACCAGGTTGTCCCAGAACAGCTGGCCGAACGCCTGGGTCGGCTGGGACTTCGGCACCAGACCGAGGCGCGAGGCGTAAGTCGCCAGGCCGTGCATGATGTGGGTGATCGGCAGCTTGCGCGGGCAGCGCACGATGCACTGGTAGCAGGAAGTGCACATCCACATGGAATCGGAATTCAGCACTTCCTCGCGCTTGCCGGCGCGGATCATCATGAAGATTTCCTGCGGCGGATGCGCCCAGTGCGGGCCGAAGGGGCAAGAGCCGGCGCACACGCCGCACTGCATGCACATCTTGACCCAGTTGCCTTCCTCGACCTTCTCCTCGACTTCCTTGAGGAAATTATTGCGGTATTTTTCGCTCATTGTCGTCTCCTAGAAGCCCTTCAGCGGGCTCATGCCGATTTCCTGAATCTTGGCCGCATAGTCGTTGATCAACTGCGGTACGCGCTCGATGTCGGTAATCGCCACCTCGAAGGTCTGCACGCGCTCCTTTTCCAGGCTCATGCTCTTCAGGGTGTCATCCACCTTGCTCATGCGGTAGTTCGCCAGCTCGGAACCCTTGACGAAGTGGCACTGGTAATCGTCGCCGTGCTTGCAGCCCATCATCATCACGCCGTCGTAGCCGGAATTCAGCGCGTCGGTGACGAAAATGGTGTTGACCGAACCCAGGCAGCGCACCGGGATGATACGCACGAAAGGGCTGTACTCGACGCGGTTCATGCCCGCCATGTCCAGCGCCGGGTAGGCGTCGTTCTCGCAAGCGAGAATCAGGATGCGCGGCTTCTCGGAAAACTCGTCGGGCACTTCCACGGCCTTGATCTGGTCGCCGACGCTGTTGACCGAGTAGTTCTCGAAGGAAATCACGCGCACCGGGCAGGCGCCCATGCAGGTGCCGCAACGGCGGCAACGCGACTCGTTGAACTGCGGATAGCGGTTCTCGTCCTCGTTGATCGCGCCGAACGGGCATTCCACCGTGCAGCGTTTGCACTGGGTACAGCCTTCCTTGCGGAACGAGGGGAACGACAGATCGCCGGAACGCGGGTGCGCGGCACGGCCCAGCGCGGCATTTTCCACCGCCTGGATGGCCTTCATGGTGGCGCCGGTGGCGTCTTCCATGGCCTGCGCCATGTCCATCGGACGGCGCACCGGGCCAGCGGAGTAGATGCCGGTACGGCGCGTTTCATACGGGAAGCAGATGAAATGCGAATCGGTGAAGCCGTACTTCAACTGCGGCATGTCCGGGCCTTGGCGGTACTGGAGATTGAGGATCGACACGCCCTTCAGCGCAGTGATCTTGGCTTCGTTCTCCGGTGTGGCTTCGGACAGGAAATCGGTTTCCGCTTGTTGCAGCAAATCGATGTTGGTGCCGGAATTGGGCACCTGGCCGGTTGCCAGCACCACTAGGTCGGCATCGTCGATGCTGGTGGCATCGTTGAGGATGAGGTCCTGGAAACTGACCTTGCACTGGCTGCCGTTGGCTTCCACGCTGGAGACCTTGCCCTTGGCGAAGGTCACGCCCTTGCGCTGGGCATTGCGATAGAAGTCTTCGTTGTTGCCGGGCAGACGTAGATCGGTGTAAAGCACCAGGGTGTCGATGTCCGGGTTGGCGTCCTTGAAGTACATGGCCTGCTTGACGCTGGTCGCGCAGCAGAAACCCGAGCAATACGGCAGATGCGTACCAGTTTCGTCGCGCTGGCCGGCACACTGCACGAACACCACGCGTTTGACTTCGCCGCCATCGGCGGGACGCTTGATGGCGCCGCCGTTGGCAGCCTTCATCAGCCATTCCAGACCGGCCTGATCGACCACGTTGGCGGACTTGCCGGCACCCAGTTCGGGCAGTTTGGCCATGTCATAGGTGGCAAAGCCGGTGGCCTGGATAATCGCGCCGACATCTTCCGTCACGGTCGCGCCATTGTGGCTGATTTCCACGTTGAACTTGCCGGGTGCGCCGCTGGTCTTGGCAGTCACGGCATCGGTATAAACCTTGATTTTGCCGTTCCCCTGGATGGCAGCGACCAATTCAGCTACGCCGTTGGGTTGCGGGTCCTGGAACGGCTCGTTGAAGGGGATGCGCTTGTGCAGCTTGGCTGCCCAGCCGCCCAGCTCGGCGGCTTTTTCGACGAGCACCACTTCATAGCCGGTCTTGGCCGCTTCCAGCGCAGCCGTCATGCCGGAAACGCCGCCGCCCACCACCAGAATGCGCTTGTTGCCGCCGCATTCGGTGTTGCCTTCGGGAATTTTCACCTGTTTGGCTTCGGCGCACATCATGCGGATATAGTCTTCCGCCATTTCCTGGGTGGTTTCACGCGATTCGTCGTTGTCCGGACGAACCCAGATCACGCCCTCGCGCAAGTTGGCGCGCCCGATGTGACAACCGGGGAACGAGAACGCTTCGGTCTTGGCACGGCGCGAACAGGCGCCGATCAGCACGTGGGTCACCCCTTCGGCGATGTCGTCCTTGATCATCTGCACGCCTTCGGCGTTGCACAGATAAGCATGTTCCTTGACCAGGGCCGCCTTGCCCTCCTTTTGCGCCACTTTCGCCAGGGCGGCGGTATTCAGGCGTTCGCCCAGCCCGCACCCCTGGCAAATATAGGCAGCTACTTTCTTCTCAGCCATTCGTTAACCCTCCACGCCGGCAACAGAGTTGATCACTTGAATCGCGCGCAAGGCCCCGGCGGTAGCGGATTGCACCGCGCGGTTAACATCCAGCGCGTTGGTGGCGCAGCCGGCCGGAATCAGGCCGCCGTTTTCATCGCTCACGGTGATGAAGCCGCTGGCATCCGCCGTCACGCCCACCGGCATCGCTCCCGCCGGCACGCTGGGCGCCATGCCCACCGCCAGCACGACCATGTCGAAACTGTCGGCGTAGCGCTTGTAACCCTCGGTATTCACGCCGTGCAGCACCACGTCGCCGGTCTTCTCGTCCTGGACGATCTTGGCAACCTTGGATTTGACGAAGCTGACGTTCTGGTCGGCACGCACCTTGGCGTAAAAATCTTCGAAACGGTCGATGGCGCGGATGTCGATGTAATAAATGGTCGACTTGCCTTCATCGCCGAAACGCTCGCGCAGATAAGTCGTTTGCTTGAGCGAGGCGGTGCAGCAGAAGCGCGAGCAGTGGCGCAGATGGTTTTCGTCGCGCGAACCGGCACACTGGATGAAGGCGACGTTTTTCGCCTCCTTGCCGTCGGAGGGACGCAGGATCTTGCCGCCGGTGGGACCGTGCGGGTCGGCCAGACGTTCGAATTCGACGTTGGTGATGACGTTGCTGAAACGGTCGTAGCCGTAAGGCTGGATCAGCGCGGCATCGTAGGGCTTCCAGCCGGTCGCCCAAACCACGGCGCCCGCCTTGATCTGCACGGTTTCCTCGGCCATGCCCAGATCGACGGCGCCGTATTTGCAGGCCGCCTTGATCTTCTCGCCTTCCGGGGTCGCTGCCACGGAGGGGTCGATCACGTAGCGTTGCGGGTAGGCCATCTTGTGCGGCAGGAAAGCCGCCTTGACCTTGCCGATGCCGTAATTGAATTCGTCCGCGATTTCGGTTTCCGCCGCGCTGGCGCAATCGCCGCAGGCAGTACAGTTTTCATTGACGAAGCGCGGGCTGATCTTCACCGCAGCGGTGTAATCGCCCTTGGCGCCGCTCAGGCTGGTGACTTCGGCCATGGTCAGCACGCGGATGCGCGGGTTGGTCTTGACGCGGCGCTGGTTGATTTCCAGGCCGCATACCGGATGGCACAGCTTGGGGAAATAGCGGTACAACTGCGACACCCTGCCGCCCAGTACCGGGTTTTTTTCCACCAGCACGACATCCTTGCCGCATTCGGCGGCTTCGAGAGCCGCGGTCATGCCGCTGATACCGCCGCCCACGACCAGTATGGTCTGGTTGGTTGCAATGACTTCCGTCATCAGAATTACCTCCGTCGCGGATACTGCTTAAATGAGAGTTCGGGATACTAAAATTCAGTGCGCCATGTTACCCGGAAAGAGGTGGAAAATTGATTGAAAATTCTTATGTTCAAATCAGAATTTCTTTTCCTGACCATGCGCACCGGGGTCGGTCAATTCGCGGATTTCAAAGGTCAGCGCGGCAAAATCCGCCATGATCCAGGTCGGCTTGGCCGCCACGCCGCCCACCGTGCCGGGATTGACCAGCCAGGTTGCGGCGTTCTTGATGTTGGGCACCTGTTCCACGGACACCTTGTGGTCGTGGCCGTAGCACACCACGTCCCAATCGCCGGTGCAGGCCATGGCGCGGGCGTAATGGGGGTAATGCACCATGAACACGCGCCTGCCGCCCAGCTCGATGCCTGCGTCCTGCCCGTAGAAATGGATGTGGCTGCCCGGCTCATGCGCCATGCGCGACAAAGTGTAAAGATCGCCGCTATTGTTACCGTGAATCAGATGCACCGGCATTTCCAGCTTGCGAAACATCTTCAGCATGTTGGGCGCCACCAGGTCGCCGCAATGCAACACGGCCTCGGCACCCAGCGCCTGCGCCTCCTCCACTGCGGCGGCAAGCAGGATACGGTTGTCATGACTATCGGAAAGTATGCAGATTTTCACTTGGCGGAGGAGGGGAAATCTAAGCTCTTATAAAAATGGGGTTAGACTCACCGCCTAACCCCTTGTTTTATTGGTGGGCCCGCACGGACTTGAACCGTGGACCAAAGGATTATGAGTCCTCTGCTCTAACCAACTGAGCTACAGGCCCGGTAAATCATGCCTCGTTATCGAGAAAACTGCGCAGGCGCTCGGAACGCGAGGGGTGGCGCAGCTTGCGCAAGGCCTTGGCTTCGATCTGGCGGATGCGCTCGCGGGTGACATCGAACTGTTTGCCGACTTCTTCCAGCGTGTGGTCGGTATTCATTTCGATACCGAAGCGCATGCGCAATACTTTCGCCTCGCGCGGGGTCAGGCTTTCCAGCACCTCGCGCGTTGCCTCGCGCAGGCTGGCGTAAAGCGCGGCATCCGCCGGCGCCAGCGTGGTCGAATCCTCGATGAAGTCTCCAAGATGCGAATCTTCGTCGTCGCCAATCGGCGTTTCCATGGAAATCGGCTCCTTGGAAATCTTCATGATCTTGCGAATTTTTTCCTCCGGCATCTCCATTTTCACCGAGAGTTCCGAAGGGTCCGGCTCCTGGCCGGTTTCCTGGAGAATCTGGCGCGAGATGCGATTCATCTTGTTGATGGTCTCGATCATGTGCACCGGGATGCGGATGGTGCGCGCCTGGTCGGCGATGGAGCGCGTGATGGCCTGACGTATCCACCAGGTAGCGTAAGTCGAAAATTTGTAGCCACGGCGGTATTCGAACTTGTCCACCGCCTTCATCAGGCCAATGTTGCCTTCCTGGATAAGATCGAGGAATTGCAGGCCGCGGTTGGTATATTTCTTGGCGATGGAGATCACCAGGCGCAGGTTGGCCTCGATCATCTCACGCTTGGCGCGGCGCGCTTTGGCTTCGCCGGTGGACATCTGGCGATTGATTTCCTTGAGTTCCTTGACTGGGATACCGACGCGCGCCTGCAAATCCAGCAGCTGTTGCTGATGATCGACAATCGAGTGCTGGAAACGAGACAGACGCTCGCCGTAGGTCTTGGGTGCTGCGGCAATTTCGTCGACTACCCACTGCAAATTTTGCTCATTGCCGGGAAAGTTCTTGATGAAATGCGGACGCGGCATGCCACCCTTGGTGATGGACAAATTCATGATCTGGCGCTCGTGGTGGCGAATTTCTTCCACCAGGCGGCGCAGCCCGTCGCACAGCGCTTCAACCTGTTTGGCGGTGAAGCGGATAGCCAGCAATTCGCAGGAAATCTGCTCCTGTAAATCCTTGTAGGCCTTCGCCTTGTGCCCCTTCTTGGCCAGCACCTGAACCATTTTTTCGTAGGCTTCGCGAATCACGGCAAAGCGCGCCAGCGCATCGACCCTGAGTTGCGCCAGATTGGCGGCGGCAATGGCGTTGCCGTCCTCTTCGTCTTCTTCCTCGCTGCCTTCCTGAGCCTCTTCTTCCTCAGCCATTTCCACTGCGGCTTCCAGGTCTTCCGGCACATCGTCCACCGAGTTCAGCAGACCATCCACCAGTTCGTCGATGCGCATCTCGTCACGTTCGATCTTGCCTACCATGTCGAGTATTTCGGCGATGGTCGTCGGGCAGGCGGAAATCGCCTGGATCATGTGCTTCAGACCATCTTCGATACGCTTGGCGATCTCGATTTCGCCCTCGCGGGTGAGCAATTCGACCGACCCCATTTCGCGCATGTACATGCGCACCGGGTCGGTGGTGCGGCCAAATTCGGAATCCACGGTGGAAAGCGCGGCCTCGGCTTCGGCCACCACATCCTCGTCAGCCACGGCGGGCGTGGCATCGGACATCAGCAATGCCTCCGCATCGGGCGCTTCGTCATATACTGAGATGCCCATGTCGCCGATCATGCTGATGATGCCTTCGATCTGCTCGGCATCCAGCATGTCGTCCGGCAGGTGATCGTTGATTTCGGCGTAGGTCAGATAGCCGCGTTCCTTGCCAAGCACGATCAGATTTTTCAGGCGCATCCGCCGTTCGTCCATTTCGCCTTGACGCTGTTCAGACTTTTCGTTTTCCATCGCCATAACCATCCATTCCAAACAATAATTGGAAAAACCGCGCATTATACATTAACAATTTTCAACCCGTTGCAGCATTGCGCAACAAATCCTGCAACAACATCTTTTCCCCGGCGGACAATCCCTGATCCCTGGCGCGAGCCAGCAATGCGTCAATGCGAAATTTACGCTCATTTTCTCGCAACCGCGCCAGCGCACCGTCAAACTCGGCAGCGGCATCGAAATCTGCATCCCATTGCAGGATTTCACCGGCTATTTCCTCCAGCTCACCACCATGCTGCGAATTGCCAAAATATTCGAGCAAAGCCGCCGTGCTCGGCGCCTCGGCACCAGAGGCATAAGCCAGCACCGCCCCCAGCAGCCCATGGTAGTCGGCCAAAGCATTCTCACCGAGGCCTCCAGCCAACTCCGGTTGGTACACCAGCAACTGCAACAGTTTCCTTTCCAGCGACGCCGGCTTGCGCCCCCGCTGCACTGGGGGCGCACTTCTACGGGCAGCGACTGGTTTGACCTGATACAACCCTTCCAGTTCGGCCTGCGCAATACCCGCCAGTTCGGCGAGGCGTTTGCGCAACATCAAACCCAGCGTCGGCGCGCTGATCTGCTGCAATAGCGGTTGCGCCATCTGCACGAGATGCGCCTTGCCTTCCTGAGTGTGCATTTCAACACGCCCGGACAGCTCGCGCAGGAGAAATTGCGACAGTGGCAACGCCTCTGCCAGCAAGGCTTCAAATTCCGCCTTGCCGTGCGCTCGAATATAACTGTCCGGGTCTTCGCCCTGTGGCAAAAAGAGAAATTTCAGACTTTTATCGTCAGCGAGCAGCGGCAGGCTATTTTCCAGGGCGCGCCACGCCGCCTTGCGCCCCGCCGCATCGCCATCAAAACTGAAAACAATATTGTCGGCCTGGCGCAACAGCTTGCGCACATGCTCCGGGGTAGTCGCCGTACCCAGTGTTGCCACGGCATACTCCACGCCGTGTTGTGCCAACGCCACGACATCCATGTAGCCTTCCACCACCAGCACGCAATTCTTGTCGCGTATCGCCCGGCGCGCCTGCGGCAGACCGTATAGTTCGCGCCCTTTTTCAAACAGCGGCGTTTCCGGCGAATTCAGGTATTTGGGATCCCCTGCCCCCAGCACGCGCCCGCCGAAACCGATCACAGCCATGCGCGGATTAAGGATGGGAAACATGATGCGCTCGCGAAAACGGTCGTAACGCTTGCCTTCGTCGTTTTCGATCACCAGCCCGGCCTGCACCAGCGCCTTGGCGCTGTAATCGGGAAATACAGCGGAAAGGCTTTGCCAGCCGGATGGCGCATAGCCGATACCGAAACGTGCCGCGATTTCTCCGCTCAGGCCACGCTTTTTCAGGTAGACAATCGCCTCCTCCGACTGTTTCAGCTGGGCGCGATAAAATTGCATCGCCTGATGCAGCAGCCCAGCCAGATCGGTTTCCTCAGCACCGTGTGCCGGACGGCGAACTGCGGCTTCCTGCGGCACGGCGAGACCGGCATTTTTTGCCAGGTCTTCAACTGCTTCGACAAAACCCAGCCCCTGGTATTCCATAACGAAGCGGATGGCGGTGCCATGCGCGCCGCAGCCAAAACAATGGTAGAACTGCTTGGCAGGACTAACGGTAAACGAGGGAGTCTTTTCGTTGTGAAACGGGCAACACGCCTGATAGTTGGCGCCCGCTTTCTTGAGCGGGACGTGGCGGTCCACCACATCCACGATGTCGAGACGGTTCAGCAGTTCCTGGATGAAGGATTCGGGAATCATGCTTCCCCACCGTTGCCGCACCTACCCCCTGCCCGCAAGGACAGGGAATCGGCGGTAATCAGCCGCCCAACTTGGACTTGATCAGGGCGGAAACTTTGCCCATGTCGGCACGACCTGCCATCTGCGGCTTGATGGCGGCCATCACCTTACCCATGTCCTTCACCCCGTCTGCCCCGGAGAGGGCGATGGCGAAGGTCACGATCGCCCCGATTTCGTCATCCGACAAGGCCTGCGGCATATAGCCCTGAAGCACCGACACCTCGAATTTTTCGTTGTCCGCCAAGTCCTGGCGACCAGCGGCTTCGTATTGAGTAATGGAATCGCGGCGCTGCTTGAGCATTTTTTCAATCACCGCGACCACCTGCTCGTCGGACAATTCAATGCGCTCATCAACTTCGCGTTGCTTCATCGCCGCCAGCAGCAGACGAATCGCACCGAGACGCTGCGCCTCTTTGGCGCGCATCGCGGTTTTCATGTCTTCGGTGATTTGCTGCCTGAGAGACATCAGTACAGCTTTGGCGGGAGGGTCTGGCTACGCAAACGCTTGTGCGTGCGCTTGACGGCGGCGGCGGCCTTGCGCTTGCGCTCGGCGGTGGGCTTCTCGTAGAACTCGCGGGCGCGCAATTCGGTCAGCAGACCGGTTTTTTCCACAGCGCGCTTGAAACGGCGCAACGCAACGTCGAACGGCTCATTTTCCTTGACACGTACACTCGGCATTTCCGGTTTACCCCTAAAGAAGGTTCAATAAAAAAGCGGGTATTGTACCAACAACCCCCGCTTTCTCAAAGCACTCGTTGCTTGCTGCAATCTACCTGACCTCACAATCCACCCTTTTGCTATCGGGGGAAGACGACGCGACCGGTTGACCGGGTTGTGGGGGCGGCACGTCAAACGATGGCGGCGGTGTGAAAATGATCCCTGGGTCCCTCGGCAGCACTACCGGCGGGGTGACTGCATCCGGCACGAAACCGAATTGCCCGGCGCCGAAGTTCTGGCTCCCCCCGCTGTTGCTGACCACCACCTGCCCGTCGGAAACCTGAACATACAACCCGGTCGGCAGCGGGCCACAGTCTGACTGGCACCAGCTGGCATTGTAATCGGTGCCGCGAATGCCGATGGTGGCAGCAGGCGCCTTGAGTTTGTAGCTGTCCTGGTTGCCGCGCTTACCCACCAAACCGGTAAGTGCGCGTAAGCCCCCCTTGATCAGATTGAATATGGCACTGTCCGCCTCGGGCTTCGCTTGATCGAAAAGGAATGCATCGATCTTGATCTGCGTGTTGGGCTTAAGGGTAATTTCGCTGTTGTCGGTAAATTTGACACGCGCATAGGTGTCCTTTTCCGTCACCAGCAAGTCACCACTTTCAACTGCCGACTTCTGCGACAAAATCCGTGTTGTGCCATCTGCCTTCCTGGCCAGAAGCGGGCCGCTCAGATGCGTGACTGAACCTGCGGCTTCGGCGAAGACCGTCGGCACCAGCGAGACGCTCAACAGCAGTGCCAGCAGGCTAGTTGCAATACTGTTTTTTCTTGGGAGCTTCATCTTTCTTTTCCTCTTTCTGGGCGACGACATCTTTTTTCTTGTCGTCCTTTTTATCATCCTTTTTCTCGGAACCGGCGCCGCGGCCACTGCCCTCACCGGTGCCGGAATCGGATGATTGACCAGCAGGCCCCTGCGTTGCACCGCCTTCGCCAGCGCCGCCAGACGATGGTGCGGGAGCGGAAGTCCGCGATGGGCCATCCGACGATGCGGACAACAGCGCAACTGCGGTCATGGGCCGGATTACCGAACCCATTGATGCGTTGTTGAGATTGCTACTGCTCTGGTTGATGGTCTGCTGGAGCGGCCTGGAATCTTCAGTGGTTTCAATGACTCTGATGATCTCCGGCAATTGCGCGGGCAGCACCACGGCACATCCCGGCGCAGCCGGATTCGCTGCACAGTCGCTTAGCGGCGGCAGCACCGCCGCGCAGCCCGGCGCTGACGGGTTTGCCACGCAGGAGTCCAGCGGCGGCAGCACCGCCGAACAACCCGGCGCCGACGGGTTTGCCGTGCAGGTCGCCAGCGGCGGCAGCACCGCCGTACAACCCGGTGCCGTCGGGTTTGCCGTGCAGGTCGCCAGCGGCGGCAACACCGCCGAACAACCCGGAGCAGACGGGTTTGCCGTGCAGGTCGCCAGCGGCGGCAACACCGCCGAACAACCCGGCGCTGATGGAGTCGCCACGCAGGTCGCCAGCGGCGGCAGCACCGCCGTACAGCCCGGCGCTGATGGAGTCGCCACGCAGGTCGCCAGCGGCGGCAGCACCGCCGTAC
>CAZGOY010000004.1:0-97422 GCA_964527565.1 uncultured Sulfuricella sp. | reverse complement strand
GCGCTGATGGAGTCGCCACGCAGGTCGCCAGCGGCGGCAGCACCGCCGTACAGCCTAGCGCCGACGGATTTGCCACGCAGGTGTCCAGCGGCGGCAACACCGCCGAACAACCCGGCGCTGATGGAGTCGCCACGCAGGTCGCCAGCGGCGGCAGCACCGCCGTACAGCCCGGCGCTGATGGAGTCGCCACGCAGGTCGACAGCGGCGGCAGCACCGCCGTACAGCCCGGCGCCGATGGAGTCGCCACGCAGGTCGACAGCGGCGGCAGCACCGCCGTACAGCCCGGCGCCGATGGAGTCGCCACGCAGGTCGACAGCGGCGGCAGCACCGCCGCGCAGCCCGGTGCCGACGGGTTCGTTACGCAGGTATCCAGAGAAGGCAATACCGCCGTGCATCCGGCAGCCGTTGGATTGGTCAGACAAGCGTCCAAAGAAGGGAGGACTGTACTGCACCCGGCCAGCGCGGGATCGGCTGTACACTGATCGACCGTCGGTGGGGGTGGCGGTGGCGGAGGGGGCGGCGTCGAATCTCCGCCGCCGGAAGGCGCTGTATAAAACTGTGTAACCGCTCCAGCCGGCGCGTCTGTAGCATTGTAGCCTGCCAGCGTGAAAGTTTTTCCCGACCCCACGGAAACATTGGAGCCAGAGGCAAAAGTAATCACGTCCGCCGAGTTCGATGAATGGGCCGCACCAGCCGTCAGCGTCACGCTGCCGGCGGCGGAAATATCCCCCGCAATGGTTATCGGGCTGTGCGCGGTAATGCTGACATCCCCGCCGGAAGTGCAGGACGGGTTACATCCCGTGGAAACATATCCCCCATCGTTGGGAATTGTTACTGCCCCCCAGTTTTCGATGCTGACGTTCCCAACCACGCTGGAAGACGGGGAATAATTGCTGACCCCCAAGATAGTCAAGGGGCTGGAGGTGGCGCCATAATTGTTCTTGATGTTGATGCTGGCGGCATCCCCTTGATTCTGAATGGCAATGGAGCCAACCTGTGTGCGCAACGCATCAGAAATCGTTGAAACAACCCTTCCCACACCGCTGGTTGCGTGCGACACGTTCAGAGAAGCGCCTCTCACATCGTAAGGATTGACCGACGAATACGGGCGCACCACCCCACCTGCCGCCCAAAGTTCAATAGAACCGGATGCTTCAACGGGTTTGTTGAACGTCAGATCACCGGTGCCGCTCTTCAGATAAAGGGTTCCAGTGGTGGATTTCACCCCGGCAATGCCGCCATTCGGACCTTCTCCGACAAGGGTTCCAGAGGCATGGTTGTTGGTAATACTGATGTTTCCTTTAGCAGACGCAGAAAGGGTGGTTGCCACCGTATTGGCTGAAACAGCGCCGGTTGTCCCGGAAAGCGTGCCGTTGGCGACCAGTTCGATCTGGGGTGCAGTTATGCTCATAGCTCCACTGGCTATGTCGCCCGCCGACCAAAGTTGCAACCAGCCACTATTCCAAGCGGTATTGTTGTTGATGCTGATATTGCCGCCAATGGTCTTGTCGCCAACGATCAGGTTGGCTGCGGCAATCTTCCCCAGCTCTGCTGCGTCCAAGCCCAAGGTGCCGGATGATGCAGTGGGACTATCGACATCATTATTACCAATGGTGACTGCCCGCCCAGAAGTCACCGGACCGACCCACACGGTTTTCCCCGTGGCAACGACATTGCCGGCAATTTCCACCCGGTCGCCGGCCAGCTTCACACCCTCGAAAGGTGCGGTGCCACCCGTGCCGGTAACGGTGATGCTGGCGGGGATGGAGAGCAGGGAATTATCGCCCCCGGCCCTCAGCGATACGCCGTTACTTCCCGCACTTACATTGGCACTCGCGGTCAAGCTGCCGCTAGTAGTTTCTATGGAAATAGGCTGGTTATAAGTCGTCACCCCTGCACCGGCGATTGTTAAGGCGCCAAAATTTTTATACGCAAATTGCCCGGTTCCCGAAGCGCTTTGGTACAACTCCGCCGAAACACCCCCTACGCTATTGGGCGCGTTGTTGAGTTGCACGTTGCCCAGGCTTTGCAAGGACAAGCGCTGCGAGGTGGAAATCGCGCCACTGACGTCCTGTGAAATACCCTGGTTAACGCCGGACACCGGAGCGGCACCAATGTTGGAAAGCAGGATGGTGACACTGTCCGTGCTGTTATTAGGTACGGCAATCCCTGCTTGCGTATGGACACTGGTGACGTGAATGCCATTGGCGCTGGTGTACTGAAACGTATCGCCCGTCGAACCGCCCGTTGCCTTACCGGCGATGACGCCAGTGGGATTGGCTTGGGTCAGATCTACCTTGCTGCCTTCGGCGCGCACCGCCAACCCTCCCAGCGTTGCACTTTGAGTAAGCGCACCGGTGGTCACCAGTGAAATCACACCGGGGTTTCCTGCATCGTTATAACCACTGCTATTGCCGGTGATCGAGATGCCGGAAAGGCCATCCACCGTTCCGATGTTCAATGGGCCGGTGTTTTTGAAATAAAAACTGGGGTGCGCGCTATTGGCAACGCCAACACTAGCGGCAAGATTGGTCACCACATTGGGCGCCACACCCAGGCCGACGTTGCCCAGAGAAGTCACTTTCAGGCCACTGGCCGTAATGATGCCTGCTGCCGCGCTGGTGATGCCGCCAGCGCCAGCGTTCAGGAAAACCGGGCCGGGAGTAGCGTTGTTACTCGAAGTAATAGCATTGTTGACTGTCAGAGTATTGCCTGCCGACAACGTAATGCCCCCTCCCGCCATCGGTCCCGCACTCACCGCTTGGCTGACCGTCAGGTCGCTGCTGGCACCCGTGCTCTGAATGTTGATGGAGTTGGTATTATTTGAAAAAACAATGCCATTTGTGCCACCGACGGCATCGATAACGAGACTTTTATTGTTTGTATAGGAAAGCGCGCCTGCATTGATTGAATCCATGTCAACAGCGAGTTTGTTGACCAGATTGGGCGCGGCCATATTGACCGCACCGGAAGTGCTGACAATTTTCAGGGAATCGGCTGTGATGGGGGCGCTACCCAATTGCGTAACACCAGCAGGCGCAACCAGGGTAACAACGCTTCCATTTCCGGACAGTGGCGCGTTAAGGGCGATACTCCCCAAGGCACTCAAATTCAACCCGTTGTTCGACGACCATGTCACGCCATCAACCACCGTGATATTACCTGCCCCCGCCCCCGAACTGGCCGCATTGACTGTAACTGCAGCGTTCACAAGCGCCGCCTCCAGAGTCGAAACCGTAAGAAGCGAATCTGTTGGCGTTCCACCTGTCTGAAACGTAGGTGGAGTACTTGAATCAACAGACACATCTGTGCCAATCATTCCCGCATTATTTGCGGCAGTTTGATCGACAGCAATGTAAATATTGGTGGGGTCAAGCAACAGGGTGCCAATATTTCCTTGTGGCGCGCGCAGGTCAACAAGCCCTTGATAGTCGAGCACACCTTTGCCCGACACCTCGGCAAAACCACCATTGCCCAGCATTGCCCCGCCACGAGCGCTGATGGCGCCAAAGTAACGTGTCGTATCATCCGCCCACACGATGACCTTGCCACCATGGCCCTGTTGTCCGGCATCGGCCTTGATGCTGGCTTGCGGGCCGACATAGGTGACTTGGGCATTCTGGACTCGCGTATTTTTGCCCTGATAGTCCCCGCCCACCAGCACGGTGCCGCCACCGGACTGGCCGCTGGCGTCAATCCGCGCATCGCCGGTCAGGCCCACGCGCTCGCCCAGCACCTGAATCTCACCGCCCTGCCCCGCGCCGGTGGCGCTGGTGACGCTGCCTGCTTCGAGCAGCGTGTCCTTGCTGGCCTTGAAAATAATCTTGCCGTTTTCACCCACCACGGCGCTGTCGGCGCTGACGCTGCCGCGCTGGTTGATGAGCGCGCTGGCGATGCCGACTTTGCCGCCTTGGGCGATGATCTGCCCCAGATTCAGCACGCGGTCTTCAGGGGCACTGACGACCACCGCCAGATCCGGGTTGGCGGTATCAACCAGTTGCACGCTCCTGCCCGCGGCCAGCATCACCTCGCCCTGCGGACCGGTGAGAATGCCGCTGTTTTCCACATCCGCTGCAATCAGCGCGATCTGGCCGCCGCTGGGGGTGGTGATGGCACCCTGGTTTTCCAGCTTGCCAGCGAAGTTACCCGCGTTAAAGCGGTATCTGCCCGCCAGAAAATCCTGGTTGGCGATGTCCAGCGTGGAGGCGATCAGGCCGTTGACATCGACGCGGGCATTTGGCCCGAAGAGGATGCCGTTGGGGTTGATGATCCATACCCGCCCATTGGATTGCAAGGCGCCGAGGATGGCGGAGCTTTCCTGCCCGACTACGCGGTTGAGCACGTTGCTGCTGCCGCTTTGCTGGACGAAACGGGCAAGCTCGCCAGGCGCGATGGAAAAACCCTGCCAGTTGATGATGGTGTTGGGGGTGTTGGTGATGGTGAGTGCATTGCCCTGGGTGATAAAACTGGCGCTGCCATGGATCACCTGCGGGCCGACCGGCTGCGCGTGCCCGACACCGGCGCCGAGACAGGCAGCGAGCGCCATGCTCAACAATGTGCGGTGCAATGCGTGGGAGGGTGACTTTTTATCGCTGGAACTCATGGTGAACTCTCCAAACTTTCAGCGGGGGAATGGCTGGGCTTCCCCTCTTGTATATATCATCAGGCAGTTATCCCGAACATTTCATCTCATCCCGAAATGTCCATTGACTTGAATCGGGTGCGGCAACCTCCCGTAGGAGGGGGCTCGCCCCCGAGCTTTTCCGTTCAGAGAAGCCAAAACCTCGCGGCCAAGGCCGCTCCTACCGGACTGGGCAACCTCCACGAACTATTCAGGATAATACGCTTGCCCTGCCCCACCACGAGACTAACTCCCGCTCTCAGAATAGCAGCCCCATGCGGAAATGCATCCTGTCGTCACCCTTGCCCTGAAGGCCGCCAGCCTTCTGCACGCGACCATAATCCATGCCGAGATTGAAATTCCTGTCGCGCGTCATGCGCACCCCCAAACCGTAGCTGGCGATGGTGCTGTCGGCAACATCACCCGGCAGTGGATCAATGAGTGAAACATTGGCCACATCGTAGAAACCCAGGGCGCGGCACTGGAAAGTTTCCAGCCCCAGGCCAGGACACAGGTTGGGGGTATAGATTTCGCCGCTTAGCAGGTGCCCCTTGTCCTTGGCGACTTCGCGCTCCATGAAGCCGCGCACGGAACTGGCCCCGCCGACGCCGAACTGTTCGCCCGATATCAGTTTTTGCCAGGCGTACTGACCGGAAAAGGTCAGCCGCAACTGCCAGGTTTCGGCAAACAACTGGCTGAAGTTGGCGCCATAACGCACCACGCTGTAGCCCGCAGGCGCGCCAGCGCGCGCCAGGTTGAAATCGGCATCGCCCCCCTTGTCGCCGCCGGGAATATTGCGCACGGCGGTAAGATAAAAGCCGCTTTCGCTGGCCGGCTGCGTCCAGGTGCCCGAATAGGTGACGCTGACGGGATGGACAGTGACATCATTACCCAGCGGGGTGTTGACCAGACTGACGCTGTTTTTATAGGCGCGATAATCCAGGCCATACACCAGCTTGGGCTCGTAATTGCCGTAGCGCCCCAGGTTGTGGTTGTATCGGATGCCGGAAACGAAGCCCTTGCCGCTGACCTTGAGGTCATACACCCCGGCGCTGATGGAGCCGGAATCGACATCCGAATAGCCAGCGAACATATCAATAGCATCGCCGGCGGCATACAGCGGTATGCGATAGCCGACGCTGTATATTCCCACTTGGCTGAGTTTTTCCGGCGAGGTGGTGTATTGCAGGCTCAGCACCTGGTCGCGGTCGAGGATATTGGTATGCTGGAACAGCACGCCCAGGCGGGTCCTGCCGGTTTGCTGCGTGCCGGTGTTATCAAAGGTGGCGCCGACTTTCCACGGCGCTTCGTCGGTCACCTTCATATTCGCGACAACCTCTTCTTCCTTGTCGCCGCTTTGCAGTTGCAGGTTGATCTTTTTCGAGGGGTTGTCGTTGGCGACACGCAGGTTGGCGGAAATCTTGCTGATGTTGGGGGTTTCGCTGACGCGCAGGGTAGGCATGCTGCTGCGGATGTTGTGCTCGCTGAAATAGCGGTTGCCTTCGACATTGACTTTGACCAGTTTCGATTCCAGCACCTTGAAGCGGATTGCCCCGCGCTCAAGTTCCTGTTCCGGCAGCGTAACCTGCACAGCATTGTAGCCGCGCTTGCGGTAGGCATCTTCCAGTGTATCGAGCGCGCGCTGCACGTCACCGAAATCACGCTGCTTGCCGGTAAACGGTCGCAACAGATGATCGACAAAATCCGCTTTCAGCAAGGTATTACCTTCGACCTCAAAGCGGACGATATCAAAACGGGGGATGACAACTTCCTGTGCAAGGACTAATGCCGGTGCCGCCAGCGAGAGAACGACAGCGCAAAGGACGCCTTTCAAGGAACGCATATTCTTTTTAGCTCCACATTTTCCTGATTGTTCTGGTTGATTAAAACATGTCCGTGCCAGAAATAAAAGCGCCTGCTGCAAATAGTTAGCGCCAGAAACATTCTCCTGCCGGAGGTTTTGGCATATAGTTGTTCGCATTATGCCCCCACGTCAAGCTGCTTACCTCGACCTGCTAACCAACGGTGAACTTGCCCGGCGCGCCGAGGAAGCCGAGCGGCGCATGACGCGATGCGACCTGTGCGCCCGCTATTGCCGGGTAAACCGCCACGAGACCATTGTCGGCGCCGCCTGCCACACCGGAGCACGCGCGCTGGTGTGCCGCTTCGAGCCGCATTGCAGCGGCGAAGGGAAACCTTCTTCCGGCAATAACGGGGCCGGAGCGATTTTCTTTAGTTTTTGCAACTTGAACTGTGTGTATTGCAAAAAACGGGAGGTCAGTCAGAAGGGCATGGGCTGGGAAGTGGAAGCAAACGAACTGGCCAACATGATGCTGGCCCTGCAGGAAAAAGGTAGCCGCAACATCAGCTTGGTCGGGCCCAGCCACGTGGTAGCACAGATACTGGCTGCTGTGCTCATTGCCGCACAGCGCGGCTTATGCTTGCCGCTGATGTATGAAAGTGACGGTTATGACAGCCCGGAAGCGCTGGCTTTGCTGGATGGCGTGATCGACGTGTACATGCCGGATATGAAATATGGCGAGACACAGACGGCCATCAGCTATTCGCATGCAGCGGACTATGTTGAGGCCAGCCGCCGCGCGGCAAAAGAAATGTACCGCCAGGTCGGCGACCTGCTGCTGGACAACCACGGCATGCCGCTACGCGGCCTGCTGGTTCGTCATCTTCTATTGCCGGGCAAACGCCAGGATGCCATCAATGTACTGAACTTCGTGGCAGAGGAAATCTCGCCCGACGCCACCGTCAACATTCTGCCAGATTACCGCCCTTGTCACGGCGCGCTTAGCACGCCACCCATCGACCACCCCTTGCCGGAGGAGGAATACGCAGAAATCATGGCCCTGGCAACCAAGCTGGGACTAAAATTGACAAAGCCCCCCAGCGGGGGCTAAGGAAGCCTGCACAAGCAAATTGGTCAGGCAGTCGTATTGACGTTTTGCCCTAGATGAGATGGCAGACCGGCAGTGGCAGCCGGCGGCTTGGGCAGTGCACCAATCATTGCGGCGGCACTCTGCGCCTGCACATTCAGGGCTTTTTTCAACACGGACATACCAACGGCATCGCCGGTCATCTGGCCAGAAACAGCGGTAAGGGCAGAACGGGAAACATCCATGGCATTTACCTCAAAAACATTGCGACTCCCGAAGCCTAGCAGAATTCAAGCCGATTTCAATCGGAATTTTCAGATAAAATTTTTTTGGCAAGCGCGGAACACCCAGCCGAAGCACCTTGTCGAAAACGCTGTACGTCCGCGCAACCTCTCTTTGAGAGAGGCGGTTGCCAGAGGTTGACAAAATGACCCGCTATGTTCAAAGTTTGCCCTTTCGCACACAACCTTAATGTAATATTTCTTAAATTCACCAGTTAGGAGGAGAAAATTTATGAACTCACTGCGCAGAACGTTCCTGAAAGGCACCGGTGCCGTCGGCACAGTGGCCGTGGCGCTGGCCGTCGGCCTGCTGAAACCGGGCCAGGCGCTTGCCAGCGAATGGAACAAAGCCGCTTTCGATGCCAAGAGCATCATCGACGCCCTCAAGGGCATCGGCGGCAGCAGTGCCGCCGACAGCAAGGACATTCTCATCAAGGCCCCGGACATCGCCGAAAACGGCGCCGTAGTGCCGGTGGAAGTCACCAGCAAGATTCCCGGCACCGAGCAGATTTCCATCGTGGTGGAAAAGAATGACCGCCCGCTGATCGCCGTGTTCAACCTGCTCAACGGCGCGGAAGGTTTCGTCAGCACGCGCATCAAGATGGGGCAAACCTCTTCCGTCAAGGTGCTGGTCAAAGCCGGCGGCAAGATGTACACCGCCAGCAAGGAAGTCAAGGTCACTATCGGCGGCTGCGGCGGCTAAATTCAGGTGCGCGAATCCAGTTCAACCAGACTTAAAACTCAACCAGACACGGGAAAATCAAAATGGCAGATCCGATGAAAATGCGCGTCACCCTGGCGGGCGACGTTGCCAGCGTCAAAGTACTGATGAATCACGACATGGAAACCGGCTTGCGCAAGGACGCCAAGTCCGGCCAGTTGATACCGGCCCACTTTATCCAGAACGTGACCGCCAGCCTGAACGGCAAGCCGGTGATGGAAGCGCAGTGGGGCACAGCCATCTCCAAGAACCCCTTCCTCGAATTCAAGATCAAGGGCGTCAAGTCCGGCGACAAGGTCGCCGTCAACTGGCTCGACAACAAGGGCGACAAGAACAGTATAGAAGAAGCTGTCAAGTAAGCTCCGCATCCATTAGGGCCGGACGCACGTCCGGTCCTTTTGTTTGTCCCGCGCCAATGCCGTAGGCGTTTCCCCTAGAAAAAATTCATATTTTTCCTACCCGTTTTCCATCCCACCTCTTAGCGCAATACCCGTCACCCCCTGATAATATGCGCTTATTGACCGACGTATCATGATGACCATGTCGTGAATGAACTTCACGAAATTGTGGCTGATACCGGTTTTCAGGTTTTTCACTCCTCCAATGGTGAAAACATTCAGGGACGCCCACGGGCGTCCCATTTTTTTAACCGCTACCAAGCCAGAAACCATCATCTTCGAGTGAAGGAGCGCAGCATGGAAACTAGCGACAACATTCTCAATTTACTGGTGGACCCTCAAAGCGGAAACATAAGGCATGTAACTCTGGCACTTTCCCACTGCTGTGGCTACCAAGCAGCGCAGATCAAGGGAATGAATGTGGCGCAGTTGTTTCTCCAGCCGCTGAATACCATTATTGAGAAAATCAGCCATTCCGAATATCTCAAGGTTATCTCCCTGCCAATACGCACCGCCTCTGGTGTGACTGTAAACGGCAAGGTATATGCTAGTTTCATGACCATCGAGAATCAGCCAATGCTGTTTCTGTGCGTCTATGAACTTGAGCAATACAACCTCGATTGCCGTCCAATACCCACCCATGACGGATTGACCGCCTTCGCCTGCTGAGACTCAGCCCTGCAAATTCCTGGGGCACAGCACTTGCTCATAAAATGCCGCACACCACGGAGTGGGGTAGAATGCGGCTTTTCAATGAATTGAACCGTATCGTCATGAATCTGTCCCCGCTTACCGCCCTTTCCCCCCTCGATGGACGTTACCAAGGCAAGCTCGCCGCCTTGCGCCCCTACTTCAGCGAATTTGCCCTGATCCGTTACCGTGTTCTGGTAGAAATCGAATGGCTGAAAGCATTGAGCATGGAAGCAAATATTTATGAAGTGCCGCCCTTTTCCCCCGCGACACTGGCGCAACTGGATACACTGGTAGCCGGTTTTTCCGAAACGGATGCCAATGCAATCAAGACCATTGAAGCTACTACCAACCATGACGTCAAGGCGGTGGAATACTGGCTGAAACAATGCTTCACTGACAACGATGAAGTCATGAAAGTCAGCGAATTCATTCATTTTTCCTGCACATCCGAGGATATTAACAACCTGTCGCACGCATTGATGCTGAAGGCCGCACGTGAATCGGCTGTCCTGCCCGCGCTAGGCAAGGTTGCCGAAAAACTGAAGGAACTCGCGCACGCATGGGCTGAATTGCCCATGCTGGCGCACACTCATGGCCAGCCGGCCTCGCCCACGACGGTGGGCAAGGAACTCGCCAACATTGCCTGGCGGCTTGACAAGGCCCGCACACAAATAGCCACGGTCACCATCCAGGGAAAAATCAATGGCGCAGTTGGCAACTACAACGCCCACCTTTCCGCTTACCCCGATTTCGACTGGGAGAACTTTTCCCGAAGTTTTGTTGAAAAGCTGGGGCTGGAATTCAATCCCTACACCATCCAGATTGAACCCCATGACTACATGGCCGAACTATTCGACGCCGTGGCGCGCGCCAACACCATCCTAATAGACCTCGACCGCGACATTTGGGGCTATGTTTCCATGGGCTACTTCAAACAGAAAGTAAAAAAGGGGGAAGTCGGTTCCTCCACCATGCCGCACAAAGTGAACCCCATTGACTTTGAAAACTCCGAGGGCAATCTGGGTCTGGCAAACGCGCTACTACGCTTCATGAGCGAGAAACTGCCTGTTTCGCGCTGGCAGCGCGACCTGACCGATTCTACCGTGCTGCGCAACATGGGAGTTTGCCTGGGCTATGCACTGCTGGGCTACGATTCCTGCCTGCGCGGGCTGGGAAAACTGGAAGCGAATCCTGCCCGACTTGCAGAAGATCTGGAGGAAAACTGGGAAGTACTCGCCGAACCGATTCAAACAGTCATGCGCCGCTATGGTATCGCCAACCCCTATGAGCAACTCAAGGAGCTGACGCGCGGTAAGAGCGGCATCACCCGAGAATCACTACGGGACTTCATCCGCACCCTTGCCATTCCTCTGGCAGAAAAGCAGCGCCTTTTCGCCATGACACCGCACAACTACATCGGCAAGGCCGTAGAACTGGCAAAACGGATTTAAAACCAGGGCGGCGACCAGCCGCCTACTTTATGAATTCATGTGCCGGGGATGAATGCGCACAATCACGTCGATACGGTCTACTTCCATACCTTCCGGCAAGGGGGGCAAGCCGTTCAATTGCAGTTCGTCGCTATCTATATCCGTCAACATTCCACTGGCGACGTCATAAAAATGGTGATGGACATGGGTATTGGGATCATAGAATACCTTGCTGGGATCAACGATCACTTCACGGATCAGTTTCCTTTCAATAAACAGGTTCAGCGTGTTGTAAACCGTTGCTTTTGAAGTTTCACTGTGTTTGGTGTTTACCGCCGCCATGATCTGGTCAGCAGATAGGTGCTCCTGACGTGAGAAGAGGGCGTAGGCAATTTCTATACGTTGGTGAGTTGGGTTGATACCAAATTCACGCAGGCGATCGACAATGATATTTCTGTTGTGCATTAAATTTTTCATGGTGTGCTGATGCTAGCCCAATAAATGGACTTTGTCTAATAGACTGAACAAGCCATAACAGACATATGAACTACACACCCATAGTTTCTGCCCAAGCCACAGCCGCAAGGTGCGAACGATTGATTTGTTCTGGCTCTAACTGCAATGAGGAGGCAAGCCCTTCAATCTTGCTGGCATCCCCTTCCTCACAGGCCACCGCCAACGCCAGAAAAGGCCCATAGATACCTTGCCGGGTCAGTAGGGCATCGCTGATTGCAACTGGCATGGAAAGCCGCTCCAGCACGCTTTCCATGGGCGTTTCCAGAATGGCATCCAACAATGAAAACATGCCAACGACAAATAGGTTGTCGCGATCTCGCGGCTCCATGTAGTCCTGCCCCAACAATTCGGTCAGTCTGCCACGCGTCATGGCGGTAATCAGGAGGGCGTGAGGGGTCGTCGCCTGCCCGGCTGTCACCAACAACAGCGTCAACCAACGGTAAAGTTGCTGATACCCGAGAATGGCGATGGCATGACGGATGGACTCAATTTCACAGGACAGACCGAATCCCACAGAATTTATGTAACGCAGCAACTTGAAAGTCAGTGCCACATCATGCTTAAAAAATTTTTCGATTTCAGGGGGATCCGCGCTCTCACGAACCTTGTTGAGCAATAACAGGACGTTTTCATAAGCCGGATTGATGGTTTTAGCGCTCAGCGTTTCCGGGTGAGCAAAATAGTACCCCTGAAAAAAATGGAACCCCAAGTCCTTACAAGCCTTGAATTCCTGAGCGGTTTCTACTTTTTCCGCCAGCCATTTGGCCGGAATATTGCGTTTTTCCAGCGCAGACAAAACTTGGGGTATCTTGTCCAGAGGGGTTTGCCTAACATCTATCTTGATGTAACTGGCAAAGGGCAGTAACGGAATAGTCAGTTCGTTGAATTCGAAATCATCAAGCGCGAAACGAAACCCTTTTGATCGCAAATACTGGCATCGCGCCAACACTTGCGGAGTAGGATGCACGGTTTCCAGCAACTCCAGAACTACGCGATCAGTAGGCAGCAACTCAATCACGCCCCCACCCATCAGCATGGAGGCTGTGACATTGAGAAAAGCAGGCTTGTCGCCAAGCACCCAGTGGGCCCCGATATCGCACAGGGTGCTGGCAAGGACAGTGGCACTGGCGTCGTGGTCGTCGCCTATTTGCGCGGTGATTGCGTCATGCCGATGACGAAACAGCAACTCATAGGCAATAATTTTTTGCTGCCTGTCCAGTATCGGCTGCCGCCCAAGAAATGCATGATCCAGCATGAAATCAGCCCACCATTAATATTGAGCAACGCCGGGCAACATGCCGCCCAATCAGGCGAACATCGCCGCACGAGTTTCCACGGTGTTCATGTTGAGCAACTCTTCAATGTCCAGCACCAGCACGACCAGCCCATCGCCTGAGAGCGTAGCGCCCGCAATACCTTTGGGCTTGATGTCGTGCAACGGCTTGATCACCACATCGTCCCGGCCGAGAAAACCATCTATGGCAAGGATGAAGGTAGTCACCGTGGTTTGCATCAGCACACCGAATGCCGGTGTGGCGGTTCGCGGCCAACCGATCAGGTCTGCAAGTGAACGCACCGGCAGCACCTCGTCGCGTACCACCATGGTTGCACGCCCGGACACCTGTTGAATTTCCTTGGGGTTGATCGGGATGATTTCGCGTACCATCGACAAGGGCACAGCAAAAGGCTGGTCGCCCAAACGCACCACCAATACTGGCAGAATCGCCAAAGTTAGCGGCAAGGAAATGGTGATGCTGGTACCATGCCCAACCGATGAGGAAACATCAATGCGTCCGTTGAGTTTCTGGATGTTGGTACGCACCACATCCATACCGACACCGCGACCGGACACGTCAGAAATCATATCCTTGGTTGAAAACCCGGGCAGGAAAATGAGATTGAGTGCCTGCCGGTCATCCATGCCGTTAGCGGCTTCCAGGTCAATCAAGCCCTTTTCCATCGCCTTGCGTCGCAAGGCATCAGGACGCATACCCTTGCCGTCGTCGGTGATCTCCAAAATAATGTGATCGCCCGCCTGCTGGGCACTCAGCTTCACCAAGCTCTTGGTCGGCTTACCGCAGGCGCGCCGCTCGTCGGTACTCTCCACGCCATGATCGACTGCATTACGGACCAAGTGCACCAGCGGATCATTGAGATCCTCGATCATGGTCTTGTCGATCTCGGTCTCTTCGCCAGTAATTACCAACTCGACATCTTTGCCCAGTTGCCGCGCCAAATCCCGCGCCAAACGAGGATATTTCTGGAACAGGCGACCGATTGGCTGCATACGCGTCTTCATTACCGCATTCTGCAAATCCCCCACCAGCAGATCGAGTGAACTGACTGCCTCATCCAGCGCCTTGAGGGTATCGCCGTCGGTTTTCCCTTGCAGGATGTTGGCGCGCAGACACGTCAGGCGATTTTTTGTCAGGCCGATCTCGCCAGACAGATTCAGAACCATATCCAAGCGCGAGGTATCGACACGAATAGTGGTTTCCTTGGCCGCCACCTGCACAGGCGCAGGAGAAGCGGACTTGGCGCGAGCAGGTGCAGAAGGCGGATCGAAACTGGGAGGCAAAACGGCGGGAGCAACGGAAACCGCTGGCGGAGAATGCACCTCCACCTGTTTTTCCACCACCTGACCGGTAATGGCCTGATGCATGGCGTCCCAATCCGGCCCGCCGGGTGCGGGTGCCACCGGCTCCAGAACCGCTGCGGCGGCTACGGCCTGCGCGGCGGCGACAGCGGCGATGGTGGCGGCGTTTCCCGAGAGCACGGCATCCAGCGCCATCAGCAGGGAATGATCCGCCGCTTTGGGCAATTGTGACTGGGACAGCGAATCAAACATGTTGCGCACCACACCGGTGGACTTCAGGATCACGTCCATGATCTCCGGGGTCAACTTCAATTCAGCGGTACGCAGTTTGTCGAACAGGTTCTCAGTGCGGTGGCACAACTCCACCAGTTCATTGACGTTGAGGAAGCCTGCGCCACCCTTGATGGTGTGAAAACCACGGAAAATATCGTTCAGCAGCGCCTTGTCGTCCGAGCGTTTTTCCAGTTCAACCAACTTGTTGTCCACATCGGACAACAACTCGCCGGCTTCGGTGAGAAAATCCTGCAACAACTCTTCCATTCCAGCGAAATGGCTCATGGGCGTCTCCAGTCAGGCATTTCTTGCACTTGTTATAATCAAAAACCCAGGCTTTCCAGCAAATCATCTACCTGCTGCTGGCTGGTCACCACATCGGAACGACCCGCAGAGTTGATCACCGGGCCGTTGAGCAGGGAGGCATCAACCTCAACCTTCTTTTCCAGCGGCGTTACCGCAATCAGCAATTGCAACATGTCATGTTCCATGCTCTGCGCCATGGCAAGAGTCTTTTTAATGACCTGACCAGTGAGGTCCTGGAAATCCTGAGCCATCATAATTTCCATCAACTGAGCGTTGGTGGCCTTGGTCTGGCTGGGAATATCCTTAAGGAAATCGCGAGTCTGAAGTGCAACCTTTTTGAATTCTTCGACGCCCATTTGGTTGTCGAATACTTTTTGCCATTGCTGGGCCAGTTCATTGGATCTGGCCTCAAGTTTTTCCTGGATAGGCTGGGCAATTTCAGTGGCGGTGAGCACGCGAACAGCGGCCTGTTCCGTCATTTTGGCGATGTAGTCCAGACGATCACGCGTATCCGGGATCGCCTCCACCGCCTTCTCCAAAGTCTTGTCATACCCAAGTTCACGCAGGGTATCGTGGAGTTTGCGTGTGAGATGACCTATCTGCGAGAAAACGGTGCCATCCCCCTCTTCAACGGGTTGAGAAACCGACCTTTTTTCCTCGTGGACAACCTCAGCATCGACGATTTCGGATTCTGCCGGACCGCTGGCCGCGACTATGCTATCGAATAGCGCTTCGAGCTCTTCGGAATCACCGCTGTCGTTACTCACTACATTCCCCTTTTCTGAAATATCTTATTGAGCTTTTCTTCCAGAACTGCCGCCGTGAAAGGCTTGACGACATAACCATCGGCACCGGCCTGTGCCGCCTCGATGATATTTTCCTTCTTTGCCTCGGCAGTAACCATCAGCACCGGCAGGTGCTTGAGCGCGGCATCCGCACGAATATTCTTGAGCATATCAATGCCCGTCATATTGGGCATATTCCAGTCGCTGACCACGAAATCGAAATTACTGCCGCGCAGCTTGTTAAGGCCGATCAGACCGTCCTCGGCCTCATCCACGTTAGTGAACTCGAGTTCTTTCAGCAGGTTGCGAATGATGCGACGCATAGTCGAAAAATCATCCACCACCAGAAATTTCATATTCTTGTCAGGCATATGCCACTCCGCACCTCTGTAAGTACAATCGCGGGGATTGTACTACTTTTTCGCAGTTCAAATAGTCGTGCTCAACGCTGCAACAACGGACGCAAAGTATCCGCCAGCACGGCGGGATCAAACTTTGCAACATAGGCGTCTACCCCCACCCGCTTACCCATGTCGCGGTTAGCATCCGACGATAGAGAAGAATGCATGACGACTGGAATGCCATCGAAACGACGGTCAGCCTTGATATTCTTGACAAGAACATAACCGTCCATTTCCGGCATTTCGGCATCGGCCAAAATCAGGTTGATCTGTTCGGAAACCGGCACCCCGTCCTGCTGGGCTCGATTGGCCAGCCCCTGCAGGCGGTCCCAGGCTTCCTGACCGTTGGTTGCCTGCTGATATTTCGCGCCGAGACGGTCCAGCACCATGACGATTTCCTTGCGCGCCACGGCGGAATCATCTACAAAAAACACGGTTGACTCCCTTTCGACCTCAATCGGCGCGAAATCAGGCACCGCCTCAATACCAAAAGCCGCCGCGAGGATTTGCTCGACGTCCAGAATCGAAACCAGGCGGCCATCGGGCAGCTCGGTGATGGCGGTAATCATGCCCTCGTTGCCGGACAGCATGTTCTGCGGCGGCTTGATCTTGTCCCAATCGACACGGATGATGCGATCGACATCTTCCACCAGAAATCCTTGGGTGTGGCGGCTGAACTCGGTGACGATCATGGTATTGCCGCTACCATCCGGCGCCATTCCCGCATGGACGAATGTCGCCAGTGAAATGACGGGAATGATGTTGCCACGCAACGAGATAACCCCCTCCACACCGTCTGGCATGTAGGGTGTTTTGGTAACGAAGGGCGTCTGGCACACTTCGCGCACCTTGAAAACATTGATGCCGAAAATCTCCCCGGTCCCCAGCGAAAACAACAGGATTTCCATCTTGTTGGAGCCGACCAGCTTGGTTCTGGCATCCACCGCCTCCAGGAGTTGATTGGATTGCATGTTCATCACCTCAGCAAGATTTTCTAATGTATTGGCTCAATGTTTCAGAATTTGCCCTGGAATACGTTCAACCCAGCAGGCGCGTCAGGATGTCGGCCAGCTTATGCGGCTCGAATTTCGGCACATATTCATCCACCCCGATCGAGCGCCCCAGTTTTTCATTGGCCGAACTGCTCAAAGAGGAATGCATCAGCACCGGTATACCGGCAAAGCGCGGGTCGCTCTTGATGTTCTTGGTCAACACGTAGCCATCCATTTCCGGCATCTCGACATCGGTCAGCACAAGTTGCACCAAGTTGGAAACCGGCACATGCAAGGTGTCCGCCTGGGCGGCGATACGCTGCAATTCTTCCCACGCCTGCTTGCCGTTATTGGCGGAAACATACTTGACGTTCATCGCATCCAGCGTACGCGCGATCTGGCGCCGCGCCACCGACGAATCGTCAGCGAAAAACACCGTGCGCTCACGCTGCAAGGGTTTGATCGAATGGAACACCAGATCGCTGTCGTCGAAATGCCCAGTCTCGGACAGCACTTTCTCCACGTCCATCATCATGACCAGGCGGTTGTCCTGCAACTCGGTCACCGCTGTTACCAGCCCGCCCATTTCGGCGTTCAGCATATCCGGCGGAACCTTCATGGCCGCCCAATCCAATCGCAAGATGGTATCCACTGCCTCGACCAGAAAACCCTGAGTATGACCATTGTATTCAGTCACGATCATGATTTCGGGTTTTTTGTCGGTCTGCACGCCGACATACTTGACCAGATCCACCACCGGAACCAGCGCGCCGCGCAGGCTTACCATCCCTTCAACCGCAGACGGCATTTCAGGTGCGCGGGTAATGGCCGGCACCCGCATCACCTCACGCACCTTGAACACGTTGATGCCGAAAGTCTCCCTGCGCCCGGTACGGTCATCCGTTCCCAGGGTAAACAACAGGATCTCCAGCTTGTTGGTGCCGGCCAGCTTGGCACGCGCATCAATGTTCTTTAAGAGCTCCGACATCTTGCCACTCCACGATAGTCTTGCCTGTCATCTTGTTTTTCATGGACCACCCCTCCAGGGACAGGCCTGTTCGCGGCTATCATACCTCAAAAGACGAGGTAAATTGTCACCCCCTCGCGCCGAGACGCTAATTTACAACAGATAAACCGGACAATCACGCGCTTTTTATCGCAGACACCCTGTTGTATGATGGCGGCAACCCATCCATGCCCGCTGCACCATAAAACTTGCCGGCCACAGTCAAACACATCGCACCGGAAGAACTTGAGCAGGCATTTTCGCTGTTCAACCTGGCTTCCGAACAACTCACTGGCGCCTATCAGGGCCTGCAACAGCAGGTTGAGCGGCTCACTGCCGAACTGGCCATCGCCAATGGGGAGCTGCGCCGCCAGTTGCTGGAAAAGGAAGCCCTCTCGCAGCGCCTCGCGCACCTGCTGGCTGCCATGCCGGCTGGCGTCATGGTGCTGGACCAGCAAGGTATCGTCATTGATGCCAATCCTGCGGCACACACCATGTTTTCCGGCAACCTCCCCGGCACGCCCTGGAAAGATATCGCCCTGCTTCATCTGAACCCTACGGTTTTGCCCAATGAGTGGGAACTCCTGCCCGCAGGAGACATGCCGGTGAAAAAACGGGTAAGCATTACCAGCAGCCCGCTCGATTCAGCAGGAGGGCAGGTATTGGTCATCCTCGACATAACCGAAGCCTATGCCATGCAAGGCGAACTACAGCGTCACCAGCGCCTTTCGGCAATGGGGGAAATGGCCGCAGGGCTGGCGCACCAGTTGCGCACACCGTTAGCCACCGCGCTACTCTACACCGCACACCTGAACAAACCTGCCCTGGCGGAAAACGAACGTCTGCGCTTCGCCGAAAAGTCCCTCGCCCGCCTGCGGCATCTCGAGCACCTGATCCAGGACATGCTGATGTTCGTCAAGGGTGAAACCGCCGGCCAGGAAACCCTTGCCATCGCATCACTGCTCGCCGAACTGCAACAAGTGATCGAACCGCAACTGCCCACCGCCGTCCGCCTGGAAGTCGCCGACCATTGCGGCGGCGCAACCCTGCTATGCAACCGCAAGGCACTGGCCGGTGCCCTGCTGAACCTGCTGGAAAACGCCATGCAGGCCTGCCGTGAGGGCGGCATGATCCGACTGACCGGGGAGAAACGCGGAAGCCGACTCATTCTGTCCGTTGCCGACGATGGTCCCGGCATAGCGCCGGAAGTGCAGGAACGGGTGTTCGAGCCTTTCTTCACCACGCGCAGCGACGGCACCGGCCTGGGGCTGGCGATCGTGCGCGGCGTAGCCGAGGCGCATGGTGGCGACGTCCGGGTCGAATCTTCCCCCGGACAAGGCAGCCTATTCATTCTCGACCTGCCCCTGGGGGATGAATCATGAATTTTTGCAGCCACTGCGGCGCACCGGTGCGCCTTGGCACCCCGCCCGGTGAACACCTGCTGCGCCATCTATGCGATGCCTGCGGCACCATCCACTACCAAAACCCCAAGCTGGTGGTCGGCTGCCTGGCCGAGTGGCAAGGGCAAATCCTGCTGTGCCGCCGCGCCATCGAACCACGCCTGGGCTGGTGGACGCTACCGGCTGGTTTCATGGAAAACGCCGAAACCGCTGCCCAGGCCGCCGCCCGCGAAACCTTGGAAGAAGCCAATGCCCGCGTGGAAATCGACGCCCTGTTCACCCTCTACAACCTGCCGCACATCAACCAGGTACACCTGTTTTTCCGTGCCCGCCTGCTCGACCTGGATTTTTTTCCCGGCACGGAGAGCCTGGAGGTGGCACTGTTCAAGGAAAACGACATCCCCTGGGCGGACGTGGCCTTTGCCAGCGTGCGTGAAACCATGAAACACTGGTTCAGCGACCGCCGCACCGGCGCGTATGACTTCCGCACCGGCGACATCCTGCCGGCACCAGAACAAATGGCCGTCTTCAACGAAGACGGCAGCGCCAAACCTGATTTCGTGGCATAGCCCGCGCCAAGGTAAGCGGACTACCGCCTCATAGCCTCCCTGCCTCGCCAACACTGCATTTGAACGCCGACATCTGTGCCGACGCAACTTTCAATTGCCGCTCCGTTTTATGTACGTCAGCGAACAGACGATGAGGGGAATTCACCGTAGCCTCAAAACCGTCAGAGTCAATTGGCAGCAACAAGGATTCCCGCATAAGCCAAGCGAAGGCGAGCTTTGGCAAATAGCAAACTGCATCCAGCCGGGAATGAAGCATCTGGAAACACCCTGATTTAAACAACTTCAAGAAGGAGGTATTCCCATGAAAACCCTACACGGATTTGCCCTCAGTGCTGTTACCGCAGCCGTATTGCTCAGCTTGAGCGGCTGTGCCGGTATGTCGTCGCAAGATAAAAGCACCGCCATCGGCGCCGGGGTCGGCGCCGTTGGCGGTGCCGTCCTTACCGGCGGCAGCGCGGTCGGAACCGTTGGTGGCGCAGCCGTTGGCGGCGTTGTCGGCCACGAAGTCGGCAAAAAATAAACCGTGACGGGCGGCACACTTGGCTCGACAGCCGGGTGCGCCGCTTTACACTCATAGCGCATCGTGCGCTTCCATATGCAGGAGACACCCATGATGAAACGCGTAAAGCACACCGGTACGGCATTGCTGATAGGCGCCTTGCTCGTAGCATTGTCCGGCTGCCAAAAGCAGGAAGGCCCGGCGGAACGCGCCGGTAAGGAAACCGACAAGGCAGTGGAAAAGGTCGGGCAGCAGATCGAAAAAGCCGGTGAAAAAATTCAGGACGCGGCAAAGGGTGACGAGAAGTAAGCGTGGGCGTGCGCGCCTTGCGGCGGGGTAGCGGCGTTTGTTTTCCGTTGCGTGCGCTGGCGCACAGAACACTTGCAAACGACAGGGGGACAATCGCCCACCAAATTATCCATCACACAAGGTGACATGCCATGAGAGCTCAGACCGCCGCCCCACCCCAAGCCAGGCACGACGTACCCCGCACGGCCAAAGCGGATTCCCGGTTTAACCGGACAATACGTAGCGGCCTAGCTGGTCTGGGGGCTGCGCTATTTTTTCTGGCCTCCGCCCCTGCACTAGCGGTGGCCGTAGCCCCAACGCTAGGGGACGCGCAAAATTTCGCGGTGCTGGGCGCCTCCACGGTGACCAATACCGGAGCAACCGTCGTCACCGGAAACCTGGGCCTCAGCCCAGGCGCCGCGATCACCGGCTTTCCTCCGGGCAGCGTAATTGGAACGACCCATCAAACCGATGCGGCAGCGGCAAGCGCACAAGCCGCCGCCACCACTGCGTATAACGCACTCACGGCCCAGGCTTGCGACGCCATTCCCCTTGGCCCGACAGATCTGGCGGGCGCGACACTCGCACCGGGGGTGCATTGTTATTCGTCGTCGATGGAAGTGTCCACGGGAGGAACGCTCACGCTCGATGCCGGCGGCAACCCCAACGCTGTCTGGGTCTTCAAGACCGGGAGCACGTTTAAGACCATTTCCAACGCCTCCATTGTCTTTAAGGACGGCATTGGCCAGGCCTGCAACGTATTTTGGCAGGTCGGCAGCTCCGCCACGCTCGGCACTGACAGCAACGTTGTCGGCACCATCATCGCGGCGCACGACATCACGCTGGCAACCCGCGCGGCAGTATCCGGGAGAGTCCTGGCGCGCGGCGTGGCAGCTGATGGCGCGGTAACGCTCGACACCAATGCCGTTACCCTGTGCAGTCTGGCTGCCACCACTCCCACGGTCGGCAAGGCCTTTAACTTATCCACCATTGATGTCGGCGGCGTTTCGACGCTCACCATCACCTTGAGCAACCCCAATCCGGCTGTTGCCAATCTAACCGCTGCGTTTATCGACACCTTCCCTGCCGGCGTGGTAATTGCGCCCACGCCGAATGCCGCCACCACCTGCGGCGGCGGCGGAGCTCTAGTGGCAACTGCGGGGGGAACGAGTGTAACCTTGCCGGCGGGACGCACAATTCCGGCCAACGGCAGTTGTACGCTGACAGCGGATGTCACCGCCGCCGCCGCCGGTTCTTACATCAACAATCTGCCCATCAATGCGCTGGTGACCAGTAACGGCAACAATGCCGCAGCAGCAGTGGCCACCCTGACGGTTAACCCGTTGGTGCCGTCAGCCCCCACCCTAGGAAAGGCTTTCAGCCCGGCCAGCGTCAATACCGGCGTGGTATCGCGGCTCACCATCACCTTGAGCAACCCCAATGGCGCAGTCGCCCTTCTGAACGCAGTGCTTACCGATACGCTGCCTGCCGGAGTCGTGATTGCAGCAACGCCTGACGCCACGACGACCTGCGGCGGCGTAGGCGCACCGATTGCCGTTGCGGGAGGCACAACCGTAAGCTTGCCAGCCTTGCGCTCGATTCCGGCCAACGGCAGTTGCACATTGTCAGTCAATGTACGCGCCGCAGTCGCGGGTTCCTACATCAATACCTTGCTTGCCGGCGCCCTGGTGACCAGCAACGGCAACAACGCCGCACCGGCGCTGGCTACCTTGACCACCACGGTGGCAACCGTCCCGTATGAACCGCCGCCCCCTCCCGTACTGCCCCCCACGCTTGGCAAAGCTTTCATTCCGTCGATAATCGGTATGGGCGACATCTCGACCTTCGTCATTATCCTGAGAAACCCCCACACCACGAACGCCATCCTGACCAGCGCACTCATCGACACCCTGCCCAACGGCGTAGTGCTCGCGCCCACGCCGAATGTCGCCACTAACTGCTCCGGCACCGGAACGCCGGTGGCAGTCGCAGGAAGCTCGACCGTGACCCTGCCGGCTGGACGCTCCATCCCGGCCAACGGCAGTTGCATGTTGAGAGTGGATGTAACTTCAGCGGTTGCAGGGTATTACACCAATACGCTGCCCACCGGCATCCTGAGAACGACCAACGGCAACAACGTCGCTCCGGCAAACGCCATATTGACCGTCTCCGCGACGCCGGTGATTCCGCCGGTGATTCCGCCGGTGATTCCGCCGGTGATTCCGCCGGTTGTGCCGCCGGTTGTGCCCATCGCAGCCCCTAACAGTATCCCCACGCTTTCCGAATGGGGGATGATCCTGCTCACATCGCTCCTGGCCATCACGGGCTTTGCAGCGATGCGCAGGCAGCCAAGGTAACGGTGGCAGATTTCGAGGGCGCGTGAGCGCCCTCTCTTACATCAGCAACAACTACAATCCGGTCACTTATGTTGCGCTTCTTCATTCTCTTCGCCGTCATCCTGGTCACGCTGTTCACGGCCGAATTGACGCATCCCGTGCAAAACGCCATTGTTGTGCCGTGGACGGACGCGCTGGTGCGCATCAGCGTCGGGCTGATCACGTTCTTCGATCCGCAGGTTGCCGCTTTCGGCAAGGTTCTGCAGAGTACGGCCAATGGCTTTGCGGTCTCCGTCGAGGCGGGGTGCAACGGCATCGAAGCGGCGATTGTTCTGATTGCAGCCATGCTCGCCTTTCCCGCGCCCTGGAAACACCGCGTGATCGGCATTCTCGCCGGACTGCTGGCGGTACAGGGATTGAATATCGTGCGCGTCATCAGCCTGTTCTATCTCGGCCAGTGGAATATGGAGGCCTTCAAATGGGCGCATCTTTACCTGTGGCAGGCGCTCATCATGCTCGACGTGCTGGTGGTCTGGCTGATCTGGATGCGGACCCTGCCCCCGCTCACCGCCTCGCCTTCTCCCGCAGAAAATGCCGGAGCCGCGCAGGCGATATCGTCATGACCACGGACGTATCGTCACTCAGGAATTTCATCCTGCGCACCCTCCTGTGGCTGCCGCTTTGCTTCGCGGCCTGGTATTACAGCGCCCCCTATCACGCCGCCCTTGTCGGCTCGCAGGCCCACTGGCTGGTGAACATTTTCAAGTCCGGCATTGTGACCTCCCTGGAGCAAACCAAGCTCACCCTGGTGTTTGAAACCGCCATCGAGATACCCATTGCGGGAGGCCGCTTTGCTGTGCTGACGCCGAATGTGAATCCTCTGCTCTATACTTACGGACTGGCGCTGTTCCTCGCGTTGATGTTTGCCGCACACGCCAAATGGTGGAAGATTCTCGCCGGTGCCGTCGTGCTCCTGCCGTTCCAGAGTTGGGGTATCGCTTTTGATTTCCTGGTTCAGGTCGGCGTGCTGCTCGGCCCCGGAATTTCCGCGCAGGCAGGATTATCCGGCTGGCACGTGGAAGCCATCGCGCTGTGCTACCAGATCGGTAGCCTGATTTTTCCCAGCCTGCTCCCCGTCATATTGTGGGCAATTTTCAACCGGCCATTCATCGAAAGCCTGCAACACTCGCCAGCTGGCGAAGCGTCCGCTACCTGATTTCCGGGCGCGCGGCCAGGCGGCCCATTTCCTCGGCGCGTAGCCGCTCATGCTGCAAGCTGCCGAACCACAAGGCGTAATGCCGCGTGAACTCCGCCCCCAGAAAGAAAATCTGCGCCGAGTAATACACCCACAGCAGCAACGCAATTAACGATCCGGCGGCACCAAAACTGGATGCCACGCCGCTGTTGCCCAGATACAGGCCAATCGCGTATTTCCCCAGGCTGAACAGCCCCGCCGTGAAGGCAGCCCCGATCCACACATCGCGCCACGACAGCGGCGCGTCCGGCAGAGTCTTGTAGATGACGGCGAAGAGGCAGGCGATGATGGCGAATGAAATCAGGGAAGACATTGTCGCAAGTAGCGCGCTGGAACTGCCCAGCACCCCGCCTGCATAGCGTTCGAGCATGGCCAGCGCGGCACTGACCACCAGCGAAACGAGCAGCAGGAAAGCCAGAACGAGCACTAGGCCAAAAGACAACAGCCGGGTTCTCAGGAGCGCGCCAAAGGCTGAATGAGTGGGGGGGGCGATGCCCCACATATCGTCCAGGCTACCCTTCAACTCGGCGAAGACACTGGTGGCCCCCAGCAGCAGCAGCACGCTCGCCACCAGCGTCGCCACCAGCCCGGAAACGGGATCGCGCGCAGCCGCCAGCAAAGCCTGGATTGCCTGCGCGCCATTCGGCCCGACCAGCCCCTGCACTTGGGCGACAATCTCGCCCTGGGCCGCCTCGGCTCCGAAGATGTAGCCGGCGACCGCAATCGCCAGCACCAGGATGGGCGTCATGGAAAACAGGGTGTAGAAAGCCAGGGCCGCGCCCTTGCTGGAAGCGCGGTGGTCGATCCAGGATGACAGCGAACCGACCAGAACGCTTTTCAGCCGCCGCGCCCAGTGGGGGCTGGCGCGAACGATAAGGCTGACGAATTCACGGGACATGGGGTGGGATCATGGATTGCGCACAATGACGCCCTCGTTGATCTTGACCTTGTCCCCGATCCGGTAATCCGGTTCCGTTGTGAAAGCGACGGTTTGCGTCGCACCGTTTTGCAGGCGCACCACCACTTCGTAATGGTTCGACTTGCGCACGTTGCCTTCGATGGCATGCCCCGCATAAGCCCCACCCAGCGCACCGGCTATTTGTGCGGCGGTGCGCCCGGAACCCTTGCCGATCTGGCTGCCCAGCAAGGCGCCGATGACGCCGCCGCCGATGGTACCGAGATAGCCGCCTTCCCCTTTCACTTCGACGAAATTGATGGCCTCAATCGTGCCGCAGTTATGGCAGATGCCCGCAGAGGATTCAGCGATGCTAGCGCCGCTTTGCAGGGATTTACCCAGAGTAACGCCGGCAACGCGCTCGCCCACGCGCAGATTGGCTTTCACCGCGCTGTTCGCGGTAATCCGGTCACGGTTCTTGATGGTATAGACGCCGCTATATTCGCCGCTCTTCACCTCCGGCAGGAATAGTTTTCCCTTCACCCCCTTGATGGTGACATCCACCTTGCCGCCGGGACTACCCAGCAGCGTGAAACGCAGATCATTGCCGCCACTCAGTTCGGCAACCGGCTCGACATCGAAGCGCTCGATGCCGGGCAGCGGCCCCGCCGCGTCCTTCGCCGCATGGTAGCCGATGCCGCTCTGCAAGGATTCATTCAATATCGCGCTGGCAACCTGATTGCCGACGCGCAGATTGGCGGTGACCGCACTGCGCGCGGCAATCTTGTCACGCGAACTGATCGTGTAGGTGCCCTCATACAGGCCAGCCTCGGATTCGTTCAGGATCAGGTTGCGCACGGCACCGGCAATATTCAGCGTGGCTTGGCCACCCGGCGTGCCGTACAAGGAAAAACTGAGCTCGACCCCCGGCGCCAGCTTACGCACTTCATCGACATTGAAACCTTCGATGCGCGGTGTCGCCTGCGACTGGTTGTACTGCTGCGCCTGCGCCGGAACCGGCAATAGCGCGAGAGGAAGCAGCGCTGATAAGGTGATAAGCGCAGCAAAGAATGTTCGTAAAATTTTCATGGTGCTCTCCTGGGATGTTGGTTTGCCTGCATCGCTCTTCAGCGTAGGCTATCCCGGCAAGCGGGTCTGTGCGTTAACAGACATTCAACCCCCATGCGCACCAACGGCTGCAAGGGCGCCCGACTATGGGGGCGGCGGTGCGGCGCCAGAGACGGCTATTTTCAGCGCTGGCGCCGCCAGCCACAGGCGCACCAGGGTAAGACCGACTGCGAGCAATGGCGGGCCGATGAAAACACCGATGAAGCCGAAGGCGGCAATGCCGCCGAACACGCCCAGCACGATAAGAAGCAGGGGCAAACCGCTGCCGCGGCTGATGAGATAGGGCTTGACCAGATTGTCGATACTGCTGATGACGAAAAAGCCCCACAGCGCCATGAAAATCGCCCAGCCGATGGCATCCTGCCGAACCAGCCAGAAGATGGCGCCGCCCCAGATCAAGGGCGGGCCGACCGGCACCACGGAGAGGAAAAAAGTGGCGACGGCCAGCAGAAAGGCGCCCGGCACCCCCGCGATCAGAAAGCCGATCCAGGCGGCCAGCGCCTGCGCCAGCGCCGTGCCGAAAATGCCATGCACCACGCCCGCCACCGTGCCGTGTATGGTCGCCAGCAATTCCGTGCCGACCGGCCCGGCCAGCTTTTCCAGCCCAACCCGCAGGTTCCGCAGCAAGGCATCGCCATCGCGAAAGAAAAAGAAGCCGATAAAAACGGCGAACGTCATCTGCAACAGGCTATGGCCGAGCGTCTTGCCGGACGCCAGGAGGAAGTCCCTGGCCGGGTTCAGCATCCGCTGGAACAGCGCCACGGCAGCCTCCCGGTCGGCGGCGAGCTGCTGCCAGTAGCCGTCGATCTGCGCGCCGACCAGGGGAATCTCCTTGAGCCAGCCGGGCGGCTGGCTGGCGCCATGGCTCAGCAATGCCCTGGCCATTCCGGCGAGGTCCGCCACATTGTCGGTGAGGCTGAAAACCAGCAAGGCCGTGGGCACGAGCACCAGTGCCGCCAGCAGCAACATCATCGCCAGCGCCGCCAGGGTGGATTTTCCGCGCAAAACCCCATGCAGCCGCACATAGAGCGGCCAAGTGGCGATGCACACCACCACGGCGAAAAGAATGGCGGGAATGAACGGCATCAGGACCAGATAACAGCCGATGAGGACGAGGGCGAGGGCGGCCAGTTGCACGAATTGTTGCAAACGTTGTTGCGTGGGCATTACAGCGTCCCTTCCTGCCCCTGAACAATCCGCCGGGGGGCGATAGACCGGCGCTTCGGGCGAATTCTGCCACGTAAGCAGCGACCGTGTGCGAAGATTATCCACCGGATTAAGTACGCCAGCGCACGGAACGCTTTTGAAAAACCGAGGACCATGAGCGAACGCTTGATGACGCTCGTCTTAAATTTTTCAGGAGTAGAAAAAATGCTCGAAACTGTCGCGATTATCTTGATTGTCCTATGGCTGCTCGGTTTGGTTTCCTCATACACCATGGGCGGGTTCATTCACGTTCTCCTGATCATCGCAGTAATCGTGGTCCTGATGCGTCTCATCCGGGGCCGGAGCCTGTAAGGGCGCGCCACATAAACCACCGTCAATTATTTTAAGGATTTCATCATGAGCACAATAGGCCAGACCATGGAAAAGAGCATGGAAAATTTTTCCGATGAAGTCATTGCCGATTTCAAGGAAGTGGTGGCGGATGCGGAAGCGCTACTGAAGGCGACCTCCAGCCAGGGGGGCGAACAACTGGCCGGGCTGCGCGCCAAGGCAAACCACTCCATCCGCGTCGCAAAAGCCCGCATGTCCGGGGCAGAGGCCGCGCTGCTGGCCAATACCAAAGCCGCCGCCAGGGCTACCGACGTTTACGTCCACGAAAACCCCTGGAAAATGATTGGCGCCGCCGCCGCCTTCGCCCTGGCGGTCGGCCTGCTCATCAGCCGCCGCTAGACGCCGCGCCATGTCCGCGAAAACCTGCGGCGCGAATAATGCGCCCCTCCCCCTGCGCAGAATGCCTGCGCTGGGATTGACACTGGCGGCGCTGCTGTTGTTATCCGGCTGCGCCAGCACCAACCAATTGCATTCGACAACGCAGGCACTGGCCATCGATCTGGAACCCCAGGTTCTGAAAACGACGGGAATCGCCTTTATTACACCGACTTCCGTCACCGGGCAGGAAGAAGACAAGCAGGCTTTGGCGCTGGCGTTTACCGAGGCGCTCAAGCAGGCGCGCCCCGGCTTGCGTATCGTCTCCCTGCCGTCGACGCTGAGCGCGGTCAACCGTGCGGGACTGGCCAGCGAATACCGGCAGATGTTCGAAGATTACCGCCTGTCGGGAATTTTCAACCGGGATACGCTGCAAAAAGTTTCCCGCTTGACCGGTGTCCGTTACTTGGCGCATCTCAAACTCGGCACCTTCCGCCAGGAATCGAAGAGCCGCTGGGGTGCGCTGGGCATGCGCGTCGTAGAAACCAAGACCGCTGCCCTGAGACTGTACCTTCAGATATGGGACGGCACAGACGGCTCGGTTGCCTGGGAGGGTGCCCAGGAACTGAGATCGTCCCACGAGTCCTTGTACGAAGACGCCATCCCGTTCAAGACCGCCGTAGAGCAGTCCGCCAACGCACTGTTCGCCAGCCTGCCCTGACACCCAGGCGCCTCTCTTTGCCACATTGATGCGTGCCGGTGTAATCTGACCCTAATGTTTCATAAAAATGCAGCCTTGCCGGTAGGAGGGGCCTTGGCCCCGAGCTTCTTCGTTCAGGGAAAAAGTCAAAACCTCGGGGGCAAGCCCCCTCCTACAGGATTGGGTGGCATTCATGAAAAAACCGGGCTAACGGTTGCCAACCGGCACCAGAAGCCGGAATAACCATTGGAAAAGTGACGGACGATGCCAGTCAAAGCGAAACAGGCACTTCCCCAGCCTCACCCCCAGGTGGCCGAGGCCGCCCCCCCGCCCCCCGCAGCCGCGCGCCCCTTCCCGATTATCGGCGTAGGGGCATCGGCAGGCGGGCTGGAAGCGCTGGAACAGTTTTTTGCGGGCGTACCCCCGAACAGCGGCATGGCCTTCGTCGTGATCCAGCACCTTGCCCCGGACCGTCACGGGATGCTGCCCGAACTCTTGCAGCGCGCCACGCCGATGACGGTAAAACCAGCCGGAAACCGCATGAAGGTCATGCCGGATTGCGTGTATGTGATTCCCCCCGGTAAAGACCTTTCCATTCTTCATGACAAGCTCTATCTGCTTGACCCGGTAGCCGCTCACGGACTGCGGCTGCCGATTGATTCGTTCTTGCGAACCCTGGCCGTGGACCGGCGCGAGTTCGCCATCGGCGTGATTCTTTCCGGCATGGGGTCGGACGGCACTCTGGGGTTGCAAGCCATCAAGGAACAGGGCGGGCTCTCCCTGGCGCAGGAACCCGGAAGCGCGAAATTCGAGGCCATGCCCCAGAGCGCGATTCAAGCCGGGCTGGCCGACATTGTGGCTCCGGCACAGGACCTGCCGGGGCGCATCGTCAAATTTCTGAACATGGTGCCATCGCTGGTTGAATCGCCTTCCACGCCGGAGAGCAGCACCAAAAATTCGGCATTCGAGAAAGCCTGCATCCTGTTGCGCGCGCGTACCGGGCATGACTTCTCACGCTATAAAAAAAGTACGGTTTACCGGCGCATCGAGCGCCGCATGGGGGTCCATCAACTCCCCGGAATAACGGAATACATCCGTTTTCTCCAGGAAAATCCGCAGGAAGTCGATTTGCTGTTCAAGGAACTGTTGATCGGCGTGACCCATTTTTTCCGCGACCCGGCCTCCTGGGCTTATTTGCAGGAACTGGTTTTGCCGTCGATGATCCAGTCCCATCCGGCCGATGGTCTCTTGCGCGCCTGGGTCGCCGGCTGTTCGAGCGGCGAAGAAGCCTATTCGCTGGCCATCCTCTTCAAAGAACTCATCCAGCAACTCAAGCCCCTAGAGCACGTGGCCTTGCAGATATTTGCCACAGATCTCGACCCGGACGCCATCAACAAGGCGCGCCGGGGATATTACCCGGCAAATATCGCCGCCGACGTTTCGCGCGAGCGCCTGGAGCGTTTCTTCAGCGAAGAAGCCGGCGGTTACCGCATCAGCAAGGAAATCCGCGAGATGGTGGTCTTCGCGCCGCATAACGTCACCATGGATCCTCCTTTCACCAAACTGGACATCCTGACCTGCCGGAATCTGCTGATTTATCTGGGGCCGGAGCTGCAAAAACAATTGCTGCCCCTGTTTCATTACAGCCTCAAACCCGGTGGGGTGTTGTTCCTGGGTAGCGCGGAAGGCATTGGCGGCTATGACAATCTTTTTACCCCATTGGAGAAAAAAGCGCGTATCTATCGCCGCGAGCAGGTTCCCCATCGGATATTGGATGTAGAATTCCCCAACCGCCATTTTTCCGGCAGCGACGGAACGCCCTCTTTAACGCCCATGCCCCCCCCCAACCTGCAAACACTCGCCGATCAGCTTCTCTTGCAACACTTCGCCCCGGCGGCGGTGCTGGTCAACGCCGAGGGCGACATCCTCTTCATCAACGGGCGCACCGGGAAATATCTGGAACCCGCTGCCGGCAAGGCCAATTGGAACATCCACGCGATGGCGCGCGACGGGTTGCGCGGGGAGCTGTCCATCGCGTTGCCCAAAGCGCTGCGCACCCTGGAGCCGGTGCTGTGCCGCAACCTCAAGGCGGGCACCAACGGCGCTACGCAATGCCTCGACCTGACGGTTTACCCCATCCAGGAACCGAAAGCCTTGCGGGGCATGGCCATGATCGTGTTTGCCGACGTGGCCGCGCCGCCAGCGGAAAGCGGCGCCCGCAAAGGCAAATCGGCGGTCAGCCCGCGCATTACCGAACTTGAAAACGCCTTGCAACGGGCTACCGAGGAAATCCAGTCCGTCCGTCAGGAAATGCAGATTTCGCAGGAAGAGCTCAAATCGTCGAATGAAGAATTGCAATCCACCAACGAGGAACTGCAATCCACCAACGAGGAACTCACCACCTCGAAAGAGGAGATGCAGTCGCTCAACGAAGAATTGCAGACCGTCAACGCCGAACTGCAATCGAAGCTCGACGAGTTGTCGGCGACCAACAACGACATGAAAAACCTGTTTAACAGCACCGACATTGCCGTCGTCTTCCTCGACAACACCCTGCACGTCAGACGATTCACCAACCAAGCCACGCGCATTTTCAAACTGATTCCCGGCGACGTGGGGCGGCCGCTTTCCGACATCGTCAACGAACTGGATTATCCGGAATTGCAGCAAGATGCCCGGCAAGTGCTCGATACCCTGGTCTTCTCGGAAAAACAGGTCACTGGACGCAATGCGAGTTGGTACATCGCCAAGATCATGCCCTACCGCACCCTGGAGAACGTGATTGACGGCGTGGTGATTACCTTCATCGACATCAGCGAAGCAAAGCGCCTGGAGGCCGAGTTGCGCAAAGTGCGCGCTACTGGCATTGACGGCGGATAGCCTGCCACGTTCCGGTGGCGATGCCCGCCCGGCGCGTGGCACCGCCGGATCAAAATATCTGGGATAATGCCGCCATGCAACGCAAAAAACTCCCCATCGGCATCCAGACCTTCGCCAAAATCCGCGAAGGGGACGCCTATTATTACGTCGATAAAACCGCCCTGGCCTTGAAATTGATCGAGCAAGGCTCGCACTTCTTTCTCTCGCGCCCGCGCCGCTTCGGCAAAAGCCTGTTTCTCGATACGCTGAAGGAAATCTTTGCGGGCAATGCTGCGCTGTTCAAGGGCCTGGATGCGGAGCAGCACTGGGACTGGTCGGTGAAATACCCGGTGTTGCGCTTCAGTTTTGGCGGCGGGGTGCTGGGTTCAGCCGCCGACCTGCAAGCCAGCCTGCACGAGCAATTGGGGTCGCTGGAAGAACAACACCAGCTTCCCGCCGAATATCCCGATGCGCGTAGCCGTTTCAAACGCCTGATCCGCCGCCTGGCCGAACAAAGCGGCCAAAACGTTGTGGTGCTCATCGACGAATACGACAAGCCCATCCTCGACCGCATCGAAGACCGGGAGAAGGCCCTGGAAATCCGCGAGGGGCTGAAAGATTTTTATTCGGTGATCAAGGACAGCGACCAGTTCATCCGCTTTGCTTTTTTGACTGGCGTATCGAAATTCAGCAAGGTCAGCCTGTTTTCCGGCCTGAATAATCTTCAGGACATCAGTGTCGATGCGCGTTACAGCGCCCTATGCGGCTATACCGATCACGATGTGGATACGGTTTTCGCTGCCGAACTTGAGGGATTGGACCGCGAGGAAATCCGCCGCTGGTACAACGGCTACAACTGGCTGGGCGAAGCGGTTTATAACCCTTTCGACCTGCTGCTGCTTTTCAGTAACCGCCAGATTCGTCCCTACTGGTTCGAAACCGGCACGCCCACTTTTCTGGTCAAGCTGCTCACCCAGCGCCAGCAGTTCACGCCAGACCTGGCGCGCCTGCAAGCGGGTGAACAGCTGCTTTCCACTTTCGACGTTGACCACATCGCCTGCGAGGCGCTGATGTTCCAAGCGGGTTACCTGACATTGCGCGAAGTGCGCCAGCCCCTTATTGGCCACTGGGTTTACACCCTGGGTTACCCCAACCGCGAAGTGGAATCCTGCTTGAACGCCAGCCTGCTGGGTGGTTTGGGGGCGGATGAATCGGTCGCTTTCAACAACCGCCTGCGCTTGATCGACTTGCTGCTGGCTAACAACATTGCGGGCATGAAGGATTTATTTCACGCCTTCTTTGCCAGCATTCCGCACGACTGGTATCGCAATAATCCGATTGCCCAGTATGAAGGCTATTGGGCCAGCGTCTTCTATAGCTATTTCGCGGCACTGGGGCTGGATATTGTGCTGGAAGACGTTACCAACCATGGCCGTATCGACATGGCGGTGAGGCACGGCGGGCATACCTGGCTGTTTGAGTTCAAGGTGGTGGAACTGGTGCCGGAAGGCCGCGCCATCGAACAGTTACGCGAAAGAAACTACGCTGAGAAATACCGCGCCAGTGGCGCAGTGCATTTGATCGGCGTGGAATTCAGCAAGGATAGCCGCAATATTGTCGGGTTTGAGACTGAGACACTGGCAAGCTCCTGAACGCCTGATTTCCTGTTTCAGTGCGCCCGTGTCATATTCATCACCACCATGCGGCATTCCTGCCCGCCCTCGTCCGTGACGGCTTCAATCTTCACCAATGCCTCGCGGCGTAGCCGGGTCGCCGCAAGAGCGATTTCGCAGACCTTTTTATCCTTGGCCTGCAGCACTTCCCCGATGAAATGGTTGAAGACCGGCAGGGTTTCCGCCGTGATGTAAGCGATGAAACGATGGCGGCTTTTCTGGGAACGCTTGATGCCCAGAAGAATGGCGCCAGCCAGGTTCAGGTCGAGAATATATCCCGAAGCATCGAGCGTGAAATAGGCCACCGGCGCGAAATCATAGATATCCGCATATTTGCCGCGCAGGGCATCCGATTCCTCGTAGGCATGGCCGAGTTCCTCGATCTGCATCTCCAGTTCGACCTGGTGTACCTGGAGTTCGTGCAGCAGCTTCCCGTTATCACAAGGGGAATTTGATGCCGCAGGCGGCGTTTGCAGCAAGCGCGCCATGGCCCGTTTGCGCAGGGTCGCGGGATTGCCGCGCTCCCGATGGATGGCGCGGGCTTCTGCCGCAGGTTGAAACAAGCGCTCATATTCTAACTTGACCACGGCGTAGCACTCGCAAGCCCGCGCTTCCAGGCCGGGGCGGTCGATGATTTCGATGTGTCCGCGGCTATAGTGGAGCAGGCCGGCGGACTGCAATTTCCCGGCAGCTTCGGTGACGGATTCGCGGCGCACGCCCAGCATGTCGGCCATGGTTTCCTGGGTGATGTCGATGCGTTTTCCCGGCAACAGGTCCAGGCTCAGAAGCAGCCAGCGGCACAGGCGCTGTTCCACGGAGTGGTGCCGGTTGCAGACAACGCTCTGCGTCATCTGCATCATCAGGGCTTCGATATAGCGCAGCGTGAGATGCCGCAAGTCGCTGTCCTGATCGAGCTCCCAGCGCATCACCTCGGACTTGATCCGGCAGGCCATCCCGGCGGCCTGCACGATGACGCTATCGGCGACCCGGTCGTCGCCCAGCGCCAATTGAATCCCGACCAGGCCGTCGTTGCCGGTCATGGCCAGTTCCGCCGATGAACCGTTGCGGGTGGCCGAGACCAGGGAAACGATGCAAGTCAGGGGAAAATAGACATACTCCAGAACTGCACCCGCCTCATAAAGCACTTGGCCGGGTGCCAGCGAAACCATCTCGAAGTCATCCCGCAGATGCGCATACCCGCTGGGGGAAAGCGCTGCGAGGATGCGGTTTTGCAGCGGGCCGTGAATCGATTCTGCCGTCATAACACGTCCTTCCTGATGTTATTGGCGTCTACCCATTTCATGGGGTCTGGTTAGGTTAACTTGGCCGAACTGCACCAATTCAAAACAAGATCAACCGCTTGCAGTATCTCATACTCACGCTGCGACACTACGTGCGCCAGCACACATATATAAAAAATCACAAAAAACAATTCCAGCGGCATTCAGGCAAGGCTATTCGCCGCCACGCCCAGGGCAATCGCACCATCTGATTCCCCCCTTTGCAAAAGGGGGGCGAGGGGGGATTTCTACGGTGATGGAATCTCCAATGCTGCTGAAATCCCCCTTAATCCCCCTTTTGCAAAGGGGGAGACGGTATGGCTTGGCCTGTAGCTGCGTGCGCCAGCGTACCGAAGTCCACGGTGATTGCGCCTATAAAGGAACCGTGCATAGGTAACTCAAGGCTGTCCGGCACAGTGTCAGCGGATGGATTGCTCTAAAACAATCTGAAAGGATAAAAATGAAAAACAACACTCCACGCCTGGCCCTGCTCACCTTGTGCTGTGCCGGTCTGGCCGCAATGAGCGGCTGCGCGAGCAGTATGAAAACTCCGGCCACCGTCGATGTGGCGGTGTCCCGGGAAGCGGTTTCGAATGCGGCGGACGCCGGTGCCGCGCAATATGCGCCGACGGAATTGAAATCTGCGCAAGACAAGGTCGCGGCCGCAGCCAAAGCGATGGCCGCCAAGAATTACGTTCTGGCGCACGACCTGGCGACCCAGGCGCAAGCCGACGCCAAGCTGGCGCAAAGCAAGGCCACTTCGGCCAAGGCCAGCGCCGCCGCCCAGGCGATCCAGGACGACGTGCGCGTATTGCGCGAAGAGCTGTACCGCGCCAGCAAGCCGTGAACCAGCGGCATTAAGCGGCAACAAGTCGTTGCCGGAAAAAAATCACCAGGAATCCATCATGCAAAAAAACCGCCTTTCCATCCCCCTGTTGCTGGCCGCCCTTCTGGCCGGTTGCAGCTCCATGCCGAACCAGAACATCTTGCTCGCCGAGGCCCGCAATGACTATGCGGCCGCCCAAAACAATCCCCAGGTCGTGCAACTGGCCTCATCCGAACTGAGAAACGCCGGTGTTGCGCTGGATCAGGCCAACGCCGCCTTTGCCGCCAGCGAAGCGGATGAAAAGGTGAACAACCTGGCCTATCTCGCCAAGCAAAAAATCGCCACCACCCAGGAAGTCGCCAAGCGCAAGGCCTCTGAGCAGGTGGTCGCCAGCGCGGGAAAGGAGCGTGAACAGCTGCGCCTTGAGCAAAGGACCGCCGAAGCCGACAAGGCCAAGGCCGAACTGGTCAGCGCCAGTGCCGAGCGGGAACGCGACCAGCGCAGCCTGAACCAGAAAACCGCCGAAACCGCGCGGGCCAGGGCGGATCTCGCCGCCGCTAACGTTGGCAGGGATCGTGACCAGCAGCTTCTCAACCAGAAAACTGCTGAAGCAAACCAGGCACGGATGGAAACCGGCATCGCCCAGAATCAGGCCATCGATGCCCAGATCCTGTCCGCCGAAGCCGAGGCGCGCACGCGGCAACTCGAAGCCATGCTCACCGACCTGGCCGCCAAGGAAACCGAGCGGGGTATGGTGGTGACCCTGAATGACGTGCTGTTCAATATCGACCAGTCCCAGTTGAAGCCGGATGGCATGCGCAACGTGCAAAAGCTGTCCGAATTCATGAAGCAATATCCGCAGCGCACGGTATTGATCGAAGGCTATACCGACAGCACCGGCAGCAGCGCACACAACATGGATTTGTCCAACCGCCGTGCCGAAGCGGTGCGTGATGCGCTGGCGGCCAGCGGGATTTCTCAGGAACGCATGGCGACCCGTGGCTATGGCGAGGCTTATCCGATTTCCGCCAACGATACGCCGGGAAACCGCCAGTTGAACCGTCGCGTCGAGATTATTTTGTCGGGAGATAACGGCCGCGTTGCGGCACGTTGAATTTTTGCATCACCAACCAGGAACATCCGGCAGGCGCTTCTGCCAGCCGGGTTCCAATCACATGAAGGGAGTTTGCTATGAACTGGGATATCGTTGAAGGCAACTGGAAGCAATTCAAGGGCAAGGTGCAATCGCAGTGGGGCAAGCTCACCGATGACCACCTCGACATGATCGCCGGCAAGCGCGAGCAACTGGCCGGGAAAATCCAGGAGACCTATGGCCTCTCCAAGGACGAGGTCGAAGAGCAGATCAAGAGATTTGAAGATCTCAACAAGGATTACCCGCCGAAAAATCATCCCTGATCCGGCGGCGGCAGGGCGCGCTGTATGTGTGGCGCCGTACAGACCGCACTATCCGGCGTGCCTATGCTGCACCACGTATCTTTTTTCACCACTTTAGGAGAATTTCATCATGAAACAATTCAGCAAATATCTTTCCGCACTTTTTCTGGCCATTACGCTGGTATCCGTGGTCGGCTGCGCCTCCACCAAGAAGCAGGAGGGAACAGGTGAATACCTCGACGACACGGTGCTGACCACCAAGGTGAAAGCGGCAATTTTCAACGATGACGCCTTGAAGTCTGCCGAAATCAACGTCGAAACCTTCAAGGGCGTGGTGCAATTGAGCGGCTTCGTCAGCTCGCGCACCGCAGCAAACAAGGCCATCGAACTGGCACGCAGCATCAAGGGCGTGCACTCCGTCAAGGATGATATGCGCGTCAAGTAAGGCGGGCGGGCATTCGGCAGACCAGCGGCCAGCCACCGGTTTCACCGGGTGGCTGGCCGCTTTCTTTAAAAAACAGGACCGTTGTGAAGGAAACCCCATGAAAATTTCAGTGAATTTAAAATCCATCCAGATCATCGGCATTTCGGCACTGCTCGCCGCCGGACTGGCCGCGTGCGACAAACCGGGCCCCGGCCCTGCGGAAACCGTCGGTATAAAAATTGACCAGACGGCTGACGACGCCGGCAGGAAAATCGGCGAGACCGCCGACAAGATCGGGGAAAAGCTGGACAAGCAAGGCGAAAAAGCCGGCGTCGCCATTGACGACACCGAAATCACCGCCAAGGTCAAAGCCGCCGTTTTTGCCGAACCCGGCCTGAGAACGCTGCAAATCAGCGTGGATACCGTAAAGGGCGTGGTGACATTGAGCGGTTCGGCCGATACGCTGGAAAATAGCGAAAGAGCGGCAGCTCTGGCAGGCGCGGTGGCGGGCGTCAACGGGGTGCAGAACATGCTGGTGCAGAAAACAGCGCAATAACCCGGTTTTGCCATGGTCCCCACACCAGTGGGGACATTCTTCTCCAGAGCAGTGCCTTTCTCTGTGTGCGCTAACAGACAGACCCCGGAGGGGGTATCCCGTATGTTGAAGGCGTCGAGACAAATGTCTTGCGATGTTTTCCCGCTGTGCCGCCCGGCAACATTGCGCGGCGGGCGGCGGTGAAGGCAAATTCCCTCAAGGAGATCAACATGAACACATTATGGCGTTTATTGAAACAACACACCTGGCTGATGCTCTTGCCGCTATTCCTCACGGCATATGGTCCCGGCGCGCTCGCCGCGCAGACGCCGAGCTTTTCGGCTACCAGCAGCGGCACCACCAACAACCTGACCCTGACCGCCAACCTTAATGTCGCCGACGCAGATGCCGGCAAAAACGGTAATGTTTACCTCGGCGCCACCTACGACAATGCGTGGTTTTTCCACAATGGCACGGGATGGGTGCAGTTCAATGGCGGCACGGGGCCGGTTTATGCTGCCGCGCCGATGTCCAACCGCGCTATTGAAGTGTTACGCGATGCCGATGTGTCCGGCCTGGTCGGGCTTCAGCTTTATCTCGGATATGGTCTCACCGAAAGCGGAGCACCAGAAAACGACATGATGGCAAACAACAAGTTCGGCATGGTCTATACCGTGACGGCAGACACCGCCGCGCCCACGATAAGCGCCACCCTGATCGCCGATGGCGCGACCGGCGTATCCATCAATAAAAACATTGCCGCCACCTTCAGCGAACTGATGAACCCGGCCACCGTCACCACTGAAACCGTTATCGTCATGCAGGGGACAACACCGGTTCCCGGCACGATAAGCTATTCCGGCACGGGGGTGATTTTTGTGCCGTCGAACTCGCTCGCCAGCAACACCCCCTACACCGTCACCATCAAGGGCGGCAGCGGCGGCGTCAAGGATCTGGCCGGCAATGCGCTGGCCAGCGACTTCACCTGGGGCTGGACCACCGGCAGCACCGTCATGGCGGCACCACAACGGGCACCCGTCCTGCTGGGCACCGCCGGCAATTTTGCGATTCTGGCCAAAACCGGCATCTCAACCGTCCCGACCTCCATCATCACCGGCGATATTGGGGTCAGCCCGGCCGCCGCAAGCTACTTGACGGGTTTCACCCTCAGTGCCGATGCATCGAATGTCTTTTCGACTTCGACACAAGTTGTGGGCGGCGGCAAGGTTTATGCCGCGAATTATGCCGTTCCCACCCCTATGAACCTGACGACGGCGGTCCTTGACATGCAAACCGCCTACACCGATGCCGCCGGACGCTCGACGCCGGACTTCGTCAACCTCGGCAGCGGCAGCATCGGCGGCCTGACCTTGACCCCCGGCCTCTATAACTGGGGCAGCACGGTGACCATCCCCACGGACATCACCATCTCGGGCGGTGCCAACGACGTGTGGATATTCCAGATGTCCGGCGACCTGATCATGAGCGCCGCCAAGCGCATCACGCTGAGCGGCGGCGCACAGGCCAAGAACATCTTCTGGCAGGTGGCCGGACACGTAACCATCGGCACCACCGCGCACTTTGAAGGCGTCATCCTGTCGCAAACGGCGATTACCCTGCAAACCGGCGCGTCGATGAATGGCCGGGCGCTCGCCCAATCGATGGTCGCACTGGAAAGCGCGACCGTTACCCAGCCCGCGCCGTAAATCACCCGCAAGCGTTTATTGAAAAGGACCCCGCGGGGTCCTTTTTTTTGTCGGCACGCAAGCGGCCCCCCGGCAATGAACTTCAGGTGCAACGCGGCAAGGTCACGGTAAGCGTGGTCTGGTCTTCCTGGTCGGCGACTGTCAGTGAAATGGTTCCGCCTTGCGCCTCGGTCAGCAGTTTGGCCGAATAGGTGCCGATTCCGGTGCCGCCCTGCTTGCCGTGGGTGACGAATTTGTCGAAGAAGCGTGCGCGAATCTCGGGGGGAACCGCCCCCTTGTTCTGGATCAGGATGCGCAGCGGTGTTTCGTCGTGCAGGGTGAGGGTCACCCGGCTGTTTTCCGGTGCGGCCTCGCAGGCGTTCTTGACCAGGTTCTGGAAGATGGAATAGCAGAACATGGCATCGCCCAGCGCTTGCGGCATGGCCGCTGTGGCCGGTGCTCCCGGATTGACGGCGACGAGGATGCCTTTCCCGGCGAAGGTGGTGCCGGCAATCCCGGCAATGCGCCGCAGGATGTCGCCGATCTGGACGGGTTTGGCATCGAGCACAAAGCGCCCGCTCTCGATTTTGAAAAGCTCGGTGGAAAGGTTGATCATGTCGAGCACCTGCAATGCGGCTTCCTCGATCATGCGCAACTGCTCGACCTGCTTGCGGTTGGTCGTGCCATCGTCCGCCAGCGCCTGCACCAGCCCGATCACGCCGGCCAGCGGCCCTTTCATGTCGTGGCGCGTGATGTGCTCGACATCCTCGCGCAGACGTGCCAACTCCAGCATGCCGTCGTAGTCGTTCTGCAATTGTTTGTGCAGTTCGACGTAGCGCATGAAGTTGCGCACGCGCGGCTTGAGCACGCCGGGGTCGATGGGCTTGGTGACGAAATCCACCGCCCCCAGCCCCAGCCCCTTGAGGCGCGCATCCTCACCGGTCATGGCGGTGACGAAGATCACCGGGATGGTTTCCGACGCGGGATGCTCGCGCATGCGCCGGGCCACTTCGAAACCGTCCATGCCGGGCATCATGATGTCGAGCAGCACCAGATCGGGCGGGCTGTCCGATTGACAGATAGCCAGCGCTTTCTCGCCGCTTTGTGCGACCCGCACGCGATATTCGTCCTTGAACAACTGCGCGAGCAGTTGCAGGTTGTCCGGCGCGTCATCGACGACCAGTATCGTCGGGCGTAGCGTTTCGCCGCTTTCCCTGGCCGTTGCCGACGATGCGGAAAGCGTCGGCAACGGCGCCAGCGGCACGGCGCGCCGGGGCACGGATGTCGCGCCATGCGGCGAAACGGTGCGCGGCGGCGCCAGCAAGGCATTTTCAACGCGCGTGGCCAGGCGGTCGGCGGTGTAGGGCTTGACCAGCAGATCGCTGACGCCGCTGGCAATCGCCTCCTCGACGCGCTCGCGCTCGGCTTCGGCGGTAATCATGACAAAGGGCAGATGCGCCAGCTTCCTGTCGGCACGCACCGCCTTGAGCAGTTCGAGCCCGGTCATGACCGGCATGTTCCAGTCGGAAAGCACGATGTCCACATGCTGTTTTTTGAGTACGCGTAGCGCCTCGGCCCCGTCGTTGGCGGTCACGATGGTACGCGCCCCCATTGAGCGCAGTTGCCCCGAGGTGACCTTGCGCATCGGCTCAAAATCGTCAACCACGAGAAATATGGTGTTCTTGGTAATGATGTCCTGCTGCAGGTTGATCATGTTCACCCTTTCGCGCGCTATGCAGTTCCGGACTGCGTCTGATAGTCCCGCTTCTTGTCCATGTCCGTATCGGAATCGACGAAACGCTGGGCGATGGCGCGGAATTCTTCCTGTATTTCGATAAAGGCGTCGAACATGTCGGCATCGAAATGCGTGCCGCGGCCATCGCTCATGATCTGCACCGCTGCTTCGTGCGGCATGCCTTCCTTGTAAACGCGGCGGCTGATCAGCGCGTCGTAAACATCGGCTAGCGCCATCAGGCGCGCGGCAATCGGGATGTCATCGCCGCAAAGACCCTGCGGATAGCCGCTGCCGTCCCATTTTTCCTGGTGCGAGAGGGCGATGGCTTTGGCGAAGTTAAGGAAATCGACCTCGAAGCCCAGCGCTTTTTCGGCATGCGCAATGGCATCGTGCCCCAGGGTGGTATGCGTCTTCATGATCTCGAACTCGTAGGGTTCGAAACGGCCCGGTTTCAGCAGGATGCGGTCGGGAATGCCCACCTTGCCGAGGTCGTGCAAGGGCGCCGACTTGAATAACATGGTGATGTTGCTTTCGCTCAGGAACCAGGCAAAGCGCGGATGGTCACGCAATCTTTCGGCCAGCGCCTTGACGTAGAACTGCGTGCGGCGGATGTGGTTGCCAGTTTCCGTGTCGCGCGTCTCGGCCAGCGAGGCCATGGCGAGTATGGTCACGTCCTGGATCGCCATGACCTCGCGCGTGCGCCTGGCCACCTCCAATTCGAGAAAACCGTTCCGGTCGCGCAGAAAATCGTCCATCGCCTTGAGCGCCAGATGGTTCTTCACGCGCGCCATGACGATGGGCGGGCTGATCGGCTTGGTGATGTAATCAACCGCGCCGAGTTCCAGCCCCATCTTTTCGTCTTCCATTTCCGCTTTGGCGGTGAGGAAGATCACCGGGATGTTCATCGTGCCGGGGTCGTGCTTGAGCCGTTGGCACACCTCGTAGCCGTCCATGCCGGGCATCATGATGTCGAGCAGAATCAGGTCGGGCGGCGCATCAGAACCCGCGACCCTCAACGCTTTCTCGCCGCTGTTGGCGATTTTCACCTTGTAGTCGCCCTTCAGCAGGCTGCTCATCAGGGCCAGGTTGTCCGGCGTATCGTCCACCACCAGTATCGTGGGTTTTTCGCTTGAATCGAGTCCGTCCATGAGAATTCCTTATCTGGCAGTAGTAGCGGCTTTCAGTGTGGCGAGCGCCGCCTCGAAATTGAATGCGCGGATGTTGTCGCTGATCTGGCGATAATGCAGGGGAAAAGCCGCATCAAGCAGGCCGGCGTTCATTTCCAGTACATCGCCCGCTTCCGCGTCGTCATCGGCCAGCAGGGCCTCCAGCTTGCCGACGACGGCCTTGAGCTTTTCCCGGTCGACGGTCACGGCGCTCCTGCCGGGTTTTGGCGGCAGACTCTGTTCGAGTTGCGCGATGAAATAATCGAGCTGCCTGGTCAACTCGTCGAGCCGCTCATCGATTTCCCCGCGCAGGCGGCGTTCGCGGATCGCCGCCTCGAGTTTCTGTGCCAGTTGCTGCAATGCCGTGGCGCCGATGTTGCCGGCGACACCTCTTAGCGTGTGGGCGCGCCGCTCCGCGACCTCCCATTCGCCGTCGGCCAGCGCCTGGAGAATTTCCGCCGGCGCGCTTTTCTGCCCGGCGACGAATTTGCGCAACATCGAAAGATAGAGCTGTTTCTTGCCGAGCACGCGGCGCAGGCCGTTGGCGATATCCAGCCCCTCGATACCGGACGGCAGCTCGGCCTCGGGATTTGGCGCGGCGTGCGGCGGCGCATTCGTCTCCGGCGCAACGGGCATCGGGTAGCGCGGCGGAACCCACTTCAGCAGCGCCTTCCACAAGTCTTCGGGTTCGATCGGCTTGGCGACGTGGTCGTTCATCCCCGCCGCCAGGCAGCGGTCGCGGTCCCCCTGCATGGCATTGGCGGTCATCGCCACCACCGGCAGATCATTGAAACGCGCGTCCTTGCGGATTTCCAGGGTCGCGCTCACGCCGTCCATCACCGGCATCTGCATGTCCATCAGCACAATGTCGTAACCGGTAGCCCGCACCTTGTCCAGCGCAACCAGGCCGTTCTCCGCCACATCCACGGCGAAACCGGCGTCCGTCAGCAGTTCGCTGGCCACTTCCTGGTTCAGGTCGTTGTCCTCCACCAGCAGGATGCGCGCGCCCCTGATGGTGGCGAGCTGCTCGAAGGTGCCGGTCGGCACGTCGCCGGCGATGCGCGCGCCATCGACGACCCCACCCAGAATGCGCACCACCCGGTCGAACAGCAACGAGGCGCTGACCGGCTTGATCAGCACGTCCTCGATACCGGTTTCCTGCGCGCTGCGGATAAATTCCTCGCTGCCGTAAGCGGCCACCATCATGATGTGCGGCATGCGGTCGAGCGGGAGTTCCCGGATGCGCCTGGCGGTTTCGATGCCATCCATGCCCGGCATCAGCCAGTCGATCAGCACAATCTCGTAGGGCGTCCCCTGCGCTTCGGCGCTGTCCACCGCGCCGATGGCGGCCTTGCCGGAATCGGCCTGGTCGGCCTTGAGGCTCATGCCGCCGAGCAGGTCGGCCAGCACTTGGCGGGCGCTCTCGTTGTCGTCCACCACCAGCACGCGCTTGCCCTGCATGTCGCCGGGCAGCGCCAACCGGCGCGGCGCGCCGAGCCCCTTGCCCAGGCGTGCCGTGAACCAGAAAGCGCTGCCCTTGCCGGGTTCGCTTTCCACCCCCACCGCGCCGCCCATCAGTTCGGCCAGTTTCTTGGAAATCACCAGGCCCAGACCGGTGCCGCCAAACTTGCGCGTGGTCGAAGTGTCCGCCTGTGAAAAGCTCTGGAACAGCTGCCCCATCTGCTCCGCCGTCAGGCCGATGCCGGTATCGCGCACGGTGCAGCACAGCAGCACGTCCCGCTCGCTCTGCTCCTTGAGGTGGACGTTGATGGCGATTTCGCCCTGCTCGGTGAACTTGACCGCATTGTTGCTGTAATTGATGAGAATCTGCCCCAGCCGCAGCGGGTCGCCGATCAGCAGGGACGGCACGTCCCCGTCGACCTCGAAGACCAGTTCCAGCCCTTTGGCGGCGGTCTTGTCGGCGATCAGATTGGCGACATTGTCGAGCACTTTCTCCAGTTCGAATTCGGTGTACTCGACCGTCAACTTGCCCGCCTCGATCTTCGAGAAGTCGAGAATGTCGTTGATGATGCTCAACAAGTGTCGGCTGGAACCCTGGATTTTCTTGACGTAGTCGCGCTGGCGCGGCGTCAGCTCGGTCTGCAGGGCCAGGTGGGACATGCCGATGATGGCGTTCATCGGCGTGCGGATCTCGTGGCTCATGTTGGAAAGGAAATCCGATTTGGCGAGGTTGGCCTGGTCCGCCGCTGCCTTGGCGCGCTCCAGCTCGACGTTCTTTTCCTGCAGCACCTGGTCCAGGCGCTTGCGCTCCGTAACGTCGCGCGCGGCGGCAAATACGCCCTGCAACTTCCGGTCCCGGTCGTAGAAGGTGGTCGCGTTGTAGGACACCACCGTTTCCTGGCCGTCCCGGGCGCGCGCGGTGAGCTCGTAGTCGGTCACCTTCTTTTCGCTCAGCACCCGCTTGATGGCGGCCTCGGCCCGCTCCGGATCGGTAAAGTAGCCCTTGAACGGCGCACCCATCAACTCGTCGCGCGTGCACCCGGTGAGCGCTTCCATCTGCTTGTTGACGTCGGTGATGATGCCGGACGGGTCGGTCGTCATGATCGCGTCGGTGTTGGATTCGATGAGCGAGCGCGTGTAGAACTGATGGTCGCGCAGGCGCTGGTCGAGCTTCTTCTGCTCTTCCTCGATCTGCTTGCGCGCGGTGTTGTCGGTACCGATCAGCAGATAGCCGATGATCACCCCCTGCGCGTCGCGCAGCGCGGTCACCGACACCACCGCCGGAAAACGGCTGCCGTCCTTGCGGATGTAGGTCAGCTCGTAAATATCCTCGATGCCGCGCGACGCCTTGAATACCAAGGCCTCGAAGCCCGGCGCAATCGGCGTTTCAAGCTCGTTGCTCAAGGCCCTGGCGCGCGCCACCACTTCCTGCGGATCGGAAATATCCGCCGGGGTGATCTTGTTCAGCACGTCGGCGGCGGTGTAGCCCAGCATGCGTTCGGCGCCGACGTTGAAGATTTGAATCACGCCCTTGGCGTCGGTGGCGATGCTCGAAAAGTTGGCGCTGTTGAAAATCGCATCCTGCAAAGCCCCCGCCTTGAGCAACGCGTCTTCCGCCTGTTTGCGCGCCGTATTGTCCGTGCCGATCAACAGATAGCCGATGATGGCGCCTTGATCGTCGCGCAACGCAGTCACCGATACCACCGCCGGGAAGCGGCTACCGTCCTTGCGGATATAAGTCAGCTCGTAAATATCCTCGATGCCGCGCGACGCCTTGAACACCAGCGCCTCGAAGCCCGGCGTAATCGGTGTTTCAAGCTCGTTGCTCAAGGCCCTGGCGCGCGCGATCACTTCCTGCGGGTCGGAAATATCCGCCGGGGTGATCTTGTTCAGCACGTCGGCGGCGGTGTAGCCCAGCATGCGTTCCGCGCCGACATTGAAAATCTGGATCACGCCCTGGGCGTCGGTGGCGATGCTGGAAAAGTTGGCGCTGTTAAAAATCGCATCCTGCAGGGCACCCGCTCTGAGCAGCGCCTCTTCCGCCCGCTTGCGCGCGCTATTGTCCGTACCGATCAGCAGGTAGCCGATGATGGTATTGCGGTCGTCGCGCAAGGCGGTCACCGACACCACCGCCGGGAAGCGGCTGCCGTCCTTGCGGATGTAGGTCAGCTCGTAAATATCCTCGATGCCGCGCAGCGCCTTGAACACCAGCGCCTCGAAGCCCGGCGCAATCGGGGTCCCCAGCTCGACGCTCAGCGCCTTGGCGCGCGCCACCACTTCCTGCGGATCGGAAATATCCGCCGGAGTGATCTTGTTCAGCACGTCGGCGGCGGTGTAGCCCAGCATGCGTTCCGCGCCGACATTGAAAATCTGGATCACGCCCTGGGCGTCGGTGGCGATGCTGGAAAAGTTGGCGCTGTTAAAAATCGCATCCTGCAGGGCACCCGCTCTGAGCAGCGCCTCTTCCGCCCGCTTGCGCGCGCTATTGTCCGTACCGATCAGCAGGTAGCCGATGATGGTATTGCGGTCGTCGCGCAAGGCGGTCACCGACACCACCGCCGGGAAGCGGCTGCCGTCCTTGCGGATGTAGGTCAGCTCGTAGATGTCCTCGATGCCGCGCGAGGCCTTGAAAACCAGCGCCTCGAAGCCCGGCGCAATGGGGGTTCCCAGCTCGACGCTCAGCGCCTTGGCGCGCGCCACCAATTCCTGCGGGTCGGAAATATCCGCCGGGGTGATCTTGTTCAGCACGTCGGCGGCGGTGTAGCCCAGCAAGTGCTCGGCGCCGACATTGAATATCTGGATGACGCCCTTCTCGTCGGTGGCGATGCTGGAAAAGTTGGCGCTATTGAAAATCGCGCTCTGCAAGGCCCCGGTTTTCAGCAGCGTCTCTTCCGCCCGTTTGCGGGCGCTGATGTCCGTGCCGATCAGCAAGTAGCCGATGATGGCCCCTTGATCGTCGCGCAGCGCGGTGACCGATACCACTGCCGGGAAACGGCTGCCGTCCTTGCGGATGTAGGTCAGCTCGTAAATATCCTCGATGCCGCGCGCGGCCTTGAACACCAGCGCCTCAAAGCCCGGCGCAATCGAGGTCCCCAGCTCGACGCTCAACGCCTTGGCGCGCGCAACAACTTCCTGCGGATCAGAGATGTCGGCCGGGGTGATCTTGTTCTGCACGTCGACGGCGGCGTAGCCCAGCATGTGCTCGGCGCCGACGTTGAATATCTGGATGACCCCCTTCTCGTCGGTGGCGATGCTCGAAAAGTTGGCGCTGTTGAAAATCGCGTTCTTCAGGGCTTCGGTTTTGAGCAAGCGCTCCTGGCGTCCGCTCTCGGCGAGGCTATCCGCCGCACCGGGAGCGGGATGGGCACTGGCGTGATCGCGGATTTTTCTGGACATGGTCGGCCCCGGTTAACTGGAAAGCGGATGGCGCTGGCCGCTCATGGCTTTTCCGGCGTCACAGCGCGTCCGGCAGCGGCTCGGAGTGCCACCAGCGCCGCCTCGAAATCAAATGAGCGGATATTGTTGTCGATCTCGTGACAGTGCTCGGGAAAGGCCGCATCCAGCAGTTCAGCATGCGCATCCAGCACATCCCGCGCCTCCACATTGTTGTCCGCCAACAAGGCTTCCAGATGGACACAGACTGTCTTGAGTTTTTTCCGGTTGTCCATGACCGCCGTGTTTTCCGTTTGCAAAGGCAATTCTTGCGCCGTCTGCGCGACGAGCGTCGGCTGGTCGATCCGGTCAGTGAGTTTTTTGCTCGAACGGTGCGCCTGTATCTCGATCTCGAGCTTTTCCGCCAAGTGTTGCAGGCCGACAAGACCGATGCTGCCGGACAGCCCCTTAAGCGTGACGGCAAGCCGCTGTGCCGTATCCCAGTCGTTCTGGTCGTGCAGGAAATCGGCCATGGCCTTGAGCGCCAGATGGTTCCTCACGCGCGCCATGACGATGGGCGGGCTGATCGGCTTGGTAATAAAGTCGATGGCGCCGAGTTCCAGCCCCTTGATCTCGTCCGCCATTTCGGCCTTGGCGGTGATGAAAATCACCTGGATGTTCCGTGTTTGGGGGTCGCGCTTGATCCGCCGACACACCTCGTAGCCGTCCATGCCGGGCATCATGATATCGAGCAGGATCAGGTCCGGCGGCGCCTCGGAGGCCGCGATCTTCAACGCTTTTTCACCGCTGCCGGCGACTTTCACCTTGTAGTCGCGTTTCAATAGACTGCTCATCAGGGCCAGGTTGTCCGGCTCATCGTCAACCACCAGAATCGTGGGTTTTTCACTTGAATCGGACTGGTTCACGGTAATTCCTTGTCAGGTTGGGTTGCGGCCTTTAACGCTGCAAGCGCAGCCTCAAAGTCGAACGAGCGGATGCTGTCTCTGATCTGGTGATAGTGCTCGGGGAAGGCCGCATCCAGCACCGTCGAATTCGTCTCCAGGAAGTCGCTTGCCTCCGCATCGTCGTCGGCCAGCAGGGCTTCCAGCTTATCGCACGCCACTTTGAGCGTTTCACGGTCGACGGTGACGGCGGCCTTGCTGGGTTCCTGCGGCAGCTTTTGTTGCAGTTGCGTGATGAAATAGTCGAGTTGCTCCTTGATTTCACCGAGCCGCTCATCGACCTCCCCGCGCGGCCGACGCTCCCGGATGGCCGATTCGAGCGTCTGTGCCAGTTGTTGCAGGCCGGTGGCGCCGATGTTTCCGGCAACCCCCTTGAGCGTGTGGGCGAAACGCTCCGCGCCGGCCCAGTCGCCGCCTTCCAGCGCCTGGAGGATTTCCGCCGGCGCGCTTTTCTGCCCGGCGACGAATTTGCGCAACATCGAAAGATAGAGCTGTTTCTTGCCGAGCACGCGGCGCAGGCCGTTGGCGATATCCAGCCCCTCGATACCGGACGGCAGCTCGGCCTCGGGATTTGGCGCGGCGTGCGGCGGCGCATTCGTCTCCGGCGCAACGGGCATCGGGTAGCGCGGCGGAACCCACTTCAGCAGCGCCTTCCACAAGTCTTCGGGTTCGATCGGCTTGGCGACGTGGTCGTTCATCCCCGCCGCCAGGCAGCGGTCGCGGTCCCCCTGCATGGCATTGGCGGTCATCGCCACCACCGGCAGATCATTGAAACGCGCGTCCTTGCGGATTTCCAGGGTCGCGCTCACGCCGTCCATCACCGGCATCTGCATGTCCATCAGCACAATGTCGTAACCGGTAGCCCGCACCTTGTCCAGCGCAACCAGGCCGTTCTCCGCCACATCCACGGCGAAACCGGCGTCCGTCAGCAGTTCGCTGGCCACTTCCTGGTTCAGGTCGTTGTCCTCCACCAGCAGGATGCGCGCGCCCCTGATGGTGGCGAGCTGCTCGAAGGTGCCGGTCGGCACGTCGCCGGCGATGCGCGCACCATCGCCAATTCCCCCCAACGTGCGCACCATGCTGTCGAACAGCATCGAGGCGCTGACCGGCTTGATCAATACGTCCTCAAGGCCGGTTTCCTCCGCGCTGCGGATCACCTCTTCACGGCCAAAGGCGGTGACCATCACCATGTGCGGCATGTGATTGAGCGGAAGCGCCCTGAGTTGCCTGGCGGTTTCGATGCCATCCATGCCCGGCATCTGCCAGTCGAGAAAGACGATCTCGTAGGGCATGCCTTGTGCCTCGGCGCCATTCACCGCGCCGATAGCAGCTTTGCCGGAATCGGCCTGGTCGGCCTTGAAGCTCATGCCGCCGAGCAGGTCGGCGAGAACCAGGCGGGCGCTCTCGTTGTCGTCCACCACCAGCACGCGCTTGCCCTGCTGGCCGTCCGCCAGGACCAGATGGCGCTTCTGGCCCGCGCTCCTGTCGAGGCGCGCCGTGAACCAGAAGGTGCTGCCCTTGCCGGGTTCGCTCTCCACCCCCACCGCGCCGCCCATCAGTTCGGCCAGTTTCTTGGAAATCACCAGGCCCAGACCGGTGCCGCCAAATTCGCGCGTGGTCGAGGTATCCGCCTGGGTAAACTTCTGGAACAGGCGCCCCAGCTGTTCCGCCGACAGGCCGATGCCGGTATCGCGCACGGTGCAGCACAGCAGGACATTCTGATCGTTCTGCTCCCGGAGATGGACATTGATGGCGATCTCGCCCTGCTCGGTGAATTTGACCGCATTGTTGCTGAAGTTGACCAGAATCTGCCCCAGCCGCAACGGGTCGCCGATCAGCATGGGCGGCACGTCCCTGTCGACCTCGAAGACCAGTTCCAGCCCCTTGGCGGCGGTCTTGTCGGCGATCAGGTTGGCGACATTGTCGAGCACTTTCTCCAGCTCGAACTCGATATGCTCCACCGCCATTTTTCCCGCCTCGATCTTCGAAAAGTCGAGAATGTCGTTGATGATGTTCAGCAGATGTCGGCTGGAACCCTGGATTTTCTTGACGTAGTCGCGCTGGCGCGGCGTCAGCTCAGTCTTCAGCGCCAGATGGGACATGCCGATGATGGCGTTCATCGGCGTGCGGATCTCGTGGCTCATGTTCGAAAGAAAATCCGATTTGGCGAGGCTGGCCTGGTCCGCCGCAGCCCTGGCGCGCTCCAGTTCGACGTTTTTTTCCTTCAGCTCGTCGAGCAAATGTTGTGTTTCAAGATAGACCAGATTTTTGAGTCTCTGCTGTGTTTCCCGGTAAATCAGATAGGCGAAGGCAAGCGCAAACAGCAGCGCCAGCACGCTTGCGCTAACGATGACGCCAAACAGACGGCGCATGTTGGACTGAAAATTCATTTCGCGCTGCGCCAGCAATTCTTCTTCCAGCATGATGAAGTCGCCCATCCCGGCACGGATCGTATCCATCAGGCGCTTACCGGCCCCGGCGCGCACATCCGCCAGCACGGCAGCCATATCCCCGGCGCGGCGCAATTCGATGTTTCGCGACATATGCGCCAATTTCGCTTCAATCGACGGCACCAGCTTATCCAGGTGTTTATCGGCAGCGTCAAGCTGGGTCAGTTCACGCAATCCTGCCAGTTGACCGCGGATACTATCGCGCCCGGCGAAATACAGCCCCAGAAAGGTTTCGTCACCGGTCAGCAAATAGCCGCGCTCGCTGGTCTCGGCATCTTTCAATACCGACAGCAACTCGTTGGCGTTGTGAATGACGACATGGGCATGCTGCCGCGCCGTGGCGGCCTCCTCGATCTGCCGGAAAGACCAGAACGACATTAATATGCCCAGGCCAACCAGCGCAGCGGCGCCACCTAACCAGGCAACAATTTTTTGAGCGGCTTTCAAGGAAAATTTACCTCCAGATTGACCAAGCCTGTTGTCGGCGAATTTCCGTAACACGCTTCGCCGGTGCGCAATCAGGCACAGGCACAGCAGTGCGGATCACCAAGCACAGGAGAAGGTGTGTACGGTGCACTGGAAGCGGCCTTCAGTCTGTTTGCCAGCGCACACAGCCAAGCGCAATCCTGCGGCGTGCGCAAAGTTATGGTATCTGCGCTAAAATTTCAGCAATGATGAGTGACAGCCGCGATACATTCTGGATGTGAATGGCCGTGGATGCCGAAGAATTGCGGCAAATGTCGGAAGAAACGAATGCGGACTGAAATCAAACTCGATGACAAACCCAGGTGACCTTTCCTCCCCCGACGACTATGACAGCCCGTGGAAAGAAGCCGTCGAGCGTTACTTTCCCGAATTCATGGCCTTCTATTTTCCGGCGGCCCATGAGCAGATCGATTGGTTGCACGGCTACGAATTTCTCGATAGTGAACTGCGTGCCGTGGTGCAGGATGCCGAACTCGGCAAACGGTTCGTCGACAAACTTGTCCGGGTAAGCCGACTTTCTGGAGAAGAGGACTGGATTTACATTCACCTCGAAGTGCAGGGCAGCCCCCAAGCGGAATTTGCCGAGCGGATGTTCGTTTACAACTATCGCTTGTATGACCGTTACCACCACCCGGTAGCCAGCATGGCGGTACTCGCGGATGAATCGGAAGGCTGGCGCCCCACTTCATTTGGATTTGAGGTGCTGGGATGCAAACATACACTGGAATTTCCCACCGCCAAACTGCTGGACTTCATGGGTCACGAAACCGAACTCCAAGCGGATGCGAATCCCTTCGCCTTGGTAACGCTGGCCCATCTACTGACCAAGGCCACACGCAAGGACATGGATGCCCGCTTTACAGCGAAGTGGAAGCTGGTTCAGTTGCTTTATCAGCGGGGCTGGGGAAAACAGCGCGTCATCGACCTGTTTCTGGTGCTAGACTGGATGATGCGGCTCCCGGAACATCTGACGCAAGAGTTGTGGCTAAATATTGAAGTGTTTGAGGAGAAAGAAAAAATGCGCTACGTGTCGTCGGTTGAACGGATCGGAATTGAGAAAGGGCGGCAGCAGGGAATGCAGCAGGGAATGCAGCAGGGAATGCAGCAGGGAATGCAGCAGGGCGAAGGGGTTCTGCTGCGCCGCCAGCTGACCCGCCGTTTCGGTACTTTGCCCGAAGCCATTGAGATTCGGCTGACTCAAGCAAGTACCGATCAACTGGAAATCTGGGGAGATCGGATATTGGACGCGAAATCGCTCAACGACGTATTCCGGGAACACTGAATCGTGTCCACAAGCCCGCAAACGTACTCAAATTGGTCGATACAGGGCTAATTTGGCGTAAATATTTCGCTTGTTTCCGGGTCGCCTCCGCTCCACCATCTAGCCGTCCTGTACACCCAACGCCGTCCAAGTGACGGCGTTTTCTTTTGGTGCGCCCGGCAGAGCGCGCCTGGAGGTGAAAGTCCTCCACTCAGTAAGCGCCCAACCCTGCCTTACAAAGCAGCCTTACAAAGCTATTGCGATGAGAATTATTCTCATATATAATTTTTGAGAACAATTCGCATTTATAACCAACCCGCCATTTCAGACAGCCCCATGACCCACAGCGAAACCTTCGGCAGGCACTATTCGTCCCAGGCGCGCATTTCCCCGTCCGGGGTAGCGGCGGCGGTCGCCATGCACGTGGCGGTCATCGGCTTGCTGCTTTCGCTGGAAGTGGTCAAGCTGCCGCCGGAAATGGCGACCCTGATGGTGCAAGTCATTCAGCAGGAAGCGCCCAAGCCGCCGCCCGCGCCACCGAAGATCGTCCCGCCCAAGCCCCGCCCGGTGGAAAAGCAGCCGCAGCCGGTGCCGCAAGCCATACCAGAGCCACAACCCCAGATCGTGGCGGCGGAAACCAGCGCGCCCAGCAGCGCCGGCGAGGCTCCGCCGGTGGTGCAGACTCCGCCGCCGTCCCCCGCGCCTGCTCCCGCACCGGCCATCATTCCTCCGGGCTTCGACGCCGACTATCTGGACAACCCCGCGCCGGTTTATCCGGCCATGTCGCGGCGCATGGAAGAATCGGGCAAGACCGTCCTGCGCGTGTATGTCGAACCGAACGGCAAGCCCTCGCAAATCCAGGTCAGAGCCGGAAGCGGTTCCGCGCGCCTGGATCAGGCCGCACAGGACGCCGTGTGGCGCTGGAAATTCGTACCCGCGCGCCGTGGCGAGGAAGCCATCGGCGCATGGGTGCTAGTCCCTATTGTTTTCAACCTGAAAGGCTAATACATACATGGAACAGTCGCTGGGCTTTGCCCATTTTCTCGGTCATGCCGACGGCGTGGCGCTATTCATCCTCGGGGTGTTGCTGGTCATGTCCGCCGGTTCCTGGTACCTGATCGTCACCAAGGGCGTGCTGCTGTTTCGGATGCGCCGCAAGAGCAACGAATTCCTCAGCGCCTTCTGGGATGCGCCCAACCTGGAAGCGGTGGCCGAACGCATCCGCGAACAGAACGCTACCGAGCCATTCTCGCACCTGGTGCATCACGGCTTCACCGCCATCGAGCAGCACACCCGCTGCCGCAACGGTGGCCAGTGCTCCACCAGCCTGATCGATTCCGGCGCGCCGGACGAGATGCTGACGCGCGCCCTCAAGCGCGCCATCGACGAAGATAAGACACATATCGAATTCGGCCAAACCTTCCTCGCCACGGTGGCCTCCTCGGCGCCGTTCGTCGGACTGTTCGGCACCGTGTGGGGCATCTATCACGCCCTGGTGGCCATCGGCCTTTCCGGCCAGGGCACGCTGGACAAGGTGGCCGGCCCGGTGGGCGAAGCGCTGATCATGACCGGTATCGGCCTAGCGGTGGCGATTCCCGCCGCCATCGCCTACAACACCTTCGCGCGCGCCAACCGCAACACGCTTTCGCAGCTCAACTCCTTCGCCTACGACGTGTTCGCCTTCCTCGCCACCGGCATCAAGACTTCGCCCATGCTCACCGACGCCCGCGCCACCAGCGAAAAGGTGATCGCCATGGCGCGCGCCCAGAGCCTCGCCCAAAGCCTGGGCGCCGAAACACAGACCACCCCCAGCCACCCCGGTCTGGCCGTGCGATAGGGAGAAAACCATGGCCTTCGCAAGCATGGAAAGCGGCGACGACAACGAGCCGCTCGCCGAAATCAATATGGTGCCGCTGATCGACGTGATGCTGGTGCTGTTGATCATCTTCATGATTACCGCGCCCTTGCTGACGCACGCCGTCAAGGTCGACCTGCCCAGGGCGTCCTCGGCGCCCAATCTGACCAAGCCGGATAACGTGCAACTGGCCATCGACGCCGAAAACCGCACCTACTGGAACGGCGAAGTGGTCAGCCGGGAACAGTTGGCGCAACGTCTGGCGGCGGCCGCCGCACAACAGCCGCAGCCGGAACTGCACATCCGCGCCGAGCGCACCACGCCTTACGAAAAAGTGGCGCAACTGATGTCCGAAGCCGCGCGCCAGGGACTGCTGCGCATCGGTTTCGTCACCGACCCGAGCGGCAGCGCGCCCTGAAAACACCCCCCCCTAATTCTACTTTGTCAGATTGCCTCGACATTGGGTTTTAGCTCCCTCCCCCTGTGGGGGAGGGCTGGGGTGGGGGTGAGATAAATCAACTGGTTGAATGATTATCTCGCCCCCATACTGACCTTCCCCCGTGGGGGGAAGGAACCTGCCAAATCAGTGGATTTGGTAATCTGACAAAGTAGAACTAATGATTCTGGAGATTCCGTCATGCCAATGATTGACCGACACGCCCGCATCAAGCCCCTGAGCCTGGCCATCCTCCTGGCCTATGCCCTGACGCCCACCGCCCACGCGCAGGAACGCCAGCTTTCCACCGTCGAGGTCAAGGCCGCGCCGCAGGCCAAGGTGCAGCCCAAGCTACGCGACGACATCATCAAGACCGAATCGATTTCCGGGGCCGACATCCGCAAGACCAACGCCGCCACGCTGAACGAGGCGGTGGACAACAATCCCGGCATTTCCGTGCAGACCGAGTGCTCCATCTGCAACGTGCGCAACATCACCCTCAACAATTTACCGGGGCGCTTTACCACCATCATGATCGACGGCGTGCCGATTTTCTCCTCGGTCTCCAGCGCCTACGGCCTGGACATGATCGGCATCAACGGCGTGGAGCGCATCGACATTTCGCGCGGCGCCGGCACCAGTCTGATCGCGCCGGAAGCGCTGGCCGGCACCGTGAATATCGTCTCCAGGCGCCCGCAAAAGGCGGAATCGGTGATCGAGGCACAGGGCGGCGAATACGGCTACCAACGCCTGGACGGCTTCCTGGCGCGCCCCTTCGCGGGCGGCGCCTTTACCGCCTCGCTCAACCGTAACCAGCACGACAGCGTTGACCACAACAGCAATGGCGTCGGCGAATTCACCGGCTACGAACGCACCCTGGGCGGCTTCGGCCTGTTTCTCGACGATGCCGGTGGCTTCAAGGTGCGCGGACGCCTCGACCTGGTCGATGAAAAACGCGGTGGCGGCGCGCTGGGCACCGATTACGGCGCCATCCGCGCCAACATGAGCGGCAACCCCTTCGACTGGCGCGGCGGCAAAGGCGGCTCGCCCGATGCGGCGGGCTGGATCCGCCCCGACGGCGATTTCGCCCAGGCTGCCGCCGACGGACAGAACCCCATGCGCCTGGCCGACGGGCGCGTCCTGCTGCCCTACGACGGCGGGCGCGGCGGCATGTCGGAAATCATCGAAACCCAGCGTCGGCAAGCGCTCATGGTGGGCGAGCGCAAGCTCGCAGGCGGCGCCAAGCTCAAGCTCGCCTTCGGTTATGCCATCCACGACCAGGATTCGTTCTACGAGGGCGACTACTACAAGGCCAAGCAGCACCAGCATTACAGCGAGGCCAGCCTGCAACAGCCCATCGGCGCGACCCTGCTCACCGTGGGCCTGAACTACCGTTACGAGGACCTGGAGTCGCACGGCATTCTCGGCGACGGCACTGCGGTCAACGGGCTGGACAATTACGTCTACCGTACCCCCGGCGCCTACGTGCAAGCCTGGCGCAGCCTGTTCGAGGACCGTCTGGAACTGAACGGCTCAGTGCGTTACGACAAGCACAACGTGTTCGGCGGCATCACCAGCCCGCGCCTCAACGCCCTGTGGCACCACAGCCCCGAAATGAACAGCCGTTTCGCCGTCGGGCGCGGCTTCCGCGCGCCGACTTCCTTCTTCGAGCAGGATCACGGCATTCTGTCCACCACGCGCATCGTGCGCCACATCGACAACCCGGAAACTTCCGACAACCTGAGCTATGCCTTCTCGCGCAGCGGCGACCGCGACGCCCTGGTAGTGTCGGCCAATTACAACAAGATCAAGAACTACGCCCTGCTGGATTCCGGCGCCAGCGACCCGATAAGCGGCGCGCCGCTCACGCTGTTCACGCAATCCCCCGAACCGGTGGTGGTGAAAGGCATTGACGCCAACTACACCTGGCGCTTCTCCAACGCGCTGGAAGGCACTGTCGGCGCGGAAAAATTCAACTACCAGTTCCGCCCCGGCGACCTCACCTTCGCCCGCCCCGACGAGCGCGTTTATCTGCGCCTGGATTACGATGTCGGCAACTGGGACATCCTCGCCCGCGCCACCTGGACCGCACCCATCGACCTCAGGCGTTTCTACGATTACGCCAACACCCCGCGCTACAACATGGACGGCAGCGCCAAGCTCGACAAAAGCCCGGCCTTCTGGGTAGTCGATCTCACCAGCCGCTACAAGCTCAACAAGACCGCCTCGCTGGTGCTGGGCGTCAACAACCTGTTCGATTTCCGCCAGATCAAGCACGAAGATTTCCTGTGGACGGATGCCGCCGGCAACTACGACGTGACCCATTTCTGGGGCCCGACGCGCGGGCGGCAGGCTTATGCCGGGGTCCGGTTTGAACTTTAAAGCAGCCCGCAAAGTATTCAGCGCCACCAGCCTGGGTTTCCTGCTGTGCTTTCCGGCAGGTGCCCAGGCGCTGGATTTCGAACTGGCGCGCATCGAGGGTAGCGGCTTCGTGCGTCTGAACGAACTGGCACCCCGCCTCACCCTGGTCAATTTCTGGCGCGCCGATTGCCCGCCCTGCGTGGCCGAACTGCCGATGCTGCTGGATGCCGCGTCCAGGCAGGGATTCCGTCTGGTTACGGTGTCCCTGCAAACCCTTGCCGAAACCCGCGCCCACTGGCCGCAGGTGCCGGGCGCGCCGGACGACCACGTCGCCCTGCTCGGTCCGCCCGAACCGCGCGGCCTGCTGCGCCGCTTTGGCAACCGTAGCGGCGCGCTTCCCTACAGCGCCCTGCTGCGCAGGGACGGCTCGCTGTGCGCCGCGCACAGCGGCGAAATCAGCGCCGCGTGGCTCGCGAAAAACCTGGAAATTTGCGATCATGCCCGCCATGCACAGCCATGATTTGAGCGCCTGGACGCACCCCCACCTGTTCGACCAAGGCAACCGCCGGGGAGAAAGAAACACCCGCTTGGTGCTGGCGCTCACCCTGGTGGTGATGGTCGTGGAAATCTGGGCCGGCTGGCACTACAACTCGATGGCGCTGCTGGCCGACGGCTGGCATATGAGTTCCCATGCGCTGGCCATCGGCCTTTCCGCCTTTGCCTACGCTGCCGCGCGGCGCTACGCCCACGACCGGCGCTTCGCCTTCGGCACCTGGAAGATCGAAGTGCTGGCCGGCTTCGCCAGCGCCATCCTGCTGCTCGCCGTGGCCGCCAACATGGGTTGGGCCTCGCTGGAAAGGCTGTTCGACCCGCGCCCCATCGCCTATGCCGAAGCCATCGTCGTGGCCTGCGTCGGCCTGGCGACCAACCTGGCCAGCGCTTTCCTGCTGAGGGACGCGCACCGCCACGGGCACCCTCACGAACATGAACACGGTCACGCGCATGGCGCGCAGCACCACGACCTCAACCTGCGCGCCGCCTATCTGCACGTGCTCGCCGACACCGCCACCTCGCTGCTGGCCATCCTCGCCCTCTCCGGCGGCATGCTGCTGGGCTGGAACTGGCTTGACCCGCTGATCGGCATTGCCGGCACGCTGGTGGTGGCCGTATGGGCCTGGGGATTGGCGCGCGAAAGCGCCCAGGTGCTGCTGGATCGCGAAATGGATGCCCCCGTTGCAACGGAAATCCGCGACGCCCTGGAACGCCACCCCGCGTGGGCGGCCACCACCAGCATCGCCGATTTTCACTTGTGGCGCGTGGGGCGCGGCCAGTACGCCTGCATCCTCTGCCTGGTCAGCGGCGATCCCTCCGTCACCCCGCAAGCCGTCAAGGACTTGCTCGCCGAACACGAGGAACTCGCCCACCTCACGGTGGAAATCAATCCTTGCCCGGCGTGCACGGCACCTGAAAAATGACTTGAGGTGAGGCTGACGTAAACATCAACACCTACGCCGATGGGAGTCGCGGCAGGGCTTATCCAGTTTCAGCCGAGTCCGCCCCCCATCGGTTTGCTTACCCTATCGATTTACTGAAGCGGTCGATGACCATCACTTCGTCCAGCGCCAACTGGCCGCCGCGCGGCCAGGGAGCATTGAAGCCCTTGCCGATGGCGACGAACATCGCAATCGCATGGTCGGACGGCAAGTCGATGAGCTTGCCCACCGCGTCGAAATCGAAGCCGTCCATCGGGCAGGAGTCATAGCCCATCTCCCGCGCCGCCAGCATCAACGTCATCGCCGCGATGCCACAGGAACGCATCGCCTCGTCGCGCTGCACCTGCTCCCGTCCCTGGTAATACTGGCCGATTGCCGGCACCAGATAGTCCCGCACCGGTTGCGGCGCATCGCGCCAGTAGCGCGCCGGTTCCTTGTCCCACGCCTTGAGGTCGGCAGTCAGCACCACCAGCAGCGAGGCGTCGGTGACTTGCGCCTGATCCCAGGCGGCGGCGCGGACCGACCGGCGCAGTTCCGGGTCGCGCAGCAGCACGAAACGCCAGTTTTGGATGTTGAAAGCGGTCGGGCTGAGCACGGCGAGCGACAACAGGCGCTCGACCTCTGCTTCGCTCATGCGGTGTTCCGGGTCGAAGGCTTTGACTGCGCGACGGGTTTCGATGGCGTGGCTGACGTTCATTTTCTTCTCCTCAAAAAAAGATACCTGGTTCGGCGGCGACTTTACAGGGTCTTGCCCTGAATGTAGCGGTATTCCTGAGTTTTCCCATGATAGCCCCAGGCGTCGCCGCCCACTTCATGGATGACAATATAACTCGTCGGGTGGAGGTTGCCGAGCAGCGTAGCGACGGCGTCGAAAACCTGAGCTACGTAAGCGGCTTTCTCATCCTTGGTGTTGGTGCCTTCCGTCACCTTGATGTCGAGATGGAAAGTGATGAGATTATGCGCATTCAGAGATTCGCCTCCAATGAACCATTGCGCGGGAGGGATGTATTCGACGGCGACAGAAGTTAATTCCCGCTTCTTGTGTAAGAGCGAGGCGGTCAGATCAGTCAGGCGCGCGGCGATTCCGGTGGTAAGTTCTTCTGATGGAACGATGGATAGCTTGGCATTTAAATAGGGCATGGTCGATCTCCTGAAAGATGGGCGCAGGAAGGTGCAGCATCGCCGTGTGGCAACGCTGGCGTTCATGCTTTTCCGCGCTTTATTTTTTCTTGAGGTAGAACACGAATTCCCCGGCTGCTTGTTCGCTAGCCAGGAGCTCGTTGCCGGTTTGCTTGGCGAAGGCCTGCATATCTTTCACCGATCCGGGATCAGTGGCGGTAACCCGCAGTGTCTGTCCGGCGGTGAGATCGGCCAGGACTTTTTTGGTGCGCAGTATGGGCAGTGGGCAGTTCAAGCCTTTTGCGTCGAGTTCTTTGTCGAAGTTCATGGGTGTCTCCTGGATCGTCGTTGCTTAGCGGGAAAGAGCGAAACATGCCATCCGCCCCGTGGGCGCGGAAGTCATGAACGATGAGGGTATTGGGGATGCCCCGGTACTGCCTGGGGGGCCGAAACCCGCAACCCGATCTTGAATTTGCGATGCTATGACGGTTTGGATCAACGGCATGGCGGTTCTCCTTGTGTGTATACCGACCAGTCGGTATGGTTGGGGTGAAAAAACTTAGCCAGGGCGCAGGCTGCGAATATAGACCTGCAATTGGCGACCGCATACCAGCAGCGCTTCGCTGGATTGCAGGCTCTTGGCCGTGCCGATGCAGCCTTCCCAGGCGGAAAAGATGAACAGCGCGGCTTCGGCGCAGTCCACCCCGGCGCGCAGTTCGCCTTGCGCTTGCGCGCGCCGCAGCGCAGCTTCCAGCGATTCCCGCCAAGTGTTCATCACCTTGCATAGATGGCCGCGGAACTCGGCGTCTATGGGGCTCATTTCCTGCATCAGGTTGTTGAGCGGGCAGCCCAGCGGCACCAGTTCGTCGGCGCGCTCCGGGGCGATTTCCAGAAAACCCAGCAGGGTGCCGAGCGGATGCGCGCTTTCCCTCAGGGGAATGAAATAACGCTCCTCCAGCCGCCGGTAAATGACCTCGTCCACCACCGCCAGCCCCAATGCCTGCTTGGTCGGGAAATGGTGGTATAGCGCGCCCTTGGTCAGCCCGGTGCTGGCCAGGATGTTGGCGATGCTTGCTGCCTGGAAGCCGCTGCGGTGGATTTCGCAGAATGCCGCTTCGAGAACTTTCTCGCGGGTGATATCGGGTTGTTTGGTTTGCATGCGACAATTAGATACCGACCGGTATGGATGCGTCAAGTGTTTTCTTGATTCGATGAGGTCATGCATCGGTTTGGCAACGCCTGATGCCTACTATCGCGAAATTGGCGATTGACCGCGGCACCCGGCGTCAGCCATACTCCCCGAAAGTCCGTTGAATTTCCTGCCCTTAACGCGCATCGTCTCGGGTCTGCCCGTACTCGGCTACGGCATCTACGGTCTGTTCAACGTCTTGCGCGGCAGCCCTGGCACTTTGAGTGGACGGTCGAACAAACCAGACTGGCGAGCGCGGCATAATAGGCGTCAGGTCAACACAGGAATCGGCCAGGATGAGACAGCCAATCCGTATCCCATTGATTCTCTGGTTGCAGCTTCCATTGCTGCTCTTGAGTGGTTGGGCGGACGACGAACGGGCGCTGAAAAGCCTCGGTTACGAATAGCCTTTCCCGCAAAGCACAGGGGATTACGCCCCCCCTTGTTTCCCAAGGAGATTCACATGATCACGCGCCGCGATTTCGTGAAATGCCTTGCAGGATTGCCCCCTTTACTGGCAATGGAGCGCGTTTGGGCAAATGCCATTGATCCTTCGCGGCAGGCCCTGGTCATTGGCAATGGCGCCTACCCGCACGCCCCGCTGGCAAACCCTGTCAACGACGCCCGCTCCATATCCGGCCTCTTGGGGGCGGCTGGCTTTGCCGTGGATACCTGCCTGGATGTAAACCGGGCCGACATCGTTTCAGCGATTGAGCGCTTTGGCGATGCCGTGCAACGTACCCAAACCCGGCTTGCCGTTTTTTATTATGCCGGACATGGCGCGCAGCTTGACTGGCGCAATTACCTGCTACCCGTGGATGCGGAAGTATCGAGTGCGGCGCAACTGAAACAGCGCTGCGTCGATCTCGGACTGCTTCTCGGCAAGCTGGATGCCGCCGGGGACAAAACCTTCATCATCATTCTCGATGCCTGTCGCAACAACCCGTTTGGCAGCCGTTACCAGCCTGAGCACCAAGGACTTTCACAATTTGACGCGCCCGTCGGCAGTCTGCTTGCTTACGCCACTTCACCGGGCAATGTCGCCTCCGATGGCGTGGGGAAAAATGGCCTTTACACCGAAAACCTGCTGCGCGAGCTCTCCGTGCGCGGCACCCGCATTGAGGACGGCCTGAAGCGCGTGCGCCTCAACGTGCGTTTGCAATCCCGAGGCGAACAGATTCCCTGGGAAACCACTTCTCTGGAAAATGATGTCTACCTTTTCGATGAGGCGCAGAAAAAACTTTCCGACGACGAATTGGAAAAACTCGTTGAAGACGACCTTGCCGAATGGACGCGCATCAAAGCCTCCCAAAGCCCTGATGATTGGGTAGCCTACCTGCGGAAATTTCCCAACGGACGCTTCGCGGAAATCGCGCAGGCTAGGCTCAGCCGCTTGCTGGCGGAGATCGAAAGGCCAAGATCCAGCCTCACCAGCATCACGCAAAACCCGCAAGGCATGCCCGGCACCACGGCCATGGCGCAACAGCAAGCCCCCTCTGCCGCTCCGTCGCCGCAATCGCCAACCCCGGCGATTGAACTCAAGCCGGGCGCTGCCGTGACACCCTTCATCCAGCCTTCGTCCAACCCCTATTCAGCCGGACGCCATCCCCTGGGGCGTAAATTCACCGTGGGCGACCAAGCCACCTTCCGCACCAGCGACCTGTTGACGGGCGTTGAAATGGGAACGGCGGACATACTCATCACCCGCGTCGACAGCGAAGCCGACCGCGTGGAAGGCAATGACGGAAAATGGGTTTTCGACCTGATGGGGAATGAAGTCGCTACGCCTTTGCGCGGTTCAAAAAACATTCCAGCGCAACTGGTTCCTTTTGAATTGCAGGTGGGAAAGAAGTGGACGGCTGGCTGGACCCAGCAGCATCCGAAACGGGGTACGCAAGTTGTTACTCTCGACCTGCGCATCGCCTCTCTTGAAAAAATTTGCACACAGCTGGGCGAGTTCCACGCTTTCCTGATTCAGGGCAAGGGATGGGCGCAAGGTGAAAAACGCAACATCGAGCTGGAACGCCGTTTCTGGATTGTTCCGGGAATCAATTTTTTCATTCGGGCGGAACTGATCAACCGGACAAACAATCGCATGGTCCTGACAGAGCGGCGGGAACTCGTTTACCTACGCCAGCAGCGCATCGAAGCACCGTGCAACGGAACAGGCAATACCCCGCAGAGAAATCTGATCATCGGTAATGGCTGCGTTTGAATAGCGCTGGACGGGACGCGCAGAGGTCTCTGGGGAAATACTGAAGCCGCTCAACCCGGCGCGTCGCGCAGGTGCATGAAGCCGCTCACTTCCGTGACCCACAGCACGCCGTCTCCGGTATGGCCGGTATGGGCGTGGCGGTGAATGATGCGCAGGATGTCGGGCACCATCTCGTCGGGCGCGACGATTTCGATGCGCAGCTTCTTGGTGAAGTCGGTCAGCTCTTCCTTCAGCGTATCGTGCTGCTCGGTGCCCTCATGGAAGCTGCACCCTTCCACGCGCGAGATGTTCATGCCCGGAAAGCCGGGCAGGCCGCGGAAGGCATCACGAACATGATGCAAGCGGGTCGGGCGGATGATGGCCTTGATTTCCTTCATTTTTATCTCCTGCTGGGTTCAAGCCTCGACGGGCTTTTCCTCGAACCATTTGTAAAGTGTCGGCAGCACCACCAGTGTGAGCAGCGTGGAGGTAATCAGCCCGCCGATCACCACGATGGCAAGCGGACGCTGCACTTCCGACCCCGGCCCGCTGGCGAACAGCATGGGAATCAGCCCGAGCATGGCCACCGTGGCGGTCATCAGCACCGGGCGGAAACGCTGCTTGCACCCCTGCACCACGGCGTTGTCCTGGCTCAACCCTTCGTCGCGCAGCTTGCGGATGTAGGATACCAGAACCACGCCGTTGAGCACCGCGATGCCCCACAAGGCGATGAAGCCCACCGAGGCCGGCACCGACAGGTATTCACCGGTGAGGAACAGCGCCACCACTCCGCCGATGGAGGCGAAGGGCAGCACCAGGATGATGAGCGAGGCATAGCGCAGCGAGCCGAACAGCAGGAACAGCAGGAAGAAAATCGCCGCGATGGTCACCGGGACGATGATCGCCAGGTGCCCCAAGGCCCGCTCCATGTTCTGGAACTGGCCGCCCCATTCCAGATAATAGCCTTCCGGCAGCTTGACCCGGTTGTCCACCGCCTGCTGCAATTCGGCGACGAAGCCGCCGAGGTCGCGGTCCTTCACGTTCACCCCCACCACGATGCGGCGCTTGGCCTTCTCGCGGCTGATCTGCGCCGGGCCGTCCTGCACGCGGATGGTGGCCAGGTTTTTCAGCGCCACCTGGGCACCGTTGGGCGAGGACACCAGCAGGTCGCGGACGGTTCCCACGTCGCCGCGGAAACGTTCCGGCAGGCGCACCGCAGCGCCGAAGCGCCGCTCGCCTTCGTAAATTTCGGTGGCCACCTTGCCACCGATGGCAGTTTCGATCACGTCGTGGATATCCGCCACGTTGAGGCCGTGGCGCGAGAGAGCCATGCGGTCGATGTCAATGGAAAGGTATTGCTGGCCGGTAACGCGCTCCACGCGGATGTCCTGCGCGCCGGACACCCCGGCGGCGACGCGGGCGATGGCATCGCCTTTCTGCTTGAGCATGTCGAGATCGTCGCCGAACAGCTTGATGGCCACATCCGAACGCACGCCGGTAACCATTTCGTCCACCCGGTCGGAAATCGGCTGCGCCATGACGACCTGCGCGCCGGGCAGCGCCAGCAGCTTTTCGCGGATGGCGGCGGCGATGTCGTCCTGCGTCCAGCCCTTCGGCCATTCGTCGCGGGGTTTCAGGCTGACGATGGGGGTGGATTCGTTCTGCCCCTGCGGGTCGGCCGGGCTTTCCCCGCGCCCCACGCCGGAGATAGCGGATTTCACGCCCGGTACCTGCATGACCAGGCGCATGGCTTCCATTTCCATGCGGATGGATTCCTCCAGCGAGATGTTGGCCACGCGGTTGATGCCCGGCACGATGGAGCCTTCCTTCATTTCCGGGATGAACGCCGTGCCGAGCAGCGGCAACATCAACAGCGCGCCGACGAACGCACTGAGCGCGACAGCCACGGTTTTGCGGCTGTTCCTGAGCGCCAGGTCGAGCAGATGCAGATAGGGCGTCTTCAGGGCGGAAACCAGGCGGGTGTCGTGCTCGTCGCGCCCCACCAGCAGGTAGGAACTCAAGGCCGGGGTGAGGGTAAGCGCCAGCAACAGCGAAATGGAAAGGGCGATGGCGATAGTGTAAGCGAGCGGCGCGAACATCTTGCCTTCCATGCCGTGCAGAGTCATCAGCGGCAGGAACACCAGGATGATGATGCCCACGCCGAACACCACCGGCGTGGCCACCTCGGATGCTGCATCGAGCACCACGCGCGCACGGCTCAGACCGCTGCCCTTGCGCTCGGCGAGGCGCTGGAAGGCGTTTTCCACCACCACCACCGAGCCGTCGACAATCAGCCCGATGGCGATAGCCAGTCCGCCCAGCGACATCAGGTTGGCGGAAATGCCGTAGTGGTTCATCACCATGAAAGTCATCAGCGGCGTAAGAATCAGACTGGCGACCACGATGATCGATGAACGCACGTCGCCGAGAAACAGGAACAGCACCACCACCACCAGCACCACGCCTTCGAGCAACACCTTGACCACGGTGTAAAGCGCCGCGTCCACCAGTTCGCTGCGGTCGTAGTAGGGCACGATCTTCAGGCCGTCCGGCAGCATGTTGCGCTCGTTGATTTCCGCCACCCGCGCCTTGATGCGCGACACCACCTCCTTGGCGTTGCCGGCGCGCATCATCATGACGATGCCGCCCACCGCCTCTGTTACGCCGTTCTTGACCACCGCGCCCTGGCGTACCTCGTGGCCGATGGTTGCTTCCGCCACGTCGCGCAGGTACACCGGCACGCCGTTCTCCTCCTTGAGCACGATAACGCGGATGTCTTCGAGATCGCGGATCAGGCCGATGCCACGGATCAGGTACTGTTCGGCGTAATGCGGCAGCACGCCGCCGCCGGAATTGGCGTTGTTGTGGGCCAGCGCCTGATACACGTCCTGCAGGGTCACCCGGTAATGGCGCATGCGGTCGGGGTTCACCTGCACCTGGTATTGCTTGACGTAGCCGCCCTGCGAGTTGATCTCCGCCACGCCGGGAATGCCGCGCAGCAGCGGGCGCACCACCCAGTCCTGGGCGATGCGGCGGCGCGTGAGTTCTTCTTCGCCGAGCGCGCGAGCACCATCGTCCTTGTGCTCCAGCGTGTATTGATAGACTTCGCCCAGCCCCGTGGAAAGCGGCCCCAAGGTCGGCGATACCCCCTGCGGCATGCGCCCAGCCACCTCGATGAGCCGCTCCATCACCAGTTGGCGGGCGAAATAGACATCGGTGGCATCGGTGAACACCAGAGTGATGAGCGACAGCCCCGGCTTGTTCAACGAGCGCATTTCCTCCAGCCCCGGCAGGCCGGTCATGGCCATTTCCAGCGGCACGGTGACGAAACGCTCGACTTCCTCGGGAGAGCGTCCCTTGGCCTCAGTGGCGATCTGCACCTGCACGTTGGTCACGTCAGGAAAGGCATCGACCGAGAGCTTGCGCGCCGCGTCCAGCCCGAAGGCCAGCAGGCACACCGCCACCACGGCGACGATCAGGCGCTGTTTGAGCGCCGCACGGATGATGTATTCCAGCATGTCAGCCTTCCAGTTCCATGCGCTTGCGCTCATTGTTGAGGTGGAAGGTACCGTCGGTGACGATGACCTCCCCCGCCTTCACGCCGTCCAGCACCGCCACCTGGCCCTGGCTTTCATCTCCCAGGGTGACGCGGCGCAACTGGAAGCGGTTGCCGTCCAGGCGCACGAAAAGATGTGCCTTGCCGTCCTCGCGCACCACTGCTGCGGCAGGCGCCAGCAGGCGGCGTTGCGGCGCGCCCTGGATAAGCATGGAAGCGAGCATTTCTGGCTTGAGGGCGCGCTCGGCGTTGTCCACGTCCATGCGCACCGTGACCGTGCGGGTATCCGGCTTGACGGTGTCGGCGACGAAAATCAGCGGCCCTTCGATGCGCTGGTTGTGCAGCGCGGAAATTTCCGCCTGCGCCACCTTCCCCTTTTTGACCATGACGGCCTGCTGTTCCGGCACTTCCGCCACCACCCACACATGCGAAAGATCGGCCACGGTAAACAGCGCGTCGGCGGGCTGCACCACCTGGCCGGGAGTGACCTTGCGTTCGATGACCACGCCGTCGAGGGTGGCGGTGACCGATGACAGCGAGCGCACCTCGCGCGTGGCGGACAGCTTTTCGATGGCGCTTTCCGTCATGCCCAGCACCTTCAACTCGTCATGCGAGGCGTGCAGCTCGGCCTGCGCCTGCACCAGTTCGCTTTCGCGTTTTTGCAACTCCGCCGCGCCGATCACGTCAGCGCTGAACAGCAGGCGGGCGCGTTCCACCGCGCGCCGGTGCAGCTCTTCCTGCGACAGTGCTTTCAGATAGGCGAGCTGGGTGCCGGAAAGCTCCGCGCTGTGCAGGGTGGCAAGCACCTCGCCGCGCCGCACGCGCTGCCCGAGTACCGCGTGCACCTGGGTGACGCGCCCGGTGACCGCCGCACCGATGCGCGCCACGCGCTGTTCGTCCACCTCCACGCGCGCCGGCACGCGCAAGGTCTGCGCCACTTCGCCCTCGCCGATGGGCGCGCTGGTCAGGCGCGCCAGGAAATCCGGCGCCACCGTCACCAGCGTGGGATCTGATGGCGCCGCCGCCGTGGCGGGTGGTGCATCGGGCTGACCGCAGGCCGAAAGTGTCAGAAGAACGAGAAAGGGCGGGATAAATCGTATCAAGAGAGTTCTCCGTCAAAAGGGGTGGCGCGCAGGCGTTCGATTTCGGTGAGGGCGGCAAGCAGTTCGTAACGCGCCTCCAGATAATCCATGCGTACCATGCGCAAGGTGCGCTGGGCGTCGAGATAGTCCAGGATGCTGCGCTCGCCGAAGCGATAGGCCGCCTCGGCGACTTTCAGGGCGTTTTCCGCTTCGGCGAGCAGCCCGCCTTCATAGACCGCCACCTGGCGGCGCGCGATCTGGTAGCGGCCATGGGCCTGGTCGAGTTCGTTGAGCAGGGTGAGTTCGAGGTGCCGCATTCCCGCCTCGGCCTGGTGCAACCCCGCCACCGCTTCGCCAATCGGGCCTTCGCGGCGGTTCCACAGGGGCAGCGGCAACGCCACGCCGAGACGCCACAGGCTGGTTTCCGGGTCGCGTTCGGCGCTCCACTTCAGCACCGGCTGCGGCAGGCGTAGACTGCGCTCCATTGCCACGCGCGCCTGGGCGCGCTGCGCCGCCGCTTGTCCCGCCCGTAGCGCCGGAAGCCGCGCCTGCATTTCGGCGCGCAACGTCTCCAGGGAAGGCGCTTCTTGCGGCGCGGGCGGCAGCGCGGAAAGCTCGAAGTCGTCCGGCAGCGGCGCCCCCAGCAGGGCGCGTAACGCGGCCTTGGCCTGAGAAATGCGCAACTGCGCGCTACGCGCCTGACTCCCGGCGTTGAGCGCTTCGGCTTCGGCCTTGACCAGCTCGTAGCGCGGCGCTTCACCCACCTCCACGCGCAGCTTGACGCGGTTGCGGATCAGCAGCAGCAAGGCATGGTTCTCGTCGGCAAGACGCGCCTCCTCCTCGCGCCGCTGCGCTTCGTAGTAGGCCTGCTTGACGTGCGTGCGCAGGTCGAGGCGCGCCTGTTCCAGCGCCGCCTCGCCGACGGTGATGCCGGCTTGCGCGAGCGCCGCGCGCGAGGTGCGCAGGGAAGGCAACTCCACGGGCTGACTCAACCCCAAGGTATCGCCGCGCCCGCTTTCTCCGCCGCCGTGGCGCGGGCGGTAGCGCCCCGAGGTGATTTCCGCCTCGGGATTGGGATAAGCCAGCGCGCTTTCCAGCGCCGCATGGGCGCCCGCGCGTTGCGCCTGCGCGCCTTGCAACAAGGGGCTGTGCCGTTCGGCGAGCGCCAGCGCCTGCGGCAGGGAAAGAGGTTCCGCCGACAGCGGCGTGGCGAGCAACGCCACGCACAGGGAAAACGGGGCATAACGCCGCCATACATGCAAGATCATTTTTTCTCTTGTTCGGTGAATTTTCAGGAAGCGGCGCAGCAACTGGAGCAGACAAATTTTTCCCACGCCGCATCCATAGAGGGACGCACGCACCGGAAAGTTCCCGGCACTTCGTCTGAGTTACCGAAATAAACGCCGCCGCGCTTCAGGGCAATCGGCTCAAATCAATGACTTTTACTTTGCCGGATTTCAAGACTCCTGCGACCCATATGGCGCGCGATGAGCCACGCCGCCAGCGCGGCGACGAGGTGCTTGAGCGCGTGGCCGCCGACGATGCCATCGGTCAGCGCGAAAACCGCGCGGTCGCCCAGGTCGAGTAGCAGGGCGGCGAGGTAGAGGCCCACGACCGCCAGCGCGTCGCCGCCGCGACTGTAGCGCGGCGGATAAAGCCAGAGCAGCAGCGGCCCAAGCAGCAGCGGCGCAACCTGAACCAGCAGCCAGGGACGCAGGTCGCCGGCGCCCTGCGCTTCGCTCCAGGCCCACCAGGCCACCGCGCCCAACCCGGCGACGCTAAGCGGCCCGAGCAGCATGAGGCCCGCCTTCACGCTGACCCGTTCGGTGAGCAGCGCGGCAAGCCAGGCCATGAAGGCCAGCGCCATCGCCGCCCGGTCCCAGACCAGCCGCGCGTTGTCCGGTGCCAGGTGGTAATACGCCGAGGCGAGGCCGACCAGGGCAACGGCGAGAAAGAACAGCGCGTAGGGCCACCGCTCGCGCGCGTCGATGAAAGCGCACCGTCCTGCCGCGCCGGGCGGGAGGCCCAGGCAAAGCAGCCCGTAGGCGCCTGCCAGCACGAAAAAAACATTGCTGGAGACATCGAGGCAATTGGGCAGGCCGAAACAGGCGCGCCGGTCGGCGAAGTCATGATAGCTGGAAGGCTGGGCAAGGGGCGGCGCCAGGAAAGCCAGCGCGATCAATGCCGCCGCCGCGCCGATGAGCGCCAGATGCGGTTTCACGGCCTGCGCTCCGCCAGCAGCAGGCCGACCACCCGCCACAGCCGCCACAGATCGGGCAGGTCTTCCGTCCAGAATCGCCAGCTCAGCAGATCGGATACGGCGAAATCGACATGGCCGAGCACTCGCCGGATTAGGAAGACGCGCGCTGCGCCCGCAGGCGCGGCGGCTGCCAGGGCCAAGCTCTCGGTCCAGGGGATCAGGTTGTCGTTTTTGCCGTGCACCAGAAACAGGCGCGCCCTGAGAGCGCTCAGGTCATGGCGGGCAAGGTCGAGGTATCCGAGGTCGGCGCGCATGGCCTCGGGCAACCCTTCCAGCAAGCGCGGGAACCGCGCGGGATCGGTGTTGACGGCCAGCGCATATAGCGCCCGTCCCGCTTCGCTCAAGCGTCCGGCGAGCGGGGCGAGGTCGGCGGCGGCGTCCTTCAGGCGCAGTTCCACCATTTGATCGAACAAGGTCGCGTCAGCGGCATTCCCGAGGTAGTCGAGACCGGAGTAGGCCAGCACCATGCGGCCGGTTTCGTCCGGTTTCAGGTGATGCCAGGCGCCGTCGCGCGCATACCAGCCGGTGGTGAAGAAGCGCATCGCGTTTGGCAGGTCGTGGTAGCCGCCCAGCGCAGCGATGAAGCGCACGTCGTCGCGGATGTCGTTTTCCAGCGCGGCAAGCACGGTCGGGCCGACGGCGTAACTGAAGGCGAACAGTCCCGTGCGGCCTCTGGGCGCGAGTTCCTGGCGGGACAGGCTATAACGGAAGGCGTCGGCGATTTCCCGCGCGTCTTGCGGGCGCACGCGCAACGCGCGGAAACCGGGCATCTCCGGTGCCAGCACGGCGAAACCCGCCCGCGCCAGAGTGACGACAAAGGCGATGAAACGCGGATCGCGGTTGGCGCGCGACACCGCGCCCGGCACGGCGATCAGCGCCGCACGCGGGCAATTGGGGGGATGCCGGACAGCGGGCGTCCCACAGCCATCCAGCGTGCCGGGCAGATACAGGTCGGCGCGGCGTTCGCGCCCGTCCACCGTGTAGGACACGGTCACGCGCACCGGCGCGGGGGTGGCACGCTTGAGCGGCGAGGCTCCCTCGCCGCTGACCAGATCGTGCAGCACCCGTGCGGATTCGTAATGCCGCTCCGCCACGCAGCCTGCAAGCGGAAACAAGGCGGCGGCGAATACGGACAGAAGTAGAATGGCGTGCCTCCGCATCATGTTTAGACGGTTTCCTCCTTCAGTTTGCCCACTGATGATCCAGGCACACAAGTCTGGCTGGCACATCCCCTTATTTCATAGCGCTGGTCTCGTCGAGCGTTCGCGGCACGCTCAAAAATCCTCAAGCGTCGTCCGGGTCGTCTTGTCGGCCTTGGCGTCGCGGATGGCGGTCAGCGTGTTGGGGTTTGCGCGAGGCAGCTCCATCGGCAGGCCGCCTTTTTCGACGACGCTACGCAGAAACAGGCGGATGGCCGTACTCACATCAAGACCGGCTGCCTTCAGGATGGCGGACGCTTCTTCCTTGAGTTCTGGATTGACACGCGACCGGACATCAACAGTAAGCATGGTGTACTCCTTCACTTTAGCGAAGCTCTATAGTGCTACAACGTAGCCGCATTGTAGCGCTATTGTCGCCAGGGTTTCTCCCCAGGTTTTGACCAGACGCAGGGTGTAGCCTTCCAGTTCCAGCATTCCCCGCAACACCCTGCCAAGTTCCGCACTGGCGCCGGCAATCAGAATATCCATGGCTCCCTCCTTCAAATCAGGACTGCGCGTTTCAACTCAGCTCTAAAATCCCGCCGCCGCCAGCAGCCGGTAGGCGCCGAAGGCCACCAGCCAGGCCAGCAGATTGGGATAGACCAGATAAAACACCCGCCACTGCATGAATTTCACTTCGCTGAAAAAGGTCGTCATGGCCGCGATGCAGGGCCAGCCGCATGATTTTGGCCGCCCCCATGGCGAGCAGCGGGCCGCCCGCATAAAATCGGGGCCGCAGCAGTGCTCATCGAATGCCGGGACAGTGAAATCACCGACACTATTGCCGCCCACAAGGAAACCGCCGCGCTATGCCTGCGCGCCGGGCCTAAAACCCTGGCGGTACGTAGCGAACATCTCGACAAATTCCGCGCAAAAGTGCGGCTACTGGGATTCGGGGCGGCGTTTTTATGAAATGATCAGGCTATTTCCTTATGCCGCCTTCTTCTGAATCGCCATCCGCTCACACTGCAAACGGATATCTCGCGCTGAAATCAGTCCTCCCGCCCAATACTCCGCTGTTTCAGGCAATTTTCGGCAAGTAGCCAAGGCTTCCGTCCACAGACCAAGACGACGTTGCGTTTCAGCAACCAGTAGCAAGGATTCCTCAACAAAGAACGGCTCGTTGATCTCGGTTACGGCCAGGGCATCGGTAAGCGCGGCGTGGAGGTGTCCGGCCTTAAGGCGAATACTGGCACGCTTGAATTGAAAATCGGAAGAATTTTCGAGCGTCCAGGCGCGGGTAATGCTGGCATCGGCGGCATCGAATTGTTCCAGTTGCTCTTCGACAAATGCACGGATTGCCCAGGCATCGGCATCGTTTGGCGCGGCATCGGTTGCGGCGATGCTTGCGGCAAGGGCGACATCGGTCTCGCCACGCTGAATCAGGGCGGCAATGCTTTCGATAGCGAACGTACTCATGGTGCTCAATTCCTTTCCACCTTATTGCCGCCGCACCGTTCACTCACCAAGCCGCGGGCACATCGGGTCAGGGTTGTTGCGCTGCATACGAGCCGAAAACCAGGGTCGCGCCGCCAACGTTGGCGGCATATCTCGTAGGCAACCTGCCACTCAAGCTCGCAATCGCTGCTGGGCATTGGAAAGTGGTTTAACCCGAACATTTCATAAAAACGCTATCTTTCCTGTGGAAGCGGAACGTGCATTGTCGGTTATTTTCGTTTCAATGTGCGTTGGGGAGGCTACCGGCATTCTTTTGGAGTGTCAATTTACGCCACGCTTCAGCGAGATTGACACAAACAAATAAGATCAGCGCCACGCTGTCCGAGCACGACACCCGCACCGCGCCGGCTTCGATGTCGGTGGTCACGCGCGAAGAGCTGGAAACCCGCAATGCCGCCGACCTGCTCGACGCGGTGCGCGGCACGCCGGGCATCACGCTCTCGCCGCGCCAGGTCGGCGGGCGCAAGACTCTGGCGCTGCGCGGGTTGGAGGGGCGGCACACGCTGACGCTGATCGACGGGCGGCGGATTTCGCCTTCCGACGACATGGTCGGCCATTCCGATTACCAGTACGGCTGGCTGCCGGTCGTGGCGGTCGAGCGCATCGAGGTGATCCGCGGGCCGATGTCCACGCTGTACGGTTCCGAGGCGCTAGGCGGGGTGATGAACCTGATTACCCGCCAGCCCAAAGACAGTTGGAGCGGTTCGGCGCTGCTTTCCGCTTCCGGCCTGAGCGGCGGCGACGGCGGGGGCGGCCACCGCGCCTCGCTGTTCGCCGGTGGGCCGCTCGGCGACAGGCTGACCCTGCGCCTGACCGGCGACACCTCGCGCAACGCCGCCATTCCCATGAAGGAAGACCGGCGCTATTCGGAGATCGAGGGCAAGGAAGCGCACACCGCAGCGAGATCGACATCACCAACTCGCGCACCAACGGCGTGGCCGCCACGCGCCCGCAAAACATCAGCGACGCGGTGCTGGACGGCTTCGCGGCGCTCAAACTGGGCGGCCACCTGCTCACCGTCGGCGCGGAAACGCGCGAGGAGACGCTGAAGAACAGCGGCTTGAGGAACGGCCAGGACGACGCCACGCACAAGGCGGTTTTCGCGCAGGACGAATTCGCCCTGGGCAAGCAGCTCACGCTCACCGCCGGGGTACGCGTCGACCACCACGAATATTTCGGCAGCGAAACCAGCCCGCGCCTCTATCTGGTGTGGGAAGCCAGCCCGGAACTGGTGGTCAAGGGCGGTTACGGCCATGCCTTCAAGGCGCCCACGCTGAAGCAGATATCGCCCAGCTACGTCGGCGCGGAAGGGCCGCACACTTTCCTCGGCAACGCCGCCGTCAAACCGGAAAAATCCGATTCCCTGGAGATTTCCGCCGACTGGAAGCGCGGCGCCCTGTCGCTGCGCGGCACGGCTTTCCACACCGAGCTGGAAAACCTCATCACCTACCGACTACTCAGCGTCGTAGGGCCGCGCCGCACCTACCTCTACGACAACGTCTTTGAGGCGCGCGTCAGCGGGGTGGAAACCGGCTTCACCCTGGAGGTGGCGCGCGGCGTGAGCTGGAATACCGACATCACCCTGCTCGACACGCGCGACAAGGCCACCGGCAAGGATCTGGCGAATCGCCCGGAAACCACCGTGGCATCGCGTCTCGACTGGCAGGCGGGGGACGGCTGGAGCGCCCGCGCCGGGGTAGAGCACAACGGCGCGCAGCTCGACAGCAGCGGCGTCGACCCGGCGGCCTATCTGCGCTGGAAGGGCGTGGACGCGGCCAAGCGCCCGCCGGTGATCGCCATTGCCCTGCACCAGGCTTACATCGCCGCCGAGCAGACCGGCTTCATCGACGACCTCATCGTTCGCATCGAAGCCGTCGGCGCGCTGGCACTGCCCTATTACGTGGGAGAAATGGGAAGACAAGGAAAAATCCCTTTACCACTCCACCAAGTCGATTCCCTCGCACGCCTACCTCGCCCAGTACCTGTGGGCGCGGGAAGCTTTCGGCGCGCACGCGCTGGTGCACTTCGGCACCCACGGCACCCAGGAATGGCTACCCGGCAAGGAGCGCGGGCTGGCGGTTTCCGATTACCCGCTGCTGGCGGTGGGCGACGTGCCGGTGGTCTATCCCTACATCGTCGACAACATCGGCGAAGCCTTGCAGGCCAAGCGGCGCGGACGCGCGGTGACCGTCACCCACCAGACCCCGCCCTTCGCCCCCGCCGGTCTGCACGACACCACCGTGCGCATCCACGACCTGCTGCACGCCTGGCTGGCGCAATTCGAGGGCGCGGTGCGCGACCGGCTCAAGGCCGACCTGCTCGGCGCGGTAAAAAAAGAGCGCATCGACAAGGACCTGGGCTGGGACGACAAACGCATCGCCGCCGATTTCCCCGCCTTCGCCGACGCCCTGCACACCCACCTCCACGAACTGGCGCAGACCGCCCAGCCGCTGGGGCTGCACACTTTCGGCAAGGCGCCGCGCGAAGAGCACCGCATCGGCACGGTGCTGCTGATGCTCGGCAAGCCCTACTGGGAACTGGCCGCGCGCCATGCCGGGACGAAGGAGGACAACCCGCTGCACGCCAACAGCCGGGAAATCGCCGCCCGCCTAGTCAAACAGGGCGTGCCCGAGGCCGCCGCGCGCGCCGCTTCCGAAACGCGGATTTTCTCCTCGGAATCGGGCCGCTACGGCACCGGGCTGGACGACGCCGCGCTCGCCACCGATACCTGGAAAGGCAAGGCCGAGGGCGACCGCAAGCTGGCGCGGTTGTACCTGGAACGCATGCAGTTCGGCTACGGCACCGACGAATCGGCCTGGGGCAGCAAGGGCATCGCCGGTGCCGAGGGCAAGGCGACCGGCCTCAACCTCTATGCCGAGCACCTGAAAGGCACCGAGGGTGCGGTGTTGTCGCGCACCTCCAACCTCTACGGCATGCTCACCACCGACGACCCCTTCCAGTATCTGGGCGGCATCGCCCTGGCGGTGCGCCAACTCGACGGCAAGGCGCCGGAACTGTACATCGCCAACCTGCGCGAAAGCGGTGCGGGCAAGGTCGAAGGCGCCGACGCCTTCCTCGCCAAGGAACTCGCCACGCGCAATTTCCACCCCGGCTACATCAAGGGCCTGATGGCCGAAGGCTACGCGGGCACCCTGCAAGTGCTCGATTCGATGAACAACTTCTGGGGCTGGAACGCGGTAGCGCGCGAAATCGTGCGCGACGACCAGTGGCAGGAATTCGTCGACGTTTACGTGCGCGACAAGCACAAGCTCGGCCTCAAGCAGTGGTTCGAAGCCAAGAATCCGCACGCTCTGGCGCAGACCATCGAGCGCATGCTCGAAGCCGCGCGCCAGGGCTATTGGCAGGCCGACCCGGCCACCGTGCGCGAACTCAAGGAACGCTACCGCGACCTTGCCAGGCGCCACGACGTGAAGACCGACAACCGCGCCTTCGACGAGTTCGTCGCTCCCGGCTACGGCATCCAGGCGCCCGCCCTGCCCGAACCGGCGGCCGCTGCCGCCGCCGCGCCGCCGCCCCCGCCGCAAATCAGCGGCATGAAGCTGGAGCGCGTCGCCCCGCCGTCTCCCGCCGCACCGCCGTTCGCCTTCCTGGGGCTGGCCTTGCTGGCACTGACGATGACGGGCGGCGTGCTGCGCACCGCCACCCACCCCGCCAACCGGATCACGAGGTTTCAGCCATGAAACACAACCTTACGCCGCAAACAATGCCGCCTTGCGAAATATTCAGGTCAGACCGGCAGGGCGCCGGGCAGGTGCTTCATGGCCTTGTCGAGTGTGGCCGTACCATCGCAGGCGGCGGCGGTATTGCGCGCGACGATCAAGCAATCGGAGAAATCCGCCTTCGTGGCGCTGAAACCGGCGAGCGCTGCCGCGACTGCCGCGCGCCCGTCGAGGATGTAGGCGGCGTTGCCAAGCAGCGCGCCGACGGCCGCCGCGATGTCGGGACGGCCATAGCCGAACACGGTTTCGAGCACCCAGACGGTTTCCGCCAGCACCACGGCATCAACGTGGAAATCGTGGCCCTCTGCGGCCCGCGCCGCAACAAAGTCGCGCGCCTTCGCCACGTCGCGCGAGCCGTCATCGACCAGCACGCGCACCAGTACGTTGGTGTCGAGGCCGATCATGATTGGCTGCGCGCAAATCGTGCGGCTGCGCGGCCGGCAACGGCGTTGCGCATTTCCTCCTCACTCGCCGGGCCGCGCGGCGGCTTGGGCAGGACGGCGCTCACGGCGAGCGGGTCGCGCGAGACGGGCACAACGTGGATCGAGCCGTCATCCTGCAAGGTAAAGTCGAGGAGCGTGCCGACATCGAGCTTGAGCGCGGCGCGGATCGGGGCGGGCAGCGTGATCTGCCCCTTGCTGGTGAGCGTGGCGAGCATGAGGGAACTCCTGTCAAAGTTGTTTGCACGTTTCTATTTTAGATCGGTAAGGAATGCGATACAAGGCATGTCGCTATCCATGCTCCTTACCCCAGTCCTCGCCGCCGACCCGGCGCCGGTCCAGTTGAAGGAAGTCACCGTCACCGCCACGCAGGACGCGCTGGCCGAGCGCCATGCCGCCGTGGCGCAGAAGACGGTGATCGACCGCCAGGAAATCGAGGCCCTCGGCGGCCTGACCATCGGCGAGGTGATCGGCAAGCTGCCCGGCATCGACGCCGGGCAGCACGGCGGCGACGGCTCGCCATCCGCCAACGCGCGCGGCATGGGGCGCGACGCCGTGCAAATCCTGGTGGACGGCGAGCGCCCCGCCGCCAATTCCCGCTATGCGCTGACCATGGTGGGACGCCAGCCGACCGGCGAACTGGAGCGCATCGAAATCCTGCGCGGCGCCTCGGCGGAACACGGCGGCGGCGCGCCGGTGACGGTCAACCTGGTGATGCGCAAGGCGCGCCCCAAGGAATCCATAACGCTGCGGGCGGCGGCGGGAATGCGCGGCGACGAGCCGAACGGGCAGTTCACGGCCAGCCGGGGCGGCGGCGAGGGCGGCTTTTCCTGGCTGTTGCCGGTCACCGTCAACCATCACGGCATGCCGCTGGAAAAGCAGGCCGCGCGCACCAGCGCGACGGCGTCCGGCACCCTGAACCACAATGAGCGGGAAAGCAGCCCCTACACCCTCGACGAATTCATCCTTTCCCCGCGCTTCACCTGGAAAAGCAGCGATGCCAACCTGACGCTGTGGCCGAGCTACTACCGGAACCGGGGTGAGCGCAACGGCGAACTGGAAGCCGCGACGCGCGCCCGCACCCTGCTCGACGCCCACCTGGTGCGCCGCCTCACGCCCGCGCTGAACCTGCGCCTCAGCGCGCAAAACCTGCTGCGCGAGGATACGCGGCGCGCGAGCAGCGCCTACTCCGCGTCCGACGCCTGGACGCTCGCCACCGGCGAACGCGGCCAGCGCACTTGGCTGGCCTCGCTCGAAGGGAAGTGGTGAGGACTTAGCCCGGATATTTCATGAATGCCGCCGAACCGTGTAGGAGGGAGCTTGCCCCCGAGGTTTTGATTTTTTCGTGGCTGGACGGAAAAGCTCGGGGCCAAGGCCCCTCCTACCGGCAAGGCGGAGTTTTTATGAAATGTTCAGGTTAGGACTGATTATTCGTTTCACAACCAAGGAGTAAACCCATGCAATCCCAAATCGAAACCACCATGTACCAGTTGGGGCAATTCTTCCTGCTCCCCACCCTCGCCATCATCGCCCTGCTGTTCCTCTACGCCTTCTGGGTGCTCGGCGAATTCGCCGTGCTCGCCTTGCAGCGGCGCAAGGGAGCGGGACGCCCGCTGCTCCACGCCTTTCGCGGCAGCCCCCTGCTGTCCGCCGACGAACTCGACCTGCTCGCCCACAAATTCCTGGAAATTCCCCGCATCGCCAGCCGCGTGGCGCCCATGCTCGGGCTGGTGGCGACCATGATCCCCATGGGACCGGCGCTCAAATCCCTCTCCGACGGCAACCTCGCGCAGGTCTCGGAAAACCTGACGGTCGCCTTCTCCGCCGTCATCCTCGCCCTGATCGCCGCCTCCATCACCTATTGGGTGGTCAACGTGCGCCGCCGCTGGCTGGCCGAGGAACTCCTGGAAATCGCCGCCCTGCGCGAAGGGAGCGCGGCATGAGCCTGAAACTCCTGCACGAACCGGAAACCGAAGACCCCATCCTCTCGGTGGTCAACATCATCGACATCTTCCTGGTCATCATCGCCGCGCTGCTCATCACCGTGGCAAAAAATCCCCTGCTCAATCCCTTCAGCAAGCAGGACGTCACGGTCATCACCGACCCCGGCAAGCCGAGCATGGAAATGGTGGTGAAAAAAGGCGAAAAGATCGAGCACTACAAGGCCAACGGCAGCATCGGCAGCGGCGACGGCGAAAAAGCCGGCATCGCCTACCGCATGAAGGACGGCTCGATGGTGTACGTGCCGGAAAACCAGGATGACGGAAAAATATGAGCGGCACGTTCTTTTCTCCATCCCAGGCGCCATCCCAAAATGTCCGGTGAAGCCCTGAACTGGCACCGTGACCTTTGTCGGCGCACGCACTTGGCATGAAAGGGCTGCTATTCGGGATCGCCTAAATAACGGTGGTTCCCCAAGTAAAAAGGCAACTCGAATGGGGTGGCAGTTACGCATTCCGCCGGAAGCGGGGCGGGGAAATCCGGATGAGCCAGATTAACCAGAAAATTCCAGCCCATGCCGGGCGGCAATGCCGCGCTGGGGACTTTGAGCGCGAGCGAGCGCCCACTTGCCAGCCAAGCGTTGCCCAAATCCTGAGTCGCGGTCGAACGCCGGTAGGGGATATGCTGCCAGCCCAAAGGCAAATCTGCGAGTTTGATAAACGGGGTCAGCGCGGGATCAATGTCGAGAGTCCAACTGGTCAGCACGAAATTGCCGTGGCTGAACTCGCCCGCATTGAGCTGGGTCATCTTGCCCTTGAGGAATTCCAGAACAGCCAGCGCAGGCGATTCGGCGAGGTAACGGATAAGCCTTGGGCCGGTATGCCAGCGTCCGCCCCGGTTGGTGTGTTGATTGGGAGGACAGCTTGCCCCGGAAGCTTTTTGAACACCAAATAGCGTCATTTCCATGCCGTCCCCCTATCCCCATCAAGACCTAACCAAAACTGTCGTCCGCGATACTTTCGATATCCAGCAGCAATTCCTGATAACCCGGCTCCGTCGCGGCATACTCCAACGGCGACAGCCCGTCGAAGTAAGGGTTGGCGCGCTTTAGCCAAGCCGCCGCCGCATCCTCGCTTTCCAACGCCGCACTGGCGCGCTGGAATAAATCCAGATAACGGAAAAGCCGGTCTGATTCCACAAAGGTAAACACCCCCTCCTTGCGCCGCCGCTGCAAGGTGCGCGGATGCATACCCGTCAACTCGGCGAGTTGCGCAGCCGGGAGCGAAAGATGCGTCTGCAAGCCTTCGAATTCACCATAACTCAAGCCATCCTTGATGAGTTGGCGGGCAATTGGGGGAGTCCATTTCGATTTCTCGGTTGGTGTTTGGATAGTGCCAAGCATAGTCAGACCCTCCTGAAAAGGACAGATGTCGTGGGGGTTGTGTAATTTTGGCCTGTCCGGGTGTTAAGTCAAGTCCTATTTCACCTAATGGTCAATCAAGAAATCAGGCAACTCCTCGAAGCGTGTCCGTTAATTTCCCAAGCCCGTCTGGCGAGTGCTGCCGGAGTCAATCGCGGCCAATTCAACGCATGGCTCAAGTCCGGCAACAACTTGGCGGACGACAAGGTGGTTGCCTTGATTGATGCACTCTTAGAATGGATGGAGGGCGATGGCGCAAAGTGCAAAACCCGCCATGCGGATTTATGGTGAAGGGCGCTTGTTTCGATCTGCTCGCCGCCGACCTACGAAACTATCCCCCCGGCCACACCTCGCGCTGGAGCGCCAGTTGTTCCACCAGTTCCAGCACCAGATGGCGCTGGTGTTCGGACATGCCGTGCAGCCGCGCCAGCAATTTCTTCTCCTCCGTGCTGAGTGTTTCGTAAGTCCCTCCGCCTTCCAGCGCATGGTTGGCGCTCGCCGTCTTTTTCGCCTTGGCGGCATCGGGCGGGCCGAAGCGCAGCCAGTGCGGCGAGACGTTGAGCCATTCGGCCAGGGTATCGATCTTGTCCGATGAGGGCAATGCGATGCCGTGCAGCCAGGCGATGGCACCACTACCGACTGGTTCTCACACTTCGGTACCGGCTACGTCCATGCGACGGCGGGAACTCATCACACTGCCGCAATCAAAACGGACGGCAGCTTGTGGGCGTGGGGCCGCAACAACTACGGCCAACTCGGCGACGGCACCACCACCGAGCGCCACACCCCGGTGAAAATCGGCGACGCTTATGCGCTGGTGTCGGGGGGGTACGGGCACACCGTCGCCCTCAAGGCCGACGGCAGCGTGTGGGCATGGGGCGACAACAACTACGGACAAATCGGCGACGGCACCACCACCAACCGCTTGAGTCCGGTGCAAGTCACGTTCCCCGCCGTTCTCACCGGCGCCGAATGCCTGTTCGCCTGGGCGGAAATGACCTATCCTGACGTGCTCGCACCCGCCGGCGCGGCGACGCAGACGCTGGCGCCCTACACCTACCGCCACTACCCCGGCACCCAGGCGCACCTGGGCACTTCGGCGGCGGACGGTCATCTGTATTACCGTGACCCCTTGAGCCAAGGCGCAATCCTCGACTTGGGCAGCGCCACCGGCTGGATGGACAATGCAGGGTGCAGGTAGCTTGGGCACGGCGTGCCCGACCTACGCACATGCTACCGGTGTGCCGACAGCTTCAAACCAGCAGCACCTATGACAGCCAGCAACGTCTTTATCCCGATCATTTCATAGAAACGCCCCCTCCCACGGAGGTTTGTCGAAATTTATGAAATCTTCGAGCCAAGATGTCACCAGTCAAATATTCCTGGCGCGGAATCATGCAACAGCGTTGCACGGAAATCGCTTAACTGCGACAATCGCGCCATGGACGACATTTCCCCAACGGCGGCAGCGGCAAGCGGCATGATCCGCGCAGGCGGCCTGCGTTCCACGGCGGCGCGCTTGGCCGTTCTGGAAACGCTGCTGGCGGCGGAGCGGGCGCTGACGCATCATGAAATCGCCGCAAGGCTCGACTGCCGCCCGCCCGTCAACCGGGTTACGCTATACCGCGTGCTGGAATGGCTGGTGCGGCACCAGCTTGCCCACAAGATCGCCGACGAAGACCGGGTTTGGCGCTTCAACGCCTCCCCTCCCGCAGAAAGCGACCGCGACCGCCACCGTCATGCGCATTTCCGGTGCCGCCGTTGCGGCGGCGTGACTTGCCTGGAGAGCATTCCCACGATCTTCGCCCTTTCGCTGCCGGCAGGTTTTCAGTCCCAGGAGGTGGAATTGACCATCCGCGGACTATGCGCGGCGTGCAATGCAACCGGGTTGCATACACCCCATCATTTAGGATTTGCCCCATGAAACACCTCCTGATCTGGCTCATCAAGGGCTACCGTTATGCCATCAGCCCGCTGCTGGGGTCGAATTGCCGCTTTACGCCCTGCTGTTCGGAATATGCCGCAGAGGCGCTCGCCAAATACGGCGTCCTCAAGGGCACCTGGCTGAGCATCAAGAGAGTCGGGCGTTGCCACCCCTGGCACCACGGCGGCTACGACCCGCTTCCCTGACGGAGGAGAACCCCATGCACATTTTGCCGAAATCCTTTTTTGCCGCTGTCTTGGCCGCATGTTGCGGCAGCGCGCCCGCCGGCCAGGGTGATGCCCACACCCACGGCGCGGCACGCCTCAATCTGGCCGTGGACGGAGAGACCGTCACGCTCGCCCTGGAAAGCCCGCTCGACAGTCTGCTGGGCTTCGAACATCTGCCGCGCGGCGAAAAACAGAAGGCCGCCGTGCGCGACATGGCGGCAAAACTCAACCGTCCTGAAGCGTTATTCGGTTTGAGCGCGGCGGCCCAATGCGCGCCGGACGGTGTGGAGCTTTCTTCGCCGGTGCTGGAGAGCGCGCCGCGCCAGGCCGCTAACGGCCATCTCGACCTCGACGGGCGCTACCGCTTCCGCTGCGCCCACCCGCAGGCGTTGCGCGAGGTGGAGGTGCGTCTTTTCGACGCCTTCCCGCGGCTGCGCCGCCTGGATGTTCAGGCCGCCACGCCGCGCGGCCAGAGCGCCGCGCGTCTGACCCCGGCGCAACGCCGCATCGCCTGGTAAGCGCCGTGCCCGATACCGTCATACGCATCGAAAACCTGCGCTATACCTGGCCGGGTGCCGTGGCGCCGTGCCTGGACATCGCCACTTTCGAGGTATTGCAAGGCGAAAGGATTTTTCTCCACGGCCCCAGCGGCAGCGGCAAGAGCACGCTGCTGGGCCTGCTGGGCGGCGTGCTGACGCCCCGGCACGGCACGCTGAAAGTGCTGGGCCGCGACCTCGTAGCGCTAGACGCGCCCTCGCGCGACCGCTTCCGGGGCGGACATATCGGGTTCGTGTTCCAGCAGTTCAACCTGTTGCCCTATCTGCCGGTGCTCGACAACGTGCTTCTGCCGTGCCGCTTTTCGGCGCGGCGCCGCGCGCGCGCCCTGGCCGGCGGCAATTCCCTGGGCGACGAGGCAGCCCGCCTGCTGGCCCACCTCGACCTCGATGCCGGGCTGCACCGGTGCAGCGCCGCGCGCCTGAGCGTCGGCCAGCAACAGCGCGTCGCCGTGGCGCGGGCGCTGATCGGACGGCCGGAACTGATTATTGCCGACGAGCCCACCTCCGCTCTCGACGGTGAACGCCAGGCGGCCTTTCTCGATCTGCTGGGACGGGAATGCGCCGCATCCGGCAGCACTTTGCTGTTCGTCAGCCACGACCGCCGCCTCGCGGCGGGCTTCGACCGTGAAATCGCCTTGTCCGCCATCAACCGCGCCACGTCCGCCGAATGAAATATCTCCTCGTCATTGCCGCCCGCAGCGCCTGGAACCGCCGCCTTACCCTGGGCCTGACGCTTGCCGCCGTGGCCCTGAGCGTGGCCCTGCTGCTCGGCGTGGAGCGCATCCGCCAAGATGCCCGCGCCGCTTTCGCCCATTCCGTCTCCGGCACCGATCTGCTGGCCGGCGCGCGCACCAGCCCGGTGCAACTGTTGCTTTACGCGGTGTTCCACATCGGCGAAGCCACCCGCAACATGCGCTGGGAAAGCTATCAGGCCATCGCCGCTCATGCGGAGGTGGCATGGACCATTCCTCTGTCGCTGGGCGATTCGCATCGCGGCTTCCCGGTGCTGGGCACCAGTCCGGCCTATTTCGAGCATTTCCGCTACGGCCCCGGTCATCCTCTGGCGCTGGCACAGGGACGGCCCTTTTCCGGCATTCTGGAGGCCGTGCTGGGCGCAGAGGTCGCGCAACGCCTCGGCTACCGTCCGGGCGAACGCATCGTGCTGTCCCACGGCATGGGAGAGGACATCATTGCCGGGCACGGCGACAAACCCTTTACCGTAGTGGGCGTACTGGAGCGCACCGGCACCCCGGTGGACCGCACCGTTCATGTCGGGCTGGCGGCCATCACCGCGCTGCACCTGGACTGGGCGGGCGGCGCGCCGCTCCCCGGCGTGTCCATCCCGGAGCGGCATCTCGCCAAATTCGACCTGACGCCGAAGGAAATCACCGCCGCGCTGATCGGCCTGAAAAATCGCGCCGGTGTGTTCAGGATGCAACGGCACATCAACGCTTATCCCGCCGAACCGCTGCTCGCCGTGCTGCCCGGCGTGGCGCTCGACCAGCTCTGGCAGGTGGCGGGCGCGGCGGAAAACGCCCTGCTGGCCGTCTCTGCCCTGGTTGTCGCCGTGGGGCTGACGGGCCTGGTCGCGGTGATCCTCGCCGGACTCAACGAGCGGCGCCGCGAAATCGCCGTGCTGCGCTCGGTGGGTGCCCGCCCCCGCGACGTGTTCCTGCTGCTGGCGGCGGAAAGCCTGCTGATCGCCCTGTTGGGGTCGGCGCTCGGCGTGTTGCTGCTCGCCGCCCTGGCTCCGCTGGCCGGTCCGGTCCTGCAAGCCCATTACGGCCTTGCCCTTGCCCCGCATCCATCGAGCGCGGAAGAGTGGCGCCTGCTGGCCGGGGTTGCCGCCGTTGCCCTACTCGCCAGCCTGTTTCCCGGCTGGCGCGCCTACCGTCTTTCCCTGGCCGACGGCCTGACTCCGCGCCTGTGAGGTTCCTTCATGCGTAACCGTACCCTGCCCCTTCTGCTGCTCGCCGCCCTGGCGGCTTGCGGCCCGGATAGCGCCGCCGCCCCGGAAAAATACAAGACCGGCGACACCCTGCCGCAGGCCAAGCCCGCCGGGAACACGCAAGGAAAATACCGGGAAACAGCATGGGAGGCGCTGGTTCCGAAAAGCTGGAATCCCGCCAAGGCCTTCAGGAGCATGGATTTCAGCCAGCTTCAGGACAACGACCCGCGCGCCGGCGAAATGCTCGCCAAAATCCAGGAGGCCTGGAACAACGCGCCGGTGGAAAGCGCCCTCGACAGGCAGCGCATCCGCATCGCGGGTTTCGCCGTCCCGCTCGAACGGGATGGCGAACGCGTCACGGAATTCCTGCTGGTGCCCTATTTTGGGGCGTGCATCCATACCCCGCCGCCGCCCGCCAACCAGATCATCCACGTTTTCGTTCCCAAGCCGGGCAGGAAAATGCAGACCTTCGATACCGTGTGGGTCAACGGCGCGCTGGAAACCGTCTCGGCCCGCCCGGCAAACGAACTGGGCCTCGGCACCGCCGGTTACCGCATGAAGGCGGATGCCATCGAAGCCTATTCGAAACGGCAACGGTAAAACCTGAAAGAACCCAGCAGTCGGCAACATCACCCGGACAGCCGCGCCCGACAAACAAAGTCCTTGACAAACAAGAGGGAAAATCACATAGTCAAGCCTCTATTTGGTGTCCAAAAACACCATGCTATGTTTGGTGCCCCAAAGGCACCTCTACTAGAAAGGGCGCTTCGGCGCCCTTTCGCATTTACGGGGTTGCATATGCGCAGAATCGCGGTGTTCGTCGACGCAGGATACTTTTGGGTGCAAGCCACGCACATCGTCCATGGTAAGCGATGCGGACGAGATGACATATTGGTTGATTACCCCATTCTCCGAGAAAGCCTGCTCGAACAAGTCGGGACACAATTTCTGAACGCGGAACTTCTGCGGGTTTATTGGTATGACGGCCCTGGGTCGGGAGGTAAAACTAGCGACCATCGATCCATCGAGGATTTGGATGATTTCAAACTGCGACTCGGCACACGTAATGGCGCTGGCAACCAAAAAGCCGTGGACGGACTGATTATTGCCGACATCATCGGCTTGGCTCAAGCCAAAGCGATTTCCGAAGCACTGCTGGTCACGGGGGATGCTGATTTAACTCCTGGTGTAATGGCCGCCCAGAACCTGGGGATTCGCGTACACCTCCTTTCTCTGGGGCCAATCGCCGCGACATCTCCCTTCCTCAAAGCAGAGGTTGACCGCAAAACCCACTGGAATGATGCTGAGGTACGTAAATTTGTGACAGCAACCGCAAAAACTGTGACTACCACACCTGCGGCACCAATAATGGAACCGGGGATCGTGCCGGAAGCGCCACATGAAGTTATGGCTGTGGCTGCGCCGATTTCCAAAGCAGTACTGCTTGATTCCGACACCATAGCGACACTGACTTTTGAAACGCTAACACCTGAGTTGAGGATGGCGGTACCAAAAAAAGGAGCACTTCCGTCAGAAGTGGATAGATCCCTATTAGCCCGAGGTCGCAACGTGTTTGGCCGCCCACTCGAAGAAATGGAAAAGCGGGCATTACGAGACGCCCTTCGTCACAGGGCTGATCTTGGAAAGATATCCTGACCTTCTGCACCCCGGCACCCCTGTTCTGAACTTTCCGGACCACCACCCCATGCGCAAGCTTCTATTTGTCGCCCCCAAGGCGATGCAATCCGATTTCGAGGAAATCGCGTCTCTCTTGCTGAAACGGCGGATACACCTGTCGTTCATGCCCTATTCCGGCGCAATCGACTGGGAGTTCGCAGCTGAAAACCACGACTGCGTCATCTCGACGCTGCATATCGACAGCGAGGCCGACAGCGGGCGCCTGATCCACCCGCCGCCGCCGCTCCTGAAGACGGTTCAATATGAAAAGTTTTCCGCCGCCGGACTCAGGACGCCGTTTACCGCGAAATTCCGCTTCGGCATGACGCTGGAGGGTGCGGACGATGACTTGCTGGTATTGAAGCCGGACCGGCTCGACACCTCCGAGCCGGACACGGTCTTCTTCCTGCGCCGGAAAGCACTTTCCGGCATGCGCTTCGAGGATTTCGCCAACGATCACCCCATCATCCGGCACCGCTTTGTTGTCCAGGATTTCATCCCTACCGGAGCGCACGCCACCAGCTTCAGGATTTACCTGTTTTGCGGCGCGCCGCTCCTGAGCTATCGAATCGTTGCCAGACAAGCGGTTCCCGCTCTCGACGAACGGCATCTCCATGCCGGCCCAGAAATCGTCAGCAACGGCCCGGCGGGATATGACGTCGAATTGCACGACGATCCCGCGCTGCTGAAAATGGCGCGGGAAATGTCGGCGGCGCTGGATCATCCGGTTCTGTGCACGCTGGATATATTGCGCGACGCCAGGGAATACTGGGCCTTGGAAGCCAATGTTTCCTACTTGAACATCTGGCCGCCCGCGCGCGCGGATTTGTTGAATACGCTAGGCCGGGAAGCGATGATCGCCCAGTTTGACCTGCTGCAAGAAGCGGCTGACAAAATCGCCGATATCGCGGGCGCCTGAAGCATCTGGCTTGTTCATGAAAATCTCATCTCTGCTTGGGCGGGCCTATTTGACGAGGCAAACAAGAGTCATTATCATTCGCCACGCGTTGCGGGAAAACGCTCCCGCTCCGACAATCTGAAAAACCAGACAACGCCAGCCAGCCGCATTCCTTGCGTCAAGCCAGCCATGCCAATTCACTCAATGGAGACCTTGATGAACAGGAAGACTCGCGCTTCACGCCGGAACACCAACATTGTCGCCAATCACCCGCTCGCCCTGGCTGTGGCTCTCGCGCTCAATCTGCCCACCGTCACGCTGGCGGAAGAAAAGGAATTACCGCGTATTGACGTGATCGGTAAGGGGGAGCGCGCCATTACCCGGCAACCCGGTGCCGTGGCGCTGATCGACAAGGAAGAACTGGAACTCCACCAGCCCGCCTCTACCCAGGATGCGCTGAAATCCGTGCCCGGCGTGGTGGTGCGCGAAGAGGAAGGCTATGGCTTTATCCCCAACATCGGGATGCGCGGCCTTGATCCGAACCGGAGCCAGAAACTGCTGGTGCTGGAAGACGGCGTGCCGGTGGCGCCCGGCCTGTTCCTGGCCAACGAGTCCTACTACAGCCCGCGCATCGAGCGCATGGAGGGCATCGAGGTATTGAAGGGCGCCGCCGGGCTGCGCTACGGGCCGACCACCATTGGCGGCGTCATCAACTACAAGACCAAGAAACCCGAGGAAGGCGTGAAGGTGACGGCCAAGGCCGGCTCGCACGGTTATTATCTGCTGGGCCTGGATGCCGGAGGCGTCGCATCCTCGGTGGATGCCATGGGCGGCATCAGCCTGGTGACATCGGAAGGCGACGGCTTCCGCAACAACGGTTTCCAGATGAACGACGTCGTCCTGAAAGGCGGCATGGCTATTGGCGACAAACAGTGGATCAGCGCCAAATTCACGCACTACGACAACGAAATCAACACGTCGTATGTCGGCCTGCGCCCCAACGAATACCGCAACAACCCGACTAAAAATCCGGCCCCCAACGATTATTTTCTGACCGAGCGCAACTCCTTCGACATCAATCACGAGTTGACTCTGAGCGACAATGTCGAGCTGAAAACCCTGTTGTACTGGAGCCAGCTGGACCGCGACTACTGGCGCCGGGACATTTCCGCGCGCAGCGCGGATGCCACGACTTTTGTCGCCTGCGGCACAGGGGCGTACTGCATGAGCGGGCGCAACCGGGCGTTTGAAATGTTTGGCGTCGATTCGCGGCTCGCCGTGAATCATAGCGGCTTCGGCATCCGCAACGAGGCGGAAATCGGCATTCGCCTGCACAGCGATTCCCTGAGCAACCGCACGGTGAGATCAAGGATCGACCCCAATGCGCGTTCGGGAGACCTGACCGGCGACGACACCCAAAAGGCGAAAGGCCTGGCGTTCTATGGCCAGAACCGTTTCATCCTTACCGAAAAACTGGGCGCCACCCTCGGCCTGCGTATCGAGTCATATGAACAAAACCGCAAGGACGAGCTGAGCGGGAGAAGCGGGAAATCCAGCAATACGGAAGTGCTGCCCGGCGTGGGCGTGACCTGGCAGGCTGCGCCCCAGGCACAGGTATTCGCCGGGGCCTATAAGGCCTTCTCCCCGGCCATGGTGGCCACGGCGATCAGCGCCGGTGGCGCGGACCAGAACCTGGACGCGGAACGCTCGAACAACCTCGAAGTCGGCGTGCGCGGCGCTTTCAACGGCCTCACCTACGAAGCAACGGCTTTCCAGATGGACTTTGCCAACCAGATCGTGCCGCAGTCGGAGTCCGGCGGAGTGGGCGCGACGGTGACCAACGCGGGCGCGACCATTCATCGCGGCTTTGAGGGGGGAGTGGGCTTCGAGATTGGCTCAGGCTGGAGCCTGGCCACCAATGCCACCTATATCCCGACGGCGGAATACAACAGCACCAAGATCGTCGGCGGCGTGGACCGCAACGGCAACCGTTTGCCGTATGCGCCTGAGCTGACGGCCAATGTTGCACTCAACTACAAGGCCGGACCGCTCAAGACCAGCTTCAACGCCTATCGGGTATCCAGCCAGTTTGTCGATCCGGAAAACACTGTCCGGGAAAGCACGGATGGACGCCGCGGCGAAATTCCGGCCTATGCCGTGTTCAATCTGAGCGCACATTACAGTCTGTCCAAGAAGATGGCTGTCTTCGGGACAGTCCGCAACCTGTTTGACAAGAAATACATCGCCAGCCGCAATCCGGACGGCATCTTCCCCGGCATCGAGCGCAATTTCGAGGTCGGCATGAGTTACAAGTTCTGATCATGAGCACGCAGGCATGGCAATTCATCGAACGTTTCGCGCCGCAGGCGGGCATTGCCCACCACATTCCCGGACGGGTGCGCATCAAGCTCGACATCGGCATGGCTGAACTCTCCGGGCTGGATGCCCTGCACCCGGAGCGCCTGCGGGATGCGCTGAGCGACATTCGCGGCATATCCGCCATGCGGATCAACCTGCTGGCGCGTTCCTGCACGGTGGAATACGACGCCGACGTTATCCCTCCGCAAGCATGGGAAGACCTGCTGGCTTGCCGGGAGACGCCGGAGGCACAAATCCTGGTGGACATCCTGCATGAAAAACACCAGTGCACAAGGGCGTAATGCACCCATGATTCGGGTGCGCAAAGTGTGTAAAGTTTCAAGACGGCAGTGCATTCGCACCGCCTTTTCCCCACCGAAAGGAGAATTCCCCATGCTGCCACTTCTTCCCTTTGCCGCCGGTCTACTGGCCGGCGTGGTTGCCGTCAGGCTGATGCGCAGTGACGGAACGCGCGCCGGGCTGGAAAAGCTTCAGGAAAAAACCCGTGATGGTCTCGGCAAGGCGCAGGACAAGCTGCACGATGCCACGCTTTCCGGCCTGTCCGCCGTCGAGGCTTCTTCGGCGGCTGCGCGCCAGCGCCTGAGTGCCGGAAAGGATGAGGCAGCGCGGGCCGTTACGCCGGTGGAAGCCGGTACGCCGCAACAAGCGGATGCCGCCACGGCGAAATCCAGGCGCGCGCCCCGCAAACGCGCGGACAAGACTACCGGGAAGGCGTCGCCTGACTCCGCATCATGAAAATGCCCAAAAAACTCCGTCGCGCGCGCGCGATGGCGGAAGTGCGCGACAACTTCGCGCGTGGCTTTGTCGCCACCGGGCTGCTCGCCGCCTTCCAGAACGACGGCAAGCGGATGCCGTCGCAGCCCGCCGTGCGCCGGGTTCTTAAAATGGCGCTTCAGGGCGGCGCCGCGCTTTCGGCGGGCGCGGCGGCTGCCGAAGCCCTGCGGCGCAATGCTCCGTTCCGGGCACTGGGCGTCATCACCGCCGGATCGCTGGCCTTGGTGCTCGCCGAGCATCTGCTTCGGGTGGAAACGCCACCGGACACCCCAATCAACTTTATAGGAGAAATGCCATGAGCAAGAAAAAGGACCGCAAGCAAGCAAAACGCCGCGACGCCATGTGGCAGGACGGAATTCTGGCTGCCGCCCCCAATCGCCCCGGCCTGTTGCGTACCCTGGAGAAGTCCCTGGGCCTGAAGCGCAGGGAACAATTCGTGGTCGGCGCACTGCTCGGCGCGGCGGCGGTCTACGTATTGAGCGACGAAAAGTTGCGCGGCATGCTGCTCAAGGCCGGCATCGGACTCTACAGCAGCGTCGCGGGTGGATTCGCGGAAATGAAGGAACAGATGGCCGACATCCAGGCCGAGATGCAAGCGGAGCGTTAAGCAGCGCCATGACTGCCCTGCCGACCGCTTTCGCCGGCCTGGATGTGGTTCACCATATCCGGGGGCGCGTGCGCTTCCGCTATCGCTGCGCGCAGGGTGGCGCGCCGCATGCCCGCGAGTTGGCCCGCGCCGTCGAAAACCTCGCCGGCGTGCACAGCGCCCGCGTCAATCCGGCGACGCGCTCGCTGGTGGTGAGCTACGACCCGGCGCTGACCTCCGACACCCGGCTGAAGGCAGCCATGCTCAGGCCGGAATTCGCCGTGCCTGCCCAGCCGCGCGGGAAACAGGCGCGCGACGAACTCGCCGGGGTGGTCGGCAGCGGCGCGCTGCTGCTGGCGTCAAACAGCCTGCCGACGCCGCTGCGCCTGCCCAGCACCCTGGCCGCAGCAGTGCCGCTGTTCGGCGAGGCGCTGGACGACCTCTTCGCCAACGGCATCACCTCCCACGTGCTGGAAGCACTGGCCGTCGCCATCTCGGCGGCGCGGCGCGATTACACCGCCGCCAACACCACTCTGTTCATGCTGGCGTTGGGCGAATACCTGGAACACAGTATCGCGCGGCGTTCCGACGATCTGCTGAAAAGCCTGCTGCGCCCCGATACCGGCCTGGTGTGGGTGGAACGCGACGGACAGGAGTGCCAGATCGACGCCGCCGAAGTTCAGGCCGGCGATACGGTGATCGTCGGCGCCGGTGCCACCATCCCGGTGGACGGCACGATTCTGGGCGGAGAAGCCCTGGTCAACGAAGCCTCGATGACCGGCGAAAGCCTGGCAGTGAACCGCTCGCGCGGCGATGCGGCGCTCTCCGGCACCGTGATCGAGGAAGGGCGGCTACGCATCTACGCCGAACACGTGGGGCGCTATACCGCCGCCGCGCGCATCGCCGATTACGTCGAACAATCGCTGGCCTCGAAAAGCGAGGCCCAGCTCGGCGCCTCGCGGCTCGCCGACCGCCTGGTGCCGCTGGTGCTCGGGCTGGCCGGCGGCGCCTTCCTGCTCACCGGCAACTGGCAGCGCGCCGCCGCCGTGCTGCAGGCGGACTATTCCTGCGCGCTCAAGCTGGCTACCCCGGTGGCCTTCAAATCCGCCATGCACCGGGCCGGCAAGGCGGGCATCCTGGTCAAGGGTGCCGACGTGCTGGAGCGGCTCGCCCAGGCCGACACCTTCATTTTCGACAAGACCGGCACCCTCACCAGCGGATCGCTGGAAGTGACCGACTCGGTGGCCTTCGACCCCCAATTCACGGCAAACGACCTGATCTGCCTGGCCGCCTCGGTGGAAGAGCATTATTTCCATCCGCTCGCCATGGCGGTGGTCGAGGCGGCGCGCATGCGCTGCAACCGCCATTTCGACCACAAGGAAGTGCAATTCATCGCCGCCCACGGCGTGGCCAGCGTCATCGATGGGCAACGCATCGTGGTCGGCTCCCGGCATTTCGTCGAGGAAGACGAGGGCATTCCCCTCGACCCGCACCGCCTGCAAGTCGACACGCTGTTCAGGCAAGGCAAGACCCTGCTGTACATCGGCTTCGGCGGCAGGCTGGTCGGCATCATCGCGCTCAAGGACCAGGTGCGCGCAGCCAGCGCGCCAACCATCGCCCGCCTGCGCGAACTGGGCGTAAAGCAAATCCTCATGCTGACCGGCGACCATCACGAACGCGCTGCGGAACTGGCGCAACAACTGGGGCTGGACGGCTATCACGCCGAATTGCTGCCCGAGCAGAAGGCCGACATCGTCCTAAGCCTGCGCGAACAAGGCCACCGCATCGCCTTTGTCGGTGACGGCATCAACGATACCCCGGCGCTGGCCGGTGCCCATGTCGGCATCGCCATGCAGCGGGGGGCCGACATCGCCCGCCTCACCTCCGACATCGCCCTGCTGGAAGACGGCATCGCGCCCATCGCCGAAGCCAAGGCGCTGGCCAATGCCACGCTGGAGTTGATCGACCGCAACTTCAAGCTGACGGTCGGCGTCAACACCGCCATCCTCGCCGCCGCCGCTTCCGGGCGCCTGACGCCGGTCAGCGCCTCCATCCTGCACAACGGCAGCACCATCGGCATCCTGCTCAACGCGCTGCTCGGCGGCAAGAAAAAACCCAAGCTGGAGAAATCACCATGAGCCGCATCGCCTCCTCCATCCCTGGACGCATTCGCGTGCGCGACCCCAAGCTGCGTGTGCCGGAGCGCCTGGAAAGGCTGCGTAGCGCGCTGGCGGCAGGCGATGGCGTGACTTCGACGGAAATCAACCCCGTTGTCGGCAGCCTGCTGCTCTACTACGATGCCGCCGCGACAGCACCGGAAATCATGGAGTCCTTCGTCGATGCCGCAGTGGATGCCGAACTCGCTTCTCCCCGGCCCGACACCGCCCAGACGCGTCTCAACCGCTATGCCAAGCACGGCATGCTCGCCAGCCTCGCCGTATCGCTGGCATTCGCAGCGGCGGGCAACAAACGCTGGCACGCGCTCAGCGGCGGCCTGTTCCTGGCCGCTCTCGGCGTGCATCTGGCGCACCACCGGCAGCGCCTGCTGAAATAATCAAAAAAACGGGTTGAAATCGGGTTCGGGAATGCGGAAATCCCTGAGCCAGGACTTGAACTGTTTCACGTCCCTGAATCGCCGCAAGTCATTCTCGATATGGACGATTTCCCCGCGTAGCGCGCGGATGTCCTCGTCGAGCAGCGCCACCACGCGCTTGGGGGTCAGGCGTTCGTAGGGCGAAAGGCCCGCCATTTCCCTGAACTGCATTTCCGTGGACATCACCTCCTCCTGAAGCTCTTCGAACTGGTTTTGCAGGATTTTGTTGTAATGTTTCAGGCGATCCTCGGCAATGTTGTTGATTTTGCTCTGGTCGATTTGTTCGACGCTCAACTGTAGTTCCAACAACTGGAGCAAATCCCGTTTTCCGTAAGCGACTGTCACCTTTTTCATCAATTCGGTCTTGCGCGCACGCTCTTCCATGTCCGGTTCACGGTCGGGGTGCAGGGCCGTCACCAGTTGCCGGTAAACCGCCTGGATGGATTTGCTGACATTGGCCTCCTCTTCCTGCTCGCGCGCTTCCTTGGCCAGTTGTCTGGCGGTTTTCTTGCGCTTGGGGCGCGCTTCCTCGGCTTGCCGGTAGTTTTCTTCCATCTGTTCCGTCAGTCTGTCCGCCAGCCCCTCCGGGTCGGATAAGTCGAAATCATCCATATCCAGTTCGACGCCAAATTGCTGTTCGAACATGTCCTTCAGTAGCGCGGCAGCCATATCGTTGCCTTCGCTGGCGGCTTCATCGAAATCCCATTCGCTGTAACGGTTGTAAATCGGCTTCAACTCTTCGCGCCCCTGCCGGGAAATCAGCTCCTCGCAAATCGAGGTAATCAGATGCGCGATCTTCTCCTGCTGGTTGCGGGTGAATTTGTGCGTCGTCGCGAGGCTGTCGATCAGATGCACCATTGCCGTCTGATGCTCGCCGTAGGTCTCTTGCAGCGGAACCAGTTTTCCGGCGACTTTCTGCTGGCATAGGGGAAGGGTTTCCTGCCATACGGCCAGCAGCTTTTTCTGATCATCGATTTTCTGGATCAAAGCGTTGAATTTTTTCTGTGCGGGGGAAAGACGCGCGGGTTTTTGCTGTTGCCCAAGATCAATAATTTTGACTTTATGATGAGACATGGTCGAGAGGCTTTGGTGAATGTGTGGAAATATGCCAAGGCTGCGCACCCGATGGAACCCTGGCGGTAAAGTCGGCGATTTTCCCAGAAAACACATTTCTTGTCCGCGACCATCCGAAGATAAACCAGGGCAATCGCACTATCTGATTCCCCCCCCCCCTTTGCAAAAGGGGGGCGAGGGGGGATTTCTACGGTGATGGAATCTCCAACGCCGCTGAAATCCCCCTTAATCCCCCTTTTGCAAAGGGGGAGACGGTCTGGCTGGGGCCTGAAAAGCACCGTGTTTCCACATAGTGCGATTGCCCTGGCGGATAGACTGAGTTTTTAAAGGTTAAAGGGTTTACTTATTTAATGAGAATGGTTATCATTCGATTGAATCGAAAAACAAATTCCAGCCAGCGCCACAGACCACCGGTCGAAGGTAGCCAGCCATCCGGTTGACTCTTTTTTCAGGAGGTTTCACATGATTTCCGAAATGATTTGCGTAAACGACAAATTTTTTGTTCACAAGGAACGCAAGCATTCCTTCCAGGAGCGGCTTCAGCTTTTTACCGGGCTGATGAACGTGCAACGCGGTCTGGTCAATCTGCGCGTGCAGGCGCCGACCAAGGGCAACACTCCCTACGTGGTGGAAAGCACCTGGCTGTCACGCAGCCATTTTCAGAACTGGATCGCTTCGTCGGCCTTCACCCTTTCCATCGGCGCGCTATCCGGCGGTTTCACCCATCCCATCGTGCGCAGAAAGCAAACCGAAGTCTCGCCGGCGACGGATATTCCGCTCAGGCTGGCGGCGTAGGGGGCATCATGAACCTCTCACTTCCCTATCGCCGCAGGGTTGCGCGCCGGATCGACCGGACGGCGCAACATGTCCATCCATTGCCGCAAGGAGAAACGCCGATGAACGCCATCCTGAAGGAAGAGTTTCATGCCATCGAATGCCTGACGGCCCAGGCGCGCCCGCTGCTCGCCGGCGGCACCCTGCACGCACACGAACTGCTCGACATGCTGTTGAGCCGCCGTTTCGGGGTGGAATACCAGCCGGTGGTGGACACCATCACCGGCGAGACCCTGGGCTACGAGGCGCTGGCCCGTTTTTACCGGGCCAGCGGCGAAGCCGTATCCCCCGAACTGGTGTTCGGCATGCTCCACGAAAACCCCTTGCTGCTGTTCCACACCGAGCTGGAAGCCAAGCGGCTCCAGATTCTGCAAGCGCCGAAAACCGAACTGCTGTTCCTCAATCTCGACCCGGATAGTTTCCATGCCGGGAGCACGCCCGGCGGCAATCTCTTTACCGAGTTGTTCCGTAGCCACCGTTGCCCCGGACGCGAGATTCTCATCGAGGTTATCGAAAACCTGCATATCCGTGACGTGGTGCGCACCCGCGCCATGATTTCCGATTTCAAGGGCGCCGACATCAAGGTGGCGACCGATGACCTGGGCGTATCCAACGGCCTGGTGTCGTTCGGCAGTTTCTGCGATTCGACCTTCATCAAGTTCGACCGCGCCTGGCTGGCTAACCGCGGCAACCGCAAGCTCGCCGTCCTGGAATGGTTCCACGGCATGGCGCGCGCGGCGGGGGCGCGCACCGTGCTGGAAGGGGTGGAAACCCTCGGCGACCTGGCGCTGGCGCACGATATCGGATTCGACTGCGTGCAGGGCTATTACTTCCGCGACCGTTTCATCACCGAAAAATGGTAGGAGACCCCCGACATGAAAACGCTCATCTGGTTATGCCGCGGCAACGCCTGGCAGGCGGCATTCATCCTCGCGCTATTGGTCTTCGGAACGACGGCGCCCTATTTGTTGCGGAATCTGGCTTGAAGCCGACAGGAGCCACCCCTTGAACCCGGAAAATAAAATGCGTGAACGCACGCCTCCCGGCCGGAACGCCGACGCACCTCCCGCGCCCCGGCGCATCGAAGTCCGCGAGCTGCTGGGCGAGAGCCGCGAACTGCGCCTGCTGCACGACGGCCAGGAATACCGCCTGACCATCACCAGCAAAGGCAAGCTGATCCTCACCAAGTAGGAGTTCCCTCATGTGTATCGCCAGTCAAGCCACGGCGCAGGAAATAACGGGTGCGCCCTTCCCCGCCAGGGCGGGCATGCCTCCGCCAACGCGGCAGGCGCTGCCGCGCCGACGCAAGCTGTGGGACATCGCCGGCAAGTACCACTGCCCGCTCATCGGCACCTGCCTCAGCGTGGAAGAATTGCGCAGGCTGGCGCGCCGCGCCGGGCTGGAAGGCTGGGACAGCGAATCGGACTACGCGCTGCACAGCACCGCCGTGGGGCTGGCGCGCGACCGCAATGATTTTTCCGAATTGATGCAGAAGCATCTGGAGCTCAAGTTCACGCTGACGCTACGCCGCATGGGGCGCATCAAAAGCGCCGACGGCCTGCTCTGCGCCTGGCGCTCGGCACTGACCCGCGGCGAAGAACTGGCCGGCATGCTGTGGGCGGCGCTATCCCACGCCTGCGTGAACGAACAGGCCGCCCATCTGATTTATGAAGACATCCACATGCTCTCGCACCAGTCCGGCGCGGCCAACCGCGCCGACCTCAACGAGCTGGCACGGCTAACCTGAATATTGCATAAACATCCCACTGTGCAATTTCATCGCTCCCCG